>NZ_JBVKCG010000020.1:0-152104 GCF_055634995.1 Streptomyces sp. NPDC111744
GCGCGTCGGCGGAGCTCAAGCGGGTAACGGGAGGGTCGTGCCATGACTCAATCCTTTCACGGAATCGAGTCTCCATTGGACACGGGGCGGTTCAGGCCACAGCCCTGGAGCCGTCCCAGGCGACGCCGCCCGGGCCAGGGACGGACCGGAATCCCGATCTGGTCCACGCCGCCGGTCCGTCCTCTCCCCTCACATCTCTGTACCAGGAACAAGGAGAACAACGTGTCCATCTCTGTGACGTGAAGGACGCTGGCCGCCGTGCTGGCGGCTCTGGACATCGGCCTGGGTACCACCTTGACGGGCACCGGCAGCCAGGCCCAGGCCGCCCTGCCCAGCACCATCCCGCTGACGATCAGCAACAACTCGGGGCGCGGTGACCAGGTCTACCTCTACAACATCGGCACCCTGCTCACCACCGGCCAGCAGGGCTGGGCCGACGCGAACGGCACGTTCCACACCTGGCCCGCCGGGGGCAACCCGCCGACCGACGCGCCCGACGCGTCGATCGCAGGGCCGGCCAACGGCCAGGCCATGACGCTCCAGATGCCGAAGTTCTCCGGTCGGGTCTACTTCTCCTACGGCCAGAAGCTCGTCTTCAAGCTGACCACCGGCGGCCTCGTGCAGCCCGCGGTGCAGAACCCGTCCGACCCCAACAGGAACATCCTGTTCAACTGGATGGAGTACACCCTCAACGATTCCGGCCTGTGGATCAACAGCACCCAGGTCGACATGTTCTCCGCGCCGTACGCGGTCGGCGTGAAGGCCGGCGACGGCTCTGTGAACTCGCGGATCAGTGGAGTACCCAACCTGGCCGGGTCCGCCTCCAACTCACTGCGCGAACTCCGCCTGGGCCTCCACCGCCAGCAGGTGAACCACGCACCGCACACGAGTGGCCGTGCGTGACGGAGTTGTCTCTCCAGCGAGCCAGGTGACACCTGGTTCACGCTGCTCAGACGCAGTCTTACATGATCACAGTCACACCGATCTTCTTGAAATGTCCCGCATGACAGGGAACTCGGGCGCGGCTGCGGTCAGGTAGAGGCGAGGCCGCATCCAGGCGGCCCGTTCTCGGAAGGACTTCGCATGCGGGTCGGAAAACGGTGGCGTCGGACAACGGTAGCCGTCGCTGCCGCGTTCGGCGTGAGCGCGGCCATAGGAGCCGCTGACATGGCCCACGCGGGGCAGTCGCAGGCCAGCACCGCAACGGGTACCCCGGCCTCGGCCGCGCGGATCTCTGATTCGGTCACTCTGATCACCGGTGACAAGGTGAGCCTTGACGCCGCGGGCCATGTGGTTCGGGTGGCGGCCGCCAAGGGCCGTGCGGGCATGAACTTCCAGGTGCAGCAGACCCATGGTCACACCTATGTGATGCCGTGGGACGCGGAGGCGCTGGTCAGCCGTGGCACCCTGGACCGGCGGTTGTTCGATGTCGGCGAGCTGGTCGCGGACGGGTACAGCGACGCCAGGCGTGCCGACTTGCCGCTGATCGTGTCGTACGCCGCAGCCGGGCGCTCCGCGGCGCGGCCCCAGGTTCTGTCGCAGGCTCGGGCGGGGCGGAGTCTGCCGAGCATCGGCGGCGATGTCCTGTACGCGCGGAAGGCCGGTGGCAGCGCGCTGTGGGACACCCTCACCGAGCGCGGCGGAGCGTCGGCGGCGCGCGGCGCGGCACCGGGGATCGCTCATGTCTGGCTGGACTCGAAGGTCCGGGTGGCGCTGGACCGGAGTGTCCCTCAGATCGGTGCCCCGGCGGCGTGGAAGGCGGGTTATGACGGCAAGGGGGTCAAGGTCGCCGTCCTGGACACCGGTGTGGACGACACCCATCCGGATCTGAAGGACCGTGTCGTCGCGGAGAAGAACTTCAGCGACTCCAAGGACACCGTCGACCGTTTCGGTCACGGCACCCACGTGGCGTCCATCGTGGCGGGCTCCGGCGCGAAGTCGGGTGGCCTGTACAAAGGTGTGGCGCCGGGGGCCGACCTGCTGATCGGGAAGGTGCTCGGTGATGACGGCGCCGGAGACTACGCCTCGATCATCGCCGGGATGCAGTGGGCCGTCGGGGAAGGCGCGCGGGTTGTCAACATGAGCCTGGGGCAGGACGACAGCCCGGGCATCGACCCCGTCGAGGAGGCGGTGAACACGCTGTCCGAGCAGTCGGGCACCCTGTTCGTCGTCGCTGCCGGCAACTCCGGCCCCGGTGAGGGCACCATCGGCACGCCCGGCAGCGCGCAGGCGGCGCTGACCGTGGGAGCGGTCGACAAGCAGGACGTCATCGCGTCCTTCTCCAGTCGTGGACCGACGGCCGACGGCGACCTCAAACCGGACATCACCGCGCCGGGGGTGGACATCGTCGCCGCCAAAGCGGCTCAGGGGGTCATCGGCACTCCGGTCGCCGACGGCTATGTGTCTTTGAGCGGGACCTCCATGGCCACTCCCCATGTGGCCGGCGCTGCGGCGCTGCTTGCCGAGCAGCACCCGGACTGGACCGGTGCACGTATCAAGGCCCAGCTCACCGCCTCGGCCAAGGCGGCTCCCGATCTGTCGGCGTTCGTGCAGGGCACCGGACGGGTGGACGTGTCCAGGGCCCTGGACCAGAACATCACCACCGGCCCGACCTCGCTCGGGTTCGGCATCCAGCGTTATCCGCACAGCGACGACCAGCCGGTGACCAAGCAGGTCATGTACCACAACAGCGGGGACAGCCCGGTGACGCTGGACCTGTCGGTGGAG
Organism: Streptomyces sp. NPDC111744; assembly: GCF_055634995.1. NCBI lineage: Bacteria > Bacillati > Actinomycetota > Actinomycetes > Kitasatosporales > Streptomycetaceae > Streptomyces > Streptomyces sp. NPDC111744. The sequence goes on from NZ_JBVKCG010000020.1 coordinate 2,728, forward strand.
GCGTTCGGTTCCGACGGCAAGCCTGCCGCCGCCGGTATGTTCACCGTCTCGCCCGCCAGGTTGACCGTGCCGGCGGGAGGAGAGGCGAGCACCTCGGTGACCGTCGACACCCGCGCCGGCTCCGCCGACGGCACCTTCGGCGGTTCCCTGGTGGCAACCACGGCCGACGGAAACACCAGCGTGCGCACCGCGGTCGGCGTGCAGCGCGAAGTGCCGTCCTTCAACCTGACCCTCCGTCACCTCGACCTGAAGGGCAGGACCGCCAAAGACGCCATGACCTACGTCTACGGCCTCGACAACAGCCTGCTGGACGGCGTCTCCGGCTCCGACGCGGGTGCCGACGGCACGGTGACGGTCAGGCTGCCCAAGGGGCGGTACGGGCTGCAGAGCCAGATCGGCGCGGACCGCAAGAACATCCTGCTGCAGCCGGAGCTCACCCTCGACCATGACACGACAGTGGACCTGGATGCCCGCAAGACGCACCCGGTGAACATCACGGTGCCTGACAAGGCGGCGAAGAACAACGACGCCGTGATCTTCTACCGCAACACCGCCGGAACCGTGCCGCAGTACACCACGTTCGGGTACGCCGATTACCGCGGCGTCCGCGTGGGCATGCTGGGCAAGCCGGTCCCGGCCGCCAAGGCCACCGCCTACTACACCGGCACCTGGACCGACTCGTCCAGGAAGGGCCACCCCGTCAACTACCGGCTCGGCTGGCCGCGCACCGGTGACCTGTCGGGCTTCACCGCACACGTCACCGCGCGGCAGCTGGTCAGGGTTCCCGTGACCATCGGCTCCCCCGCGCCCGGCAAGAAGGCCACCGTGTCCGTGAGTCCACTGCTGCCCGACGGCAACTGGTACGACGGAGCCCCCGACGATGTGAAACTGCCTGAGACCGCCACCGACTACTTCCTGCCCAACGACCTCAAGTGGCACTACACCGTCTACCAGACCACCGGTGACGCCTCGGAGACGACCGAGGCGGAGTTCGAGTCCAAGCCGCTGTCCTTCGCCGCTCACCGAGACCACAGCCTTCGGTTCGACGTGGGTGTCTTCGGGCCGTCGCTGCCCTCCGGCAGCCCCTGGCCGGGCGCCGACCAGCATGTCGGAGCCGGTGCCACCCGTGCCGGTGACACCCTGCGCGCGTATCTGCCCCTGTTCGGTGACGCCGCCGACCACCTGGGCACCTCCGAGTACACCAAGGCCCGCAGCACCCTGTCGGCGGACGGCAGGCAGATCTTCGCCACGGACACTCCCCTGGTCGGCTCCGCGTATGCCCTGCCCGCCAAGAGCGCCCTGTACCACCTGACCACCGACGTCACACGCGCCCGTGGGGTGTCCGCCGTGTCCACCCGCGTCACCGCGGAATGGACCTTCCACTCGGCGCACGTCGACGGGGACGCGTCCGTACGTCTGCCGCTGTCGGTGGTCCGTTTCTCGCCGCAGCTGGCCGCGGACAGCAGCGCCAAGGCGGGTACGGTCTTCTCCGTGCCGTTCACGGTCGAGGGAGCGGCTACCGCCAGGACCCTCGGACACCTGGACTTCCACGTCTCCTACGACCACGGCAAGACCTGGCACGCGGTCACGTCCCGAAACGGTGCGCTGAGCCTGCGGCACCCGGCGGCGGCCGGCACGGTCTCCCTGCGGGCCCATCTGGTCGATGCCCACGGCAACACCCTGACCCAGACGATCTACGACGCCTATCGCACCATCAAGTGAGCGATGTGATCGGCATCACAGGAACCCGTTCTCCGTCGCGAACAGGTCATTACGAAGGCCACCACACGGAGCGCCTCCGGCAGACCAGGGCTTCCGAGCGGTGACGGACGACTACACGAAGAGGAAAACTGTGCGGACCCACCCCCTCCTCATGGCCATCACCGAGCAACGCATTCCCCCGGTGGCGCTGAACGCCATCACCGTGTTCGTCGTCGCGGTCATCGTGATCGGTGGCGTTGTCCTGGTGCGACGACGCCGGCGATAAGGCGATCGGCGGCGCCGGTCCCGAACCCGCCTCGGGTTCGGGACCGGCGCGTTGTGCGCAGCCGGCTCCGGCCGAGCACGTGGTCGATGCCGCCTACATCACCCCGGCCCATGTCCAACGCGCCCAGCAGGTCCACGGGATCACACTGCTCGGCCCGATCGTCGCCGACCACAGCCGCCAGGCCAAGAGCGGCGAGGGCTTCGGGAAGTCCGCGTTCGCGATCGACTGGGACCTACGGCAGGCGACGTGCCCCCGCGGCAAGACCAGCTCCCAGCCGGGGACACTCCGCATCAACGGCCACGAGTACCTCCAGTTCCGCTTCGCCGAGGCCGACTGCCTGGCCTGCCCGGACCGTCACCCGTGCACCGCCTCGGCCACCAGGCCTCGCTCGATCGCCTTGCTCCCACAGCCGTTGCACGAGATCCAGGTCCGTAACCGCCTCGACCGGCAGGCCCAGGAATGGCAACGACGCTATGCCGTCCGCGCCGGCATCGAGGCGGCGCTCTCCCAGACCGTCCGGAGCAACGGCCTACGCCGCACCCGCTACCGAGGACTCGCCAAGACGCATGTTCAACACGTACTCACCGCCATGGCCTGCAACCTCACCCGCACTGCCGACTGGATCGCCGAAACACCCCGAGGGCGTACACGATCAAGCCGATTCCACACTCTCTGCACTGCAGCCGCCGGATAACCCCTGAAGATCACCAACAGAGTCACGGCATTGGCCCTGGAAGGGCGGTGGCGCACTCCAATGGAGTTCCGAGTGTTCAAACAGACTCACCCCAGATGGCGACATACAGATGTATTTCTCATTCATCTTGATCCTCACACCAAGCCGTACTCTGACTCCATGGCGATGGAACAGACCCACGATTCCGGACAGTGCAGGGCGGTGGACGGCAGCATCACACGTGTCTTCGAAGTGCTCGGAAAGCGCTGGAACGGGCCGATCCTGTCCGTCCTGATGGGGCAGCCGGCCCACTTCGCCAGCCTGCGCCGGGCCATCCCCGGCATCAGCGAGCGCATGCTCTCCGACCGGCTTGCCGAACTCGGCGCCGCAGGACTCGTTGTGCGTGAGGTCGAAGAGGGGCCCCCACTGCGGGTCTCCTACGGCCTCACCGAGAAGGGCGCCGCGTTGGAAGTCTCACTCAGAGAACTCGGCAAGTGGGCGAAGCAGCACATGCCGGAAGAACCGGGCTGCTGACCATCCACGAAGGGCTGCGCACTCGCTTGTCGGCGGACACAGTTCTCTTTCCCCAGCCCCGCACGAGCGAACGTCCTGGGCTGCCTGGCCGTCGTACGGCGGGGCCAACCGATAGTCAGCCGACCCCTGCACAGGGCGGTCTGTCCAGGTGGGTGTAGCCCCATGGCGCAGGGGCTCCTGTGCGGCACGCCCTTGACGGACCGTTGTCCTACCAGAGAGGTCGGGCGGACGACTCCTGTCCCGAAACTACCGCAAAGCGATCATTTTGTAGCAAAACCCGAGTCAATAATCGCACACAGCGAACGGCCGCCAAGATCGTGCCCGTGTTGTCAACCATGCGATCACCCGATGGAGCCGAATCCGGGAGCGGTGAGTTCTCTCTTACGCGATGGGCATACGGTCTGCACAAGCCCCTACGTGTGGGGGACAGAGCCTGCACAGGGGCGGTGGCATGTTCGTGGACGAGCGGGAGTGGGAAACACGGGCGAAGTGTCGCACTGTCGACCCTGAGGAGTTGTTCGTCGAAGGTGCGGCCCAGAAACGTGCGAAGGCCGTGTGCGGAGGTTGCCCGGTCAGCACCGAGTGCCTCGCCTGCGCCCTCGACAACCGTATCGAGCACGGCATCTGGGGAGGCATGACCGAGCGCGAACGCCGTAGCCTGTTGCGGCGGCGCCCGATGGTGACCTCCTGGCGCGTTCTGCTGGAGACCGCCCATACCGAGCACGCCCTGGACCGACCGGTATCGGCTGAGGCCACCAACCGTGACAGGACGGCTTGAACGCGCCTTTGTGTATCCCTCGCGCGGACCAGATGGGTTGATTGATCGCTTGGGCGCTGGTCCGACGCGAACACATGACGAGTCACCCCTCACGTCACCGCGGGGGGGTAAGTGCTTCGGTTCGCGGCGCCCGACTGCGGCCGGACATGGCGCAACCCGGGCGGGTGTGTACGCCGTGCAGCGACCGACAGCGACCCGCGACCGGCGTGCCTGGCTGGGCAGCGGAGTGCGCGGTGCCGGGGCCCATCCCGATTCCCTGCCGGACAGCAGCGTTGACCATTCGCGACTGTTCTCTGTGGATTGCTTGGGGGGTGTGGCGGTCTGGTACTCGTTGCCGGCCAGGCGCGGGCACGCACCGTCACGCCCGGAACTCTCCTGGCGGGACAGGACACAGTGGAGCGACTCGAACGGTGTGCCGGAGTCTCGCTGGTGAAAGCGGCGGCGTCACCTCTGTGAATCAGGGATAAAGTCGGCGCTGGTGTAGTGGGGGTCGGCTGAGGGGACATGGCAGTGGTTGGGGGGACGCGTAAGGACGGTGGTCGGCTTCCGGCACTGTCCGCGCCGCGGTTCGTCGGCCGGGACCGTGAACTGGACACGCTTGGATCGGCGCTCCAACGGGCCCCCGCGGTCGTGCTGATCGAGGGTGAGGCGGGCATCGGCAAAACCCGTCTGCTGCGTGAGTTCCTGGCGTCCCAGGCGGAGCAGGGACGGCATGCCCTGATCGGTGCCTGCCTGGAGTTGCGGGTTCCGTACACCCTCGGAGCGGTGGTGGACGCGGTGCGCGACGGCGTCGACAACGTTGCCGGGTTGGGGCTCAGCGGGCTGGGAGGGGCGCTGAGGCCGTTGTTCCCCGAGTGGGCCGCCGACCTGCCGCCGGCTCCGGAGGCGCTGGAGGACGCCACCGCCGCCCGGCACCGGTTGTTCCGGGCGTTCGTCGAGGTCCTCGGCCGACTCGACGTCGCGGTCCTCGCGCTGGAGGACGTCCACTGGGCCGACGAGGCAACCCTTGAGTTCCTGCTGTTCCTTGTCTCCCGCCGACCGCAGCCGGTGAGTGTGGTCCTGACCTTTCGCCGGGACGAAGTGCCGTCGGCTTCGCTGCTGCTGCGGCTGTCCTCGCGGCTGCCCTCCGACACACATCTGGTCAGACTGACGCCAGCATCGCTGGATGTCGGGGAGACCGCCTCGTTCGTCTCGTCGATGCTGGCCGGCGAATACGTATCGAACGAGTTCGCGGCCTTTCTGCACGCCCGCACCGAGGGCGTACCACTGGCGGTGGAGGAATCGGTACGGCTGATGCACGACCGCGCCGAGCTGGTCCTCCGGGATGGCGGCTGGGCACGACGACGGCTGGAACGCATCGAGGTTCCGCCCACGATCCGCGACGCCATGCTCGAACGCGTCCAGCGGCTTCGCGACGACACCCGCACCGTCCTCTACGCGGCGGCAGTGCTCTCCGGCCCGGCCGACTACACGACGCTGCTCGCGGTCACGGGTCTGGCGGAGGAGCGGTTCGCGGCGCAGGCGGCCGAGGCGCTCGCCAGCGGGCTGCTGCGCGAGGACAGATCCGGGCAGTGGTCGTTCCGGCATCCGCTGGCGTCCTATGCCGTTTACGACGCCATCCCGGCCGGCGACCGACGCGCCATGCACCTGCGGGCGGGCCGGACCATGGAACAGTGGGCGGTGCCCCCCGTGGCGCAGTTGGCGCGGCACTTCCGGCTGGCCGGCGACGTCGAGGCCGCGTGCCGGTACACCGAGGAAGCGGCCGACCTCTGCACCCAGTCCGGCGACGTGGCCACCTCGGCATTGCTGATACACAGCCTGGTCGCCACCGTTCCGCTCCCCGCCGGCGCGTTGGTACGTCTGGTGACGAAAATCCAGTTCCAGGCGCTGTCCGGATCCGACCCGCACTCGCCGATCGTCGAATCGCTGCGTTCGGCTCTCGCAGGGCAGGTCCTCACGCCGATGGAGCAGGCGTCCGTCCGCTACCAGGTCGGCCGGGCCCTCATGGCGGGAGGTGAGATGGACGCGGGCCGCGGCGAGATCCTCCTCGCGGTGCCTCATCTGCCGCCGGGATCCGCGGAGCTGGCGCGTGCCCGCATCCTGCTGGCTCTGCCCCTGGGGAGGAACCCGCGGCCGGTCTCGGAGCACCTGCGGTGGCTGCGGGAGGCGCCGACGCCGGCGCAGTCGATCGCTTCCCTCGACCGTCTCCACTTGTCGGCCGATCGCGCGTTCGCGCTTCTGTCGCTGGGCGAGGAGGCGGGATGGGCCGCGGCCCGGGAGATCCCGGACGACGTACCGGATCCGCGGGCGGCGTCGATTGTCACGATAGGCCACGCCAATGTCGGCGAGGAGGCTGCGCGGTGGGGACGGTACGAGGAGGCCGGTGCCCGACTCGAGAAGGCCAGGACCCTCGCCGAGCGCCACCTGCTCTTGTCCCATCTCAGCAGCATCGCCTCCTCCCGGGCCCACCTGGACTGGTTCACCGGCGCCTGGTCGGGACTCGCCGAGCAGACGACACGCCTGATCGACGACACCAGCGGCGTACGGCTCAAGGACCGGTGCGAGGCGGCGCTCGTCGCGGGCTTGCTCCAGGCCGCCGCCGGAGACCGGGAAGCGGCCAAGGAACAGCTGCGTTTCGCCGGACGCGACGATCAGCAACGCATCGAGGCCGCGGCCGCGCTGGCCCAACTGTGCCTGCACGAAGGAGACGTGGAGGAGGCGCTCCGTCTGACCGACGAACTCGCCGAGATCGCTGTCGGGGGCGGTCTGTGGTCCCGTACCGTCGAGTTCGCCCCGGTGCGTACGGCAGTCCTGGCCGCGGCCGGTCGGCTCGGCTGTGCCTCCATGGTGGTGAACGCTTTCGCGACGGCGTTGGGCGACCGGGACGCGCCGGCGCCACAGGCGTCTTTGACGTTGTGCCGCGCGATCCTGGCTGAGGCCGACGGCCGCCTCGCGGACGCCGCCACGCTGTTCGACCGCGCGGCCGCCCTATGGGAGACGCTGCCGCGCCCGTACCATGCGCTGCTCGCCAAGGAGCGCTCCGCCCGCTGCCTGCTCGCGGACGGCCGGGATGAGGCCGCGCTGCCCGTGTTGGCTGACCTGGCGCGGGCGCTGACGGAACTCGGCGCCCACAACGACGCCGACCGGATTTCCCGGTTCCTCGCCGGGCGGGGAGGGAACGCCCACACCGTCACGCGCGGCCGGGGGCGTCCCGGCTATGGCAACCGGCTCTCGCCGCGCGAGCTGGAGGTGGCCCGGCTGCTGGTCGAGGGGCTGACCAACCGGCAGATCGCCGACGTTCTGATGGTGTCGGCGCAGACGATCGCCAGCCAGGTGAAGTCGGCGATGCGCAAACTGGATGTGACCTCGCGCACGGCACTCGCGGTCAGGGTCGTCGAGTCGGGCCTCGTCGGCAACCTGACCACACCGTCCCTGAACGACGAGTGAATTCCGCAAGCCGTGCAACGGACGACGAAATTCCGGGAACCGAACGGCCGGTTTAAATCCCGCATCTGACTGATCGTGCCGGTAGCCGGCGTGGTCGCACACTCGGTGCCATGCCTTCCGCTGAACACCCGACGCACGCGCCGAAAGACGACCAGCCCGAACCGGTACTCCGTCCTCAAGACGAACCGGTGGCGGCCAAAGAGCCGTCCGACGCGGAGGACGTCACCACCATCCGCAGTGGCAGGGCCGGTGCCGACGACGACGCCGAGTACGAACCGCTCTGACGTGTAAGCCCACGGCGCGAGTCGCCGAGTGCCCCCAGTCCGCTGGAGGGGCTCGGCGTCCTCGTATGCACAGGGAGCCCGAACCTGACGCGCCGCAGACCTGCGGCCCGAACCTGTGCCCACGTTCCATGTCGTTCCTCGCAAGGGAGACTCATAGATGAGGTCAAGCGCAAGAAGGCGCGTCAACAGACGCTGGGGCGCGGTGACCGTCGGCCTGACCGTCTTTGGCATGCTTGCGACGCCGACGGCCAACGCCGCCGACCCGGCCCCGCAGACGGCGCCATCGGGTGTCGTGAAGACGAAGAGCCCACAGACTTTTGCTGCCAATGACGACCTGGCGCGGATCGTCTCCGCGGCCGGCGGATCCGTCCCGGTCACGCTGGTCACCGGCGACACGGTCGACGTCGGTGTCGACGACCGTGGCAAGCCGGTGGTCCGCGACACCCACAGCACGCCACGGCCCGATGGACTGCCGGTCGTGTTCCACACCCTCACCCGCCAGGGCAAGGTGTACGCCGTGCCGGACGACGCGCTCGACCTGGTCGGCCAGGGACTGCTCGACTGGTCGCTCTTCGACCTCGAGGAGCTGGTGACGCTCGCCGCGGCGGGCAAGAGCGACACGGTGCCGGTGCTCGTCACCTACACCGGCACCGCCGCGACCGACACGACGCGGAGAGTTGCCGGGGCCTCGGGCGGCAGGGACCTGCCGAGCATCAACGGCCGCTCGCTGAAGATCGCCGGCAACGGGCAGTGGTGGCAGGGGGTTCGGGGCAAGACGGCTTCGACACCGGCGACCGCCCGGTCCGCCGGCTCCCTCGCCGGGGTCAAGAAGGTCTGGCTCGACGGCATGTCCCACATCGACCTCGAGCAGTCGGTGCCCCAGATCGGCGCACCCGTGGCCTGGAAACGTGGCTACGACGGCACCGGCGTGAAGGTGGCGGTGCTGGACACCGGTATCGACGCCACCCACCCGGACGTGTCCGCGAGCATCGCCGGGCAGGTCGACTTCACCGGCAGCCCCAACGGTGCCAAGGACGGCCACGGCCACGGCACCCACGTCGCCTCCACGGTCCTGGGCAGCGGCGCCGCCTCCAACGGCCTGCGCAAGGGCGTCGCACCCGGCGCCAAGCTGCTCGTGGGCAAAGTCTGCGACGACCAGGGACAGTGTCCCGACGACGCGATCATCGCGGGCATGGACTGGGCCGCCCACTCAGGGGCCAAGGTCGTCAACATGAGCCTGGGCGGTGAGCCCACCGACGGCACCGACCCCCTGAGCCAGGCGCTCAACGAACTCAGCCGGTCCACCGGAACCCTGTTCGTGGTCGCGGCCGGCAACTCCGGTTTCGTCGCGCAGAAGGTCGTCGCCCCGGGCTCCGCCGACGACGCACTGACGGTGGCGGCCGTCGACAAGAACGACGCGATGGCGACGTTCTCCAACCACGGACCGCGTATCGGTGACGGCGCCGCCAAGCCCGACATCGCGGCCCCGGGCGTCGCCATCACCGCGGCCCGCGCCGCGGGCACGTCCATGGGCACGCCGGTGGACCAGTACTACACCACCGCCAACGGGACCTCGATGGCCACGCCCCATGTGGCCGGCGCCGCGGCCATCATCGCCCAGCAGCATCCGGAGATGACCGGTCAGCAGATCAAGGCACTGCTGATGGACACCGCCGCCGACCTGGGACATGACCTGTACGCCCAGGGCGCCGGCCTGGTGGACCTCGCGACCGCCACGAACCCGCAGATCATCCCGCGGGGGAACCTGAACTTCGACCGCCTGACCTACCCGCACTCGGCGCAGACGAAGAAGATCACGTACACCAACAGCACCGACAAGGCGGCCACGCTGCATCTGACGCTGCCGGTCTCCTTCGGCGACGGCAGCCCGGCCCCGGCAGGACTGTTCACCCTCAGCACGGACACGGTGGTCGTTCCCGCCCATGGGTCCGCCGAGGTGTCGGTGACGCTCGACGGCAGGGTACTGGGCACCGACGGGCCCTACGGCACCTACAACGGGCTGCTGAGCGCCCGTGACGACTCCGGCGCGGTACAGGTCAGCTCCAGGATCCACACCTTCCTCGAGGCCCAGAAGTTCCCGCTCACCCTGAAGGTCGTTCCCCCGGCGGGCGCCACAGACGTCCACTACGGCGTCGTCACCTTCACGCCGGTCGACGACCAGGTCTACCTGCACTCCGGCCAGACCCTCACACCCGGCGCGGACACCGTGACCGAGCAGCTCTTCCGCGGCGCCTACGCGGCGCAGATACCGGTCACCTGGCGGAACGCGGACGGCGACCTGCAGCAGGCCACACCCATGGCACCGGAGGTGAGCCTCACCAAGGCGAGCACGGTCACGCTGGACCTGCGCAAGGCCCAGCCGCTCACCGTGCAGTACCCGGAGACCACCGAGACCTACAACGCGACCGACGGCATCAACCGGGTCTCGAAGACCGGGGCCTGGACGATGGGCACAACGCTCTCGTTCGACTACAAGGCCGCCGAACCGAACTGGTGGGTGCTGCCCACCGACAAGGTGAGCCAGGGAACCCTCACCCACGACTTCTACAACGTGGGAACGACTCCCGTCATCACCATGCGCGCCACCGGCGGCGGTTCCTCCTCCGTCCTGTCCGCCCGTTACGTGACCCCGAACGCAGCGCTGTCCGAGTCGCAGGGGTGGCTGCGTGACAATGGGGACCCGAGCACCCGCGAAGCCTCGATCCCGGTTCCCCGACTGCCGGTCAAGGGAGACCTGCCGGTGGTGTACGCCGGCACCGGGTCCGCCGCCGAACTCGCGGACGCTGACGTCCGGGGCAAGCTCGTCCTGCTGACGCCGACCGACATCTGTCAGGACACCTGTGACTACGCCACGCTGCGGGACGAACGGGTGGCCGCCGCTTCCGCCGCCGGTGCCGTGGGCGTGCTGGTCGCGGCACCTGGCCTCACCTCGCTGGGCAAGCCCTCGCTGTTCGACCAGTGCCTGGACGGGCCGCAGAGCTGCCCGGCGATCCAGTCGTACGCCGCACTGCCCATCGTCAGCGTGCCCTACGCCCAGGCCGAAGCCCTGATCAAGCGGATCAAGGTCCACGGGCGGCACGTCCGGATCCGCCTCGGCGGCAACGCCGTGCCCAGGGCGTACACCGCCACCTACCACGAGGACGGACAACTCCAGCAGAACGCCCACCGGCTCGGGAAGGACGACCTCGACCGGGTCGACCTCTCCTTCCACGCGTCACGGCCCGGAGTGGTGCACCAGCTCAGCTGGAAGCAGTCCATCCAGGGCGTCACTGCCTCGTCGCTGGTGTCCCTGCCAGAACCGCCCACCCAGCAGACCATGACCGTTTTCGCCAAGCAGGAGAACAACGCCATCAGCCGGTTCAGCGCCTCCTGGGCCGAGATCGGAGCGGACCACTTCCTGACGCACAACCGCCAGGAGATGAACGACATCGTCCTCACCGGCACCGACGAGATCCACTGGAACGCGGGGCCGTCCGTACCGGGGGCCGCGCAAGAGGTGCGGACCAGGTCCGGATTCTCGGTCTCGGCCGGACCGTGCTCGGGCTGCCGGCAGGGCGATACCTTCTACCCCACCCTCTTCCTCACGGACAGCGGCGGCGGCCGCCAGGCCCTGATCGGCATCGTCGGCGACGAGCTCCTTCAGCACGACTTCAGCGAGCTCCCCTCCTGTGGGACAACTCCCTCCGCCACCGTGCCGAACCTCGACTTCACCTGCGACGTCAACCTGCTGAACGCGTCCGGTGACGCGATCGAGCGTCGCACGGAACACCTCCCCGACGAGGACTGGACGACCCTGTGATGGCACCCGACACCGCCAAGGAGATAGACACGATGAACACCCCAGTGCCGTCGACGCGGCGCCGCAGAGGGGCCCTCCTGCTGCTCGCAGCCGCCGCGATGGTCGCGCTCTCCGGCTGCAAGGGCGGTGACCTCGTCTCGTACGATCTTCCGGCCAAGTCCGCGCGGTACACGTTCGAAACGCAGACCAACGACGTCAAGACGGTATGGCAGTACACCTCCGCCACGGCGACCAAGAACGACGCCCCGACGCAGAGCCCGTGCATCGGTGAGTCGGTCGGCAGCAACCAGGCGGCGTGCCGCCCGGAGCCGCTGATCTTCCTGCGCTACGACTTCGGCCTGGCCCTCGACAACACCGCCAAGGCCGGAGAGAACCACGAGGTCACCATCGTCGGCTACTACCAGCAGCGACTCACCGACCTGCCCAAGGTGACCTCCCTGAAGGCGGAGACCACCTTCGACGGGGGCAGCACCTGGCACCCGGCGACCACGAAGGCGACCGGAAAGAACACGTTCACCGCGACGGTCAAAAACCCCCGGCGGGACCAGGCTGCCCAGGGCGTCGGACTGAGGATCAGCGCGACCGACAGCCAGGGCGACACCGTCAGGCAGACCATTCCCACGGCGTACACGCTGCGCTGACGGCGGCCGCCACCCGCGGCTCGACAGGCAGGGGGCGGGACCGAGTCCCGCCCCCTTGTCGTCCCTGGACGGGCCGGCCGGGTGTGAGGACCAGGACGGCCTTCACGGTGTGGGTGATACGGGTCGCGCCGCACCAGAGCTTCCACGGCAGGCGCCGCTGCTCCGGGCAGCCCGGACGTGCTCACCCAACGCGCGGATACCCGCATGGGACAGGTTGACGGCTCGCTGCCCGGCGGAGAGCCGGGGCTTGGACCAAGGCCGGGTAGTTGGCGTTTTCGCAGGTAGTGCAAGCGAGTTGAAGACTTCTCGACGCAGAGCAACAGAGCTCGTTGGTACAGGCGGTCGACCAGGACAGCTTGTCCCGAAGGAACTCCGTCGCCCCGTTCGAGCTGGTGGACACGGTCCTCGCGGAGACGAGGACGGCAGCTCAACCTCGGACCGCCCCGAACCACCCGAAACGATCACTCCGAAATCAAGCCGGTGGATCCGGGGTGAGCCACTCACGGGAGCTGCGCCGGTGGAGCAGCACCAGCATCACCGTGCCCAGGACCACCCCGATGACACCCCCCGGGCTTCTTTCCATCACCATCGCGCAGAAGGCGCCAACGACGTACACCGACAGTGTCACGGTGAGAGTGATGCGCAGTACGCCGCGGCCTGGCTGAAGGTAAAAGACCTGGACGACACTGGCCACAGCAGGCAGAAGCGACAGCACCTGCACGAACACAGACCCGGGGTAGTACTGCAAGGCGATGCCCACCACTGCAATTGCCACAAAGACCATGAGCACGTAGAGCAGTATGCGCAGTGCCCTGACTGTACCTGGAAGCGCCACCGTGTTCTCCTTGGGTTCTTGCCGCGGGGCCACATGGTTTAAACGGGCCACACGATGGCACGGGTTCACTTGAGCTTGGTCCGCTTCGTCCAGCCACTGGCGCGAGGCTTTTTGGTCTTACTTCGGTTTGGTGGACACCTCAGCCCGTCCCCGCCAGCCGGCTGCAGCCCAGCCGCCGTCGGCGAGCATGACTGCCAGATCGGGCAGAGCCCCACACGAAAACGACAGTTCCGGCATCGTCTTCGAACCAGGCGCTCGAGGCCGGCACACCCTTCGACACCGTCAAACCCTGACGTTCGTCACCGAGTTCGAGCCCACGACCTCGACCACGGAGGGGCACGCCCGTCACACCTGCGGGCGTCTTCGACGAGCCAACCACTTGCCCGCTCAAGCACACACTTCGTTCAGGTCATCGACGGAGCGTAGGCGGCACGCGCATCACGTGCTGGGCCATCGACGCAGCTCACTGCAAGCAACCCGGAGTGGGAGGAGTAGTCGAGGATCGAAGAGACGGCCACCGGGCGCCTTTGTGCGCAGGACCCAAGTCGGCTGCGCCTGTCGCCCGGAGCTCACTGAGAGGCCGGTCGCCTGAGACAGGACCGCCAAGCACACCTGCACCCCTAAGCCTGCGACGAACCGTCTCATGGCAGGCGGCCTGCCGGCGCGACACCCCCCCGCCCGCACCTGCCATGTCAGGCGCGGTTCTCGGAAGGGAACTTGGGATCTGGCTCCATGCCCCAACGCCTTGTGGCACAGGGGGCTTCGTCTCAACCACGCGGGGACACCCATGTGAGGTTCAGGTCAAAGTGCGCGTCTTGTGGGGTCCGCTTCACGACCAGGCGGCAGGCGAGTTCGAGGAACGCCGGCCCAGCTCCTTGGGCAGGTACTCCCACTGCGTCCCGGTGTGCAGCACGTATCGAGGGCCGCCAGACTCCACTAGCTTGACGGGTCAATTATATTGCTGTTGGATTCTTCGTGCATCCACGATCTCACCACGTTTCCCTTCCCTCACGGGCGCAGAGCGGGCGGCAGCATCCGCAAGCCGCACACGCCGCCGACGTGGGCTCCCCAGCGCCGAAGGGTCTCGGCCGCCTTCACGCTTGCGTTTCACCACTTCCCTGGAGTTCACCATGACCGAACAGCTCACGCGCGGGTTCGTCGCCACGGACCGTGATGCCCGATGTCCGTTCGATCCTTCCGAGCGACTCGCGGAGATGGCCCGCCGAGAAGAGCCCACCCGCGTCAGGGTGTTCGAACGGGAACACGGCGAGGTCGAAGTACTGACCTTCCACCGGTACGCCGATGTCCGGGCTCTGTACAACGATCCTCGTCTCGACCACAGCTTCATCCCCGCGCCCGACGGAGCCCTGGAGACAGCGCAGCCGGGATTCTTCCCCCGCTATCACGGCGCGGACCACGCCCGGCTGCGCCGCATGGTCGCGGGTCCCTTCACTCCCAAGCGCGTCGCACAGCTGCGGCCGAGGATCGAGACCATCATCTCCGACCTCCTGGACGAGGTGGAGGAAGCGGGACCTGGCGTCGACCTGGTCAAGGCGTACGCCCTGCCCCTGCCCTCCATCGTGATCGGCGAGATTTTGGGTATCCCCAGCGCCGAGCACCGGGACTTCGACCGGACGTGCGCCGGGATCGTCGACCTCTCGCTGCCTCCCGAGGAGGCATTCAAGAACTTCACCCGGCTCAACGACTATGTCGGCGGCCTGGTGGCCCAGAACCACAACAACCCGACCGACGGCCTGATCGGCGCGCTGGTGGAGCAGCGGCACGGCGAAGTCAGCGACGAGGAGATCGTCGGTATGGTCAGCGCGCTGGTTCTCGCGGGCCACGAGACATCGGCGTCCACGATCGCACTCAGCACACTGGCGCTGATGCAGCAGCCCGATCAGCTCGCCGTCCTCCTCGACGACGCCAACTCGACCGCCGACGCGGCGGAGGAACTGCTCCGCTACCTGAGCATCGCGGGTGGCTTCCCCCGGATGGCGACCGAGGACGTCACCATCGGCGGACATACCGTGAAGGCCGGCGAGTGGGTCGTCGCCTCCCCGCTGAACGCGAACCGTGACCCCCAGGTCGTCTCCGGCGACCCGAACGTCCTCGACCTGACCCGCGCGCCGATCCAGGTCATGACCTTCGGGTCCGGCATCCACCAGTGCCCGGGCCAGCACCTGGCCCGCGCGGAACTGCAGATGGCTTTGATCCCCCTCTTCCGCCGGTTCCCCGGCCTACGTCTCGCCGTGCCGGCCGAGGAACTGTCCTTCCACCGCTTCGGACCGAACGTCTACGCCCTGGACGCGCTGCCCGTCACCTGGTGACCTGCCGCCCGACAGACCTCGCGGGAATCCCGAGCCTTCGCCGCACGGGGCTCCTCGCCGTTCTCGACCCAAGAATTTTTCGGAGATCAGTTCATGAATGTCACGGTTGAAGAAGACAAGTGCGTCGCCGCAGGACAGTGTGTCGTGGCGGCACCCGAGGTCTTCGACCAGCGGGATGACGACGGTGTCGTGATCCTGCTTCAGGAACAGCCGCCCGCCGACGAGTTCGAACGAGTGAGGACGGCCGCGACCATCTGCCCCGCCGCCGCCATCCGGCTGGCGGAGTCGCTGCACCCATGACCGCCGACGTTCTGGTGGTCGGGGCCTCGATCGGCGGACTCACCACCGTGGAGACGCTGCGCGCGCGGGGCTTCCGCGGCACCGTCCAGGTCGTCGGCGCGGAGAGCCGGGTGCCCTACGACCGGCCGCCGCTGTCCAAGAAGGTCCTGTCGGGCGTCTGGGACGAGGAACAGATACGTCTCCGCGGTCCGCAGGAACTGGAAAGGCTGGACGCCGAGTTCCTGCTGGGCCGCCGGGCGGTACACCTCGACACGGAGGCTCACACCGTCCGTCTCGACGACGGGCGCACCCTCGGCTACCGCCGGCTCGTCCTGGCGACGGGGCTGACGCCACGCCCGCTGCCCGGCGCGGACTCCCTGCGCGGAGTGTGGGCCCTGCGCACCTTCGAGGACGGTGCCGGGCTGCGTGCCGACCTGCTGACCGCCCGCAGTGTCGCGGTCGTCGGAGCGGGGGTCCTCGGGTGTGAGATCGCCGCGACAGCACGGCAGATGGGCCTGCACGTCTCACTCATCGACCCGTCACCGGTGCCCATGTTCCGTCAGACGGGCGCCCTCCTGGGCCGGCTGCTGCACCAGCTTCACACCGAGCAGGGCGTGCGGGTGCTCACCGGAAGCCGCGCCACCGGCCTCGTCGACGACAGCGGGCGGGTCGCCGGGGTGACCGTCGATGGCGGCGAGACCGTTCCGGCGGACGTCGTCGCGGTGACCATCGGTTCCACTCCCGCGACCGACTGGCTCATCGGCAGCGGACTGACCCTGGGCGACGGGATCGTCTGCGACGAACGCGGCCGAGCGGCGGCCGACGTCCACGCCGTAGGAGACGTGGCCCGCTGGTCCGACGGCACGACCGGCGGCAGCAACCGCCTGGAGAACCGGACCAACGCCGTGCACCAGGCCAGGTTCGTAGCAGCAGACATCACCGGCGCCCAGGACGACTTCCAGCAGATCCCCTACTTCTGGACAGACCAGTACGACATCAGAATGCAGGTGTTCGGCTCGCTCCCGGCGGATGCCGACGTCCGGCTGATCGAGGGCACCCCCGAATCCCGCAAGTTCGTGATGGTCGCCGAGAAGGACGGGCGGCCGGTGGCCGTGGCCGGCTGGAACAGCGCCAAGGCGGTCATGGCCGCCAAGACCGCCTACCTGAGCTGACACCACCGCTTCCAAGCGCCCTCGCCACGCCATACGGGCCGGGCGGCGACGCCCCGCAACGACCGCAGCCCCTCGGCCCCCCGCCGTGCCGGCGGTAGCCATATGTGTCCCCGTGGTGCCGGACCGCAGTCCGCTCGCCGGGCTCAGGGTGCATCCGCAAAGGCCCAGGGGCTCTCCGGACCACCCGTCATCAGGAACGACGCGGCTCGGGAGGACACGATCGGTCGATGCCACCGAGGGCCGCCTCGTTGACGGCGGCCAAGTGGCTGCCCGGACAACGGGATTGACGTGACACCAGGTTCACTGCGTGCGAACATCGGCGCGACCGCTGCGGCGGCGCCCTCTGACACGTGTGCCAACCAGGCGCGACACCCTTCCGTTACATCAACCTGACACGAATCTGATCTCCAGCGGCTTCCGTGGGTGTGACTGATCAACTATGTCCGCACGAGACGAGTTGACGACGAGCCATGTCGGCGACCTCTCGCCCCTCAGGCTGGCACGGAACCGGCAGAGCCCCGCGTGGGCACCTGCGCCGGCGGCGCTGAAGGCGTCCGACATTCAGCCGTGACGGAAAGGCACCATGAGACAACGGAGAACAGCGGCGTTGCTGCTCGGAGTCGGCACCCTGACGGGACTGCTCGTCCCGCCGGCCGACGCCGCGGACCACGCCCCGGCCGGCGAAGGGTCTCAGACGACTCCCGCCGGAAGCATCGAGAAGATCACCCTGATCACGGGTGACACGGTCCGCTACCGGCGGACCGGCGACACCGTCGAAGTGATCAGCAGCACTCCCGCCGCACAGCGGCCCCAGATGGCGTTCGGCCGGTACACCGAGAACGGCCACGAGTACGTCATCCCCCAGGACGCGTGGGGGGCGGTGGCGCGCGGGCAGGTGGACAAGGAACTGTTCGACATCACCGCGCTCGTGGCCCAGGGGCTCGACGACCGGCACACCGACCGCATCGGTGTGATCGTCACGGGCAAGGCGGGTACCGCGCCGAAGGCGGCGGCACCGTCCACCGCGAAGGCCACCCGGACCATGCCGCGCCTCGGCGCACGGGCGTGGTCGACGGCGAAGTCGGACGCGGCCTCCCTGTGGGCCTCACTGACGAACGAAAAGGGCGACACCGCGACGAACGGTCGGCGCGCCGTGCCCGCCCCCCACACGAAGATCTGGCTGGACGGCGTCATGCACTCCACGCTGGACGTGAGTGTGCCGCTGATCGGCGCGCCCGCGGCCTGGCAGCACGGCTACACGGGCGAGGGCGTCAAGGTCGCCGTGCTCGACACCGGCATAGACTCCGCGCATCCCGACCTGGCGGGCAAGATCGAGGCGGCCAAGAACTTCTCCGACGCGGCCGACACCGAGGACCACGTCGGCCACGGAACACACGTGGCGTCCACCATCACCGGAACCGGCGCCGCGTCCGGGGGCCGGTACCGGGGTGTGGCGCCCGGTGTACGGCTGCTGAACGGCAAGGTCCTGAACGACGAGGGATCGGGCTACGACTCGTCGATCCTCGCCGGCATGGAATGGGCCGTGCAGCAGGGCGCGAAAGTCATCAACATGAGCCTCGGGGGCAACGCTCCCGGCGACGGGCACGACCTGATGTCCACCGAGGTCAACCGGCTCTCGGCCGACTCCGGCGCGCTGTTCGCCATAGCCGCGGGCAACGCGGGCGGTGACCAGACGGTGTCGTCGCCCGGGGCCGCGGACGCCGCGCTGACGGTGGCGAGCACCACCAAGCAGGACGCCCTGAGCTCGTTCTCCAGCCGCGGTCCGCGGTTGGGTGACTTCGGCCTGAAGCCGGACATCGCGGCGCCCGGACAGGACATCGTCGCCGCCCGCGCGCCCGGCGCCTTTCCGCAGCAGCCCGGTGACAGCAACTACGTCTCCCTGTCGGGTACTTCAATGGCCACTCCGCACGTCGCGGGGGCTGCCGCGATCGTGGCCGGTGAGCACCCCGACTGGACTGGACAGCAGATCAAGGCCGCGCTGATGGGCTCGGCGACCGTACTGAACGGGATCAACGTGTTCGGGGACGGCGCGGGCCGGCTCGACGTGGCCCGCGCGACCGCGCAGAACATCCACACGCTGACCCCTTCGCTGAGCTTCGGCCGGATAGCGTGGCCCCACGACCCGGCCAAGCCGACCACCATGCAGGTGAGCTACGCCAACGACGGGGACACCCCGGTCACCCTCGACCTGAGCCTGTCCGTGACGGACCTGTCCGGCAGGCCCGCTCCCGCCGGTCTCTTCTCGGCCGAGCCGTCCCTCACCGTCCCGGCGCACTCCAGCGCCGCCGCGACCGTCCGTCTCGCGGCCGGGCCCGAGTCCACCGGCTCCTTCCAGGGACGCCTGACGGCCACTGCCGGGGACACCCGCCTGGTGACCCCGCTCGCCGCCCAGGTACGGGAGCAGACCCACACCGTCACCCTGAACGTACTGGGTCGCTCGGGTGAGGCGTTGGGACCCGATGACGGCCTGATCGTGCTGCAGAACGACGCCACCGGAGCCCAGTACCCGGCGACCGACAGCGCGGACACCATCAAGGCGGAGGTGCCCGAAGGCACCTACCGTGTGCTGGGTCTCGGAATCTCGCCCGAGCACAACGGCTGGTCGACCGCCCACTTCGCGCTGGACGGCCTGCGCGTCGACCGCGACCGCACGGTCCTCCTCGACTCGCGCAAGGCACAACCGCTCACCGCGTCGGTGGACGACCCGGCCGCCCGGCCCGACGCCTACAGCGCGTTCGTCACCACACAGTCGCTCGTCGCCAGTGACGACGCGTCGAGCGAGCTCGACCTGACGAGCAACTACCGCCGCCAGTACGTCCTGTCCGCCAAGGCCATTCCCGGAGTGACCCTCTCCTACAGTGCCTCGTGGGCCCCGCCGCAGAACCGGGTGACGACGCTCGGCAGCCATCCGTTCGAGGTCGGCGACGTGCAGGACCCGCAGACGGCCGGCTACAAGGGGGACGTCACCGGACAGCTGAAGGACATCGGCAAGGAGACCGACCCGGACCGCATCGGCGACGTCTCCGGCAAGGTGATCCTGATCGCGCCCGACTTCACGGACGATCCTGCGGAACCGCCGACGCAGGACCAGTACCGCACACTGGTGGCCGAATTGAAGGCCAGGGGCGCCAAGCTGGTGCTCAGCGACGGCACTGTCCGGTTCACCGACATCCTGCCCGTGCTGTACGTGCTCTGGCCCGAGGACATCCAGGGCCTGCGGGACAGCGCCGCCGCGGGGAAGCGGGTGCACGTGGTCGGCAAGCCGGCCAGCCCCACGCAGTACGCCGTCTTCAACGCGGTCAGGTCCGGCCTGCCCCACGGCCAGGCCTGGCACTTCGACAAGGCGCGGATGGCCCGCGAGGACACCACGTACCGCAGCGCGGCGGGCGGCAGACTCCGCGGCACCGAAATACTCCTCTCGCACGATCCGGTGACCGGTCTGTCGAACGCCATGGAGCAGGGCTTCGTGTTCCCCCAGCCCCGGGTGAAGTACTTCACGCCGGGCGTGTCCTGGATGGAGTTCACCGATGAAGGGGTGAACGCCGACGGTACGTACACGACGGCCGAAGTCAGCTCCGCGACCACGTACCGTGCCAGGCAGCGCACCAGGAGCGCCTGGAGTTCCGCGCCCTTCGGCCCCCGGCTGCCGCAGGCTCCGACGAGCCGGCAGGACGGCAAGCCGGTGCCCGTCGTCTACCGGGACGGCGACCGCCTGGTCACCCACGTCCCCGTGTTCAACAGCGCCAACCCGCTCCACACCACGGCACCCACAGTCGATGAGAACTTCGCGAACCTGGAGCACGGCACGACCGAGCTGTTCGAGAGCGGCAAGAAGGTGGGCGGCTCCGACATTCCGGGCGTGGCTGACTTGACCGTGCCCGCGGAGCCCGGCACCTACCGGCTCGTCACCACGGGTACGCGGCCCTCCATCCTGTCGCCGGCCGTCAGGTCGGAGTGGACGTTCACCACCGGGCACACCGAAGACGGCGTCCGCACGCCGCTGGATCTGCTGGACCTCGGATTCGTGCTGCCTCTCGACGGATACAACAAGGCGTCGGCGGGCAAGAAGCTCACCGGGGCGGTGACGGTGCGGCACCAGCCGGGTTCGGCGGGAACCTCCCCGGTCCGTACGGTCGGCGTGGACGTGTCGTACGACAACGGCAAGACCTGGCACCGTGCGACGGTCAAGAAGACCGGTCACGGAACCTGGTCGGTCTCGATTCCCGGGGGCGGACGCCCGGGCGGCTTCGCCACCCTGAGGGCGAGCGCGGTCGACAAGGCCGGGAACCGCGTACGGCAGACGATCACGCGGGCATACGGCCTGCGCTGAGACGGCGGGTGCCCGGCCGGTCGCCCAACGGGGGCCGGCCGGGCACCCTGGGTCCGTGGCGAGCGCCGCGGTCCGGCCGCCGCTTTGATCGGCGGAGGTCCGCTGCCCGCACGCCGAGTGGGGGCGGCAGGCAGTGTCTCCGCGCATCCGAGCGGCTCGCCCGAAACCTCGGCGCCGCCGTCACGCACGCCTGGCACCTGGCGATGCCGGAGAAGGACGGAGCCGAACTCCAGAGAGGGCCCGGGGCGGCGTGGCGGCTCGTGGCTCACCTCGCAGCCGTCGGTGTGCTCGCCTGCCTGCGAGAGCACGGTCATCGGGCGGGTGGGCCCGGAGTCCGCGAGGCGTACGACGGCACCGAGCGTGAAACTGTCGGTGGTGTCCACCACGGGTTCCTCAGGTGGCGGTCGGCCACGTTCGCAGCAGGGTCGCGATCTTCCCGGCGGTGCAGGCGGGGTCGAGGAGCAGGTCCTTGAGGGCGACGGCGTCCTCGCGGGCGGGCTTGACGGTGATGCCGACGGCTTCGAGGTACATGACCGCGGACGCCGCGGCCACGGCCAGATTGGAGCGCTCCAGCCAGCGGCACCGGCCCAGCGTGAGCACCAGGGCGGCCGCCTTGGCGTAGGGCCCGCCGTACACGGGCTGCTCGAACAGTTCGGCCCGGTGGCGGGCGACCGCGGAGACGGGGACGCCATAGTCGTCGGGGGCCGGATCGTCGGCTCCGGCGGCCTCGGCGACCTGGAGGATCCAGGGAACGTCGATGTTCAGATCCATCAGGCGGCGCGCACTCCCCGTCCCGACTGCTGCGCTTCCTCGGCCTCGTCGAAGACGTCCTGGTGTTCGGCCAGGAAGCGGGCGGCCGCGTCCACCGCGCGGGCGCGCAGCCCACTGGTGTCGTCCTGTACGAGCCTGGCGAGGTAGTCGCCGATGCTCAGTCCCAGGTCGGCGGCGCGTTTCCGCGCGAGTTCCGCCACGTCCTCGTCCACGCGCGCGCCCAGCTGTGTCTTCGTCATGGCGCCATGGTAACAGCTGTTACCGTATCTCGGTGGGGGCAGTCCGCCGGGCGGTAAATCAGTCGCCCGCAGCGGTAGATGTTCCGCTGGCAATTGCCAATTCGGCTTCCCGTTACTCACCCGCCGTTCACGACACCCCTGAACAGTCGGCGCGAATCCATGTAGCGACCACACACCATGATGAGGGCACATGTGTCTTGACGGACATTGCGAACACGAGGTGGACGTCCTCCACGTCGAGCAGACCGGCGAAGCGACGAGCCCGCCCGGACGCCGCCGCTTCCTGGCCGCGGCTGCCGCCGGTGCCGCGGCGCTCACCCTCGAGTCGGTCTCCTTCGCGCAGAGTGCCGGCGCGGCGGTGCAGAGCACGCCGCCTCAGACAGGCGAAGTGTCCCGGACCATCAGCGGGCATCTGGACACCGGCGTAGCGGACTTCGTCTACCTGCCGGTCGAAGTACCGCAGGGCGTGCAGAAGATCTCCGTGTCGTATTCCTACGACAAGCCGGTCGTCCCCTCCGGCACGCCGGGCAACTCGTGTGACATCGGCATCTTCGACGAGCGCGGTATCGCACTCGGCGGCCGCGGCTTCCGCGGATGGTCCGGTGGCTCCCGAACCTCGTTCGAGATCACCAACAGCGAGGCCACACCGGGATATCTCCCCGGACCCGTCGGCCACGGCACGTGGCACATCGTGCTGGGCCCCTACCAGGTGGCACCCCAGGGACTGAACTACCAGGTGCAGATCACCCTGACGTACGGCCCGGCCGGCCCCGCCGCCCCGCGCCACTACCCGCCGCAGCGTGCCAAGGGACGCGGCCGTGCCTGGTACCGCGGAGACTGCCACCTGCACACGGTCCACTCCGACGGCAAGCGCCAGCCGTCGGAGGTGGCGACGGGAGCGCGTGCCGCCGGCCTGGACTTCATGGTCTCCACCGACCACAACACCTCGTCCGCCCATGCCGTATGGGGCGACTACGCCGATTCGGACCTTCTGATCATCACCGGTGAGGAGGTCACCACCCGCAACGGACACTGGCTGGCTCTGGGCCTGCCTCCCGGCGACTGGATCGACTGGCGCTACCGTACCCGTGACGACGCGTTCCCCCGCTTCGCTCGGAAGGTGCGCCGCGGCGGCGGTCTCGTGGTTCCGGCTCACATGTACTGCGCCTACGTCGCGAGCCAGTGGAAGTTCGGCTTCGACGACGCCGACGCCACCGAGGTGTGGACCGGCCCGTGGACGTACGACGACGAGCACGCCATCAGCACCTGGGACCAGAAGATCGGCGAAGCCGTCCGCTCGGGCGGGCGGTGGATCCCCGCCATGGGCAACAGCGACGCGCACAGCGAACCGCAGGTGATCGGCCTGCCGCACAACGTCGTCCTCGCAGAGGACTTGAGCACCGACGCCGTCATGGACGGTATCCGCGCGGGACACAGCTGGATCGCGGAGTCCTCGGCCGTCCAGCTCACGTTCACCGCCAGCGGGAACGCGCGCCAGGCGGGTATCGGTGAAACGCTGACAGTACCCGCCGAAACTCCCGTGGACATCCGGCTGGACGTCAAGGGCGTCCCCAACGGCACCGTCCGCTTCATCACGGACGAGGGCCAGATGCACCAGGAGTCCGTGAACGCCGCGGGCGAAGGCACGGTGGTGTGGCGTACGACGGCCTCCCTGGCCGCCTACGTCCGCGCCGAAGTACGTCACCCGATGGCGAACGGGTCGCCGGGACAGGGCAACACGATGGGTGACGCCCTGATGTTCGGCCCCATGGCCGCCCTCACCAATCCCATCTTCCTCACGCCGGCCCCTCGCTGACGGACCGGGGGACTACGGCTCACCGGGTCCACCGGCAGAACACTTCCGGGCAACCGGACATCGCGAGAGCTCTGCGAGCGGTTCCGCTCGCGGAGCCCGCTGGTGACAGGTCACTCCAGGCAGAGGCACTGCCAGGGCCCTCCCCTACAGGCCGCGGCGTCCCCTCTCATGCCTTCTCCCTCACGGCGGCTGTCCCCACCCTCGCCGGGTGGACCTGCCGTGCAGGTGCCCAGGCATGTGACGCAATGTGTCCCAGCGGCAGGAAGGCCCCAAGTGCCCTGATCTGCGGGTGGAGCGGGAACCCGAGGTGCGCTTCCAGGCCGTGCTCTCCTCAGTGGTGGAGGGTCATCGAAGGGCCGCGTGGTGTCATGCGGTGACTCCGGGACGCGGCGCCGACGAAGCTGCGCTCGTCACCAACTCACCAACTCGGTTTACTCACAGGAGGATTGGATTCGTTGTCCGCACGCCGACCATGCACACGTATGAAGAACATGTGAACCTGACCGCCCCCTTCGCGCGTGTACCTGATGACCCGTAAGTAGACGCAGGGCGGTCGCGGGGCGGACCGGGGCCATCGACCGGCCGAGCTGCCGACCCCGTGCCGGTGCGATCACCTCGCACATCGGCACCGGCACGGGCCGCAGCCGGCAGGCGTCAGCCGCGGACGATGTTCTCGGCCTGCGGACCCTTCTGGCCCTGCGTGACGTCGAACGTCACCGGCTCGCCCTCGATCAGCTCCCGGAACCCGTTGCCGGAGATGTTGGAGTAGTGGGCGAAGACGTCAGGACCACCACCGTCCTGGGCGATGAAACCGAAGCCCTTCTCGGCGTTGAACCACTTCACGGTACCGCTGGCCATACTGCTGTCCTTCGATATCGCCGAGGGGGCTGCCCCGGCTGGTCTGCATGACGGGGCCGCCCACGGCGGGGCGACACCCGGAACCGTTCTACCCCATCGACCGGCCGTTCTACTCCGCCGACCGCCATACTCACTTCAACCGCCACCCGCGCACAGCGAGCTCAGAGGTGACACACCGACGCCATCACCGACGAGCACACATCGCGGCCTGCCACAGCCCCGGCAGGCAGCCGAGCGCGGTTCGGCCCGGCCCTGGGTATCGCGGGTCAACAAGCACCCGGGTCCGTGGCGAGCCCTGCAGCCCGGCCGCCGCCCCCGAGGGCCAGGGGTCCGTTGCCGCACGACGGCCGGTGCACGTCAAGGTGGTGGCGGGCGGTCAGCGGCTCCGCGCCCGAACCGGCTCGCCCGGTAGCTCAACGCCGCCGTCCAGGCGGTGCTCCCCGCAATCGGAGGCCGCGCGGTGGACGGCGGCGGCACTCACAGGGCCTTGCGGGCGGCCGGGGCTGCCGCTTCAGGACGGTGAGCGCAAAGCGTCCGCCGGTTCCATGCGGGCGGCGCGCAGCGACGGGTACAGGCCTGCCAGGAGGCCCACGAGGGCGCCGGCCACCGGAGCGCCCAGGGCGAGCCGGAAGTCCAGGACGGGGGTCCACTGCTTCGCGGCCGCCACGCTGACGACCACCACCACACCGAGGGCGGCGCCGACGATCCCGCCGAGCAGCCCGATCGTGGTGGACTCCGCGAGGAACTGTCCGGCCACCTGGCGCCGTGAGGCACCGAGGGCGCGGCGCAGCCCGATCTCGCCGACCCGCTCCATCACCGTGACGAGCGTGACGTTGGCGATGCCGATCGCACCCACGATGAGCGATACCAGTCCGAGCACGATGAACAGGCCGTTGACGTCGCCCTGCACGCCCTTCTTCGCCTTGGAGAGGTCCGGCGGGGCGAGCACGGTGAGGGAGTCGGCGTGCCCTGGCGACAGGGCGATCGGGGCCTGGTGCGCGACCTGCCCGGCCGCGCCGAGGGAGGTGTTGATCAGAACCCGGGTGACGTCCTTCAGGCCCATCCGGTCCGCCCCCGTGGTCGGCGGCAGCATCACGGAGACGGACAGGCGCTGCTCCCGCTGGAAGCCGCCGAGCACACCGATCACCGTGAAGGACTGGCCCTTGAAGAAGACGGCGGGAGCCCGCCGTACGTCGTCGATGCCCAGCAGCCGCGCCGCCTGGTCGCCGAGGACCGCCACCCGGGCGTGACGCTTGATGTCACCGCTGTCGAAGAAGCGGCCGCTGGTCATGGTGGCGCGGACCGCGGCGGGCAGATTCGCGGTGGCCGAGACGACCGGCATGGTCTGCCCGCTCACCGTACCGGGCGCGATCACCTCGTTCGCCCGTACCTGGACGTTCGCGGTGTCGTCGGAGTCGGAGAGCGCGGCGGCCGACTCGACTCCGGCGAGACGACCGACCGCGTCGACGCCCGACCACCGCACCAGCGCGGGATCGAGCGAGCCCGGCGCCGGGGTCGGCACCACGACGGACACCGAGGTGGCGGTGAGGGCGTCGAAGCGGCCGACGATCTGGTTCGCCGCCGTCGCTGCCACACCGATCGTGATGACCAGCGTGCCGATGCCCAGCACCGTGCCCAGGGTCGTCAGCATCGAGCGGACCGGACGGGCGAGTACCCCGGCCAGCGACTCCGACCACAGGTCCCTGGGATCCATCCACGGCCGGTCGTGCCGGTCGCTCCGCCGCGACCGGCGCAGCCGCGGTCGGCCCTGCCCGTGGCGGCGCCGGGTCGAGGAGTCCTCCGTGCCCGGCGAACCGGCCACGGAGGCGTCGGGCGTACGGACTGTCATGCGCTCTCCTGACTGAGCCGTCCGTCGTTGATCCGCACCCGTCTGCTCGCCCGCTTGCTCACGGTGTCGTCGTGTGTGATCACGAGCAGCGTCATGCCCTGTGCCTGCAACTGGTCGAAGAGTGAGAGCACCGACTCGGTGTTCTCGCTGTCCAGGTTGCCGGTCGGCTCGTCGCACAGCAGCAGGGCGGGCTCGCCCATCAGAGCGCGGGCGATGGCCACCCGCTGCCGCTCGCCGCCGGACAGCCGCGTGGGCAGGAAGCCGAAGCGATGTCCGAGCCCGACCCGGGCCAGGGCGTCCCGGGCGCGTTCGCCCCGGGTGCCGCGCCCACGACCGGGACGGGGAGCCCGGTAGGTCTCGGCGAGCATGACGTTCTCGTCCACGGTCCGGTACGGCAGCAGGTGAAAGGACTGGAAGACGAAGCCGATGCGGCTGCCGCGCAGCGCGGTCCGTTCCAGGTCGCCGAGGGCGTTGGTGAGCACCCCGTCCAGCCAGTAGCTGCCCGACGTCGGCCGGTCCAGCAGGCCCAGGGTGTTGAGCAGCGTCGACTTCCCGGAACCGGAGGGCCCGACGATCGACAGATGCTCCCCGCGCCGGACCGTCAGGTCCAGGTCCCGCAGGGCGTGCACCGGTGGTTCGGAGTCGAAGACCCGGTTGAGCGAGCGGAGTTCGATCACGGTGTCCGGGTGCGGTGCCTCCTCCGGGATCGCCGGGGCCGGTACGGGCTTGCGTCTCACTGCCCGACCACCACCTGGTCGCCCTCGGCCAGCGTGCTGCCGTCCGGGGTGACCTCGACCTGCCCGGCGGCGGAAAGGCCCACCTTGACCGGCACGTCGACGACCTTGCCGTCCCGCTGTACCCGTACGCCGGCCTTCCCGTCGGCGGTGGTGTGCACCGCGGCCAGGGGCACCACAAGAACGGCACCCTTGGAGGAGCCCAGGTCGACGGTGACCTTGACCGTGGTGCCCGCCTGGTTCTTCAGTGCTCCGGGCTCGGACACAGAGATCACCAGCTGCACCGGGGCGGACGGGTCGCCGGAGCCCGCGTCGGTTTCCTGGCCCCCGTCGGTCCCGTCCTTTGCGCCGTCGCCCGACGGAGCGGAGCCGCCGACCTGTGCCAGCTCGCCGGTGACGTGTTTGCCGTCCGTCGTCTCGATCCGGGCCGGCATGCCTTTGTGCAGCAGGGCGCCGTCCGTGCCGGGTACGACCGCCTGCACCACGACGTCCGAGCTCGTCACCGTGGCGACGGCCCCCGCCGGGTTGTCACCGAGGTGCACCTTGACCTTGCCGACACGGACCGGCAGGTCGGGCAGGAAGACGACCTCGCCGGCCGGGACCTTGGTGCCGTAGGCCGCCTTGAACGAGCTGAGCGCTTGGTTCGCCTGCTGCAGCTGCTCCTGCGCGGACTTCAGTCCGAGCTCGTGCTCGGCGTCGGAAGAGGACGGCGTGGCGGCGCCACCATCGCCCTTGCCGCCCCCGTCCCCGCCGTTCTCGGCCTGAAGCAGCGCCAACTGTGCGTCTGTCACGCCCCTTTCGAGGTCGCCGAGCTGCGTCTGATCGTCGGCGGTGGGCTTCTGGGCCTGGAATCCCTTGCCCTCGTACCACTGGGTCACCGCCGTCGCCGTGCCCTGGCCGTAGTGCCCGGTGACGCCCCCCGGGTCGTGACCGAGCCTGCGCAGCGCGCTCTGCAACTGCTCGACGTCGTCACCCGAGACACCCGGGCCGAGCGTCCGGTACATCGGCACCGAACCCCGCAGCACGAACACCGGACGTCCGCTGACCTGCATCAGTACGCTGCCCTCGGTCAGCACGGCCCCTTCCTTCGGAGCCCTGGTGACCAGAGGGGTGCTGGTCTCCTCCTTCGACGAACCGGCGGAACCCACGGGCCCGGACAGCGAGATGGACTTCGACGCCCCGAACTCCACACTGCCCTGGGTCACCACGTTGGCGGTCAGCTTCTGGCGCGCCACCGCGACGGTGACCGGCCCGGACTTCGGCGGTTGGTGTGCGGCCAAGGCGTCGGCGGGCGACTGCATCTGCGTACCGGCGAACCAGCCGCCGGCGCCGACCAGCGTGACCACGCCGACGATCAGTGCGACCTGCCTGCTGCGGCGCTTGGGGCCGCGGGGGAAACGGATGTTCATCCGGTGACATCCTCGAAGGGGTGCTTGGCGAGCTTGGGGAAGTACGCGGCCCGGAAGTCCTTGCCGCACTCCAGGTCCTTCTTGGCGAGGTCGATCTCGTGCGTCAGCTTGGCGGTGGCCTCGCTCTTGCTGAGGCTCAGGATGCCGTTCGGCGGCATCTGATTGCCGACCTGGAACTTCACCATGTCGCCGATGGCTGTCGGCTGCGTGGTGGTGACGTTGATCCCGTCGTTCGTCAGGCAGCTCGCGAACTGCTGTGCGAGTCGGACCAGTTCAGGGTCGCCGTTGAGGGCCTGCTTCGCGGCGCGGGCACGCTCCCCGTCCTCGGCCGCCTGCTTCTCGATTTCGGCCTGGGACTTCTTGGGCCCGTAGGCCTTGTCCTCGGCCTCCTTCAGGCAACCCGTCAGGACAACCTTGTGATTCCCGACGAGTTTCTTGCCCCCGAACGCCGTGTCATAGGCCTTCTTCTGGTCCGGTGTGAGGGTCTTGAGATATGCGGAGTCCGGGTTGGTGTCCTTGTTGTTGTACGCCTCGCTGCCCCACACGTTCGGGTCGTTCCGGTAGACGGCTCCCGCGTAGATGCCGAAACCGTACTTGTCCCGGAACGTCTTCGCCGCTGCGTAGTCCTGCCCGTCGACCCCCTTGAGCGCATCGCCGTCCTGCGACACGTGCGGGGTGTACGTGAAGCCCTTGGCCCGCATGCACGCGGCCCTCGTGTTCTGATCGACGTACTCCCTGCGGGTGTCCTCGTTCGCATCCCCCGGAATCGCCAGCAGACCCTTGGCGGAGGAGGCCGAGGACGATGTGCTGCCGCCCGAGGAGGCCGACGCGGACGCGGACGGGCCGTCGCCGCCCTGGGAACATCCGGTGAGCGCCAGCACACCGGCAACCGCCAGCGTCGGCCACGCCGCACCCCTGAGCATAAATGACATATTATTGCACCATTTCAATAGATTGATGTTGTTGGAAGCCATGCGCCCTGACAGCTCTCTCCACTGGGTGAGACAGGTCGGGCCGTACGGCACTTGACCGAGCACACCGGGCATCACGGCTTTCCGGGGCGGGTGCTCTTCTCATGTGCCTCTCTTGCGCCTCTCACGGTTCGCGTCAGCGTTTGAGGGATTCGGCGTCCCCCATGACGATCACCGGGTGCTGAGCGGGGTCGAGCGTGCGCAGGAGTTCTTTCAGGTGCTTCTTCGCCAGGCTCACGCAGGCGTGCGTGGGCCCGCCGTGGTCGACGTGCAGCCAGACGCCGCCGCCCTTGACCGCGCCGAGCGGACGGGTCCAGTCCAGGGGTGAGGTTCCGGGCTCGCGGTTGTAGTTGATCGCGATGACGTAGTCGAACGAGCCCGCGAGCGGTTCGCCATCGAAACCCGTGCCGCCGACGGTGAAGCCCTGCGACTGGTTGTACGGCAGCTTGGTGCCGGGATCGGCGAGCAGTCCGCCGGCGTCGGTGAGGGTGAACACGCCGATGGGCGACCGAAGATCGTTGAGGTGGTGGTCGCCCGTCCAGCCGTTGTGGGCGTTGTGGGCCGGCCAGGTGGCTCCCGGCTCCCAGCCCGGACCCGTGCGCCGGTACAGCACCACCTGCGAGGTCGAGGAGTTCTTGTCTCGACCGGTGACCAGCACGACCTGGCGCGCGTTCGCGGGGATCTTTGCCAGCGTCTTCGGACCGAGCCCCGGCAGTCGTGCGGGGGCGGCCGCTTCGTTGTCCGCGGATGTCCGCCCGGGCATGGCCTGTGTCGTGGCCGGCGCGGACGTTTCACTGTCCGTGGGCGTCCCCCCGGGCATCGCCTGGGTCGTGGCGGGCGCGGCGGCCGATGCACCGTTCGCTCCGCCGACCGCCGGCCGGGCGGCGTCGACCGTGCGGACACCCATTCCCGTCCCCGCGCATCCGGCGAGGGTGACGGACAGGGCCAGGACGGCGACCGGTATCCCCAGACGGTTCAAGCCCGGAATGGGGGAGGTGGTCGCCCGACGGTTGCCGAACGGGGCACGCGGCAGCCGCCGTCGGGACAGGCGACGCATTGCTGAAGTGGCCATGGTCATCATCCTGGGAGACACGTATGAGGAACTCGTCAGATACGACTCACGAGTTCGGAACGGTCCCGATGCGGTGACGACGGCGACGGCTCGCGACAGGATCCCCCTCAACGTGCGGAGCCCGCCTTCCACTGCTCCCACGACATGTGTCCGCCGTCGAGGCCGTTGTCGGGGGCGATCGCCCGGTCGTCGGAGTTGCGCACCACGACCACGTCACCGATGAGGGAGTGGTCGTAGAACCAGGCGGCGTCACTGGTGCGAGTCGTCGCCACCCTTGACGTCGTCGGGTCCCACACAGCCGTGGCCGAGGCCGGAGTGCCCGAACGCCGAGTCGTGGGAGCCTCGGCCCCGGGGACGAGCGGCACGGTGTCGACGCGACCCGGCGTGACCACGCGGGACCGGGCGACGGACGCTGTCGCGGCTGCGACCGGGCCGGTCGCGGCTCATCGGCTCGCCGTCGCAGCCACACCCCGTCAGACACCCGGCGTGACGCCTGGCTCACGGGTATCAGGAAGTTGTCAGGGTGTGAGAAGGCCCTCAAGGCTCCCTCACAGGTTCCTCGATGCCACGTACCCGGGATTAAGGTCGCCGGGGTGTGCGCACATATTCTGGTCGCGGAAGACGACACCATGCAGGCCGAGCTCATACGCCGGCTGCTGCTTCAGGAGGGTCACACCCCCGTCGTGGTCCACGACGGCCGGGCCGCGATCGACGAAGCCAGACGCCGCAGGCCCGACCTGGTCGTCCTGGACCTGATGCTGCCCAACGTCGACGGTCTCGGTGTGTGCCGTGTGCTGCGCCAGGACGGGGACATACCCGTACTGATGCTCACCGCCCGCTCCACCGAGGACGACGTGCTGATCGGCCTGGAGCTCGGCGCGGACGACTACATGACCAAGCCGTACAGTCCACGGGAACTGCTGGCCCGTATCCGCACGGTGCTGCGCCGCAGCCTCCGCCCCGCCGACGACTCCCCCGTGCTCCGCGCAGGCGCCATCACCGTCGATCCCGCACGGTACGAGGTCACCTGCGACGGCGTCCCCGTCCCGTGCACTCCCGGCGAGTTCGCCATCCTCCACGCCATGACCGCGGACCCCGAGCGGGTCTTCTCGCGCCGTCAACTGCTGCAGCACACCCGGGGCCACGACCGTGCCTCCACCGAGCGCGCCATCGACGTACACATCATGAACCTGCGCAAGAAGATCGAGGCGGACCCGCGCAGGCCCGTCCGGCTGATGACGGTCTTCGGCGTCGGTTACAAGCTCACCGGGCGGCCGTCATGACGCCCGGTCCCCGCGTCCCCTGGCGCAAGAGCCTGCTGGTACGGCTGCTTCTCACCTCCGTGGCCATCGCCGCACTCTCCGTGAGCGCCACCGCCTGGCTGGCCGTCGAGACCACCACACGGGCCATCCAGGAGGAGCGCGGCCAGGTCCTCTCCGACGACACCGACATCCTGCGGCAGCTGAGCGGCTTCGCCGCGACCCACGCCGACTGGAACGGCGTGCAGACCTCGGTACGCACGCTCTCGCGTACCACGGGTCGGCGGATCGCCCTGACGACCGAGACCGGACACACCATCGCCGACTCCACCGCCCCGGGCACCACCCTGCCCGTCCGCGCTTCGGCCACCGTCGACCCGCTGACCACCGACACCTACACGGAACCAGGCGCCCAGGTCGCCGGGATCGACCCGCGGGCGGTGGGACCGTACCGGCTCCCCGCGGCCGAACGGGCCCAGTTGAAGAAGGTCGCCGAGAAGCGTCTGGCGTGCATCCGCCGAGACGGGCTCAAGGCCGACCTCCGGCAGATCCCCAGCGGGCATACGACAGTCGTCATCGAGGGCGGAGAAGGATCCGTGCCGGCGGAGTGCCTTGACTCGGATTACGGTCGGCCCACGTCCACGGAGAAGAAGGCGCTGGGCGAACTCGGCGCTCTGGTCAAGCCCTGCTCTGACCGTACTGAGTATCTATCCGACCACGTAGCACTTTCGATCCAATTCATTCCCGGCTTGGACACCCCAGCGGTCCCTGGGTTCGTTGGCATCCCTCTGGAACAGCAGGCGCAGACCTGTGTCGACAACGCGCGCCGCGCGCAACTCGACCCGTACGTCGCCCCCAGGGCGAAGCTCTATCTGGGCAATCCGGGCGGTCAGCCCGCCGGCTTCGACCTGTCCCCCACCAACAAGGCCAAGATCATCGGCGTGACGGCGCTGGTCCTCGCCGTCACCGTCGCCATGACCGCCGTGGTCGCGATCCGTCTCGTCCGACCCCTGCGAGCCCTCACCGCCGCAGCCCGTCAGCCACCGCAGGAGCACGCGCGCGTCGCCGTCACCACCAAGGACGAGACCGGTTACCTGGCCGCCGCCTTCAACGACCTCACCGAGCGCCGCGAACAGCTGGAAGCGCAACGCAAAGACATGGTCAGCGACATCGCGCACGAGCTGCGGACCCCGTTGACCAACATCCGCGGCTGGCTGGAGGTCACCCGTGACGGGCTGGTCGACCTCGATCCGGAGCTCATCGCCTCCCTGCACGACGAGGCACTGCTCCTGCAGCACATCATCGACGATCTGCGCGACCTCGCCGCAGCGGACGCCGGCACCCTGAAACTGCACCGCGAACCGGTACGCGCGGACGAACTCGTCGCCCAGGTGGTGTCGGCCCACAGCGCCCGCGCCGAAAGCTCCGGCATCCGCCTGCACGCGCACACCGACCCCGGCCTCTGGCTGGATGCCGACCCGGTGCGGATGCGCCAGGCCCTGGGCAACCTCGTCTCCAACGCACTCCGGCACACCCCCGCGGACGGCACCGTCACGGTCACCGCCTGGCCCGCCGACGACCTGGCCGTCCTCTCGGTGGAGGACACCGGCAGCGGCATCGCACCCGAGGACCTGCCCCACGTCTTCGAACGTTTCTGGCGGGCCGAGAAGTCCCGCAGCAGACACACCGGCGGCAGCGGACTGGGCCTCGCCATCGTCCGCCAGTTCGTCGGGGCCCACGGAGGAACCATCACCGCCGACAGCCGACCCGGCAGCGGAACCGTTTTCACCGTCCGTCTCCCCCGCGCCGAACGACTCGACGGCCCGGCAGCATGGGATGTGTGAACTGCCCGGCACGCGCGTCGGCCCCTGAGTTGGGCCGGTGTCGGCGGCACGTCCTTGCCGCGTGCGTCGCGGCTGCACTGGACCTGTGCCCCGGATCGTGGCCCGCCATGACCTCGGCCTGCGCGGCCGAGGCCGGCGTCAACCAGTTCGGAACACGCAAGCAGGGCCGTGATCCGGCGTGCGGTCCAGGCTCCTGTCAGTCCGGCTCCACCTCGTACATCGCCTCCCCGTCCAGGAAGCGGAGCGTGTTCAGGTCGCGTCGCATGATCGCTTCCTCGGCGTGGCTGAAGGTCAGGGTCGCCGGGTATCCCAGGTCCCATGTGGTCGGCACGATGCGTTCTCCCGGCCGGACGACAACCGTCATGTCCCGGAAGCTCTCCAGCCGTCCGATCTCGTCCAGTGCGCGATATCGCACCAGGCGGCCCGAGACGGGTGAGACGAGTGCCGCCCAGGCGAACGCGCTCCGGCGCGTGTACGGTTCCCCGGCTCGTTCGTGGAAGCGTTCCGGCCTGAGATACGCGTCGACGGACCACTCCAGCTGGCCCTCGCCGATGGCATCCGCCACGTAGTAGGGAAGCCCCGACATCCGGGCGTTGACCTCGACGAGACGCGGGCCGTCCGGCGTCAGTTTGATCTCCACGTGTGCCGGACCGTGCCGGATGCCCAACGCGTCGAGAACCTGGCGGGCATGGGGAACCAGCTCATGGAGCAAGTGGTCGTCCGAGCGCATCAGCACCTGGGTGACGACCAGATCCCGCACACCGTTGGCCGTGATCCGGTCGGTGCTCCAGACATCGGTGACATGGTGGACGCCGTCGCAGCTGACCGTGTTGACGATGTATTCCGCGCCGACCAGGTACTCCTGTGCCACCACACTGTCGAT
The DNA here is from genome assembly GCF_055634995.1 of Streptomyces sp. NPDC111744. NCBI lineage: Bacteria > Bacillati > Actinomycetota > Actinomycetes > Kitasatosporales > Streptomycetaceae > Streptomyces > Streptomyces sp. NPDC111744. The sequence goes on from NZ_JBVKCG010000020.1 coordinate 37,564, forward strand.
CTGTTCGCCGAGCGTGGTGACCTGGTGCAACAGCGATGTCAGGGCGGCGGCCGAATCAGCCGGTGAGTCGCAGAACCGCACGCCCTCACCCCAACCACCGCGCAGCGGCTTGACCACCACGGTGCCGCCGATGTCCTCGTGCCACGCGCGCAGCTCCGCCTCGTCTCCGGTCCGGATCTGCCGCGCCGCGGGGACACCTTGTGCCCGGACGCGCTCGATCTGCAGGTATTTGTCGCGGCGCGCCGGACTGAGCTTTGTTCCGTTCGACCGAAGACCCAGCCTGTCGGAGAGAACGTCGGCGAGCTCCACGCCGGACTCACGCCCGGGCAGCACGGCGTCGGGCCGCAAGGAAGCCACCCGGTCGGTGAGGGCGTCGATGTCTCCGTCATGCACCAGGGTGTGACTGAACCGCGACGGGTCCACGGGGGTGACTCCGGGCAGGAGTTCCGGGGTGCTCTGCACCTGTACCACGTCGGCACCGACCGCCCCGAATGCGTCCGTGAATCCGGAGGAGGTGTTGAAGGCATCGACAACGACTGCGCGAGGATTCTTCATGTGGTCTCCCGGCTCAGTCCGTCATGTCGTGGAAGGCTTGGATCTCCTGACGCACGGTGAGGAGACGGTAGACCGAATTGGTGAGTACATTGCGGACGTCGAAGCCTGAAGTGCCAGGGTTTTCACCACCCATAATGTTCCGCTCCTCTCCCTGAACGGCTATTTCTTTTCTGGTCAGTCCGTCCCCGCCGGTGAAGGCATCCGGGATCACCTTCTTGGTCACCCCGAGATGAATCATGCGGAAATCGGTGAACTTGTCGATCACGCGGAGCAGGGCGTCGGCGGCTTCCTGCTCGAGCTTCAGGGAACCGTCGAGAACCGCCTGCGTCACGTTGAGCCCGTCCCCGGACCTCTTACGCCACTCGGCTATCAGCGGCCGTGCCCAGACCGGGAAGTACGGCATGGACTGGTCGAGGTAGACGCCGTACTCCTCGGTCGGCGGCAAAAGGACCAGTTCGAGCAACTGGACGCTGGGCATGAAGGCGCCACTCGCTCCTCGCGGCCCTCCCGGGTGACCCATGTGGTACCGGCGGAAGGAGTTGAAAGAATCCTTCGAGAGCTTGCCGTACTGCGCCATGAGGAGACGGAATTCGTCGAGCTGCCGGTGTGCTCCGTCCAGGAGGACGGCCGGTTCAGCGAGATCGGGCTCCAGAAGGAGAGCGCAGATCCGCCGGTAGGCCGCATGCACCTTGGGCTCCGCGAGATAGTGCCCCAGGTAGAAGTCGCGCTCCAGACGCCCGGTCTCGCCTTCCGAGAACACCCGCATGCGCCCGTGGCGCTCCCACTCCTCGCTGTTGACGTCCACCAGGAGTTCGTAGCTCATGTGCGGATCCAGCTCGGGGAACCTCGCGCACTGGCCGGATACGGTGTCGGTGAGCAGACGGGGAGCGGTTTCGGACCCAGGGACCCCGAAGGCGGAGAACCCCGCGAGCATGAAGAGCAGATCGAGTTGCGCCACGCGCGCGGCGGCCAAGTCATCGAGCAGCGAAATCCCGGGGAGCGCTTGCTCCAACACCCTGCTCTGTTTGTCCGCGAGATCCGCGAGGGTCATGCGCTCCTGCGCCACAGCCGCGAGGTCTGCAGGAAGTTCGTCCAGGACGTAGTCACGCGTCGGAGAGATCTCTGAAGTTTCCAAATCACGTAGTAAAGGACGTACCGGGTCGACTGAGCCCGTGAAGAGGACATCCTTATGCATCGTCACCTCTTGTCGGCGGGAAAGTGAAGGGCACGCATCACGGGAGAGGGGACGGCTGCGTCGGGCCGTTCACACACGGTTGCGGCTTCCGCGTATTTTCAAAATCACCTCAAAGGCCCCCCAGAACGCTTCGCACAGGGAAACCACAAACAAGACACTTGCCACGACAATTACATTGACCCGGACGGTCCACGTCAAGTGACATCGATGTCACGAAGATCACTCAAGTCCCTGCCACGACAACGAACCGTCCCCGCACGGGCGTTGCGGACAGCGGGACGGTCCTGAACCGCAGACCGGTGGCGAACGCGAGCGGCGCGATGTGACAAGTACGGGGTGAGACCGTCGTGGGACGGTCGGAGACGGAGATTCCGTGGAATCGGAGCACGACGCGTCCGGCGCTCAGGACAGTGACACCAGGCTGTCCATGTCCGCCGACGACCCGGCGGCCTTCACGCCCCTGGTCGAGGAGTACTCGGCGGCCCTGCACGGCTACTTCGCGCGGCGGATGCCCGGCGCCGCAGACGATCTGCTGGCCGAGGCCTGACTGCAGGCGTTCGCCGGCCGGCGCACGTTCGACCCCTCCCGCGGATCCGCACGACGCTGGCTGTTCGGGGTGGCCCGCAACGTCCTGGCCGGCCATGTACGGCGGACGGTACGGGCGCAGCTCCCGCCGGGCGAGCAGGTCACGGATCCGTGGCAGGCGGTGGACCGAAGGCTGGACGCGGCGGCGCCGGCCCCCGCGCTGCGCTGCGCGCTGGCCGAACGGCCCGACGTGGAGCGGGAGGTGCTGCTCCTGGTCGGCTGGGAGCAGCTGACGCCGGCGGAGGCGGCTGCCGCCGTGGGCATCCCGTCGGGCACGGCCCGCTCGCGGCTGCACCGGGCCCGGGCCCGGCTGCGCGAACGGCTCGCGCCCGCCCGTCCGGCGGGACGGGGCGTGGCCCTGACGGGAGAGATGGCATGAGGACGTACGACGTGGAGGAGGCGGGCATGACCGAGCGGCAGGCGCTGATGGACTTCCCCGGTGCCGGGGCACTGTGTGCGGCGGGCCGGGTCGAGCCGCCGTCGGCGCAGGCGCTGACCCGGGCGCTGGCAGCGGTCGAGGAGGCCGTGCGGGAGGACGCGGACCGGACAGGGCGGGACGAGGCGCGCAAGGACACCGTGGTGCGGCCGCTCCTTCGACGCCGTCGAGTCCTGTCCGTCCTGGCGCTGGCCGCGGTCGCGGCCGGTGTCACGGTGACAGGCGCGAACGTGGGGGCAAGCCCCGGGCACGGGACGCAGGCGCAGTCCGCGTCGGCTTTCCTGAACGACATCGCCGACGTCGCCGCCACCCGGTCGGCCGGCTCGGGAACGTACTGGAGGATCCACGGCAGGAACATGGACGGGTACATCTCGCGGTCCATGGACGCCACCTACGTCGTCGCCGGCAAGAACGTCCGCAAGGGGCACTTTCCCGGCTGGAGGCTCGGGTCGAGGACCTACGACTGGAACGGTCTGGACCACCTGGACACGCACCCGGCGCTGCTGCTGCGGCAGATCGAGACCACGACCAAGGCCTCCGCGGACGAGGACGAGGACGCGGGAACGCTCGGCTTCGTGCAGGCCGGCACCCTCCTCGCCGACGCCCCCGCGAGTCCGCGGCTGCGCAGCGGCCTGTTCAGGACACTGGCCCGTCTGAAGGGCGTGAGCGTCGTCGGCACCGTCAAGGACAGCACCGGGCGCACCGGCACGGCACTCGCCTACCACGGAGGCGTCGGCACCACCAAGGTCATCATCGACCCGAAGACCAGCACCCTCCTCGAACTCCTCGAACCGTGGCACAGCGAGAAGGACCAGCGCCGGCAGACCTAGCTGTCCGTCGGTCTGACCGACACGATCGGCTGAGCAGCCGAGCGGTGGCGATGTCATGAAGGCCACCGCTCTGCGCCCCGGCACCGATGCCGGGGCGCACTTCACCGATCCGGTCCGCCGCGAAACGAGAGGTGGCCGCGTACGGGATCAGCGAGGGCTCAGTAGGACTCCTCGCCCTGCCCCAGTCCGATCCCGGTGCTCCAGGAGCTGAACGTGACGCCCGCCTGGTAGATCTCGGTGTCACCCGGCGCGTAGAAATACGTGCTGCGGCTGGTGTGGTCGGGCATGGCCAGCGTCATGGAGCTCACCTTGAGGGTGTGCTCGGTGGCGTCGGAGACGTTGTAGACCGCGGTCGTGTGCAGCGGGGAGTCGGGCCTGAGCACGAGGGTGCCGCCCCGGCCGTTCACACTGACCGGGACCGGCTTGTCCTCGTCGACGGCGCCCTTGACCGTGATCAGCGGCGTGTCCTTGAGCGTGCAGACGACGCCGTCATGGGCGAGCAGCGTCACGTCGAAACTGCGTCGGCTCAGACCGGCGGTGTAGCCACCGAAGTAGAACGAGACGTCGTCCATGGTGCACGGACGCGGTGTCGCCGCCTTCGCCGGCGCCTGCCGCAGGCCGGTGGTGACGGCTTTCGCGCTGTCGCCCATCGTGGCGTTCGCCACCGCCGTGCCGCTCAGCAACGTCGCGGCGACCACTGCCCCGACAGCCACCGCACGGGAATTGAGACGCATGGGGTACCTCCTCATGATGTAGGAATGGCCGAGCTGGCATGCCCCCGGGGGACCCGCCTGGTCAGAAGGCGCCCAGTCCGTGCGGGACGCCGAGACCGGTGGGTCCGTCCCAGCCCGGTCCCGCGGTGCACAGGGCCGAGCTGATGTCGGGGTAGGAAGCGCACTGGTGGTAGACCTCGTTGTTGCCGCTCGTGATGTCCGTGAAGTCGCTCTTCGGCGCCCGGTAGAGACTGCGGGGTCCGTCGACCGCCGAGAGGTGTCCCGCGCGGGCGAACAGCCCGGCCACGTAGGGCGCTGACGCGCTGGTGCCGCCGGCCACGACCCAGTTGTAGGGGTCGTCGCTGCTGGGTGCGTAGGTGTCGTACACGGCCACACCGGTGGCGGGATCGGCGTCCGCGGCGATGTCGGAGGCCGCCCGGCGACCGCCGCAGGCGGACGTGGCCGCGGACGGCTGACCGGCGGCGGCGGGAAATGCCTGTTCACAGCCGCTTCCCGCGGCCCACCACGCACTGGGCTGCTCCGTGTCGGCGGGCAGCGTCACACCGCCCACGCTGATCACGGACGGCAGGGCGGACGGCCACAGCTGGTGAACGCCGCTGTTGAAACCCGCGTCGCCCGTGGACGCGGTGATGGCCACACCCTTGTGGTCGAGGGCGCTGCGGCGGAAACCGTGCGTGTTCTGGACGTCGGCGCTGTAGCCGTAGCTCAGACTGACCGCCGACGCACCCGCGTCCACGGCGGTGTTCACCGCTCGGGCGAAGTCCGCGGTGGACACGTCGTTGTCGTCCTGCGCGTCCTGCCAGGGGATGGAGACCTCAAGGAGACGGCAGGAGGGGCAGGCGGCCGAGGCCATGTCGAGGTCGAGGGCCGTTTCGAGCGCGACCTGCTCCTCCAGATAGCTGCCCTGGGTCCCGCTCTGGGGGGCCGGCTGCTTGCCGCCGTCGTAGTTCATCAGCGTGAGGCAGCCGGAGGCCGTGGTGCACGCCGGCAGCCCGAACGTGCTGCGGTAGACGGCCAGGTCCTGCTCCAGCGTCGGATAGACACCCGCGTCGATGATGGCGATCGTGCGAGTGCTGCGGGAGACGGCGGGCAGCCCGTAGGCCGCCTGCAGGTCGGCCGGGCCGTAACCGGCCGGGGCAGCGGACCGCAGCAGCGTCTTCCCGTCGGCGTCCTCGGTGACGACCTTGGCGTGACACCGAGGGCAGACGTCGCGTGTCCCGTGGTGGTCGAGCAGCGTTCCGGCGATCACCTCCTGGTGCAGCCGGGCGACGCTCTCACCGGAGCTCGCCTTCCCCGTCGGCCGGGTGACAGGGGGCTGGGACGGGCCGGAGGCGTCCAGCACCGGGGCCGCCGACGACGGGGCCGTGTTCGCGACCGCCGAGCACACCAGCGCGGTGACCGCCGCGGCCGCGGCAGCCCACCGACGCCCGCGCGACGCCGTTCCCGTCCGTATCCATGTATGACGTCTCACACACACTCGATCCACTCGATGGGTATGCGGCTTGCCATGTGTGAGCATGACGAGCCCTGACCGACTGCAACCGCAGTCGCACGGGCCCATGTTTCACGACGCGTCAATTCCTGTCATCACCGGGGTACTTGGCACGTCAGGTGTCGATGTCATCGTGCGGAGACACGGCCCGGCCCCGAGGGAGCCGGTAGCGGCCTCACCTTCGGGGCGGACGCGTCGGCGAAAGCACGTGAGAGGCGCCGCGACCGCATCCGGTGAACCTTGCAGCACGATGTCTACGTGAACCACACGGGGGCCCCTCCCACCGCAGTGAGGTGCACGGCAGCGAGGAAGGGCAACACCTCCTACGGACTCGTCCGCCGGAAAGGAATCATGAACCCGCCACGCCCGCCCAAACCGGCCAGCGGTCTGCCCGTGAGGATCCCGGGCGGCGCCAAACCCGGCAGCCCTCCGTCCGCACCGGGCGGGAACGACAACTCACCCGCCGCGGTACAGCAGGACGCGCCGGATGACACCGGGTCCCGTACGGGCGTCACCGTGCCGCGTCTCACCCAGTTCTCGTCGCTCGGGTCGCGAGGGGGAATCGGCCGTGCCCCTTCACCGGCGTCGGCGCCGACGGGGGCGGACACCGGCGTTTTCGCTCCCGACACGGGCCCGGGCGGTCTCGGGAGCAGGGACAACACGGCCACCTCCGCCGACGCGGGCCCCACCGTCACGATCCGACCGGCCGAACACCGTCCCAGCGGCAGCGTCCGGCGAGCGGGGTCGCGTGGCGCCCTGTCCGTCGTCGGCGTCGTCGGGCTGCTGGCCGCCGTAAGTGTCCTGATCACCCTGACCGTGACCGGACGCCACCATGACGAGCACCGCGACGGCACGTCGACGGCGGTCGGTTCCCAGGACCACGGCATTGACGGCGCCGACGGGCTCGGACAATTGCCGCAGCCCTCGGCGGGATCCACCGGCAACACGGCCGGGAAGCACGGCAAGAAGCCCACGAAGCCCAGCTCGTCGCCGGACAGCACAACCGGCAGCACGCCGAGCGGCAAGCCGACGGCACCCGGCGGGCACCCGACAGCCGCCGAATCCTCCCCGGTGCGATCAACCACTACTCGCCAGCCGCCGGCACCAGGGGTGAGCGTGTTCAGCCATGCCTCGCACCGCTGCATCGACGTGGTGGGCGGCAAGGCCGTATCAGGTGCACGACTGATGATCTGGGACTGTTCGTCGGCCGACGCGTCGCAGCACTGGGATTTCCCGGCGAACGGCACCATGCGCGGACTCGGCATGTGCGTACAACTCGCCGACGGCTCGACGGCCGACGGGACCGACCTCGAACTGGCCCCCTGCGACGGCAGCCCCGCACAGCGGTTCACGCTCAACACGAGCCACGATCTGGTCAGCCGCCTCGCGGACAAGTGCGCCGACGTACGCGACCAGGGCACGGCGAACGGCACCCGGCTCCAGCTGTGGTCCTGCGCCGGGAGCGACAACCAGAAGTGGTCCACGTCCTGAGCGGGCTGCTGGACCAAGCGGCACCCTGCCGCTCACGCCTGCCGCTCACGCCTGCCGCTCACGCCTGCCGCTCCGCCAGCGAAGGAGGTCTCGGGCCGCGCCGCACAGCACCGCGCCGGCGGGCACCACGACGCGGGCGCCGAGGCGGTCGGTCAGCAGGCCGGCCACCTGCATGCCGACGAGGCAGCCGCACTCGAAGGCGCCGACACCATCGTCAAAGCCGCCTGACCGGGCACCGCACCCCTACGCAGCGGGCGGTCGCCTGCGCGCCCCGGGAAGCAGCCGGCCCCGCCAGGGCCCACGAGACGCCCCGAGCGCGCCGAACCCGGCAGGACCCTCCCTCAGGTGTACGCCACCAAGGATGTGACCAGCCGTTCTGTGCACACGTACTTCAAACTGAGGGACTTTCAGACCTCGCTGCCCTCTTCCCAACTGGATTACAGTGCAGATCAGTTGAGCCTCTCCGAGCGCAACCGGTGTCCACGGAAGTCCGCTCGTACGGCACACCTGTACCTAGCGATGTCTGCTAGCCGTACCTGTCTTCTCACTTCTGAAGGAGTACGCAATGTCGAACATTCGTGTCCAGGCCCGTGGTGACACAGGAGCAGACGGCGGCGCAGCTGTGCAGCGGCGCGGCCGCCGGGTGTGAGAGCAAACCATGGCACATGTCGACTGCTTCGCAGCACGGCGCGTGCCGCCCCTGGGTCCTGCCACGGCGGCGAGTCCCGAGCCGGCCGGCGTTGCGCCGACGCTCCCGACCGCCTCGCGCGCCTCAGTTGTCGGCCACGGCCTTGTGCCTATCGTTCAAGCGCGAGTCTTCACAGCGGTCCCATTGCACACCCCGGCGGCGCCACCGATCACGCGGCCAGAAAGACAGAGGAACAGCCATGAGCGACACCGCCCGCACCTACGACGTCGTCGTGCTCGGGGCAGGTCCCGTCGGCGAGAACGTCGCGGACAGGACCCGTGCCGCGGGACTGAGCACGGTCATCGTGGAAAGGGAACTGCTCGGCGGTGAGTGCTCCTTCTGGGCATGCGAGCCGAGCAAGGCACTGCTGAGGCCGGTACTGGCACGCGCGGACGCCCGACGCGTGCCGGGACTGCGGCACGCGGTCGACGGTCCCCTTGATGTGGCCGCCGTCCTCGCGCACCGCGACGACATGGTCAACCACTGGCATGACGAGGACCAGGTGGAATGGCTGGAATCCGTGGCGGTCGACCTCGTACGGGGCCACGGACGACTCGACGGACCACGCCGCGTCGTGGTGAGCACCCCCGACGGGCAGACGGTCCGCCTCGACGCCCGCGTCGCCGTGGCCGTCTGCACCGGCACCGACACGGCGTTGCCGGACCTTCCCCACCTGGACACCGTGCGCCACTGGACCAACCGGGAGGCGACCGGCGCCGACACGGTACCCGCCCGTCTCGTCGTGGTCGGCGGAGGCGTGGTGGCCGTCGAAATGGCGACCGCCTGGCGTGCTCTCGGGTCCGAGGTGACCATGCTGGTGCGTGGCGAGGGGCTGCTGGCGCGGATGGAACCCTTCGCCGGCGAACTGGTCGCGGACTCCCTGCGCGAGGCCGGTGTCGACCTGCGATTCGGTGTTTCCGTCAACTCCGTCACCCGGCCGAGCGGCCCTGACGGCGACGTGCATGTCGTGCTGTCCGACGGAGGGCGGCTGGAGGCGGACGACATCCTGTTCGCGACCGGCAGGACACCCCGGACCGGTGACATCGGTCTGGAAACCGTCGGCCTCACTCCGGGCGAGTGGCTGACCGTCGACGACACGTTCCAGGTCACCGCCATCGAGGACGGCTGGCTCTACGCGGTCGGCGACGTCAATCATCGAGCTCTGATGACTCATCAGGGCAAGTACCAGGCACGCATCGCAGGTCCGGTCATCGCGGCCCGTGCGAACGGGGAGCCGGTCGACACCGGCCGCTGGGGAAAGCACACCGCGACCGCCGACAGTGCGGCACTGCCTCAGGTGGTCTTCACCGACCCGGAGGTCGCGTCCGTCGGGCTGACCGCGCGCGAGGCCGAACATGCCGGCTTGCGCACCAAAGTGGTGGACAACGACTTCGGCAGCGTGGCCGGTGCGTTCCAGTACGCCGAGGGGTACCAGGGCAGGGCGCGCCTGGTGATCGACCTGGACCGAGGCGTCGTCGTCGGGGCCACCTTCGTGGGGCCCGGCATCGCCGAACTCCTCTACTCGGCAACCGTTGTCATCGTCAGCGAAGTGCCCGTCGACCGGCTCTGGCATGCCGTACCCGCCTTCCCCACCATCAGCGAGGTCTGGCTGCGCCTGCTGGAAGCCCACCGGGGGTAGGGGCTCGTCGGACGTGCTCAGCGCTGCGCGGCCGGGCCGCCGCACGCCTTCGGGGCCGGCTCGGTCGGCGCCCTGTGACCCGTGCGGCCCGGCCGCATCCGGGTGGATCTCGACCACGCATGTGTTCACTCGACTCGTCACATGCATCTCTTCTCGGTGACCACTGCGGCCGGTAGCGGGTGTGGGTCCACGGTCCGAACGGAGAGCTGCGCAACCCTCGATCGGACCGGTGCCTGTACGGCACGAACCTCACCCTGCAGGACTGCACCGGCGCGGCCGGCCAGCGGCGGACGATTCCCGCCGGCTGATCCAGGCCTCGTGACCTCCGCCGTGTCGCATTGCGGTGCTCGTCCTGGGGCCGCCTTTGGCCGAAAGGTGACCGGAATCAACGATCGTCAGCCACACCCGCACAGCGGGGGAACCTCACATACGATCATGGGCCTGTCACAGGCTAGGTTGTGGTCGGAGGTGACCATGCTGGAAGTTCTCGGGCTGGACCAGCCTGCCGAGGCGCTGTACATCATCCTGGTCGACAACCCGCCCATGGTCGTCGGGGAGTTGTGCCGCCGCACCGGCATCGAGCCCGATGCCGCGGTCGCCGCCCTGGTCCGACTGGAGGACGGCGGCCTGATATCGCGGCTGACCGGGAGCCCGCCCCTGTACACCGCCCTGCCGCCCGAGCACGCCCTGGAGGTGCTCCTGCTCGCCCGCGAGCGTGACCTCCACAAGGTGCGCGCGCTGACCGGACAGTTGACGGAACGGCATCGCGAGGCCCGGCGCAGCCGCGACTCGACCGCGCTGATCGAGGTGGTCACCGGCCGCGACGGGGTCGCGCGCTGCGGGCAGCAGTTGTTCAAACGCGCCGAGCGGGAGATCCGCGGCATCGACGCGCCTCCCTATGCCCAGGCGACGGACGGCGAACGGGTCAGCTCCGCCACCGCCGTGGCCGGACGCGACGTCCGGAGCCGCTTCATCCACGCACGTCACACCCTCAGCATGCCGGGTGCGGTGGCACGGCTGGAGGTGGACATCACCGCGGGCGAGGAGGTCCGGTTCCTGCCCGAGGCCCCGATGAAACTGATCATCGCGGACGACCAGGCGGCGCTGATCCCGCTGCTGGCCACTCCTCAGGTTCTGGACGCGTGCATCCTCGTCCGGCCCTCCGCCCTGCTGGACGCGCTGTCCACCCTCTTCGAGTCGCTGTGGGAGCAGGCCCAGCCCTACATGCCCGGAAGACCCGTGCCGATCGGTCCGAACGAGTTCGTCAGCGACGAGGAGCGGCGGATCGTCTCCCTGCTGGCCATGGGTATGTCGGACGAGGCCATCTCCCGCCAGCTGGGAGTCGGCCACCGCACCGTGCAGCGCCGGGTGCAGGCGCTGCTCGGCCGGCTGGGCGCGACAAGCAGGTTCCAGGCGGGGGTGCTCGCCGCCGGCCGTGGCTGGTGGCAGCCGGATCAGGAGCGGGCGGGCGGTCCCCTGGCAGCGAGCCGGGGGCGCGCACCTATCAGTCCCTGAACCGGGCCGCGGGTCCGGTCGAGCCGCGGACGACCGGCCTCCTGGATGGCTCAAGTAGGCTCAGTCATAGGGTAGTTCGCGCACATCGTCGCTGTGGCCGTGCCAGGAGCCGGTGACGCGGAGCACGCGGGGCAGGACGGCGGTGTCCTCGGCCTCGTCGGGCTCGGCAACGGACGCCGTCACCAGCGAGCCCGACCACGACACACCCCGAGCTGGTTTCCGCACATGTTCGCCCCGCCTCGGGCGGTACGACGGACGCGGCGGGAGCCTTCCCCGGCGGCACCGTCGCCCGGGCCGGTGCGCGCTGTGCGGCAGGAACGACTCCAGCCGGGGGCGGAGCCCGGCATCGTTCGGCGCAGACATGCTGACCAGCAGAGAGATCCAGCCAGGACCAGGGCCGGTCGACGCGGAGGAGTGGCGGTTTGCCGCCGTGTCGTGTTCACGCCCCTGACACATCCCGGTGCGCACGGGCCCTCACCCACGGCATCGCGTCCGCTCAGCGAACGCACAGAATCCCTCATTCCATACGGAACACCTGTCAATCGCGGACCGAGGACACCCTGTCGTCGCCTCAGTTCTGACGCTCAGTCACCGTGGTCACGGAAGGCAACTGATTGACACGGGAAATACACAACCCGCTAATTGGCCCCCGGTGAACACACCAGAAGTTCACCGTCGCCCGAGAGCCGTGTACGGGTCGACCCCTGCACAAAACGCATGGGAGTCACACGTTGCGCACACCAGCGAGAACCAAGTTCCGTCCCAGACGACCGATATCCACCGGCCTGGCCGTCCTCGGCGCCACCGCCATGGCGCTGCTCGGCCTCCAGGCACCGGCGTCGGCCGCCGCCCCCGCGACCTCCTCCGCCTCCGCGGACGCCACGAGCGCGCATCCGCTCCTGGAGCCCGCCTGCGACGTCCCCGAACGCAGCCACTTCTCCTGCTTCGCCCTGCGCCGCACCGACGTGAAACCCGTCAAGGGCCTGATGCGCGCGGCCGACACCCCCAACGGCTACGGCGCCACGGACCTCCAGAGCGCCTACAACCTGCCTGCCGACGGCGGCAGCGGGCAGACCGTCGCCATCGTGGACGCCTTCGACGACCCCAACGTCGAGGCCGACCTGGCCGTCTACCGCCAGCAGTACGGGCTGCCGGCCTGCACCACGGACAACGGCTGCTTCCACAAGGTCGACCAGCGCGGCGGGACCGACTACCCGGCCCCCGACCCCGGCTGGGCCGGCGAGATCTCGCTCGACGTCGACATGGTCTCCGCGGCCGCCCCCAACGCGCACATCCTGCTCGTCGAGGCGGACGACAACAGCTTCGAGAGCCTGTCGGCCGCGGTCGACGAAGCGGTCGCGCTCGGTGCGAAGTTCGTCTCCAACTCCTACGGCACCGACTACCGCGGCGGGGAGGGCGAGGACCCCTCCGAGACCACGACGCTGGACGCCCACTACAACCACCCCGGCGTCGCGATCACCGCGTCCACCGGCGACTACGCCTACGGCGTCGGCTACCCGGCGGCCTCCCAGTACGTCACCTCGGTCGGCGGCACCACCCTGACCCGTGACGCCTCCACCCCGCGCGGCTGGACCGAATCCGCCTGGAACCTCGCCGGTTCGGGCTGCTCCCAGTACGAGCCCAAGCCCGCCTTCCAGCACGACAGCGGCTGCGACCACCGCGCACTCGCCGACGTCTCCGCCGTCGCCGAGGACGTGGCGGTCTACCAGACCTACGGCAACGGCGGCTGGGCCGTTTACGGCGGCACCAGCGTCTCCGCACCCCTCATCGCGTCCGTGTACGCCGCCGCCGGCACCCCCGTCGCCGGCACCTACCCGAACTCCTACCCGTACACGGCGGGCGGCGGGATCAACGACATCACCACCGGCAGCAACGGCAGCTGCACCCCGTCGTACCTGTGCAACGGCACCGACGGCTACGACGGCCCCACCGGCCTCGGCACCCCGGCCGGCCTCTCCGCGTTCCGCAGCGGCCCGCACGGCGTGATCTCCGGCACCGTGACCGACAGCGCCACCGGCAAGGCCGTCGCCGGAGCGACGATCAGCGCGGGAACCAACACCGCCCACACCGACTCCTCCGGCGCGTACTCCCTGACCGTGCCCACCGGCACGTACGACGTCAGCGTCGAGGCGTTCGGCTACGCCAGCGGCTCCGCGAGCGGAGTCGTCGTCGACGACGGCGCCACTTTGACCAAGAGCTTCTCCCTCGACCCGGTGCCCAGCCAGACCGTCGCCGGCAAGGTCGTCGACGGCTCCGGCCACGGCTGGCCGCTCTACGCCAAGATCACCGCGGACGGCGTGCCCGGGTCCGTGTGGACCGACCCGGCCACCGGCTCCTACAGCCTCGACCTGCCCGAGGGCCACACCTACACCCTGCACGTCGCGACGACCACCACCGGCTACCAGCCCGTCACCAAGAAGATCACCGTCGGTGACTCCGCACAGACCGTTGGCTTCTCGGTCCCCGTCGACTCGTGGGCGACGAGTACACCCGGATACCAGGTCCACGAGAGCGGCAGCACCGAGCCCTTCGACGCCACCGACGCCCCGCCGGCCGGCTGGAGCGTGGTCAACGCCGACGGCACCACCGGCGGCTGGGAGTTCGACGACCCCTCCAACCGCGGGAACGGCACCGGCGGTGACGGAGGGTTCGCCGTCGCCGACAGCGATCACTTCGGCGGCGAGGCGTCCCAGGACACCTCGCTGATCAGCCCGGTCTACGACTTCACCGGCATGGACAACCCGGAACTGGCCTTCAACACCCAGTACCAGCAGTTCACCAACCAGACCGCCGAAGTCGACGCCACCTCCGACGACGGCAAGACCTGGACCAAGGTCTGGGCCGCGGGATCCTCCATCTTCCCGGGCCAGCGCATCACCGTCCCCCTCGCCGACTTCGCGGGCAGATCCGCGGTACGGCTGCGGTTCCACTTCACCGCGCACTTCGGCTGGTGGTGGTCCGTCGACAACGTCTTCATCGGCAACCGCGACGTCACGACCGCCCCCGGCGCCCTCGTCGTCGGCAACGTGACCGACGCCAACACCGCCACCGGCGTGGTCGGCGCCACCGTCACCAGCCAGGACAAGCCGGCCGAGCAGGTCACCACCGTCGCCACGCCGGACGACCCCAACCTCCCCGACGGCTTCTACTCCCTGTTCTCGACCACTTTCGGCAGCCACTCCTTCACCGCCGCCAAATCCAAGTACACCGCGCTGACCAAGGCGGTGAAGGTCGGCGCCGACAGCACCGTCGCCGCCAACTTCGAACTCAAGGCCGGCCAGATCACCGTCACCCCCGCCGCGGTCGACGCCACCGTCGCCTGGGGCGGCTCCAAGTCACAGAAGCTGACCGTCAAGAACACCGGCGGCGCACCGGCCACGGTCCAGATCGGCGAACAGTCCGGCGGCTTCACGCAGCAGGGCAAGGGCGCCCCGCTGCGCACCGTCAAGGGCGACTACACCGCTCTGTCGAGCAAGGCCCACGCGGCGAAGAACACCGCCAAGCCCGCGGCCGTCCCCGCCGACGACGCCTGGCAGGCCGCACCGGACTTCCCCGGCGCCCTCATGGACAACGCCGTCGGCACACAGGGCGGCAAGGTCTACTCGGCCTTCGGATTCACCGGAACCAGCGACAGCAAGGACATGTACGTCCTCGACCCGGTCGCCGGCAGCTGGACGAAGCTGGCGAGCGCCTCCGACACCCGCGAGGACCCCGCGCACGGCTTCATCGACGGCAAGTTCTACGCCGTCGGCGGCTGGGGAACCAGCGGCAACCCGGACCCGAAGCTGGAGATCTACGACCCCAACGCGGACAGCTGGACCACCGGCACGCCCGCGCCCAAGCCGTACGCAGGCTCCGGCAGCGCCGTCCTGGGCGGCAAGCTCTACATGATCGGCGGCTGCGGCGCCAGCTCCTGCGGCACCAGGGACGCCAGCGTCTACGACCCCCAGAGCGACACCTGGTCCGCGATCGCCGCCTACCCAGAGCCGATCTCCTGGCAGGCCTGCGGCACCGTCGACGACCTGCTCTACTGCGCCGGAGGCCTCGGCGCGAGCAACAACGACGTCTCCCACACCTACGTCTACGACCCGAACACCGACACCTGGTCCCAGCTCGCGGACATGCCTGCCGCGCAGTGGGGTTCGGCCTACACCGCGGCCAACGGCAAGCTGCTGCTGGCCGGCGGCGTCGCCAACAGCGCCCTCAGCAACCGCAGCCAGGCCTTCGACCCGAAGGCCGGCACCTGGAGCGCGCTGCCGAACCCCAGCGTCCCGACCTACCGCGGCGGTGGCGCACCCGGCTTCTTCAAGGTCGGCGGGGGCGTCGCCCCCTCCACCCCGACCTCGAAGGTCGAACTGCTGCCCGGCTACGACCAGACCGGGTCGGGCGACGTCTCCTGGCTGAACGAGAGCACTCAGCAGTTCACCCTCCAGCCCGGCGCCGGCACGACGGTCACCGTCTCCCTGGACGCCTCGGTACCCGGGGTGACCCAGCCCGGTGCCCTGAACGCGGCCCTGACCGTGGGCACCGACACGCCGTACTCCGTACCGCGCGTCCCGGTCACGCTGCACGTCAAACCGCCCAAGACCTGGGGCAAGATCACCGGCACCGTCCTGGGTGCCACCGCCTCCGGCGGCACCGCGCCGCTGGCCGGGGCGACCGTGCAGATCGACAGCTGGGCCTCCGCCTACACACTCACCACGGGCGCCGACGGCACGTACGCGCTGTGGCTCGACACCCGTAACAATCCGCTGACCGTCATCGTCGCGAAGGACGGCTACCAGCCGACCGTGGCGACGGTGAAGATCCAGAAGGGAGCGACGGTCACCAGCAACTTCACCCTGAAGCGCAAGTAGCACGAAGAGCAGCGCGGAAGGCTCTGTCGGCGGTGTGGCCCACCACACCGCCGACACCCGCGCGGTACCGCCTGAACTCCGTGCCATGGCACGGAGTTCAGGCGGTGTGCGGCCGCCGGATGGTCCGGGCGATCTCCCGTACCTTGTCGGACCAGGGCGTCGGAGACAGCGTGGTGCTGTCGACACGGACGACGGTACGGCTGCCGTGTGCGTACGTCGTCTCACCGTCGGTCGAGCACACGCGGTAGTGAACGGTGGCCGAGGTCCTGCCCATCCGTTCCGTCCACAGGTGCACGGCGTATTCACCGAAGGCCATGATCGGCAGGTCGTAGGTGATGGTGAAGGCCTTGACGACGTTGAAGGCGTCATCTGTGAGGCCACTCGCACGGATCAGCCCCTGATCCCGCCAGAACGCGACCCAGGCCCGCTCGACCAGTACCTGGTAGCGGCTGTTGTGGAGCAGACCCATCTGGTCCAGGTCGTCGATATGAACAGCCACGGGTATCAGAACGCCGGCGTCAACGGTCGGCGTGCTGCTCTGGGCGGTCGCGGTCATCGTGCTTCTCCTCGGTCACGTGCAGGTCATCGGCCTCCATCTCGCGAAACGGAACCTCCGGGTACGTGGGTTCGCATCTGTGACACGTGACACTCGGAAGAATCCGTGAGGAGCTGTGGGCCGTCCACGGCCCGCCCGGCCATGTGACTTCGGGCCGCGGGGCCACCCGGGACCCGGACGGTCCACCCCCGTCCACGGCGACGCGGTCATCCCGGCCGGCTCGGCGACCGATGGATTCAGGGGGCGGCCGCGAAGCAGACACCGGCGACGCCGACGGGATCGGGGCCCTCCCAGCCGATGGCACCGCACGGCGGTGGCCACCACGGCGGCGGTCAGCTCGTCCTGCCGCACCGGATGCGGGCGGCCCAAGTACCGCGGGACCGGGTTCGGTTGTCCGTGGAGATCAGCCGAAGGTGACCGAGTCCAGTGCGGCCACGCTGCGCCGCACCGTCTGCGTGTGCCCGAAGAGACCGGGAAGCCCGCCCGTGTGGAGGAACACGGTGCGCTGGTTCGGACGGATGTCGCCGTCGCGCACCGCGGCCATCAGGCCCGCCATGGCCCGCCCGCTGTACGTGGGATCCAGGACGATGCCCTCCGCTCGCGCGGTCGCGTTCATTGCTTCCATGACGGGCTCGTGCAGTACTCCGTACCCGGGGCCGACCTGGTCGAGGCGGATGCGCAGCGATGCGGCCGTGACGTCACGACCGGTGAGCTCGCTGGAGAGCGCGGCGACGACATCGGCCGGTTCGGCCACCGCCCCACAGTCGACACCGAGCACGCGGTCCTCACCGAGGGCGCCGATGAGCCCGGCCATGGTGCCGCCGGAGCCGAGCGCCACGACGACATGCTCCACACCGGGCAGCTGCATGCTGATTTCATCGCCTGACTCGACATATCCTCGCGCGGCCAGCGCACTCGATCCGCCGAAGGGAATCACATAGGGACGCGCACCGCGCTCACGGAGTTGTGCACACACCTCCTCGGCGACGGCGCCCATGGTCCCGGGGTCCGTCTCCCCCGACCAGAAGACGCTCGCGCCGAAGAGGCTGTCGAGCACCAGGTTTCCGGAGCCCTCCGCCGCGCTGTCCGCCGTCCCGGGAAATACCAGAACGACTTTCATGCCCAGACGGGCACCGGCAGCCGCCGTCAGACGGGCGTGATTGCTCTGCGCCGCACCTGTCGTGACCAGTGTGTCCGCTCCGGCGGCGAGGGCGTCGCCGACCGTCCATTCCAGCTTGCGTACCTTGTTCCCCCCTCCGCCGAGGCCGGTCAGATCGTCCCGCTTGACCCAGAGTTCGTCACCGTTCAGGCCGAGCGCGACCGCCAGGCGCGGCATGGGTTCCATCGGTGTGAGCCACGTCGAAAGGGAATGCTTGGTGGTCATGGATTCTCCAACGAAGACAGTCATCCGCGGTGCGGCACAGGAGATACGGGAAGAGATGTGCCGTGCCGGACGATTGCAGGACGCACGGGCGTCACTCCACTTCCCGGTCAGGGGCATTCGATGCATGGCGGATATGCACCGACCCGCACCAAAGGATACATATCCGAGTTTCAGTTCATCAGCGGATGATATACAAATCTACCGTGCTCCTGAACATGTCTCATGCGAGGAAACGTATGCCGCGCCGCAAGATCGGAATCACCTACCGGACCATGGCCTCGATCGCGCGGCCCATCGTGTGGGTGCTGTTCAGACGGGACTGGGCGGGTGCACGGCACATTCCCGCGGACGGTGGGTTCATCGCGGCGGTCAACCACAATTCCTATGTCGATCCGTTGGCCTACGGTTACTTTCAGTACACCACCGGACGCCCACCGCGCTTCTTCGCGAAACAGACGCTGTTCAGGGGGACGTTCGGCCGGCTCCTGCACGCCATGAAGCACATCCCCGTCGCCCGCGGCGGGGCGGGAGCGCTGGCGGCGCTGGAAGCGGCGGCGACCGCCGTCCGGGCGGGCGAGGGCGTGGTCTTCTACCCGGAGGGCACACTCACCCGTGACCCTGACATGTGGCCGATGAGCGGTAAGACCGGCATCGCACGGGTCGCGCTGGAGACCGGGTGCCCGGTGATACCCGTGGCACAGTGGGGCGCGAACCTTCTGCTGCCACCGTACGGAAAGATGGGCAGGGTCTTTCCCCGTAGAATCCATCAGGTGCTGGTGGGACCTCCCGTGGACCTGTCACGCTTCGCCGGCAGGGAGCCGGGTCCGGAGGTGTGGCGGGAGGCCACGGAAGAGATCATGGCCGCGATAACCTCGCTGCTGAGCGAGATACGCGGAATCGCCGCGCCGGCGGCCCCGGTTGCGCCACAGTCACCGGCGAACCCGGACGACATCCCTGCGGCGATCGCCTGACCCGCGGCGACGCGACGGCCGGGCACCCAGCCGGTGCTAAGCGTCCTGCACAGAACGCTTCTGCAGCAGCCGGTTGATGGTTCCTAGGTCCACTGAGGTGATGTCGTGCACATCGGTGCGTGTCATCCCGGCCTCCCGCACCGCCCAGTTGATCAGCGGGCCGCGGAGGTCACGGATCCCGGCCCAGGCGCTGAGAAGCTCGCGCGCCATCGTCTGCGCCGTACCCACCCCGCCGGCCGGCAGCGGGGCCGGCTGCTCCCAGGCAGGACTGATCGGATGGGCCGTCACCTCGGGAGCCGCGGCCAGCAGAGCACGGTGCCGCGACGCGAGTTCGCCCCGCCAGTGCGCCGCGCCAGGCGTGTCGCCACTGCCGTAGCTGCGGGGTTCCCACTCGTTCTCCTCGGCCTCCGCAGCCCCGACCACCACGGGAACCAGCTGGGCCAGCCGGCTGCGGACGTCGATCACAGCCGCCAGCTCGCGTAGCGCTCGCGCCCACGGCTCAAGCTCCTGCGCCGCCATGCGGGACCAGTCCTCGGCCAGCCGAGGCGGTACCGCCAGCTTGCACCGAGTGAGCCGTCGCGGGCCGTCCATGAGGTCGAGCCGCACGCCGTGGGCCTGCCAGCTCCCGTTTTCGTCGGCCCACTGCTGCATGCCGATCCGCTGGACGAAATACAGCCCGCTGCCGCGGGACTCTGTGGTGATGTCCATGCTGCTTCCGTTCCGGGATGAGAGGGCAGCGGGTATCTTCTCGGCGAGGCCGCCGGATTCGTCGCCGTGACGGCGGGATGTCGTCGCCGCCCATGACAGGAACACCCGGGACGCAGGGAAACGAGAGCGGGGCCCGTCGCGCCGCGCATGGGAAACCTCACCGCTCGCCCCTGACGTGCGGGGGAGGCCCACCACCGGCCTCAGGGGCAGGGCGCGCTTCCCGATCTCCCCGGGTCCCGGGTGTCCGTCTCAGCCGTCCGACACACCGCGGCCCAGCTCCCACACCTGGAGCACCGAGGAGGAGTTGATGGCGTACGCGACGCCCGTGATGTCGTCCCGGGCCGCGATGTACTCCTTGCCCTGCCACAGCGGCAGGACGGGGATGTCCTCGGCGACGGTGTCCTGGATCCTCGTCCAGGGGCTTGCTGGCGTTGAAGCGGTCGGCCTCACGCCGGGACTCCGGGATCAGCGTGCTCTGGATCCTCGTGTTCGAGTAGGGCAAACCGAGGAAGTTGTGCTTGTCGAGGAAGGGCGCGACGAAGTTGTCGGCATCCGGGAAGTCCGGGAACCAGCCCATGCCCCAGACGTCGTACGCCCCCTGCTGTTCGGCGGGGCGGAAGGTCGCCCAGGGGTGGCCCTGGATGGTGACGTCGAAGAGACCACTGTCGTTGAGCTGCTTGCGCAGGGTCTCGAACTCCTGCTTGGTCGCCGAACCGTAGTGGTCGGTCGTGTAGTGCAGCGTCAGCTTCACCGGGGCCGTGATGCCGGCCTGCGTGAGCAGGGCCTTGGCCTTCGCGGTGCTGGGGTCGCCGTACTTGTTGAAGGAGCAGCTCTGCGCGGCCTCCGGCACCGGATCGCCGTCGCCCTTGGGCTGGATCGTCAGGGTCTGCACCGTCGGACGCAGGAGGTTCCAGGCGCTGGTGTCATACGTGTAGGCGGGGTCAAGTGGCGCCGGGGCGTCCTGGGTGGCGGTGAACTGGTCGGTGGTGGCGACGACAATGGCGCCGCCCTTGCTTCCGGTGTCGGCTCCACCGCACCCGGCGAGCGCCGGGGTGAGCAGGCCGGCCACGGCTGACAGCGCCAGAGTCTTGCGGTTCATGCGGAGTTTCTCCAGGGGCGTTCCGACCGTGTACCCGGCATGCATGAGGGTGCGTCAGGGTGACGGAGGGTGGTGGCGGTGCAGTTGCGACGAGACCAGTCCGCTCTCACAAGTGGACCGGCAGCCCATGTGAGTCGAGTCCCGATCGCTCAGCGAGAATCGCCAAGAGCCCAATGCCGACAGGACTAGCACTTGACCGGTCAACGATATTGAGGAGTTGATGAACTGTCAACGTGTCGCACGTTCACTTCGACACCTGTCATGCAGGTATCTCACTGTCCTTCATATGCACGGATCCGCCGCCCCGTGACGGCACCGCCGGACAACTCGCCCCCAACGGTCAGGAGCGGCGTCGTGATCCTGTGCCATCGTCTCTGCCAGAGGCTCCTGGCCAGGCGGGTGCCCTGTCAGCAGGAGGAGCCGTTGGTACAGAACTATGCCCCCGGCAGCCGTCTCGAAGCTGCCCTCTCATGGCTTCGCGCACACGACCCGGACCTGGCGGCGACCCGGCGCGCCGGACGCGCCGCCCTGGTGATTCCCAGCCTCTACGCCCTGTGCAGCCAGGTGATCGGCTCGCCCACCGTGGCCACCTTCGCCTCCTTCGCCTCGTTCTCGATGCTGCTGCTCGTGGACTTCAGCGGCCCCATGACCGAGCGCCTGCGCGCACACCTCGGCCTGACCGTCGCCTGGGCCGTCCTCATCTGCCTGGGCACGCTCGTCGCCCACCAGATCTGGCTCGCGGTCGTCGTCACCGTCGTCATCGCATTCCTCGTGCTGTTCTGCGGAGTCGTCAGCTCCGTCCTGGCAGGCGCGTCCACCGCGATGCTCCTGGCCTTCATCCTCCCGGTGGCCACCCCGGTACCGCTGTCCCAGCTCCCGGAACGACTGGCGGGAGCGGGACTGGCGGCGGCGACCGCCATGCTGGCCATCTCCCTGCTGTGGCCCCGGCCGGCGAGGGATCCGCTCGGCGCACCAGCCGCCCGTGTGTGCCGGGCCGCCGCGAGACAGCTGTCGGACGAGGCGGATCTGCCGGCCGGCGCGCCACACGCCCCAGGCCCCGGCCGCTGCCGCGCCACCGCGATCGAGACCACCGCCGCGGCGGACGACCTGCGCACCGTCTTCAACGCCACCCCTTACCGGCCCACGGGATTGTCCGCGGGCTCACGGGCTCTCGTCCGCCTGGTCGACGAACTGACCTGGCTCAGCCGGATCCTCGCCGACAGCACGCCTCCGGCCGCAGGCCGGCCGGCCTGCGACGTGAGCGCACACCAGGTACGGCGGGCCGCCGCCGCGGTACTGGACGAGGCGGCCGCTCTGCTCGACGCCCCGAGCAGCTCGCCCGCGGCGCTGCGCTCCGCCGCGGACCACCTGCGCGCGGCCCTGGACGACATGGAACGCAGCGCCAGCGTCCGGCTTCCCGTGCACGAGGAAGGCACCGGCACGCCCTCCCGGGTGCATCCCGTGATCGGGTTCCTGGATCTGTCGTTCCACGCGCAGAAGGTGGGGTTCGCGACGCTTCAGATCGCGAGCAACGTGGATCGTGTCGCGGCCGCCGAACGTCGTTCCTGGACCGATCGCCTCCTCGGACGTGAACCCGGAGCCGTCACCGAGCCCCTGGCCTCCGCACACGAACGGGCCGCCGCCCATCTCCGGCCCCAGTCCGTGTGGCTGCACAACAGTCTCCGGGGAGCGCTCGGCCTCGGTATCGCGGTCGCCCTCGTCGATCTGACCAGCGTCGAGCGTTCGTTCTGGGTACTCCTCGGCACCCTGTCGGTGCTGCGTTCGAACGCCCTCAGCACCGGGCAGAACGCCGTCCGCGCGGTCGCCGGCACCGTCGCGGGGTCGTTGATCGGAGCCCTGCTGCTGAAGCTGATCGGGCATCACGGCGCGCTGCTGTGGGTCCTGCTGCCCTTCGCGGTCCTGCTCGCCGGCACCGCCCCTTCCGTCATCTCCTATGCCGCCGGTCAGGCGTCCTTCACCATCACCCTGGTCGTCCTGTTCAACATCGGCATGATCCCGGACTGGCACATCGTGCTGCTGCGTATCCAGGACATCGCCATCGGCTGCGGCGTGAGCCTGCTGGTGGCCCTGTTCTTCTGGCCCCGCGGCGCGACGGCCGCGGTGAACCGGGCGCTCGCCGACGCGTACACCGACGGCGCCCGCTACCTGACCGGCTCGGTGGCCTACGCGCTGGGCCGGTGCGGCACCGGCCCCGCCCCGTCGGCGGATGCCGCTCTGGAGGAGGGCCGTACGGCAGCCGCGTCGGCGCGGCGTCTCGACGACGCCTTCCGCAACTACCTCGCCGAACGCGGCGCGAAGCCGGTGCCGCTCGCCGACATGAGCACCCTGGTCACGGGCGTGGTGGCGCTGCGGCTGGCCGCGGACTCGGTGCTGAGCCTGTGGCAGTGCACCGAGGAGCGGGACACGGAGGCGGACCGGGTGGCGGCGCGCCTCGTCATCCTGAGCGCGGCCGACCGGGTGAGCCGCTGGTACGGCGACCTGGCGGACGGTCTGGTCCGGGCCGCCGCCGTTCCCGATCCGCTGCCCCGCAATCCCGCGGCCGAGGACCGGTTGGTGGAGTCCCTGCGCCGTGATCTGACCGACGAGCGCGGCCAGGCCACGGCCACGGCGGTACGCATCATCTGGACGGCCGACCACATCGACACCGCCCGGCGCCTCCAGCCGGGTCTGGTCGAGGCCGCGGCGACGGACGTCGCGTCGTGAGGTCGGCCGGGACCGGTCGTCCTGCGCCGTCGGCCGGGAGTGCACCGCGGCCCGGTCACGGGTGTCCGAGCGGACGGTGAACCACCCTGGTACCGCGGGGATGTCGGCCGGTCCGACTGCCCGGTGACGCTGCGCCGGCCCGGCGGCCGGTCACCGGCGCGGAGCCCGCCGCGTCGGCCTCGGCACGGCACACCGCCGCCGGACGCTCCGTGGAGCTCCGGGGCGCCGGCCCGTCCGGCGCGACGGTCACGCCGCGTCGGACGGTCAGGATCAGCGAAGGAGGTGTCAGACCGACGGGCTGGACGCGTCGCCGTGCAAGCCCCGTCGGAGCGCGTCGAGCTGTCCGGCGATCATGCGGCGGCTCACCTCCGCGTCGGGGTTCAGTTCGGACACACCGTGGGAGGCACCCGGGAAGTGGCGCAGTTCGGTGGGCACCCCCGCGATGATCAGCCGCTGGGCGTACGCGAAGCCCTCGTCGCGCAGCGGATCGAACTCGGCGAGCGCGATGTACGTCGGCGGCAGCCCGGCCAGGTCCTCGGCGCGGGCCGGAGCGGCATAGGGGCTGACATCGTCGCCGCGCCCCGTCCTCGTACCGCCGAGATAGCTGTCCCACATCACCTCCGCATTGCGCCGGTTGAACCCGGGAGTGTCGACGAAGGTGTTCATCGAGGGCGTTTCGAGGCGGTCGTCCAACACCGGCAGACCGAGGTACTGCATCGTCAGCCTCGGTCCGTTGCCGTCGCGTGCGGCCAGAGCCACGGCGGCGGCCAGGTTCGCGCCGGCGCTCTCCCCCGCGATGCCGATCCGCTGGGGGTCCACGCCGAGTTCATCCACGTGCTCGACCATCCATTCGAGAGCGGCGTAGCCGTCCTCCATGCCCGCCGGGAAGGGAGCCTCCGGCGCGACGCGGTAGTCCACGGAGACCACCACGGCGCCCACTTCGGCGGCGATCCGGGTGGTCTGGCTTTCGAAGAAGTCGACAAGGCTCAGGATGAAGGCGCCACCGTGCAGGAAGAGCAGGCCGGGCAGCTTCCCCTCGTGGCCGGTCGGCGTGTAGATCCGAACGCGGAAGTCCGGAGCGCCGTGCAGTCCGGGCACGCTGACGTCCCGGATCTCGACCGGCGTCGGCGGCTCGTAGGGCGGAGCCGGCAGGACCGCGCCGGCCGCCCGACTGCCGGCCACGAAGGGATGCAGGGTGCCTGAGCTTCCGGGGTCAACCGCGGCGGCTTCCGTGGCGAGCGGATCGGTCATGGTGCTGCTCCTGTCGTCAAACGTGGGGGGTGGGGCTGTCGGTCAGCTTCCGGACGCGGTGGTGAGGAGATCGGAGCTGTGCTGCGGGTCCGGTGAGCCGCGAAGTGTGTGTGAGTCAGGTTGTTCCGCGTACGGTGACATCACGACGCGGCACGTGTTCTGATGTCGTGAGAGTCTGCGGCAGACCACCGCAGGACTCGGCAATCCTCGGGGAGCGGCTCGTCGGATCCTGCCCGGCTGACCGGAACCCGCAGAAGATCGTAAACACATATTACTTGTTCAGTCAATTAAAGGGACGTCCGTCGGTATCGGGGGACCTGACTGGCGCCCCCCGTCGCGGACTTGACAGCCACGAGCGATTGCCGGGAGGGGCGGGTGCGCAGACCCGTCAGCGAGATCAGAAGACCGGCAAGGGCGATTCCGGTCACGACCACCCAGGGCGCCCGTCAGAGCATCCCCTGAAGCTGGAATGCCCGGAGGTGTTCGTGGTGAGTACCGCCGCCACAACGGCGAGGCACATGGCTCCGCCCACCTGGCCGAGGTGTGACACCATGCCCTGCTCGTGGTCCTCGACACTGTCGGCCGCCTGAAGGTTGAGCGAGGGTGGATCAGCGCGGAGGCCGCACCGAGCAGCGGAATCGGCCGCATCACGACGGCGTACACGGGGTGCAGGCCGGCCCGGAGGAACAGCGTGCAGCCGTCGCCCATGAGGACGAAGCCAGTGGTGACCAGCCGCGGCGTACCGAAGCGGTCGATGAACGCGCCCACCTTGCCCGAGGAGAGGGCCACCAACGCTCCCGAAGGCAGGAAGGCGAGCGCTGTATGCAGGGCGGACCAGCCGAGCAGCGACTGCATGTAGGGCGTGGCGCCTGGAACCCGGCGTAGGAGCCGGAGTAGAAGACGGCTGTCAACTGCGCCCGGATCCGATGCGCCGAGCGGAACAGCCCGAGCCCGAGGAGCAGGGCCGCCGAGCGCCGCTCGACGAGCACGAGGCGGTCAGCAGCACCACGATGGCAGCGAAGGACAGCAGCGCACGCGGTGCCGTCCAGCCGACCTGCGGTGCCTGCACGACGGTGAAGACGAGCAGCAGCAGCGTTCCCGGGGCGCGTCCACCCGAGCCCATCGACAGAAGCCGCGCGAGTTGCGCACTCACACAGAGAAAGATACCGTTACAGATAGTAATGAGCCTTTTGAGTCGCACGAGCGCCTCGGTGCCACGCGAATCCAAGCTCGAAACCGCGAGCTTGGCTCGGTTCACCAGCGGTGAAGCAACTCGCTCAGCGCGAACCCCAGTTCGCGCCCATGAGCAGGAGGCTCGTGGAGGAAGCGCGCCCTCCCCCACACTCCGCAACTCCGAACTCAGGAATGATTGCAGGGAGATCCGTCATGCCCGAATGTCTCAGCTCGTACTCCCGTCGGAAATTCCTCTCCACGTCCGCCGCCGCGGTTTCCGTGGCGGCCACCGGAGCTCTGGGACTGCAGGCCTGGAACGACTCGGGCAAGCCGGCCTCGGCGAGCGTGAGGCAGAGCATCCGCCCTTTCCGCGTGAACATTCCGGAGCAGGACCTGAGGGACCTGCGCCGCCGGATCATGGCGACACGCTGGCCCGACCGTGAGACCGTCAAGGACCAGTCCCAGGGCGTCCAGCTCGCCACGATGAAGGAGCTCACCCAGTACTGGGGGACGAAGTACAACTGGCGGAACATCGAGGACACGCTCAACGCCCTGCCGCAGTACATCACCGAGATCGACGGACTGGACATACATTTCATCCACGTCCGCTCCCGCCACACGAACGCCCTTCCGATCATCCTCACCCACGGCTGGCCCGGCTCCATCCTGGAGTTCCTGAAGGTCATCGGACCGCTCAGTGACCCCACGGCACACGGAGGCCGCGCCGAGGACGCCTTCCACCTCGTCATCCCCTCGATGCCCGGTTACGGCTTCTCCGAGCGGCCGACGACCACCGGGTGGAACCCCGACCGCATCGCGCGCGCCTGGGCCGTGCTGATGGACCGGCTGGGGTACGACCACTACGTCTCCCAGGGCGGCGACTGGGGCGCCGTGGTCTCGGACAAGATGGCGGTGCAGAAGCCCCCGGGGCTGCTCGGCATCCACGTCAACTTCCCCGCCACCGTGCCCCCCGACATCGCGCAGAGGCTTCAATGCGGTTACTCCGCGCCGGCCGGTCTGGACCCCGACGAGCTGGCCGCCTACAACAAGCTCGCCACCTTCTACAAGACCGGCTCAGGCTACTCGGCCATGATGGTCACCCGGCCCCAGACCGAGGGATACGGGCTGACGGACTCGCCCGCGGGTCTGGCGGCCTGGATGTACGACAAGTTCGCGGCATGGACGTACAGCGGCGGCCACCCCGAACGCGTGCTGACCAAGGACGAGATGCTGAACGACATCACCCTGTACTGGGTGACGAACACCGCCGTCTCCTCGTCGCGGCTCTACTGGGAGAACAACGCCAACAACTTCAACGCCGTGTCGGTGTCGATCCCGGCCGCCATCACGGTCTTTCCCGGCGAGATCTACCAGGCCCCGCGCAGCTGGGCGTCACGCGCGTACCACGACCTCTTCTACTACCACAAGGCCAGCAGCGGCGGTCACTTCGCGGCCTGGGAGGTCCCAGGCATCTTCACGCAGGAACTCCGCGCCGCGTTCTCGTCCCTGCGCCCGCAGAAAACTGCAGGAAAGTAGGCGAACCGCCCCGAAGACGTGGGCACGCGTCACCCGCCGGCGCGACAGCGGCCGTCGGGTGACGCATACTTTCGCCCGCCTGAGCGGCGCCGGGCCGGCCCCGGGGCTGACCCGGAGGTCACCCAGCGGGACGACCGACCATCCATGGAAACGGATCGACGTACCGGCTCCGGTCGTCGGGCCGGAGCCGGGAGGCGGTGTCCTACTTGGCGGTCAGGAACTCGTCCTCGGACAGGGGACGGTTCACGATCCGGATGTCACCGACGTTGCCGTGGAAGACCACGTCGACGGCGCCCGCGTACTCGTGACCGCCCACCAGCCAGGGCAGCCCGAGCGAGGTGAGCCCGACCGACAGGCGCTTCGGGTTGTCGACTACCGGCGCGCCCTCGACGTACAGCTTCGTGAACCGGCCGTCGTTGACCACGGCCAGATGCCACCACTTGAGCTCCACCAGGCCGTGACCCCAGTTGGTCGTCGGGTAGGTGTCGTTCGTCGGGTAGTGGTTGAACTGCGGCTCACGGCCGTTGTTCGTGATGGCGAACTGGGCCAGCGGCTCATTGGGGTCGGTGTTCTTGCCGTGCTTGCCGGCGGCACCGGCCGAACCACGGCGGCTGAGGAACGACGCGTTGCCGTTCTTTCCGGCGTCCCAGTCCAGCGGCATCCTGACGAACGCCTCGATGGTGTAGCCGGTCTTGAACGTCTCGGCGTTCAGCGGAGCCTTCGCCCCGGTGGTCAGATACGCGCCGTGAACGGGGTTGCGGCCGCCGACGAACTGGAGGCTGGCGTGGCCGGGCTGGTCGGGGTGATGGTCGGCGGACCAGGTCAGCGCGTCGGCCGCGCTGCCCGGGACACTCACCACCGTCAGGTCGTTGCCCTTGCCCGACAGGTCGTGGATCCGCTGGCCCTCGGCGAGTGCCGTGCCGGGGGCGCCCTGCCCGTCGAAGCGCCAGTACGCCAGCGTGCCCTTCACCAGTTCCCGTGCCGCGGGGCGGGCCGGACGCACCGGAACGGGGTCGAAGCCGGAGAACCGCTCCTTGAAGTCGATCGGCACCGAGAAGTTGTCGACCGGGCCGCTGACCCGGGCGAGTTCGGCCGCCAGCTCGTGGCGGGACTCCGGGTCCTGGGCCAGGATCCACGGGTTGATCGTCTCGACGTCGATCGTGTTGCGGACCAGGTCGAAGTGGTAGAGCCGGATCATGCCGCCACCGCCGAAGTAGCGGTTCTGGTAGTTGGCGATGTGCATGTGCACGTCGTTGCCGGCGGCGTTCTTCTTGGTGGTACGCCCGGGCGGCCAGTAGTGGCCGTTGACGGTCAGGAAGACCTGGTCGTTGTCCTCGACCAGCTTGTCCCAGACCGTCTGGCCGTGGTCGGAGAGCCCGGCGTTGTTCTCCGGGTCCCCGGACTCGTAGGGGAAAACGTTGTCATCGTAGGTCGACCACACCATGTCGTGCGTCGTGATGATCACCGGCATCTTGGGGTGGGCCTTGATGACCTCGTTGGCCCACGCGAAGCCCTGGTCGGTGGTGCGCCAGTCCAGGGCCAGCAGCAGCCAGGAGCGGCCGGCGGCCTGGAAGATGTGCGCGGTGTTGTAGCCGGTCGTGTCCGCCGCGGCGAACGTCTTCGAGTGCTTGAACCGGCGCGGGCCCATGGTCTGCAGGTACGTCGTGTCGCCACGGGTGTCGTCGCCGCTCAGGTCGTGGTTTCCGGCCACCACGCTGTACGCGGCGCCGTGCGCGTCCAGCAGGGCGAACGCCTTGTCGACCTGCTCGAACGACGACGGGTCGGCGTCCTGCGTCATGTCACCGAGGTGTGCCATGAACACGATGTTGAGGTCGGGGTTCCCGCTGTTGTCGATGATGTAGCGGAACGACTCCTCCTGCGGCGTCCGGTTGACGCTGTCCTGGCTGCCCCAGTAGAGGAACTGCGTGTCCGGCATGATCGCGACCGTGAACTGGAGGGAGGTCGGATCCGGATTCCACTTGCCGATCCTGCCGGTCTTGGTGGCGTCCGCGGCCGACGCGGGCGACGCACCGATCACGGAGGCCCCGGTCCCTACGACCGCCGCCCCCGCACCGGCCAGTGCGGCATTGCGCAGGAATCCTCGTCGGTTGTGCCCGGTCGGTTCTGCCGTCGGGTTGTCACCGTTGTTACACATGGGAACTCTTTCGGATTGATTGTTCAAGCAACAACGACGCTAAGCAGCGGCGCTTCCGGCCGGGCAGACACGAAATGACAAACGACGATCAAGTGTCTGTCCAGGACTGAACGCGCAGGTCAAGTCGCGACCGAAAGCCGATCTCCCGGTGAACCGGCGGTGGACGGACGGCTTCGCCGGCGCCCGGGAGCGCGCACTCGGACGGGCGAGTCGCCGATGGCATGGCAGGATCACATGTGTCTTCCCCGCCATCTGCGCGGCGACGGGCGAGCCCCTTTCCGAGAGGGCGAACCGCCCTCTGGAAGCCCACTGCTGAGAGAGCTTGCACACATGGGCATACGTGTTCGGAACGGTCGGCATCGCAGGAAACACCGGTCGTCCCTCGCGGTCATGATGACCGCCGCCGGAATCGGCCTGGCGGCCACGCTGACCGGTTCTGCCGGGGCCGCCACGACATCCGTGGTCATCGACACGGGCGGGTCCGTCCTGTCGCACCGCGCCGCCGGCAGGACCGGATCGCTGGGCGTCACCTTCGGCTTCGACACCACGACACTGCCCGGTGGCCCTTACGAGAACCAGGGCAGCCAGACCTACAACTTTCCCCTCTACGAGGCGGCCCGGGGCACGACTCCTCAGTTCTGGGACAACTATGTCGAGGAACTGGTGTCCGCCGGCGTCGACTTCGTGGCGGTGGACACGCGCGAGTACATCCCCGGCTCCGCCGTCCCCAACCAGGGCGGAGAGACCCGCGCGCACTCGCCGGTCTGGTGGACGCGATCAACCGCGGGGGTTACGCGGACAAGCTGAAGATCGCCGCGTTCGACGACATACCGGCGTCCATGACCGACAAGAAGAACCAGGTCAAGCACCATGCCGGCGGCTACTCACCGCTCTTCGACATGGGAGACACGGACGGCTCCGGCGAAGGCGGCTACCAGTACCTGTGGGACAACGACCTGAGGTCGTACTTCCAGACCGTGCCGGACAACCTCCTGTACAAGGTGAGCGGCCAGCCGGTCGTCTATTTCTGGTCCGACAACACTTACGCCTTCACCAACCAGGGCAACGGCAACTCCGCGAGGATGCTGCAGTACGTCCGCTCACAAGCGCAGTCCGAGTTCGGCCAGAACCCCTACTTCGTCGTCGACAACAGCTGGCTGAAGAACGACTCCGCGGTGTCGGCCGTAGCGAACGGGGCGAACAGCTGGTTCGGGGTGCCGAGCCCGTCGTACACCAACCAGACCTTCAACGGCGCCTCCTACGGCGTCGCGGTGCCCGGATTCCACTTCGTGACGGGCACCACCAACATGGTGATCGGCCCGAATCACGGACAGACCCTGGTCAGCAATCTCACCGACTGGCAGGAGGGCGCGGGCCTGTGGCGTACCCGGAACGCGCCGTACGCCACCACGCAGCGCGACTATCCGAACCAGAACATCAACATCCTGCGTCGCTACTCGAACACCCCTTTCCCCGACGACATGGTGGTCCAGGCCGAGTCGGCGGACACGGTCAACGACACGACCGCGGGCAACCTGTGGAACGTCTACCGCAGCGACGACCTGGACGTACAGCCGGCCACTGACACCGGCGGCGGATGGAACGTCGGCAGTGTCGCCGCGGGCGAATGGCTGCAGTGGAAGGAGGTGCCCATGCAGGGGACCGAGAACCTCCCCGTCCGCGTCGCCACGCCGAACAGCGGCGCCCAGATCCGCTTCGTCGTCGACGGTGTCGCCGGGCCC
Organism: Streptomyces sp. NPDC111744; assembly: GCF_055634995.1. Lineage (NCBI taxonomy): Bacteria > Bacillati > Actinomycetota > Actinomycetes > Kitasatosporales > Streptomycetaceae > Streptomyces > Streptomyces sp. NPDC111744. The sequence continues at coordinate 68,900 of NZ_JBVKCG010000020.1, forward strand.
GTCGTCGACGTGCCCAACACCGGCGGCTGGCAGACCTGGCAGACCGTGGACGCGGGTTCCTTCCAGTTCACCTCGGGGACGTACCACACCGTGCAGCTCCAGCAGGTGACGGGCGGCGAGAACATCAACTGGTGGCAGGCCAAGCGAGCTGCCGAGCCGACCGAAGCAGCGCCCCGCCAGGTTCACTTGCGCGGGTACCCAGTCCGAGGCCGCGGGATACGGGGCCGACATCACGTCCGCCCGCGTGACACGTACCGTCACGATTCCCCCGCAAGATATGTACCTCATCTGCACCTCGTAAGGTATGCACTCACGCGTGGCAGCGCCGACCACCGGTGTCTGCCCGACCCCCGCCACAGGAAGAAGAGGGCAACCATGGTGTCGGAGAGCGAGCTGACGGAACAGGCACGTCTCACCCACGAGGCACATGTCGAAGCCTGCAGGTCCTGCAAGACCGACAACAAGCCGTGCCAGGCGGCGAAGCTCCTCAGACGCGAGTACAACAACCTGCTGAGATCGACGAGGCGTTGACACCGCCCACCGCTGCGGCCTGAGGTCCGTCGGCGCCTTCGGCATTCCCTGAGCAGCGGCTGCGTGGCGCCGCGCCAGTGCTCGACGGGCGGCCGCGGTCCGTGCTGCCGGCAAGAGGGCGGGGCCGGCCGTGCCGGCCATGTCCCGCCGGTCACCCGGCCGCGGCGACGAGTTCCTCGGCCACCTGGGACGCGGACGGCATCGCCGCTATCTCCTCGCGCAACCGGTGCGCTTCCTTGGTGTAGACGGGGTCGGACAGCACCAGCCCGACGGCGGCCGTGACGGCTTCCGGGGACGCCTCGTCCATGGGCAGGGCCCGTCCGGCTCCCGAGGCCTCCAGGCGGTGGGCCTGGCGCAGCTGACCGGGGGTGCTCGGTGCGACGACGGCGGGGACACCGCGCGCCGCCGCGCCGAACGTGGTGCCCGAGCCACCGTGGTGCACGACGACCGACACCCCGTCGAGCAACTCCGCGGCGGGCAGGAAGCCGACCAGTTCCACCCGGTCCGGATCCAGCCCGAAGCCGTCGACGGACGCGTCTCCTGACGTCGTCGCCACCAGGTCGACGTCCAGCGTGCTGAGTGACCTGAGCAGCGAACCGAGCTTCTCCGGCTCCCGCTTGGAGGTGCTGAAACTGACCAGTACCCGAGGCCGGCCGGTCAGCGCCGTTCGCCGTTCGCGCGGGGTCCCCTCGGGAGCCTGGTGGGGCTCGGGCCGCAGCGCCCGGTGTTCCATTCCCGGCAATGTGCCGTCGCGGCGCAGGCTGGGCGGACAGAGGTCCAGCAGCCAACGTCCGGAGGGCGCGTGGGCCGGCGGTTCGATGCCGCGTTCCAGGTAGCGGGAGCGCGCGCTGGCGGCCAGGGCGTCCAGTACGTCCGGTTCCAGCGCCGGGTCGATGGCCATCACCGCCGACGGCAGGTCGAGCGCCGTGGCGACGAACTGCCCCACGTAGTCGCAGTGTTCCGAAACGATCACATGGGGCGCCCACTGCCTCGTGCCGGCGAGGGCCTCGTCCGCACTGAGGTCGAGGCGAGCGCCGGCGAAGTACTCACCGACGAATGCCGGCGATCCCACCCCGGCCCCGCGGGTCCGGCGGACCGCCTCGGCGACCATGACCTCCTGTGACGGGCCGACGGGAATCAGGGCGAATCCCTCGGACTCGACCGGGCGCGCGAGCTGCGCGGCCGCGGCGAAGGCGACGGTATGTCCCTGCTTCCGCAGTGCCCGCGCCAGGGGCAGCATCGGCAGGACATGCCCCAGCATGGGGGTGCTGAACATGAGAATGCGCATACGCGAACGCTACTACATTGTTGCACGGTCAAGCATTTTGGGTGGCTCGACCCGCCCTGCCGTCAGGCGACGGACACGACCTGCACGGAACCTGCACCTGATTTAACAGAACCAAGCAGAATATCGAAGAAGAAATTCTCATCCGGGCGCGTGCTCAGTGTCACGGTTTGACCAGGAGTGACCTCAGAGGCCGGAGAAATACGCCGGTCCCCTTCATGCCGCCCGCTCACCATGGCGACCTTCACGGGGTTGCGGCCGATATTCCGCAGGGTCACGGCCGTCGTCCGGGGGCACTTGCCGAGCACGCCCTTCGTGCAATTGAACCGGAGGTCACCGAACGCGGTCGTGCCGCACGAGACCTCGTACCGCCGGTCGGACAGCGACGTGCACACGGTGCCCGCCTCGACCGCCGCCGGTACGTCCCGCTGGGGCGCGGCATCGGAGGAGGTGTGCGCGGCCATCGCCGCGAGGACGGCCGCGGTCGCGATGACGGCGGCCGCGGCACCCATCAGGAGCCCGCTGACGATCCGCACTCGAGGGTCCTCCTCGGTCGAGCGCAGAACCACCGCCGTCGCGATCCGGAATATCCGAATCAATCGCGAAAACACTTGCCTACCCAAATCATTTCCCAAGTGATTGTCGCGTCAAGAACAATTTTCAGCTTAGCCGATCCCGATTCTCCCGGGAGTCCGCGTCAGACGTCCTCCGCGGGAACGAACGTGATCAGCCGCAGGGTCTCGACATAGAGCCACACCAGTGTCAGGGTCACCCCGAAGGCCGCCGCCCACGATTCCTGCCGGGGTGCGCCGTGGGTGATGCCGTACTCGACCTGTTTGAAGCAGACGGCGATGAACGGCGTGGCCACGACGATGCCCATGACGCCGAAGGTGACACCGCCGAACACACTGCGGAAGCCCAGGCCTTCGGCACCGAGGAACGGGGAGAGCAGGACATCGGCCACGATCAGCATGATCACCCCCAGTACGGCGGCACAGACGAAGCCGTGCCCCCGGTCGGGCATACGTATCCAGCGGGCCGGGTAGGCCACCAGCACGCCCGCGAAGGCGGCCATCGTCCCCAGGACCAGCTGGACGAAGACTCCGGAGACATACGTCGAGGCCGTTTCGGACAGCACACCCAGGAGCACGCCCTGAGCCAGCCCGTACCCGAGGGTCAGGACGGCGGAGGGACGGCTCAAGCGGCACTGGAGCAACACCAGAACCGCGACGACGGCAGCGGCACCGCCCGTGAGGACGCAGGCCCGGCCCGGATTCGCCGGCGGCACCGGCGACAAGGTCCACGACAGGACCGCCGTCACCACCGTCAGACCGAACACCGTCGTCGCTCGCGCCACTACCGCCTTCATCGTCATGAGGTCGGCGACGAGCCACGACAAGGGTGTGGCGTCCGCAACGTCCGCCCCATGACCGGCCCGGACCCGGTGCCGCACGAGGACTGCCTGGGCCGACGGGTCCATCGCCGCCGTCTTGCGACCGCTCTGACGTCTGAACCCCCTGCTCAGAAGCACCGGGTTACTGCTTTTCAACGCGAGCCCTTCGACGGACGTACGGCAACATCGACACCGGCCGACCGGTTCGGAAACCGGTCGCGGGATGCGGGACCCAGTGGGGCGGCCGTCGAAGCGCATTCGGCTGCGCCGGTCGCCCCGGTCCGCCGCGGGGGTGAGGCGGCGGGAGCTTGTCACTCAGGAGAGGGGACCCGGCACGGCTCCGCCACAGAGCCGCCCACCCCACCGCACTCATCGGCAGTGGAGCAGGGCCCCGTCACAGATAAGACGTGTTCTCCCCGGCCGGAGGTTCACGCTCCCGCCGGGCGCCGGTAGCGGACGTTCCCTCACCGGGGACGCTGGGCCGGCCGCTCTCCCAGCCGGTACGGGTGCGCGGGGTAGACACCGAGAACACGCACCTCGGTGGAGAAGAAGCGCAGTTCCTGCAGGGCGAGTCCGACCCTGTCCTCGCCCGGGTGTCCCTCGATCTCGGCGTAGAAGCGGGTGGCGTTCAGCCCGGCCCCCAGGTGGTAGCTCTCGATCTTGGTGAGGTTGACCCCGTTGCCGGCGAACCCGCCGAGCGCCTTGTACAGCGCGCTGGGAATGTTGCGCACGCAGAAGAACAGGCTCGTCATCATCGGCACGCCCGTCGTCGGCGGCGCTGCGGCCTCCCGCGAGAGGACGACGAACCGCGTGGTGTTTTCGGGGTCGTCCTCGACTCCGGGCCTCAGCACCTCCAGGCCGGACAGCTCCGCCGCCGCGGGCGGGGCGAGGGCCGCGTGCCGGGGATCGCCCAGCTCCGCCACCTCACGTGCCGCCCCCGCCGTGTCGTCGCTGACCAGCGTGCGCCAGCCGCCCTCGCGCAGCACCTTGCGACACTGCCCCAGGGCGTGCACATGGCTGCGGACGAACTCCACCTCACCGAGCGAGGTGCCGGGCGACGCCATCAGGTCGAAGCGGATCGGCAGGAAGTACTCGTCGACGATGAACAGTCCCGACGTCGGCAGCAGATGGTGTACGTCCGCGACGCGTCCCGCCGCGGAGTTGTCCACCGGGATCACCGCGACGTCGGCGAAACCGAGCGTGACGGCGTCGAGAGCCTGCTCGAAACTCGTGAAGGGAAGTTCACCGCAGGCCGGATACAACTTCCCGGCGACCGCGGCAGAGTTGGACCCGGGTTCACCCTGATAGGCGACAGTCGTCACGGTGTCGGACCTTCCACCAAATCGCCGACGGGAGGCATGCGTTCGGTCGCGAAGCGCATGCACTGAAGGACGGGAGCAGCGTCCTCGACGAGCCCCACCGCACGGTCCGCCTGTCTCGCGCCGTCCCCTCCCGTCAGCGGCAGGGTCTGTTCGTACGCGGCCACGACCACGTGCCGCACCCTGGTACCGACCTGGGCCAGCAGGGTCGCCGCGGGCTCCGCCACGGCAGAAGCGCGCGCGTGTCCCGCAGCCGGGATGCCCGCACCGCGGCCGCCAGGCGGTCCGTTCGTCGTGCAGTACGGCGGCCAGTTCGGCGGCCACGTCGGCAGTCGCCATGGCCTCCGGGCACGCGTCGGCCGTGGCGGCCGCGAGCGCGGCCACCACGTCGGTGAGGCGGCGGGCCGCACCGAGCGCCATGGCCGTGACGGCGACGCGGAGGAAGCCCGCGTCGCCCGCCCGCAACGCCGTCCCGGCCGTGTGTGTGGCGAGCCCCGTCCGCACGTACATGTCGGTGAGTTCGAATGCCTCGGACTCGTAGGTGCCCACCGGGCCGGGAAGCGCGCGCGGGAGTGCTTTCACCGGGGCGACGAAGAGGTTCCGGTCGCCCTCCGCCGAACGCTCCCGCCACTGGCGCCGGTCCGCACCGAGCGGCAGAGCCAGCCATTCGGGGCGCCCGCCCGTCGGCCGCCGCCATCGTCCGGACAGCAGGAAGCCTCCCGCCACGGACCGGACGGCGGGACGGGGGTCACCGTCGGCGAGGACAGGAGCGGTATGGAGAAGTGCGGCCCAGTTCCAGGTGCCGGTGAAGGCGTTCCAGGCGGCCGCGGGGTCGCGGTGACCGGCGTGCTCGAAGCGTTCGAGCACCTGGGACAGGTCGGCGTCCGGGCCGGGCAGGGCGCCGGGCGTGGCCGTCGTCGTATATCTGGTCGGCTCGCTCACCGTTTCACAACCCGTCACCGTACGTCGTCCCACTCCTCGTCCTGCTCACTCCCGATCACGTCGTGGGCCCGGAGAAACGTTCACGTGAGTCCTGCCACAGAGAGCCGGAACTGCCTGGACGACCGGTTCCCAAGGGGGCGGTGAACGCGGGACCCGCCGGTTCAGCCGGCGGTCTTCGCGGGTACCTCGCCGTGCCGGTCGACCACACCGCGTGCCATGACGGCGTTGATGCCGAACAGCACGTCGCCCGTCGTACCCCTGGCATCGGCCTTGGCCCCGCCGTTGGTGAAGTAGTCCTGCGAGCCGGTGTAGGCGAGGGTTTCCTTGTTGAAGATCAGCACGGACCGGGTCGCGGAACCGGCGGCCCTGAGGGTGATGCCGATGCCGTGGCGTCCGGCCGCGTCGGCGGCGTCGGGGATCCAGGTGATGCCGGGAATCCTCGCGACGGACTTGTACAGGGCGGAGGCGGTCGCGGGCGGCATGATCGCGCTGCCCAGGAGGTCACCGATCGTCCTGAAGACGGCCTCGTCCTTCGAGTCGCCCTTGTCCACCGTGGTCTGGGCGTAGAGCACCTTGAGGAGAGCGTCCGGGTCGGTGGGCAGCGAGGCCAGCCACGCGTAGGTGGGGTACCACAGACCGGGTCCCACGGGAGACGTGGTCGTCATGGGCGCCAACTCACCAGGCATGGGGGCGTCCTTGCCGCTCGACCGGAGCCAGCCGACGGTGGTCACGCGACCGGGCTTCTGAGCCAGCCAGACCTCGTCCTTGTGCGCCGCGCCGAGCACCACCGCACCGCCGAAAGTGCCCTTGTTCTCACGCACCAGGCTCTCGACGTAGACGAACTGGTTCTCCTTCACCGGCGTCGTGTCCGTCTTCATGGCCGCGTCGGCGATCCGGCCGAGGGTGACGGTGGCGCTGTCGGCCCGGGCCGGTACTGAACCGGTGGACCTGGCTGCCGGGGCGGAGCCGTGTCCGCCGCCGGAGAACGTGACGACCAGAGCACCGGCCAGGGCCAGTGACACGGCGGGCAACACCAGGGCCGGGCGCGGCAGCCGGCGGCGGGAAGGAGTGGGCGACGTCTCGCCGGAGGGGCTCAGGTCGTGGTCGATCTGCTGCATCAGAATGTCCTTGTAGTGAAGACGGCGGCTCGGCGAGAGGTCCCAGTCGGCCGAAGCTGCCAGCAGTTCTTCTGCCTCACTACGAGCAAAAGCAGCGTGCCGGCGGTCGGCGTTCATCGGGTTTCCTCCTGCAGGAAAAGGGCCGCGAACGCGGCCTCACTCTCTTTCTCTCCGCGACGGCCACGCCGTTCCACATCATTTCGAGGCACTGGACCGGAGCTGGCCCGGGCCAGTCGCTCCCGGGCCCGCGAGAGCCGCGACCGCACGGTGCCGACCGGGATGTCCAGTGCCTCGGCGGCCTGCTGGTAGTCCAGCCCGGCGCCCACGCACAGGGCGATCACCTCACGGTCCGCGCGCCCCAGTCGGCGCAGGGCGTCATGAACCAGCGCGAGGCGGCGGGCGTCGTCGACCCGGCCGGCCGTCTCGTCCGAGAAGTCCTCCACCGGCCGGGGCTCCGGGCTGCGTGCCAGAAAGGCGAGACGCCGGCGCAGACCGCGGTTGGCGTTGTGCGCCTTGTGCGTCGCGATGCCGAGCAGCCACGGTGTGAGCGAACCGCCCTCCGGATCCACCGTCTCCCTGGTACGCCAGGCGCCCAGGAAGGTCTCGGACATCACTTCCTCGGCCTCCGGCCAGCTGCCGGTCAGCCGCAGCGCATGCCGGTAGACCGCGCGGGCGTTCTGGTCGTACAGGTCGGCGAACGCGTCACGGTCCCCCGCCCGCACGCGCGCCCGCAACGACTCACTGGGTTCTGTATGCCTCACGCTCTTTTTCTCTCCGCCGCCCCGGGCCGGTTCCCGTGTCCTGCGCCACACCGCCAGGGCGGGCACGAGCGGCCGGCGGCGGCCGAACCGACGGGCGCAACGCGGCCGCCCGGATCGGGGCGGGCGGAGAGCGGCGGCCGCCCCGCGGTGGCGCGCGCCGCCGCGCTCGGGATGCCTGCGGGGTCTCGGTGGCCGGGCGCTGCCCGGCGCCTCGAAGGCGGCCGGTCTCAGTAGCGGATGCGGTGGCACAGGGCCGGTACCTCGCCCGAGGCGAGACGCGGCATGAGGGCGGGGAGTTCTTCGAAGCCGCTCTCGCCGGTGATCAGGGCGTCCAGGGCGGGGTCGGTGAGCAGATCGAGGGCCAGGGCGAGCCGGTCGGCGTAGCTGCGGTCGGCGCGGGCCGGGGAGACGGTGCCGACCTGGCTGCCGCGGACGGTCAGGCGGCGGGAGTGGAAGGCCTCGCCGAGCGGGAGGGTGATCTTCCGGTCGCCGTACCAGCTCAGTTCCACGACCGTGCCCTCGGGCCGCAGCAGTTCCAGCGAGCGGGCGAGTCCGGCCTCGGTGGCGCTGGCGTGGACCACGAGGTCGCAGTCGCCGAGGGCGTCGGCGGGTGCGGCGAAGCCCGCGCCGAGCGCTTCGGCGGTCTTCGCGCGCGCCGGGTCGGCGTCGACCAGTTGCAGGCGTACGCCCGGGATGCGGGCGAGCAGCGCGGCGACCGAGCATCCGACCATGCCGCCGCCGACCACCGCGATCCGGTCGCCGATGAGCGGCGCGGCGTCCCACAGCGCGTTCACCGCGGTCTCCACCGTCCCCGCGAGCACGGCCCGTTCGGCCGGCACCCGGGAGGGCACCGGGGTCACCGCGCTCGCCGGCACCACGTAGCGGCTCTGGTGCGGGTACAGGCAGAACACCGTGCGGCCGGTCAGTTCCGCGGGACCCTCCTCCACGACGCCCACGCTGAGGTAGCCGTACTTCACCGGACCGGGGAAGTCCCCCTCCTGGAAGGGAGCGCGCATCACCTCGTACTGGCTGTGCGGCACACCGCCACGGAACACCAGCGCCTCGGTCCCCCGGCTCACGCCGGACCACAGTGCGCGCACCACCACGTCACCCTCGCCGGGCTCCGGCAGGGTCACCTCGCGTATTTCACCGTGGCCCGGCGAGCGGAGCCAGTACGCGTGGGCGGAGCGGTTCATTCTCGTCCTCCTGAGGGATCGGCACGTGTGCACCCGCAGCCGTACGAGGGCGGTCGCCACATGTTCCGGCGGCGGGAACTCCCGTGTGCTCGGGGAGCAGAAGCTACCGCAGGCGCGCGTCGGTTCCCTGCCGCCGCGAGATTGTCGTCACCTTTCCGAGGGGTGACTTCTGCTTGCTCCCCCTGCCGTCACCGGTCAGAATAGTAACGCACTCCCCCGGCGGGTCCCTTCGCGACCCGCGGTGGACCGAGAGGAACGAGCCACGTGAAGAGCAGCAATCCGATCTTCTCCCGCCGGGGTTTCGACCGTCCGGCCGACGCCGCTCCCGCGGGCGATCTCCTCGTCAACCCGTACGCCCGAGCCGGTGGTCCGAGCCTGCGCAAGGAATCCCCGGCGGGCCGGCCCACGATGACGATGGACGACGTGATCGTCCGCACCGCGGCGACGCTCGGGACCGTGGTCCTGACAGCAGCACTGTCCTGGGCGGTGCTGCCCGTCGACCCGGACGCCCTCGGCCGGTCCTACGGGATCGCCGTCGCCGCCGCCGTCACCGCCTTCGTCCTCTCCCTCGTCCAGGCCTTCCGGCGCACGCCGTCCCCGGCCCTGATCCTCGGCTACGCGGCGTTCGAAGGGATCTTCCTCGGCGTCATCTCGGACACGACGTCGACATATGTCGCCCCCGGTGTCATCGTCCAGGCGGTCCTCGGCACCTTCGCCGTGTCCGCGGGTGTGCTGATCGCGTACCGGATGCGCTGGATACGTGTCACCCGGAGGTTCTTCGGCTTCGTGCTCGCCTCCGCCACCGGCTTCCTCCTGCTGACGGCCGCGGACCTCCTGCTGTCCGCCCTCGGCGCCGGCAACGGACTCGGACTCGGCAGCGGCGGGCTCGGGGCCGTCTTCGGCATCGCCGGCGTCCTGCTCGGTGCGTGCTTCCTCGCCCTGGACTTCCGGCACGTCGAGGACGCGGTCGCCTACGGCGCGCCGCGCGAGGAGTCCTGGCTGGCGGCCTTCGGCCTCACCGCGACCCTGGTGTGGATCTATCTGGAGGCCCTGCGGGTGCTCACCGTCCTGCGGGACGACACCTGACGCGCCCGGGTGTGCCGCACCGGCAGACTCACACGTAGGATCACGTCAGCGGAAACAGGGTGTGCCCGCCCGGAGTCACCGGGTCCGCGAGCCCCCTGTGTGCGGAGGTCCCGGGCGACGACGCCCGGGACCGAGGTCTTCGACCGGCCGAAACCCCGCACACCGCTGTTGTCGATGCTTACGGAGTCGTGATGCGCGCGGAGACCCTCCCCCAGATGTTCATCGAGGTCGCGGCCGAACACGGGGCGAGTGAGGCCCTGGTGGACGGAGCGGTCCGGCTCGGGCACGCCGAGGTGCTGCGGCGGGCGACCGCCGTCGCGGGCCGGCTGCGGGATCTCGGTGTCGCACCCGGTGACCGGGTCGCCGTCCTGCTGCCCAACTGCTGGCAGTACGCGGTCGGGTACGTCGGCATCCAGCTGTCCGGCGCGGTCGCCGTGCTGGTCAACACCCGGCTGACCGGCCCGGAACTCGACCACGTCCTCACCGACAGCGGCGCCAAGGTGATCCTCACCGACGCCCTCGACGGCCCGCTCGGCGCCCGCGTCCCTGCCGCCGTCGCCGAACGCGTCGTCCTGGCAGGCGTGCTCGTCCCCCGGACGGACACCGGGGCGGCCGAGACCGATCCGGGCGCGCTGCCCGGCCTGCGGAGCCGGCCGACGGACGTGGCACATCTGCTCTACACCTCGGGCACCACGGGCAGGCCCAAGGGCTCCATGCACACCCACGCGAACCTGCTGGCCAACGCGCGGACCGTGCGCGAGCGACTGGGTGCGGGACCGGCCGAGCGGACGCTCATCGCGGCTCCGATGTTCCACGCGACCGGGGTGGTCTCGCAGTTCATCGGGTTCTTCACCGGCGGCGGATGCTGTGTGTTCACCCCGGAGTTCAAGGCGGAGACCGCAGTCGAACTGATGGTGCGTGAGCGCGTCACCTTCTTCGCGGGCGTCGCGGCCATGCTCAGGCTGATCCTGCTCAAGGCCGAGGACACCGCCTCCGACCTGTCGTCCCTGCGCCTGTTCGTCATGGGTGGCTCGCCGGTCCCCGAGGGCTTCCCCGCCGAGGTCAAGAGGCGCCTGCCCGGCATCAACCTCGGCAACGTGTGGGGGATGACCGAGGGCACCTCGATCGTCACCTACACCGAGGGCGACGAGTACCTCGAACGGTCCGGCACGGTGGGCCGACCCGTCGCCGGACTGGAGGTGGCCGTCTCCCTGGGCGGCGGGCCGCCCCGGGACCTGCGCGACACCGTCGGTGAACTGTGCGTGCGCGGCCCCGTGGTGACCGCTGGATACTGGAACAACCCGGACGCGACGGCAGCCACCTTCGTGGACGGCTGGCTGCACACCGGGGACGTCGGCAGCGTCGACGCCGACGGGTTCGTCCGTGTCCTCGACCGCCTCAAGGACATGATCATCCGTGGCGGCGAGAACATCTACAGCCTCGAGGTCGAGAACGTGCTGGCGACCCACCCCGGCGTCGCGGACGCCGCGGTCGTCGGTGTGCCCGACCCGGTCTTCGACGAACGGGTGCGCGCGGTGATCGTGCCCCGGCCGGGCCTCGGCCCCACCGAGGAGTCCCTGCGCGCGCACGCCGCCGCCTCCCTGGCCGACTACAAGGTCCCCGCCGAGTTCGTCTTCGTCGCGGAACTGCCGCGCAACCCGTCCGGGAAGGTCCTCAAGCGCCATCTCGCCACCCTGACCGACGCCCATGACGGTGCCACACGGACGACTAGGGGAGAGACCGATGGCCTCCCCGCGTGATGGCGGGGCCGCCGCACCCGCGGGCCCCGTGGACCAGGACGTCGACGTCGTGATCGTGGGCGCCGGTTTCAGCGGTCTCGGTGTCGCGGCCGTGCTGCGGAAGGCGGGCATCGGCTCCTGTCTGATCCTGGAGGCCGCGGACGACCTGGGCGGGACCTGGCGCGACAACACCTATCCCGGGTGCGGATGTGACATCCCGTCCCCGCTGTACTCGTACTCCTTCGACCAGAACCCCGACTGGAGCCGCCTGTTCGCCGGCCAGCCGGAGATCCTGGACTACCTCCGTGACGTGGCCCGGCGCCGCGGACTGGTCGAGCGTGTGCGGTTCGGTCGCAAGGTCACCGGCGCCCGCTGGATCGAGGCGGAGAGCCGCTGGGAGGTGACCACCTCGACCGGCGAACGTCATCGCGCCCGGTTCCTGGTCTCCGCGGTGGGACCGCTGCACCACCCCGTCCAACCCGACCTGCCGGGCATCGAGTCCTTCGGCGGAGCCGTCTTCCACTCGGCGGCCTGGCGCCACGACGTGGACCTGACGGGCAAACGGGTCGCGGTCGTCGGCACCGGTGCCAGCGCCGTCCAGTTCGTACCCGCCATCGTCGACCGGGTCGCCGCACTCACCGTCTTCCAGCGCACACCGCCCTGGATCGTCCCGAAGGCCGACCGGCCCCTCGGCGAGCGGCACCGCCGTCTGGCGCGCCTGTTCCCGGCCTACCGCTGGTGGGTGCGTGAGCGCCTGTTCCGGATCCATGAAGCGCGCGCCGCCGGGTTCGTCAGCGACCCCCGGGCCATGGCCAGGACCGGGGCCCTGGCGCGCCGGCTGATCGAGAAGCAGGTCGGCGATCCCGAGCTGCGTGCCGCGGTCACCCCCGACTACACCATCGGCTGCAAGCGGGTGCTGCTCTCCAGCGACTGGTATCCCGCGCTGTCCCGTGCCCACGTCGAAGTACGCCGCGGCGGTGTCGAGGCCCTCGGGCCGGGAGTCGTGATCGGTACGGACGGGAGCCGGACCGTCGCCGACGTCCTCGTCTTCGGCACCGGGTTCGACACCCAGAACACCGTGCGCTTCGACGTCACCGGACGCCGTGGCCTGACACTCGCCGAGGCCTGGCGCGCGGGCAACCAGGCCTACCTCGGAACCGTCGTCTCCGGCTTTCCCAACATGTTCCTCATGGTCGGCCCGAACACCGGACTCGGCCACAACTCGCAGATCGTCATGATCGAGGCCCAGGCGCGCTACATCGCGGCGCTCCTGCGCGGTATGCGCCGGCGAGGTGCGGACACGGCCGAGGTGCGGCCGGAGGTCCAGCGGGCCTTCAACGAGTGGGTCGACGGCCGGATGGCCGGCACCGTCTGGCAGTCGGGAGGCTGTCGCAGCTGGTACCAGGACCCGCGGTCGGGCCGCAACACGGTCCTGTGGCCCGACACCACGACCGCCTTCCGGCAGCGGACCCGCCGCGTCAGGATGACCGACTACCTGCTCACCCGCGGCTGAGAGCCCGGGTCAGGTTCCGTCCGCCTCGTCGCCGGCGCCTTCGGGAGCGTCCTCCCGGAGCCACCGGGAGTGGTGCCGCGCCGCCCAGGATCTGCTGACGTATCCCGTCCGCATCCCGAGCCTGGCCTCGGGATCCCGGTAGGCCTTGCGCAGGTGTCCGATCAGGACGACGGCGATCGCCCAGGCGAGGATGTCGTGCACGAAGATGGCGCTGGTGCGGGAGACGGACGGCAGGAGGCCGATGAACCACATGAGCAGACCGGTGAACATCATCACCAGGACGGCACCCGCGATCCACCCGGCATAGATCTTCTGCCCCGCGTTGAACTTGCCGGCCGGACGCGCCTGCGGCGACTTCCGCCGTTGGCGGACGGCCCGCAGCCACTGCCGGTCGTAGACCGCGAAGCGGTTCAGCCTGCGCAGGTCCGCCCGGAACTCCCGGGAGAAGAGCCCCAGCAGCAGGGGAACCGGCAGACAGACGCCCGACCACTCGTGGACGGCGGCCACCAGGTCGCGGCGGCCGACGAGCTGGGCCAGCGGGGCGAAGTACAGGCAGGCGGCGGTGGCCAGCACCAGCAGCATGAGCCAGCCGGTCGCGCGGTGGACCATGCGCTGGGCAGGCCCGAACCGGCGGACCCGTCCGGACGGTTCAGGCCGCCTTGTCGTGCCGGTCTGCGTCGTCGAGCCAGCCGTCGACCGCATATCCGCGCTCCTCCCAGAATCCGGGGATCACCTTGTCGGTGACCGTGATGCCGGACAGCCATTTGGCCGACTTGTAGAAGTACATGGGAGCGACGAAGAGACGCACCGGCCCTCCGTGCTCGTGCGTGATGGGTTTGTCCTGCATGTTCAGTGCCACCAGGACGTCCGAGCGGCGGGCCTGCTCCAGGGTGAGGCTCTCGGTGTAGGCGCCGTCGAAGCAGGAGAAGCTGATGGCCGCGCCCGCGGAGCGCACACCCGCGTCGTCGAGGAGGTCTGCCAGCCGCACGCCTTCGAAGGGCGTGTCGTCCACTCGCCACCCGTCGGTGCACAGGACGTCGGCGACGACGCGCGTCTGACGCATCCGCCGCAGTTCGGGCAGCGTGTAGGTCTTCGGCCGGTCGACCAGGCCGTCGATCCGCAGTTCGTAGTCGGTCTCGTCCTTGTGGGGCACCGAGCCGACCACGCTGTAGTAGCGGAAGCCGCCCGGGTTGGGGAGCAGGCCGCTCAGCCCGGTCGCGTCGACCTGGGAAGCCGCGCCCAGGAACCCTTCCCACCCGCGCTGGAGATACGGGGCGGCGGCGAGGCCCGCGGCACCCGCGGCGAGCATGCCGAGCATCGCGCGCCGTCCCACCGGTGCGCCGTCGGCGTTCCGCCTCGGCTGTTCTGCCATGTTCAGTCCTCTTTCGGGGACCGACCGCGAGGCGCGACCGGTCGTCACCCTTTTAATGGGTGATGATGGTGACACGCCCCGTCGAAAAGTGTCAACGAAAGACGGAAAACATGCAGATCAGAGCCATCATGGAGTGAGTCACCACCGCTCTAAGGCTTCGTTAGCCGATACATCACCGTGCAGACTGGTGACGAACGTCACGATCACTCGGTGCGCGAAGCGGAGCGGGCAGCGCCGAAAACGCCTGCGGTCCACCACCCCTCCAGGGGGCGGTGGACCGCAGGCCGGTTCCTTTGCGTGACGTCAGTGATGTCCCCGGCCCAGGCTCTTGGCGGAGACGTCGGCCGAATACACCAGCCCCGTACGGTGGTTGTACTGGATCGTGTACATGGTCCTGGCACCGATGAGAACCTTGCCGCTGCCCGCGAAGTAGTCGTCCGTGGCCGCGGGCGCCGCCGTGGCCACGTACGCCTGGCCGGCGGGGATGGTGTACATGCTCAGCGGCGCCTGGGTGGAGGGCGACAGTCCGGCCGCGGCGTACTCGGCGGCGTCGGGGTAGCTGGAGCCGTACACGGCGACCGGCTTGCCGTCGGCGGCCGCGCCGGCCGAGACGACGGTCACACCCGTGGCGCGCGTGGTGTTGACGCCGTGCGGGTTGTAGAACCACACCTTCGCACCGCTGAACCAGATCGCCGTCCAGGACCCCTGACGGTCGGCGACCACGAACTGCTGGCCGGCCTGCGCGGTGCTCCCCCAGTCGGAGATGCGGTCGGTGCCCGCGGCACCACTGTGGATCGCCTGGTCACCGAAGAGCGGGGCGGTCTCGCTCGGGGACGTGCGCAGGTAGACGAAGTTCGACGGCTGCTTCACGTCCGTGCACGCGGTGACGGCACCGGTCGGGTCGTCGGAGGGGCAGATCTGCGTCGTCTGCTCGTTGTGCGCGAAGCCGGGCGCGATGGTCACGACCGAACCGACGCCGCCGACTGCGTGCCGCTCCCTGCCGTGGGTGCCCAGGAGTGCCATGAAGTGGTCCCAGTCCCAGGACGTGCCCGGGTCCCAGTGCATGCCGGAGACCAGCGCCGAGGTGGGCCCGGGAACGTTGTCGTGGCCGATGATGTGCTGCCGGTCGAGCGGAATCTGGAAACGCTGGGCGAGGTACTTCACCAGGTCGGCGGTCGCCTCGTACTGCGCCTCCGTGTACCAGGTGGCGCCGTGCGCCGCGTAACCCTCGTGCTCGATGCCGATCGAGTGCAGGTTGCTGGAGTAGTTGCCCGCATGGAAGGCGATGTCCTTCGTCGGCACCATCTGCGTCACCGCGCCGTCCGAGGACCGCATCACGTAGTGCGACGCGCTGGTCCTCGGCTGCTGGAAGGTGCTGATGGCGGACGCGTAGGACGACTCCGTGTCATGGATGACGATGGTGTCGATCCTGATGTCGTTCGCGGGCCGGTCGGAGACCTGGCCGTTGGTCGGGTCGGCCGGCACGAACGTGCAGTCCACCGTGTCCGGGCATTCGGTCGCCGCCGTCTTCGCGGCCGGCAGGTCCAGCTCGCCCAGCTGGCCCGTGGCCGGTGCTATCCCGGGGGTGGCCGCCAGACTCACCTTCTGGCCGTCTGACGTGGTGCGGCTGGCCCCGTGCCTGACGGTGGCGAAGACCCGGTTGGCGAACGCCCTGGCGCCCTGCTCCCGGCTCGCCTGGCTGTAGCGGGCGACGGCGCCGTACCAGTCGGCCGGTTCGGCGGAGGTCTTGCCGTGCAGGCTCTTCTGGTACGAGGCGAGCAGCGCCGCGCCGCCGCGGATGTTGGCCGCCTCGTCGGTGCGGAGCTTCTCGGGGGTGAGACCGGTGAGCTTCGCCGCCGCGCCGAGGGTGTGCAGAGCCGGGTGCGCGGCCAGCTTGGCGACATCGGCGCGGCCCGCGACACCGGCCGCGCCGCCGGCGACCATCGCCGGAGTGACGTCGGTCAGGTGCATCGGCCCGTATCCGCCCTCGGCGCTCGGCCGACCGGCGTGGTCGTCCCACGCGGACTCCTGGTAGGCGAGGGCGAGCAGCACCTCCCGGGGGACGTGGTATTCGGCCGCCGCGTCGGCGAAGGCACGCTGCCGCGCGGCATCGGCCTGACCGCCGCCGGTGGCCTGCGCCACCAGAGGCACGGTGACCGAGCCCGCGACGGCGAGAACGCCCACTGCGGTGAACAGGGCCCGACGGCGCCGAGGCACCAGACGATGGGCGTGTTGCCTTTTTGCCATGTAGAAACACCAAATCCGCTATGAGGGTCCGCTTATGACGATCCGAGTCGGTGGAAGCCGACGGGAACGCACGGTTCCGCACGCGCTGACCGGCCATCAGGCCGTCAGGAGTGATGAGGAGTCGGGCGCCTGCCGCCGGCCGAGGTCATCGCGCGCATGACATACGGACGTCCAAAGGCCGGCCCGGAGCGAGACATCGAGACATGTCGGCTCATGGGCGCTGAACTTCAGGACGAAATGCCACGCGTACTTGTCGGCGCAATTAAGTAGATCAGAGAACCGATGCAGTACGCAAACAACTGCCTCAGGACAGCACCCGAAGGGTGAATGCCGCAGACACGTGAACGGCCGGAGACCTGCAACGTGTGAGTCAACGGAGGCCGGGGGCGCTCAGCCAAGATGACCGCCCATATTAGACTCCTGAAGTCGCACAGGGGTCCTGAAGTCCGCACCCCCGCGCCGCGGACGCAACCGGGCCCTGCCAGGACCGTGATCGCGGCTCCTGCCGTCCAGGCCGACGCGATGCCCGCGCACCAGGCTGTTGGTGCGCCATGTCCCGCAAGGAGTGAAGACAACCGTGAGCCCAGTCACGCCCATCGCCCCCTCCGGCGCGACCGTCCACGGGGGTGAACGGATGCTCGCATGGCTTCCCGTGCCTCCCGAGGATCTCGACGGCCTCCCAGACTGTCTGGACTACGCGCACTGGGACGGCCAGGGCGGATTTCCCACGGACCCGGCCCGGGTCACCTTCTACGCGCCCCCGATGACCAAGGACCCGGACGTGATCCTCCGGCCGCTGCCGCACATGTCACGGCTCCGGGTACTTCAGGCGCTGAGCGCGGGGGTCGACTACCTGTTGCCGCACCTTCGCCCGGACGTCTTGCTCTGCAACGCTCGCGGCCTCCACAACGGCGGCACCGCGGAGTTGGCCCTGACCCTGACCCTGGCGGCGCTGCGCGGGGTGCCGGACTTCGTCCGCAACCAGGCCGCCGGGCGCTGGCAGGAGGGCATACGCCCGTCGCTGTCCGGCGCGACGGTACTCATCGTCGGGTACGGCTCGATCGGCGCCGCCATCGAGGAGCGCGTACTCCCCTTCGGCTGCGAGGTGGAGCGCGTGGCCGGCTCGTCACGCTGGTCCCCGCGCGGGCCGGTCCACGCACCGTCGGCCCTGAACAAGCTCCTGCCGCGGGCGGACGTGGTGATCCTCTCGGTGCCGCTCACCGAGAGCACACGGCATCTGGTGGACGCGGACTTCCTGAAGACCATGAAGGACGGTGCCCTGCTGGTCAATGTGGCACGTGGTGCGGTGGTGGACACCGAGGCGCTGCTCGCGGAAGTACAGAGCGGCCGGCTCCAGGCGGCCCTGGACGTGACCGACCCCGAGCCCCTGCCCAGGGAACATCCACTGTGGACGGCACCGGGCGTGCTCATCAGCCCTCATGCCGGCGCGTTCACCATCGCGTTCGTACCGCAGGTCAAACGCATGCTCACCATGCAACTGAACCGCCTCGCCCGCGGACAGGTACTCCACAACGCCGTACTGGCCGTCCCTGCCGCAGGCTGAGGCGACTTCGCCCCCGCACGGCATATCGGCGATCGACACCGCCCCGGGCACCGCGCGCCTGTCATGTTTACACAGGCCATACCCGCCGCACAGACAACGGGACCAATTCCGACGTCGTATTGTCATGTGGCAATGGCGCACACTTCTGCGCAATCGTGGATACCTCGGTACCATGCACAGCGCAGCGCCATTGGTCAAAGGAGTGAACGGTTGTGACCAGCCAACCAGCCGCCACGCTCCGGTCACGGTATGTGGAACAGGCCGTGTCGGATCTTGAGCGAAATCGTCAAATCCAGCTTCAACTTGCCGAACAAATCACGATGTTGAAGGAAGAGGAAGCTCTCCTCCAGGACATCCTGCAGCTCGCGGAGCGTTACGACGGTTTGTCGGACCCGCCAAAGCCGCCCGAGCAGCCCCAGGATTCGCCCGTGCCGCGAAGCACACGACGGGCTGCCGGCGCGAAGGGGAAGTCGCGTCAGCCTCTGCTCGGAGACGTGTTGCTGGCCCTGCTCGCCGGACACGACGAGCCGCGCCAGGCCAAGGAGGTACGTAAGGAACTCCTGCAGAAGCACCCGGACCGGAATCCGACACCCCAGGTCGTACGGAACACCCTCGAATCACTGGTCGCCAAGGGGAACGTCAAGCGGTACCGGGAGCACCACTCGGTGAAGTACGCCCTGGCGAAGGCCCCGGAGGATCAGCGTCAGTGACCCGACCGGCCGGTGTGCTCCGTCCGGTGCGGACGCCCGGAGGGAGCACACGGGGACCTCGACGGCTTCCCGACACAGATACTCATGTCAGGTCCGTATCCGGACGCGTGACGTGATACGTATTCGATGATCCGAGAAACACATATCTATTCAGATCCGGGCTCTCCGTGAATGGTGGCTGCCCGACGAAATCCGCACGGCCGCCGACTTCGGCAGCGGAACGCCATTTACACTGTGCGGCATGGCAGACGTGAAGAATATCGAGCCCCTCGATCACGACGAGGAGGCCTTCCTGCGGGCACTGGGCAGGGTAATGACGCTTTTGCCGCGAGTCGTCGACGCGGACATGCTGGATGAGCACTCGATCTCCACGGTTGAGTACATGGTGCTGGTGCACCTCTCCGAGGTGCGGCACCACCAGATGCGCATGAGTGACTTGGCAAATATGTGCGGGCTGTCGCTGAGCGGCATGACCCGGGTGGTCAACCGTCTCGAGTCGCAGTCGCTGGTCCTGCGGAAGAAGGCCCCCGATGACGGGCGGGCGTGGCTCGCCGTACTCACCAGTGCCGGATGGACCCAGCTGAAACAGGCCTGGCCCACCAACCTTGCAAGTGTCCGCCGCCATGTCTTCTCGCACCTGGACGGCTGCGATATCGCCGCAGCCGCGAAAGTGCTGGAGCGCATAGCGCCCTGCTGACACCGGAGCCCCCCGGCCCAGGAGGCGTCACCCGCCGTCGGCCACCGCCGTGACGAGCCCCTGCGCGACCTGTGCCGTTGTCGGCATTTCGGCTGTCTCGTCACGAATGCGGCGCAGGCTCGGCGGGGACAGATGCAGCAGCCGGCGCCCGTCCGGCGCCTGCGGGGGGGCTGGAGTCCGCGGTCCAGGTAACGGGTGCGCACGGTCGCCGTGAGTGCGTCGACCTCGTCCGGCTCCAACGCCGTACCGGTGACCGCCACGACGCAGGGCACCTCGCAGGCGCTCGCCACCAGCGGCCCCACCAGGTCGCAGTGCTCGGAGACGATCAGATCGGGCATCCACCGCCCGGCCCGGTCCACTGCCTCGTCGGCCATGAGGTCCACACGCGCACCGGCGAAGTACTCCGCCATGATGTCCGTCGCGGGGCTGAGCAGGATGTCCACGCCGATACGGCGGGCCACCTCAGCGGTCACCTCGTATGTGGTGGGGCCGAAGAACATCAGCTCGAAGCCTTCCTGCTCCAGCCAGGGTGCCGCCTCCGAGGCAGTTGCGAGGGCGACCTCGTGCCCGTTCTCACGCAGTGCCCGGGCCAGCGGCAGCAGCGGGGTGAGGCGGTCGGGCAGGGGATTGCTGAAGAAGAGGATGCGCACGGCGGGGACTTTCCTGACTCGACGTCGCCAGAGGCCGCTCTGGCCGGTTTCCGCCCATGACGGACGTCAGGACAGACCGGCCCGTATGCCGAAGAGGCGGTGACATCACGAACATACCCACCCTTTAATTGCTCCGTCAAACATCTTGCGGCGACCGGGATCGTCGCAGAGGTGCCACCGGGTTGCCGGTGACCGGCGGAGCGGGGCACGCCCCCGCACGAAGTCGGCCTTCACCGCCCGTGTCCGGGCGGTGAAGGCCGATGTCACGCGCGGCCGGTCAGGGGGTCGATGACACCCGTGAGCCGTTCCGCGCCGGATGCGGGGTCAGCGCAGGCCGGCGGCTCGGATCACGGTCTGGCCGACCGTGTTCCCCGCCGTGTCACGTGCACTGGCCCGCAGCGACACGAACGACGCCCTGCTCGGTGCGGCCAGCCGGAACCGTCCGTCGGACCCGCCGCTCGCGCGGTGCCAGGTCTTGCCGTCGTCGTAGGACAACTCCAGCGTCACCCGGCCCGGCGAGCCGGCTGCGTCGGCTCCGGGCAGGGATTCGGCCTCGGCGGTCAGCGTCGCGTTCCGGTCGGCCCGGCCCGCGGCGTCGGTGCTGAGCCCGTAGTCGAGTTGCAGCAGCGGCAACACGGCCGTCGGGCCGTCCACCGGCGCCTGCGAGGTGAAGGTCCAGTCCGTGGTGGTGGTCGACGAGTACGGGCTGTACGCCGCGTCCCGGCTGTTCTTCACCTCCAGGCGGTACGGAAGGCTGCCGGTGGCCGGAGCGTCCGCCTCGACCACCGCACCCGTGCCCTGTGCCAGCTGTGTCTTGCCCTGGTACAGAGTGACCGTCTGCTGGGAGAGGTCGGAATTCATGTCCATGCCGACGTGATCGCGGCTGCCGTACGCCGGCACGTCGAACGTCAGCGCGTTGCCACTTCGGCTCGGCAGCCGGTAGTTGTCGTTCAGGTAGGGACGCTGGATCGGCTTGAACCACTCCTGGGTCTGGGTGCTGCCGGCCCGGTACGTGGTCCTCGGCTCGATCTCGTAGAGCAGACCGTCGGCGAACGCCTCCTGACCCCAGGTGTTGGCTCCCGTGGTGGAGACCCAGTCGACGCGCTTGCCGTTCACCGGTGCCCGCTGCATGGTGGTGCCGGCGCCGTAGTTCGAGTACGCGGGCCAGTCGTAGCGGTACTCACCGCCGGTCACCGTCGGGTCCGACGCGTCGAAGGTGACGTCGACCCGGGCCAGGTTGTCCCGGCCGCCGCGCACGACCAGGTCGGCCGGAATCCGGTTGTGCCAGGTCTGCATCAGGTCGTACACGTATGCCGGCGAGGGCTCGGACGCGACGGCGAGCACGGCCTTTCCGGTGCGGGCCTGCCGGACGAGTTCCTCGCCCTCGTCCATGGTCAGCAACGCCACGTCGACGGCAGCGGGGGTGGTGAAGTCGCTGCCGTACGGACGATACTGCCGACCGACCACGTCGTTCTCGACCAGCAGCAGCCTGACCCCGGCCTGTGCGGCCGCCGCCGCCTGGGCCGCGTCGGCGACCGTCTCGTTGCGGCGTACGACCACGGCCTTGCCGCGCGCGTCCAGGTTCTTGTAGTCCGAGGCACCTCCGTTGCCCGCGAAGACCACGGGCAGGCTGTAGTGGCCCTTGGGCAGCGGCGTGACAAGCCTCTGCCGCAACACGTCGGTGAAGTCGGTGGACTTGGTGGAGACGCTGAGCGCGGACTGCTGCTTACGCCAGCGGGCACCGAGGTAGAAGTCGCCGTGGGTGACGTCGTGCGTGGTCGGCTGAGCCCACAGACTGTCGTAATAGGTCTGGGTCTCCATGTAGTCACGGTAGGAGGCATCGTCCATCGACCGGAAGTACTCCAGGCGCCGGTAGGTCGTCGCGGTGGGCTGCGGGACCGTCATGTCGACCTGGTGGATCTTGCCCACGTCGAGCGTCACGGTGCGGTCCTGGTCGAGATCGACCTCCGGGTCACCGAGCAGCGCCTCGCCCCTCGAGTGCGGGCCGTGCACACCCTGTACGTCCTTGAAGGACAGCACCGAGTAGATACCGGCGGGCAGATACTCGGAGCCGGTGCCGGAGTCGTCGACGATGAGGAAGTCCGGGTCACTCTCGCCCTGCCTCATGACTTCGACGACGCCCGACATGGGCCGGCCCTGGGCGTCCTTGAAGGTCATGGTCAGTTTGTGGGCCGTGCTGCCCAGCGACACCGCGGTGTGCGCGAGTGCGTCGCCGTCGGCGTCGGCTGCCACGATCTGGCCGGTGAAGTGCCCGTCAGTGGTCGGCGCCGAGCCGTCGATCGAGACGGTGACGCCGGCGGTGCCGTGTGCGGGGACCGTGACGTGGTTCGCGGACAGACCGAACAGGCCCGCCGCGGAGCCGGGAGCGTCGACCGACAGGGTGAGGGTGATCGCCGCGTCGGTGAGGTTGGTGTAGGTCACCGGACGCTCCACCGGGGGCGACTCGGGGTCCGCGGTCCCGGTGGAGGCGGTGGACGTCGCGAAGACCTTCACGCGGGCGGCCGCCGCGACGTCCACCCGGCCGCTGCCGGCCTGGAAGGCGTCGTACGCCGGGGTCCGCAGCGAACTGCTGACCAGCAGGTCCTTGATCTGGCTTCCCGTCAGTTCGGGGTGCTGTGCCGCGATCAGCACCGCGGCCCCGGTCACGTGCGGGGCGGCCATGGACGTGCCACTGAGCGTCTGGTAGTAGCCCTGGCCCTCGCTGGCGTACTGGGAGCGTGCGGCGAGGACGTCCACACCGGGCGCGGTGATCTCCGGCTTGATCGCGCTGTCGCTGATCCGCGGGCCCTGGCTGGAGAAGATCGCCAGCGCATCCTTCGAATCGACCGCACCGACGGTCAGGGCGGCGTCCGCCGCCGCGGGGCCGCCGATGCTCCGCGCCCGGCCGGTGTTGCCGGCCGCGGTCACGAACAGGGCACCGGTCTGGGCGCTGAGCTGGTCGACGGCCGCGCTCAACGGGTCCGTGCCGTCGGACGGCGTGTTGGAGCCGAGGCTCATGTTGATGACCTTGGCGTGCTCGTCGACGGCCGCCCACTCCATGCCGGCCAGGATGTCGGAGTCCTGCCCGGTGCCGCTGTTCGACAGGACCTTGCCGATGTGGAGGCGGGCGCCCGGCGCGACCCCCTTCTCCGTGCCGTCGGAGGCGGCGCCGGTGCCCGCGATGGTGGAGGCGACGTGGGTTCCGTGCCCGTTGTGGTCCTGGACGTCCTCGTCCGGGACGAAGCTGCGGGTGGCGGCTATGCGCCCGGCGAGGTCGGGATGCCCGGTGTCGACGCCGGTGTCCAGGACGGCGACGTCCACACCCTGGCCGGTGTCGCCGCCGGCCCATACCTGGGGGGCACCGATCTGGGCGGTGGTGTCGGCGAGGTCGGCCTTCACCTTGCCGTCCAGCCAGATCCGCGCGATCCCGGCGGCGAACGCCGGCTTCGCGGTGGCGGCGCGTCCCGCGGTGTCCGTGCCGGAGCGGGTGTCCGTGCCGGAGCGGGTGACCGCTGTCCAGAAGCTCTGCGACCGGGACCGGTCCTCGGTCAGGGCGGCGCCGCCGATGCTGTCGAGGCCGCGTACCCGGGTCGCTCCGGGGGGCTGGACGTCGGCCTGCCGGCCGGCGGCGCCCCGCACGTAGGAGACGATCAGCGGGAGTCCATCGGTGTGCGCGTTGTCGTATCCGTCGGCGACCAGATCGGTGACGTCGAACAGTCTTCGGTCCAGGACGCCTTCGGCGATGTAGGGGAGGACGGCATCGGGGTAGACGTAGAGGTCGCCGCCGTTCTCCATGACACGGGCGTCGGCCGTTCCGCCGTCCGGGCCGGTGACGACGACGGTGCCGCCCTTCTGGCCGGTTCGCGTCGGCTGCCGTGTGGTGACGGTGTCACCGGTGATCAGAGTGACCGAGTGGGTTCCGGCCGGAACGTCGGCGGCCGCCGTACGGGAGGTGCCGGAACCGGCCGCGGAACGTCCGGAATACGCGGCCGGGACGTCCGCCGACGCGGTGAGGGAACTGGACAGTGCCAGGAGGGACGCGCTGACGGAGGCCAGAACGCCCCAGCGTCTCGATGGAATCTTTTTCACATGTGTTCCTGTGGAAACGGAAATCCGTGGACTGTTGTCCGGGATTCGCCTTGGGTTCACCCGGTTGGGTTGGCAGGAGTCTCCCAGTGAACATGTGAACCGGGGTGTGAAATGGCAGTGATCATTCCCACGGAACCAAAACGTCGCCGGATGGTTCATGAGGGCAGCGTCCGAGCGCAGAGGGTTTACGAACCGTGGATGAGCAGGCAGAACGCGGGGACGGCAAACGGCCAGCGCCGTATCGGTGCGTCGCAGAAAACGACAGGGCGGGCATGGCCGTCAATCGGCGTGAAAATCGGTCCAGAGAAAGGAGAACCTATTCGGCTCCTGCTTTTTGGCGGGCGCACAGAAACGACCGCACGGCGCTTCACCTCGGCGTCGACGGTACAGGACCGTTGTCGGGTTGTCTGCCCCTCACCACACGACACGTCCGGTTCGTATCGCGAAATCCGTTTTATTGCATAGTCAAGCATGAGCCTTTTGCCCGCCGCTCTCTCAGCGGCCGTCCGCGGTGCGGCGCAGCAGCGGGGTGAGACGGTGCGGCACCAGCTCCCTCATGGCCAGGGCCGTGGCGGTGCGCTCGATGCCGGGGACGGCCAGGATCTGGCCCGCGACCCGGTACAGGTCCTCCGCGTCCACGGCGACCACCCGCACGAGCAGATCGGTCTCCCCGCTCAGCCCGAAGACCTCGACCACCTCCGCGACACCCGCGAGCGCCTCCGACACCTCCGCCAGCCGGTGCTGGCCCACCCGCGCGGTGACGAACGCCGTCAGCGGGTGGCCCAGCGCCTTCGGGACGATCCGGCGCTCGAAGGATCCGAGCGCACCGCTCTGCTCCATCCGGGCCAGCCGGGCCTGGACCGTGTTGCGGGACAGCCCCAGCTGTTCCGCCAGCGCGACGACGGTGGCGCGTGGGTCGGCTGTCAGGGCGAGCAGGATCCGGGCGTCCGTGGCGTCGAGGCTCCGCGCAGTGCTCATGTTGCTCGGTCCGCACCTCTCCTCGGCATCGGGTGTTGAGCAGAATGCTCAGTTCGACATACATATCTTGTGCAGCCGCAGAGCCGTATGTCTACTGAGGGCGCACAAAGCGAAGTGTCCGAGGCCGCGTGCCGGTGACGGAGGTGTCTGCGGTGACCACTGACCAGAAACTGATGACGCAGGGTGGCGGCCGGGCCCTTGACCGGACCGCCGATCTCGCCGTGCTGGAGTCGGTCGAGCGGCGGCTGCTCTGGCTGTCCACCGCGATCGTCGACCACGCCAACCGGGTACGACCCAACCCCTCGGGTCTCAAGGTGGGCGGCCACCAGGCGTCGAGCGCCTCGATGACCTCGATCATGACAGCGCTGTGGTTCCACGCGCTGACCGCCCGGGACCGGGTGTCGGTGAAGCCGCACGCCTCCCCGGTGCTGCACGCGATCAACTACCTGCTCGGCGAACTCGACGAGTCCCGGCTGACGACCCTGCGCGCCTTCGGGGGCCTGCAGAGCTATCCCAGCCGGACCAAGGACCCCGACCCGGTCGACTACTCCACCGGCTCGGTCGGCATCGGCGCCACCGCCCCCCTGTGGGGCGCCCTCGCCCGCCGCTACGTCGAGGGCCACTTCGGCGGGGCGGGCACCGGGCGCCAGTACTCCCTGCTGGGCGACGCGGAACTGGACGAGGGCGCCGTCTGGGAAGCCGTGCAGGACCCGATGGTGCAGGGCCTCGGCGAGGCGGTGTGGATCGTCGACCTCAACCGCCAGTCCCTGGACCGCGTCGTCCCCGGTATCGCCGCCGACCGGCTCCAGGGCATGTTCGCGGCGGCCGGCTGGCAGGTGATCACGCTCAAGTACGGGAGGCTGCTTGAGGAGCTGTTCACCCGGCCGGGCGGCGAGGCCCTGCGTGCCCGCATCGACTCCATGGGCAACCCCGAGTACCAGCGCCTGTTGCGCTGCTCGGCCGACGAGCTGCGCGAGCGCCTGCCCGGCACCGGTTCGACGGCCGGACCGGTCGCGGGTCTGATCGCGTCCCTGGACGACAGCTCGCTGCTGGCCGCGCTGCGCAACCTGGGCGGTCATGACATCGGGGCGCTGACGGAGGCGTTCGACAGCGTCGACGACGCCTGCCCCACGGTCATCTTCGCGTACACGGTCAAGGGTCACGGGCTGCCCACCCAGGGCCACCCGCAGAACCACTCCTCCTTGCTGACCGCCGACCAGATGTCAGCGCTGGCCGACCGACTGGGCACCGATCTCGATCACCCCTGGCAGGCCTTCGCCCCCGGGTCGCCGGAAGCGGCGCTGTGCGCGGCGGCCTCCGCGCGACTGCACCGCCCCGCACACGTGCCGCAGGAACCCCCGGCGATCCCCGCCGACCTCGGCCGCCCGGCCCCCACGGGTACCGGCAACACGCAGCAGGCCCTCGGCAGGGTCCTGCTGGACCTCACCCGCCGGGCCCCCGGGGCGGCGAGCCGGATCGTCACCGTCAGCCCCGACGTCAGCTCGTCCACGAACCTCGGGGGCTGGCTCAACAAGGTCGGCGTGTGGTCGCCGACGGAGCGCCCCGACTGGTTCGCCGACGACTCCGAGACGCTCCTGCACTGGCAGGAGCGGCCGACCGGCCAACACGTGGAACTGGGCATCGCGGAGACGAACCTGGTCGGCGTGCTGGGTGAGCTGGGCGCCACCTGGAGCCGCTGGGGACAGCCGCTGCTGCCGATCGGCGTGGTTTACGACCCCTTCGTCAACAGGGCCCTGGAACCCTGGTCGTTCGGGATCTACGCCGGCGGCCAGTCCATCCTGGTCGGCACGCCGTCCGGGGTCACACTGGCCCCCGAGGGCGGCGCGCACCAGTCGATCACCACACCGTCGCTGGGCATCGAGCAGCCCGGCTGCGTCACCTACGAGCCCGCCTTCGCCGTCGACACGGAATGGTGTCTGCTGGCAGCGCTCGGCAATCTGGGCCGCCCGGACGGGAGTTCGGCCTACCTGAGGCTCTCCACGCGTCCCGTGGACCAGTCCCTGGCCGCCGTGCCCGGGGACCCGGCCGCCCGGGAACGCCGACGGCGGCAGGTGACCGCCGGGGCCTACCGGATGCGCCGGCACGACAAGCCTGTGGTGACCATCGCCGCGATGGGAGCGATGACGACCGAGGCGCTCGCCGCCGCCGACCGGCTCGCCGCCCTCGGCCACCAGGCCGACGTCGTGTGCGTGACCAGCCCGGACCTGCTCTTCCGCGCACTCCAGGCCCGTCGTGGCCTGGCGGACAGCCCGAGCTGGATCCTCGACCAGGTCTTCCCCGCCGACCGGGCCACCCCGCTCGTCACCGTGCTGGACGGTCATCCGCACTCGCTGGCGTTCCTCGGCACGATCCGCAACACGCCCGTCACCACACTCGGAGTGACCGCGTTCGGCCAGTCCGGCTCGATCGAGGACGTCTACCGTCACCATGGCATCGACACGTCCAGTGTGGTCGCCGCCGCCCTGGACCTCATCGACTGACACGGCCGGTCCACGACGGCGGCGGCGCGGGCGCACCGGCGGGTGCGCCCGCGCCGCCGCCGGCTGTGGGACTTCCCCGGTCAGGACGTCGTGTCCGCCGACTTGTTGACGGCGATCGCCCGCTCCAGCAGTTCCGGGTCGGCCAGCGTCCCCGGGTGGGCGCGCATGTACGCCACCGCCTTGAAGGCCTCGGCGACGGTCTCGTCGGTCAGCGAGGCCTGCATCAGCTGCCCCATCGCCCACTGCTGTCGCGATGCCTCCTCGTCCTGCGCCGGCCCCGCGTCGCCCGCGCCGGTTCCGGCGGAGGGCCCCCACAGGGCGTCCGTGGCCACCTTCAGCAGGTCGAAGTACCAGGCCGCGGGGATGCCCAGGTCGGGTTCACCGGTCAGGTAGGCGGAGAGACAGGACGCGTGCAGCGCGGCCGACGACATGCCCTGGCCGTACGTGGCGTTGAGCGAGGCAACCGCGTCGCCGACGCTGACGAGACGGGCCGGGTAGTGCGCCAGCCCCACGAAGTCACGGCGCCGGTTGTCCGCCTGCCGGAAGTTCAGGACCTCGCGGGTGACGGCTCCGCCGACGGCCTTGCCGAAGGCGGGCGGCAGTTCGTCGCACAGCGACCGGAACTCCTCCAGCGTCCTGGGCGGCTGATGCCCGCCGTGGACGATCAGGCCGACCATCCACTGGTTGTCCTCGATCGGGATGAGCAGGCCCGCGGTCAGGCCGCGCGGTCCCGGCTGTGCCGGGAACATGGTGCCGGTGAATGCCGGTGGCGCCGCGTCAGGTCCGGTGGCGCGCTCGAACATGGCGGTCGCGTAGTGGATGCCCGTCGGCACCCGGTGCAGGTGCGGCCTGCTGTAACCCGCCTGCTCGACCCAGTCCGGAAGCCTGCTGGCACGTCCCATCGCGTCGACCACGAAGTCGACACGCACGGCTTCTTCCTCGACGCCGTCCACCACGAAGCGCACCGCACTGACGGCACCGTTGTCGTACTCCAGCGCCGTCGCCTGCGCGGTGACCTTCCGCACGTTGGGCAGAGCTAGCACGCGGTTGCGGACGGCGAACTCCAGCAGCGGCCGGCTGCAGTGGAGGCTGTGCACGTCGCGGCTGGGCAGCTGCTCAATGCCGTCGATGTACATGACCGACCGGTCCGGCGCGAGGGAGACGGCGCCCAGACCCTTCAGCTCTCCGGTGATGCCGGGCAGCCAGCGCTCCAGCTGGTCGACCCCGCCCGGAAGTATGCCGTGCACCTGGCGGTCCTGCGGCACGCCCTCTCGGGGCAGTCCCTGCGGGTCGGTGCGGTCACGTTCAATGATCATGACGCTGCGGGAGTGGTCCGCGAGCACCCTCGCGGCCAGCAGTCCGGCGATACTGCCACCCAGGACACAGACCGTGTCGAACAGGACGGGTGTGTGCTCGGGTGGCCGCACCTGGACAAGTCTGTCGAAGACGTCGACAGGCGACTCGGTCACAGATTCTCCTCGGGTATGTGGTGACCACGTCACCACCAGATGGTCCGCTGCTGCGTGAGCGGTTCCGGCCGCCGGCCGGCACGGAGAGGCGCGGGGCGGCACACACCCACATTACTTGTCACGTAAAGCAATTCCAGATACGTATCACCGTGTCACCGGTCAAGCAGGCCGGCCTCCCAGGCCCAGGCGGCGATCTCCACACGATTGCGGGTGGCGAGTTTGGACTGCACGTTGGCGAGATGCGTCTTGACCGTACCCACCGAGATGAACAACGCGGCGGCGATCTCCGCGTTGGTCAGCCCTCGGGCCACCAGACGGACGAGTTCCAGCTCCCGGGCCGACAGCACGCTCCGCGCCGACTCGGAACCGTTCCTGCGAGGCTTCAGGTCCTTGAGCAGCCGCACCGTGACGGAGGGGCTTACCAACGCCTCACCCGAGGCCGCCGCACGGATCGCCTCGACCAGCAGGGCGGGTCCGGAGTCCTTGACGAGGAATCCGCAGGCCCCGTCGCGCAGGGCCTGGTGCACGTATTCGTCGTCGTCGAACGTCGTGGCGATGACGACCTTCGGCGGATCGGCCACCCCTGGGCGGGTCAGCCGGCGCAGCGCTTCCAGTCCGTCGAGTCGGGGCATGCGAATGTCCATCAGTACGACGTCGGGGCGCAGGCGTTCGGCGAGTTCCAGTGCCTGCACCCCGTCCGCCGCTTCGGCGACGATCTCGATGTCGTCCTCGGCCGACAGCAGCATGGCGAATCCCGCACGCACCATCGCCTGGTCGTCGGCGATCAGCACACGGATGGTCATGAGACGGCCCGCGCCCTGGCAGGGGCCGACGGAAGCGTGGCCTCGACACTCCAGCCCCCGCCCGGCCGGGGGCCGGCGTGGACGTGGCCGCCGATGAGGGCGACACGTTCGGTCAGGCCCTTCAGCCCGAAGCCGCTCCCGGAGTGGTGGCGCACGCCACGGGCCCGTCCGTCGTCGCTGACACGGACAGTGAGGCCGCCATTGGCGGCGCGGGCCGCCTGGACGAGGACCTCCGTGGACCGGTGGGAGTGCTTGCGCACGTTGGTCAACGCCTCCATCACCACACGGTGGGCGGTGGTGGACACCTGAAGAGGCAGGTCGTCGAAGGTGCCTTCCATCTCGAGCCGGGCCCGCGGACCGCCGACCGCGGCGAAGCCGTCCACGAGCGTGCGCACGTCGGCGATTCCCGCCAGCGGTGTGAGAGCGGGGCCCCGCTCCCTCTCACCGGGGTCACGCAGCATTCCCACCATGTGCCGCATGGACGCCAACGCCTCGGCTCCCGCCTGCTCGATGCGCCTGAGCGAGGGACCGACGAGTTCGGGCCGCCGCTCCGCGATCGCCAGCGTCCCCTGTGCCTGGACGACGATGCCGGTCACATGGTGGGCGACGAAGTCGTGCAGGTCCCGGGCGAACTCGGTGCGCTGTTCCTGACGCAGTGCCTGCGCCTGACGGCGCCGGTCCGCTCTCACCAGACGCCAGGCGGCACCGACGCCGGACACCGCCGTCGACCCCATGGCGAAGAGGAGCGCGAAGGTGACCGTGAGTTCCTCCGCTCCGACCGCGAGCGGGCGCAGCACGACGGCGGTCCACAGCAGCGGGGGAACGGCCCACGACACCCACCACCGCCGAGCGCGCACGGGTACGAGCAACAACAGCCACAGCAGCGCCGCCGGTTCGGAGAAACCCAGCGCTGTGTCCGGATCGGTGTCGCCGCCGGCTCCGGCGTACAACACGACCGAGACCGCCACTGACGCGATCCCGATGAGGCCGGCGACCGATGGAAGTGTCCTGCCCCCCAGCCACGGGGAGGCGAGAACGGCGCACACCGCGAGCAGGGCCACACCGAGCTTCGCGAGGCGGGCTCCGTCGGGTGCGAGCAGATCGGCGTGCCAGTCGAACAGCAGCGCCCAGCCGAGTATCGCGGTCCATGCGGCCCAGGCCACCCACGGCAGCGCACGCTTCACACGTGTCGTAGCACGGCGCGGTGTGCTGTTCGCCGTCTCGTAACCCGGCGCCGGCCGCGGTCGGCCGGTGTGCCACGGAATCCGAATCACTCGGCGGACAAAGGCAGTCATGGTGCCCGATGGGCTTCTGCGGTCCATCACACCAGGAGCATGCCATGAACCCGCGAGCACGTGCCTCGGTCCGGTGGGCGCCCGCCGCGGTCGGCCGAAAGGAGTAGTGGCGGCCGTGGAACCGGCCGTTCGCCAGATCCGGCGGCGGGACTGCTGCGGCAGGGTCATGGACACCGGTGAGGGTCCGCCGTCGCACTCGCGTGGATCCCTCACGGGTCAGTTGCATTCAGGCCGACTTCACCACCCTGTCCCCAAGCCCAGTACGGGCCGCCGGACACCAACCCGAGGGATTCACGTCATGGGCGATGTCAACTACCGGTTCGAGGCGATCCCGGTCCTCGGTCCCCTTCTCTGTGTGGTCTTCGCCTTCCTCGCCGTACAGGCGATCCGCGCAAGGGCCGGGGCGGGATGGGGGTGGAGATTCGTTCCCCTCCGGTTCGTGACCGCGTTCTACCTCGCCGGGGTCATCGGATTCACGTTCTTCCCCTTCCAGATCATGTACGGCAGATACGCCGACGACATCGACTGGACGAACCAGATCAACTGGTACCTGCTGGTGACACTCGACCCGAGCGCCGTACCCAACATCGTGATGACCGTTCCGCTGGGAATACTGCTCCCGCTGCTGTCGGGCCGCGTCACTTCCTGGCGGCGTGCCGCCGCCTACGGTGCCGTATTCAGCATCACGATCGAGGTCTCGCAGGTGCTGGGCTGTGTGCTCTTCAACAACTACCGAGGGGCCGACATCAACGACGTACTCGTCAACACCCTTGGCTGTGTGATCGGGTACGGCATCGTCCGGTGGGCCCTGACGATGCGCTTCCCCGGCGACCTGCTGCGGCGCCTGGCGCTGCCCGCCTCCGCCGTGGCACGGGCAGGACGGCAGACCGCGGTCCCGACTGCCGACGGTGTGAGCGCCGCCACGGTGCGGTGAGGGAAAACGTATGAGCAAGATCCGCGGTCACTACACTCCGGCCATGGACCTTCACAACCCAACTCCTCTGGCCGTCACGGCAGTCGACACCATCGAGAGCGTCAGCGGCACCTACCCCGGACATCGCCGAGTGCACGCCCGCGGTATGTGTTTCGATGCCACCTTCACGCCGTCCGGCGAGGCCGCCTCCCTCACCACGGCTGCCCATCTCCAGGCGGATCCGGTTCCTGCCGTTGTACGTTTCTCGAACTCGAACACCAACCCGACCGTGCCCGACGGGATCAGGGCCGGCCGTGGGCTCGCCGTGCGCTTCCTGCTCCCGGACGGCACGGACACCGATCTCGTCTCCGTCAACATCCCGGTGTTCTTCGCGGCCACCCCCAAGAGGTCCTGGAGCTGCTCGGCGCCCTGAAGAAGGACCCCGTCACGGGGGCACCCGACCCGGCGAAGGTCGCGGCGTACGTCGCGGCACACCCGACGGCGGCCCTCGGCCTGCAGGAGGCCGACCGGATGCCCATTCCCGTCGGATACGGGACCGCCCGCTACTGGGCCATCCACGCCTTCTTCTGGGTCGACGCCCAGGGCGGGCGGCGCGCGGTCCGCTACCGCTGGGAGCCGGACGCGGGGCTGCGGGAGTTGTCGGAGGAGGCCGCGGCCGGCAAGGACGCCGAGTACCTGGCGCGGGAACTGGTCGAACGCCTTGCCGACGGCCCCGTGGGCTTCACGCTCCGCGTCCAGCTCGGCCAGGACGGCGACCCCACGGACGACCCGACCAAGCCCTGGCCGGCCGACCGCCCGGAGATCGTCGCGGGGCACCTGCGGATCACCGGCCCCGTCGCGGACCAGGAGCACTGGGCGGAACAGGTCTACGACCCCACCCGTATCACGCCGGGTGTCGAACTCTCCGACGATCCGGTCCTGACCTTCCGCAGCCAGGCCTACGCCGTCTCGCACGAGCGCCGGGCGGACCACCGCTGAGTGCGCCGGGGCCGTGATCGGCGGCGGGATCCAGCAGTACGTCGGCCGCCCCTCGGTGGGAGTCGGTGGGGCACAGCGATGCCCCGCCACGGGGAGGGGCGACGCGCAGCGGCTCCGGGTCTCCACCGCGCACCTTTCGTGCCCGGAATCACATGGAATGCCACCGTATGATTCCGATCATGGCCACATCTCTCCCCCTCAGGATCGTCCGGCGCTCACCGTCGTACTGGCGCGTGACGTTCGACA
This sequence comes from Streptomyces sp. NPDC111744, assembly GCF_055634995.1. NCBI lineage: Bacteria > Bacillati > Actinomycetota > Actinomycetes > Kitasatosporales > Streptomycetaceae > Streptomyces > Streptomyces sp. NPDC111744. The sequence goes on from NZ_JBVKCG010000020.1 coordinate 102,316, forward strand.
GCCCCCCGATCAACCTGGTGACCTACGAGGTCTTCGCGGCGCTCGGCGACCTCGTCGACCGGATGGAGGCGGACGAAGACCTGAAGGTGGTGGTCTTCGACAGCGCGGATCCGGATTTCTTTCTGGCGCACTTCGACATGCTGCCGCCCGAGGTGCCCTACACCGGGCCCACCTGGCGCGACACCACCACCCGCATGGCCCGGTCCCCCGTCATCAGCATCGCCTCCGTCCGCGGCCGGGCACGCGGGGTGGGCTGTGAGTTCACGCTCGCCTGTGACATGCGCTTCGCCAGCCTGGAGAACGCCGTGCTGGGGCAGCCGGAGGTGGGCGCCGGTGTGACGCCCGGCGGCGGAGCCACGGAACGGCTGCCCCGGCTGGTCGGACGGGGGCGTGCGCTGGAGATCATCACCGGTGCCGACGACTTCGACGCCGCGACGGCGGAGCGGTACGGCTGGATCAACCGCGCACTGCCCGATGCCGAGCTGGACGCCTATGTGGACCGACTCGCCCATCGCATCGCCTCGTTCGACCACAAGCCGCTGTCCGAGGTGAAGGCGTTGGTCAACCGGTCCACCCTGCCGTCGGACGCGGATCTGGAGGCCGGCCAGAACACCTTCCGCGCCTCGCAGACCTGGCCGGAGGCGCACACCAGGATCAGCCGGCTCATGGAGCGGGGCATGCAGCAGCGCGGTGAACTCGAACTCCGCCTGGGCGAGCACATCGCCGAACAGTAGGACCGGCAAAGGCACCGTGGCCGCGGTCAGGACGAGAAATGACGCGCGAACCAGTCGACGTCGCGATCTGCCGCCATGGGTCGACGTCCTGGCGTGGCGCGCCGCCGCTGGATCCGAAGGTGCGGTGGTCGTGGGCCAGTACGACGAAGCCCGCCTCCGAAGGCCCTGGCGAAGGGCTCCGGTCCCTGGTCCTTGATGCCGCCGAACCCGCTGGTCATGGTGATGGCCGGCCGCGGCGTTGGGGGTCCGTCCGGCACGGAGAGCCGGCCGCCCAGCGTGGCTCCTCGGCGGGTGTCTCCACGTCGGTACGGGTGGACGTCATCGCATACGCCTTCCCCGGGCAGTCGAAGAAAACGGGGCCCTCGGCTCCGGTCCGAAGGCCCCGCGTCGGTTCCGGGCGGTGTCCGTGCCCGAGCGGTCGTCCGTGGCGGCTACTCGGCCAGCCGGCGGCCGAGGTCGAGTTCCACACCGTCGGGCTTCTGGAGCCCGCGCTCGAACAGGGAGCGCACGCGGTGGGCGTTCTCGGGGCGCCCCGCGGACTTGAAGTAGGCCATGAGGCTGGCGCCGTGGGATTCCTCCGTCGGCAGGGACTCGGCGTCCACCAGGGCCTTGGTCTGGGCGACGGCCGACTTGTCGAAGCCGGCGATGCGGCGGGCGAAGGCGTCGACGAACCGCTCCAGCTCGCCTTCCGGGAGAACACGGTTCACGTAGCCGTACTCGGCCGCGAGGTCGGCGGGGAAGTCGTCGCCGCCCAGCAGGATCTCCAGGGCGCGGCCCCGGCCCACCAGGTGGGGCAGCCGGCCGCTGGGGTTTCCGCCGGGAACCGATCCGACACCCACTTCGAACTGGCCGAGGACGGCGTTCGGGCCGGCGAACCGGATGTCCGTCGCCAGCACGAACTCGCTGCCGCCGCCCCGGGCACGGCCGTTGATCTCGCTGATGGTGACGGCGGGCACCTTGGCCAGGCGGTACATGTTGTCGGCGTACGGGTGCAGCCCCGAGGCCGCCGGCTTCATCGCGGCCACGCGGGCGCGGTCCGACAGGAAGTCCCAGTGCGCCATGAAGAAGTCCGGGTTGGCGCTGCGGAAGACGACGGCGGTCAGCTCCGGGGCCTGCTCGATGCGGGTGACCAGCTCCGCGAGCTGCTCGACGGTGTCGGGGTCGATCAGGTTGACCTCCCCGTTGGAGAAGGTGATCCGCCAGTAGGACGGGGTGACCTCTTCGACGGCGAACTGCTCATGGCTGCTCATGCGGGATTGCTCCTTGCGGTGACGAAGTGCGTTTCCGGTGCTGAGCGTCGACGACGGCCTCCGGACTGCACAGATGCTGAAACCTGTTTTCCAACTTAGCATCTGAATTGGAAAAACCGTCTCAGGGATAGACTGGTCGTATGACGAACAGGAGCCCTCACCTCGGCGCGGAGGGGACACGTTGCTCGATCGGCCGCGCCCTGGAGGTGTTCGGCGACCGGTGGAGCCTGCTGATACTGCGAGAGGCACTCCAGGGAGCCACCCGCTTCTCCGACTTCAGGGACCGCCTGCAGGTGGCGAGTGACGTCCTCACCCACCGGCTCGGCACCCTGGTCGAGGGCGGGGTGCTGGACAGACTCCCCTACCAGGAGGCGGGCAGCCGCACCCGGATGGCCTACCGCCTGACCTCCGCCGGACAGGACCTCATGGTGGTCTTCGGCGCCCTCCAGCAGTGGGGCGACCAGTACTGTCCGCACCCCGACGGTCCGCTCGTCGGCCGGGTCAGCCGCAGCGACGGCCATGCCCTGCGCGTCGCCTTCGTCGACGAGCAGGGCCACGAGACTCCGCTGCGGGACGTCGACCTCGGCGGCCCGGTCGACGCCGCTGCCGCCCGCCGCGAAACCTGACGGGCGGCAGCGGTCAGATCAGGCCGGCCCGGTAGACCAGCAGGGCGATCTGGACGCGGTTGTTCAGTTCGAGCTTGGCCAGGATGTGGGAGACATGTGCCTTGACCGTCGGGATGCTCAGATACATCTCGGCGGCGATCTGCGCGTTCGTCTTCCCCTCCGCGACGGCGAGGGACACCTCGTGCTCCCGGGCGCCCAGCCGGCCGAGCAGTTCCCGTGCGTCGTGTACGTCCTGGCCGCCCGGTCCGGGTGCCCGGCGGGCCCCGGTGGCGCCCGGTGCCGCCCGGTCCTCGTCGGGGGCCACGGCGACGGTGTCGACGAGCTGGCGCAGGGCGTCCGGGGAGAACACCGGCTCCCCCGAGGCCGCCTTGCGCAGTGCGGCCACGAGGTCCTGCGGCTGGGTGTGCTTGAGGAGAAACCCTCCAGCGCCCGCCTGCAGGGCGCGCAGGACGTAACCGTCGGTGGCGAGGGTGGTGAGCATGATGATCTCGGGTGGCTCCGCGCGGGCCCGCAGGACACGGGTCGCCTCGATGCCGTCCATGACCGGCATGCGGATGTCCATGAGGACCAGGTCCGGGCCGTGGCGGTCGACGAGGGCCGCCACCTCGGCGCCGTCGGACGCCTCGGCGACCACCGTGATGTCCTCGGCCGCCCCCAGCATCAGGCGCAGTCCCGCGCGGACCAGGGGATCGTCGTCGGCCAGCAGTACGCGGATCATGCCGACCACCGTACGGTGATCACGCGGTCCACGGCAGCCAGGCCGTCACCCGGTGCCGACCGCCACTGCGGCTGTGCTCGAAGGTGCCGCCCGCCAGCGCGACCCGCTCGGACATGCCGATCAGCCCTTGCCCCGCCCCGGGCGGCGCATCGGTGGCCGGGGCCGCGGGCAGACCGTTGGTCACGTCCAGGGTGAGGCCGTCGCGCGGCGTGCCGGCCAGCGAGAGGTGTACGGCCTCGCCCGGGGCGTGTTTACGGGCGTTCGTGAGCGCCTCCTGCACGATCCGGTAGACGGTACGGCTGGTGAAGTCGCTCAGCGAGTCCGCGTCCGTGAGATCGACCTCCACCTCGACACGTGTCCCCGCCTCCCGGTTCTCCTCGACCAGACGCGTCAGGTCGCGCAGGGTGGGCTGAGGCGGTTCGGTCCTGGTGGCGGCCCCCGGGTCCAGGGGCGTGCGCAGCACGCCGAGCACGTGCTGAAGGTCCTCCAGGGCCCGCGCCGCGCTGTCCCGGATCACGGCGGCGGCCTCCCGGACCTGCTCGGGCGGGGCGTGGGGATGGAACTCCAGGGCGCCCGCGTGGACACTCAGCAGGGACAGCCGGTGAGCCAGGACGTCGTGCATCTCCCGGGCGATCGCCTCACGTTCCCGTCGGCGGGCCCGCTCGGCGCGCAGCGCGGACTCGCTCTCGGCGCGCACGGCCCGTTCCCGGAGGGTGCGCACGAACAGACCCCAGCCCACGGCGCCCCCCACGAGCAGGGCCCCGGTCACGGCCGAGGCCACCTCGGCGGACTGGAACGACCAGCGTGTCACCAGGTAGAGCGGAACGGGAAGCAGCGCGAACGCCGTCACCCAGCGCGTGGTGGCGACCGCGCAACGGGCCGCCACGGTGAACAGGGCGATGGCCGCGGCCGGGATGACGGGCACGAAGGCGCACATCACCACCAGGACCAGGGCGACCGGCACCGGCCACCGGCGCCGCCACCCCAGCAGCAGGCAGCCCGCCGCAGGCAGGAGCAGACCGCGCAGCCCGAAGGAGAGACCGGGCAGGAACACGCTGGTGAACACCCGGGGGTACAGCCACAGGCCCCTGTCGCTCGCGACGACGGTGCTGGCCGTCAGTACCGCGGCGGCGGCCACGACCGCCAGGTCGCGCCACCCAACACGCCGGTCGCCGGCCGTCCTCTTCTGACTCACGTCCAGAGAACCTACGTCGCCGCGACTGTCCGGAGCGAGCATCCCGGCCCCGGCGCGCAACTTGACTACCAAGGTATGAGTACCGACGGCGGCCGCGACTTTGGTCACCGGTGAAGTGCCGACTTTCCGCCGAAGCGGGCGCCTGGTCCGGCCCCCTAACGTCGCAGCCATGAACGGATCCCCGTACCTGACCACCGTCCTCCTCCGGCACCCGCGGCGGCTCGCCGCCGGCCTGCTCGGCACGGCGCTCCTCCTCCTGGGCGGTGTGCACCTGGCCGAACGGCTCCTCGCGCATCTCGCCCTGTGGAGCCTCGCCGTCCCCGTCCCGGGCCTGCTCCATCTGGCGCTGTCCGCCGCGGGCGCGGTCACCCTGGCCCTGGTGCTGCGCCACGGTCACGGCACGCACCCGCAGGACCGATGATTCCCGACCCTGTACACCGCACCCCACGGCGGGTCGCGACCGCCGTCCCGCCTCTCCTCAGGAAGACCGAACAGGCCAGTACGTCATGACCGACTCCCCAACGGCCCCTCGGGCCGCACCCGTTCCCGCGATCGAGACCATCGGGCTGGGGCGGCGCTACCGCCGCGGGTGGGCACTGCGGGACACCTCCTTCCGCCTGCCCGCCGGCCGCGTCTGCGCCCTGGTCGGACCCAACGGCGCCGGCAAGACGACGCTGCTGTCGCTCGCCGCCGACCTGGTCACGCCGACCGCGGGGTCCATCACGCTCTCCGGCCACCGGCCGGGCAGCGCCAGGGCCCGGCAGAGCACCGCGTTCCTCAGCCAGCAGAAGGCTCTCTACCCGCGGTTCCGCGTTCACGAGATCCTGCGCATGGGAGCGGAGCTGAACCCCACCTGGCACCAGGAGACGGCCGAGTCCGTCGTCGAGGCGGGCGGCATCCCGATGAACGCCCGGATCGGGACCCTGTCCGGCGGGCAGTCCACACGTGTCGCCTTCGCCCTGGCCCTCGGCAAGCGCCCGCGGCTGATGCTCCTGGACGAGCCGATGGCGGACCTCGATCCGCTGGTTCGGCATCAGATGACCGATCTGCTCCAGGCGGAGGCGCGACGCAACGACGCGACGGTCGTCATGTCCTCACACCTCGTCTCCGAGCTGGAGAACGCCTGCGACTACCTGGTCCTGGTCAACCAGGGCACCGTCCGGCTGGCCGGCGAAGTAGACGTCCTGCTCGCGGCGCACCGGCAACTCACCACCGGGTCGGCGGACCGCGACCGCCATCGGAAGGTGCTGGACGGTCAGGACGTGATCGCGACCTCCGGCGGCCTCGACGGGCGCACCTCACTGGTCCGGGTCCGCCACGCGCTCGCGGAGGATGCCGGGCACCGGCTCCCCACCCTGGAGGAACTCGTCCTCGGCTATCTCAGAACGCCGGACGCCCCGTCACTGCTCAGCGCGAGCGCGCGAGTCGACGCAGGCGAGGGGGCGGCGGCATGAGCACCCTCACCTCTTCCACGCCGGGCGTCCGCCGTGGTCCGCGGCCGCGGCTGCGTGGGCTGACCTGGCTGATCTGGCGGCAGAACCGGACCGCCTTCTGGATCGCCCTGGCCGCCGCGGCGGCAGTCGCCGTCTACGCCGCCGTCCAACACCAGCACGTCGCCGCCGCCGTCAGCGCACACCATCTCGACGCCTGCCACGGCCGTGAGACCTCCGCGGGATGCCTCAGGAACCTCCTCGGCTTCGAGCGGGACCACCAGTTCCCGCTGCGGCGGCCGCTCCAGGCGATGTTGCTGATGCCTTTCCTGTTCGGTCTCTTCCTCGGCGGGCCCCAGCTCGCGCAGGAACTGGAGTCGGGCACGTACCGCACCGTCGCCACCCAGTCCGTCACCCGCACCCGCTGGTTCGCGGCGAAGCTGGGCGTCCCGCTCGCCATGACCGTGGTCGTCAGCGGCGTGTTCGCCGCCGCCATGACCTGGTGGTGGCATCCGGTCGCCGCGGTCCTGGGCCCGCTGTTCCCCTGGCAGGGCTGGTATCCCTTCTACGGGGTGGGTCCCGTCGTCGTCGGCCTCTGCGTCCTCCTGTACCTCCTGGGGGCAACTCTGGGACTCGTGCTGCGCCGCACGGTCCTGGCCATGGGGGCGACGCTCGTGGTCGGCGCGGGTCTGTTCGCGCTGCTGGAGCAGGTCCGGCCGTACCTCTGGCCGGTGCGCACGGCCTCCGCGCAGCACACGTCCGAGCCCCCGGCCCCCGGCAGCGCGTGGGTGCTCGCGGACGGCCCGCTGTCCAAGGACGGCCGGCGCGTCTCCGAGGTCACGGACTGCTACGCCCAGAGCGACTTCCGCCGGTGCCTGACCGGGCACGGCATCACCGGTCACTGGGCCGAGTATCATCCGGCCTCGGACTTCTGGCCCCTGCAGTGGACGGCCACGGGGGTGTGCCTCGCGCTCGGCGTGGCGCTCGTCGCCCTGTCCCTGTGGTGGATCCGCCGGCATCCTTCCTGATCACCGACCGGGGGCCGGGGGCGCAAGCCGGAAGGGGGCGTCCGGTCCTGCGTTCCCGAACCACCGCGATCATATTGGTACTTGATTCATCAACGATGTAGCGTGCGTTGCGGTGATCACCGGGCCCGGACACCACACACATCGCACCGGCGGAGCGCGGAGCGACCGGCACGTGCGGACGGCGACGGCGCCTTCCGCACGTTCTCAAGGCGGGTTGCGCCACGGTCCCGACACCCATGGAAGGACGCCGATGGCATCCGACCCGCTCCCGTTCGCCCACTCCCCTGCGGCCCGTGCCGAACTGCTGCTCGGCCGTGCCCGGCTCGTGCGCCGCGTGACCGAGCGCGTGGCACCGGCCGGCCTGGTCAGCGCGCCGTGCGAGAGCCGCGTCCTCGAATCCGCCCTGCTGCTGCATCTGCTGACCGCCGAGGACGTCGCTCCCGACGCGGCGGACCGGTTGCGCCGCCATCTGAAGGGCGCGCTCGACACCGGCACACCGGACGCCGTACAGACCGCGCTGGGCAGGGCGGCCCTCGGTGACACCGCCGCGGGGAACGAGTCCGCGATGTGGGTCCTGACGGCCTTCGAGCACTTCACCGCGCCCCGCAAGCGGCTCATGTTCCAGACGCTGCTGGCCGAACTCGGCGCCTGCGCATACCCGCTCCCCAGCGTGCGGAGTGTCCGTGTGGACGGGCAGCAGAGCTGGCTGCGGCTGGAGATGCGCGCCATCGAGATCCTGCTCGCCCACGGCAACGGCTCCGGCCACACCGTCACCGCCGTCGACTGGACGGAGCTCGCTCCCGCCGTCCGGCCCGGGCCGGTCTGGGAGGGCAACCACCTGGCGCGCCTGCTCGGGCTGCTCGCGCTGCGCAAGCACCCCGAGCACCGGCCGGCCGTCCGGCGTGCGCTGCGGGACGTCGTCGCCGAACTGCGGCCGGACGGTGGCCTGCCGTACATCACCGGCCTGGACGTCTTCGCCACGGCGATCGCCGGACTCGCGCTCGCCACCAGCGGCGCCGCCGCCCCACTGATCGCCTCGATGGCCGGCGCTCTCGCCGCACAGCAGAACCCGGACGGCGGCTTCGGATACACCGTGGGGGTACGGCAGAGCGACGTCGACGACACCTCCTACGCCATCGAGTTCCTGCGTACGGCCGCGCCGCGAACGCACACAGCGACGATCGAGCGCGCCGAGGCTTTTCTGCTCGCCCAGCGCAATCCCGACGGCGGATTCCCCACCTTCACCGCGGGCGCTCCCTCCGAGGTGGCCATGACGGCGGCGGCGGTGAACGCGCTGGCGGGCAATCCCGCCCACCGCGCGGTCGCGGAGCGGGGGGTCGCGTTCATCGTGAGCCAGGGTGGTCCCGCCGGCGTGCTGGAACGCGGCTGGAGCCGCAACCTCACCAACGCCGTCTTCCGCGCCACGCTGGCCTGCGCCACCGTCCGTGACGACGCGCCCGCGGCGCTGCGCAAGGCGGCGTCCGCGACGGCCCGCGGGGTCATCGGCCACCTGGTGAGCACGCAGGGCCAGGACGGCGGCTGGGGGCACTGGCGGGGCGACCGCAGTGACCCGATCAGCACGGCCTACGCGGTCATCGCCCTCAGCCGTGCCCCGGAGCAGGCGGACTCGTTCGATCGCGCCCTTCGCTACCTGGTCGGCCGGCAGGGGCCCGACGGAGGTTATGTGAGCAGACCCGACCAGGTGGGCCCGCGCCCCTTCAGCTACGACGTGCCGGCGCTCGCCGACGTCTGTGTCCTGCTGGCCCTGGCCCACGCCGCACCGGCCACCGGCACGCGCGCTCCGTCACCGGCCACCGGCACGCGCGCTCCGTCACCGGCCGCCGGGCCGCGTACGTCCCGAGCCGGCCGCGACAGATCGGCGACGATGGGGTAAACGTCACTTTTCACATCTACGCCCCTCTCGGCCAGTATGATGGGTGTCATCCAGATTTGTGGCAGCCGTCTCTTTGAGCGATCCAGGGCGGCTTCGGCGCGGCGCTCGCCCCCATGGCGCGCCGGAACAGGCCAGGGTCGACGCATACGGTGTCCGGCCTGGTCGGGACATCGACGACAGAGGAGGCAGCAGATGAAGGCAATCGTGTACCGGAGCACCGGCGGCCCCGAAGTGATGGAACTCGTCGACCGTCCGATTCCCGAGCCCGGACCGGGCGAGGTCCGCGTCAGGGTACGGATGTCGGGGGTCAACCCCACCGACTGGAAGGCGCGCCGGGGTTCCCGGGGGCACACCGACGGCGTCGAGCAGGTGCCCAACCAGGACGGCGCCGGCGTGGTCGACGCGGTGGGCGAGCGAGTCGACGCGGCCTGGGCCGGACGGCGGGTCTGGATCTGGGAGGCCGCCTGGCAGCGCGCCGACGGCACCGCCCAGGAGTACGTGGTCCTGCCGCTGCGGCAGGTGGTACCGCTCCCCGACCACGCCTCCTTCGAGCTCGGCGCCAGCCTCGGCATCCCGGCGCTGACCGCTCATCGCTGCCTCACCATCGCCGAAGGCGGCCCGGAGCAACTGCGCCCCGGCGCACTCGCCGGCCGTACGGTGCTGGTGGCCGGCGGCGCCGGAGCGGTGGGCAACGCGGCCATCCAGCTGGCCCGCTGGGCCGGAGCGACCGTGATCACCACCGTCAGCAGCGCCGAGAAGGAGGCTCTCGCCCGCACCGCCGGCGCCCAGCACGTGGTGAACTACCGCGCAGGTGACACCGCGGCGGCCGTCCGTGCGGTGGCCCCGGACGGAGTCGACGTGGTCGTCGAGGTCGCCCCGGGACCCAACGCCGAACTGGACGTGGCCGTGCTCGCTCCCAACGGGACGCTGGCCGTGTACGCCAACGACGGTGGTGACACCCTCACGCTTCCCGTACTGCCGCTGATGTTCGGCAACGTGCGCTGGCAGGCCGTGATGATCTACACCGTCCCGACGGCGGCCAAGGACCACGCGGTGGCGGGCGTCTCCGCCGCGGTCGCGGACGGCGCACTGCAGGTCGGCGAGGAGGCGGGGCTGCCGTTGCACCGCTTTCCGGTGGAGCGCGTCGCCGACGCCCACGCGGCCGTGGAACAGGGCGCCGTCGGCAAGGTCCTCATCGAGCTGACCTGACCGCACCGGACCCGGGAGCACACCGGGACGCGAGCCGCGGACGGTCCGCGTCCCGCGCGCAGGTGACGACCCCCGGTCCGGTGGCCCGTCCCGGCCGCCCCACATGCGGCCGAAGCTCGACATGTCTCCGCCGGCACACGTATGCACGCCACATGAGCCGACCAGTTGAGACAACCGCACGTTCGAGCCTGAGTTCAACACAGTCGCGTTACGTCCGTGAACGGGGCGCGAGCCCGTGCTCGACGAACGTGACGGTGGTGCGGACGGTGTAGTCCCGGCTGGTCATGGGGTGTTGTCCGGAGAAGGAACGGCCGACGACCAAGGCCCCCTGCAGCCTCATCGGAACCTGGCTTCTGGTCTCCTGCCAGGCCACCGCCGTGGACGACGGCGAGGTGGTGCGACCCTACGGTGAACACCCCTTGAGCCTGATCATGTACACCGCCGACGCCCCCGCCGCCGGATGCGGCCGGTGGGCCGTCACTCGGCGGTGTCGCGCAGCTGCCTCAGCAGGATCGCGAGTTCGAGTCGCTGCCGTCCGGCCGGAGGGCCGAACGAGAAGCCGAGCCGGGCCTCGGCCTGGGCGAGCCGGGCCGTCACGGTGCTGTGGTGCCGGTAGACCTGGGCCGCCGCCTTGCGGGCCGAGCCGGTCGCGCAGAAGGCGGCGAGTACGGTCAGGGTGTCCGCGCCGTGAGGGTCGGTGGCGAGTGCGTCCAGCACGCTCACGTCGGCCACCTTCGCGATGTCCTCCGCGCGCAGCCGTGCCGCGATGGCCGCCAGCGCGCCGAGTTCACCGGCCCGGACCACGGCCGGACACGGACCTTCCCGGGTCGCGAACCGCAGCGCCGTACGGGCCTGCCGCCAGGACTCAGGCGCGTCGATCGCGGGCAGCGCGTCCCCCACGCCGATCCGCACCCCCTCCCCCGCCGCTTCCCGCATATCTGCGGGCAACGAGCGGGTGAGGACCACGTGCACAGGCCCGATTGACGCGCTGCGCACACCCGGATCAGCGGCGGCCAGGGCGCGCAGGAGGTGTCTGAGGTTTCCGGGCGCGGCGGCCACGGCCAGGACGTGCACCCCGGCCGACGGGTCGAACCGCAGCAGGCGCACCGCCCGGGCCCGCTCGGCCTCTCCGGCACTGGCCGACAGCGCCAGCTCCACCAGGGCCTCGTCGCCCGGTTCGGGCAGCGGACCGCGCGTGCGGTCCATTAGGAGCGCTGCGGCGAACGCGAACCGCTCCAGCAGGATGGGGTCCAGCGCGAACGGTTCGCCGGCGCGTTCCAGCCATACCCGGCTGCTCGGGGAGATCTCCCGCACGGCGGGTCCGACCGGCTCGGGGGTGTGGGCGATGACCTGCCCCGCGGCATCGGAGCGCAGGCATACCCCCAGTTCGCAGTCTGCGACGCCGACCGCACACTCGGCGAGGCGGGCCGTCTCGCGTACGAGAGTGCGCAGCGTGGCCCGGGTGGAGATCAGGGTGTCGAAGAACGCGATCACCCGCACGGCGTTCTCCGCATCGGCGTCGAGAGCTGACAGACGCAGGAGCAGGCCATTCACACGGCGAAGCCTACGGCATCCGCCAACCGGCGGATGCGGGCGCCGGATGACCGCCGGATGACGGCTGGTCTGCCCCCCGGCGATTCACAGAGACTGGGGGTGCACCCCCCCAGGAGGAACAGACAATGCCGTACTTGTTCGACCCCGAGCTTGCTCCGTGGGTGCCACTGCTCGCCGACGTGGACTACGCGAACGTGGCGAAGATGCGGGCACAGGCTGAGCTCATGGAGCCCGCGCCCTTCGACCCGCCGGTCCCGGTCGACGTCAGGGACATCACGGTGCCGGGCTTCCAGGGCGCCCCGGAGGTCGGCGTGCGCATCTACACGCCCGCGAACCGCACCGGGAAGCTGCCCGGTCTGCTGTACATGCACGGGGGCGCCTTCGTCATCGGGCTCGCTGACTTCTTCCACACCGAGACGGTCCGCATCGCCGCCGAAGTGGGCGCGGTGGTGGTGTCGGTGGACTACCGCACCGCCCCGGAGCACCCCTTCCCGGCGCCTCTGGAGGACTGCTACGCCGCCCTGTGCTGGTTCGTGGAGCACGCCGACGAACTGGGCGTGGACCCCGACCGGATCGGTGTGGGCGGAGAGAGCGCGGGCGGCGGCCTGGCCGCGGCCGTCGCGCTGTTCGCTCGGGACCACGACGGGCCCGCTCTGAAGATGCAGTACCTCGGTGTCCCGGTGCTGGACGACCGGCTGGCCACGGCCTCCATGCACGCCCTCACCGACATCCCCGGCTGGAACCGCCGCAACGCGGAACTGTCTTGGGACTACTACCTCGGTGGCAGGGGGCTGCGCGGCGGCGACGACGTCAGCCCGTACGCGGCACCGGCCCGTGCCGAGGACCTGGCCGGCCTGCCGCCCGCGTACATCACGGCCTCCGAGTTCGACCCGCTGCGCGACGAGGACCTGGGCTACGCCCAGCGGCTGATCATCGCGGGCGTGCCGACCGAACTGCACCACTTCCCCGGCACTTTCCACGGCGCGGCCCAGCTGGTGCCGCAGGCAGCCGTGAGCCGGCGCATGATCGCCGAGGGGCTCGACGCGCTCCGTCGCGGCCTGTAGGCCGGGCAGACCGACGTCCCGGTGTGAGTGACGTGTATCCGGCCGCCTCTGTCGGGACGCGTCCTCTGGTGCACAAAGCACAAGCAGGCACCTTTACCCATTCCAGTAACACAAATAGGTGGGACTCTCATGACTTTTTCCCTGGACACCCTGCCGGCGGACGATCCGCTGTGGAAGAAGAGCGGCGCGCTCTACGTACCGTCGGGCAAGGGCCCCACGGTGTGGGCGGTCGGTGACGTCTACACGATCAAGGCGACGGGCGCGCAGACCAACGGCGGCTTCGGCTTCATCGAGGGAACGATTCCGGCCGGCGGCGGACCTCTCGCCCACGCACATCCCGATCGCGAGGAGACCTTCTACATCCTCGACGGGGAACTGGAGTTCCTCGACGGGGAGGAGACGTTCACGGCGGTCGCGGGGGACTTCATCCACGTTCCCCGGGGCGTCCGGCACCGGTTCACGAACAAGGCGAACCATGCCGCACGCATGATCTTCATGTTCACTCCGGCGGGCCCCGAGCAGATCATCGCCGACTACGCAGCTCCGGCCCGGCCGGGCGAGCTGCCGCCGGCGATCATCGACGACGACCAGATGGCGCGCTACCAGACCATGAACGAGCTCGCGGGCACCATCATGCTCCCCGAGTAGTCCTGACTCGTCGTCACCGGCCCGGAGTGGGGGAATTCGGAACGCCGAACGAAGCCGTGACGGGGGGCTCCCGGGTTTCCGGGAGCCCCCCGTCACGTGCTGTCCATGCGGTCGTCCGCGGGGCGGTCCGGCGCGTACACGCCCCCTGCCGCCTAGACCGAGCGCGACTCCCGATGATCTCCTTGCTCGACACAAGCTGATCTGTCAGGACGTCCCGTTGCGTCATTCACCAGGGCTTGACCTGCGACTCAGGACTCGAACGCAACGGTGTTGAGCCTGAGTTAGACTCTTGATCATCAAGAGTTCGCGGCCGTGGGCCCCGGTACGTCCTGGTCTCCCGCACCACGGAGGCAAGCGCCGGTGGGCATCGGCGCGACTCCCCTCACGCGAGGAACGACACGGACGTGAACGACCTGCACCCTGGCCGCCGACGCCTGCTCAAGATGTTCGGGCTCAGCGCCACCGCCACCACGGCCGCCATACTCCAGGCCGACCCGGTACTGGCGGCGACCCTGGGACACGACGAGAAGACCGGGGTCTCCCCCGCCTCGTACAAGCCCCCCACCGGTCTCGCCGGGAACACCGACGCGAAGCGGACGGCACTCGACTGGATCGACGCCAACCAAGGGGCGATCACCAAGTTGAGCGACGAGGTGTGGAAACACGCCGAACTGTCGCTGCGCGAATGGAAGTCCTCACTCGTCACCGCACGTCTTCTGGAGGACAACGGCTTCACCATCGAGTGGGGCTCCGCCGGCTTCCCGACCGCCTTCGTGGCCACCTACGGCAGCTCCGGGCCCGTCCTGGGCTTCAACGCCGAGTACGACGCGCTGCCCGGCCTGTCCCAGAAGCGCGGGGTCGCCACCCACGACCCGCTGGTCTACAACTACGACGCCTACGGTCCCACCTACGGTGCCGGGCACGGCGACGCCCACAACACCCTGGGCGCCGGCGGCACGGCCGCCGCCATCGCCGTGGCCCATGCGATCCGTACCCAGGGCCTGCAGGCCACGGTCAAACTCTTCGGCAGCGCCGGCGAGGAGCAGCTGGTCGGCAAGGCGTACGCGGTCAAGGCCGGTGTGTACGACGGTCTCGACGCCTTCCTCGACTGGCACCCCTACAACATCACCGTGCCGTTCTGGAACACCACCAGCGCGCTGATATCGGCCACCTTCACCTTCCTCGGTGCCTCCGGACACGGCGGCACACCGCTCGGCAACAAGAGCGGCCTGGACGGCGCCCTGCTGATGGCGACGATGTCGGAGTACCTGCGGGAGAAGAACGTCGCACCCTCGGGCCGCTTCCACTACGCGATCATCAACGGGGGCGGCGCTCCCAACGTGACGCCCGACATGTGCTCCATCTGGTTCTTCGTCCGCGAGGGAAGCCCCGACCGCGCCCGGGTCCTGTACGACAAGATCGTCGACTGCGCGAAGGCCGCGGCCCAGGCGAGCCAGACCCGCCTGGTGCACAAGTTCCACTCCGCCACGTGGAACCTGCTGGCGAACAAGGCCGGAGCGGAACTCCTCAACGACAACATGCGGCAGATCGGCGCGCCGCGGTTCACCGACGCGGACCACACGCTGGCCAGGGCCGTGCAGAGGTCCCTCGGCCGCCCGGAGGTCGGCATGCCCACCGAGCTGACCCCACTCACACCACCGGCGGCGGCGTACACCGGCGGCCTGGCCACCGACACCGCCGACATCAGCTGGCAGGCGCCCACCGCCGTTCTGCTGGCGGCGGCCTACCCGCCGGGCATCCCGAACCACAACTGGGGCGTCACCGCGACGGCCGCCACCGGCATCGGCCATCAGGCGCTGCTCTCCGCCGCACGCTACCTCGCGGCCGCCGCCGTCGACCTCATCGAGCAGCCCGACCGACTGGCCGCCATGCGGCAGGAGTTCAAGGAAAGGACCTCAGGCATCCAGTGGGCCTCGATGGTCCCCGACGGCACCCAGCCGCCGCTGTACGAACCCCCGGCGGACTTCCTGCGCGAGACCGGCCAGAGCTGGCCGCCGCCGGGTGTGACGTGGCCCGTTCCGCAGGTCCTGGCGGCGGAGCAGCTCGGCACCACCGGCCCTAACCTTCCGCCCGTCACCTGATCCCGCCGACCGTCACCGAGCACAGAGAGCAACCTGGTAAGTACCCACGGCGAAGCCTCTCTGAGGTGTCACCCGCTGGAGCTGCACCCGCAGACCTAGGGTGACAAACTGCTGCAAAACGGGCTGCTTCGCGGCTCGGTGCGGTCCTGGGAAAGGAACGGCGAGACATGTCCAACGACCAGGTGATCTCCGACCTCCAGCTGTCGGCGTCCGTGGAATCGGCCGTCATCAACGCCCCGCTCGACGCCATCGACATCCCGGACTGGCTGCTGCACCTGCCCGACGCGGAATACCAGCGCTGCGCGCCGCCGGACCACAAGGCGTGCGGTGCCACCACCACGGACGACGGGCGCCCCATGTCGATCAACGTCGAGGAGATCGCCGGCGGCCTCATCATCCAGCACTACGTGGCCGAGGTGCAGGAGCCGCATCACTGCCGCATGGTCTCCCTGTCGGACGTGCAGACCCCGGGAGGGTGGAGCAAGGTGCAGGTGGTCTGGGACCTGAGCGTGGTGGAGCAGCCCGACGGCACCTGCCTCTACACCAACGACATCGGCAGCCGGCCCACGCAGGGGTTCCTGGACATGCTCGCCGAACAGGGCCTGGACTTCGCGGAAGTGGCCGCCAAACGCCAGGTCGGGGTCGTCGCGCACAACCAGCTCGAAACCCCGCTGTACGCCGCCAGTATGGAGCGCAAGGCGCTGGCCGCACGCTCCGCCTGACCTACTCCGGCGGCGTGGGGGTGTCGTGGGTGCGGTACATCGCCTGGACGTCCAGCTCCAGTTGGACCGTGGGGCCCACCACCGCGATGCCCCGGGCCAGCATGGACCGCCAGTTGAGGGTGAAGTCGTCGCGGTGCAGCTCCGCGGTCGCCTGGGCCGCACAGCGGAATTCCTCGCCGTAGCCGCCGTTGACCACACCCAGGTACGTGGTGTCCAGAGCGACGGAGCGGCTCACACCGTGCATCGTCAGGGCACCCTGCACGGCCCACTTGGTGCCGCCGCGGCAGACGAAGCGCGTGCTCGCGAACTCGATGTGCGGGAAGTTCTCGACGTCGAGGAAGTCGGCGGAGCGCAGATGGTTGTCGCGGGTGGTGTTGCCGGTGTTGATGCTGGTGGCATCGATGCGGCCGACTGCGACATGTCCTGAGCGATCTCGATGCCGCCCTGGAAACGGTCGAACCTGCCGTGGACGTGGGCCATGCCGACGTGCTGGGCGATGAACCGGATCGCCGTGTGCGGCGGGTCGAAGAGCCAGGTACCCGGGTCCGGCAGCATCTGGTGTTCGGACGGCTCCAGCCAGATCCTCTCGGCGGGCGCCGCCGTTCCGGCGACGATGTCGATCATCTCGTGGTGCGGCTTCAACCCGTCCGCCACCGCCAGCAGTCCGTAGCGACCGGGAGGCAGTGCCGCGAGGAAGAGACCGTACGGGTCGGTCGTGCCCCGGGCGGTGACACGGTTCGTTTCCCTGGGCGGTGATGACGATGTCCGTGAACGGCATCGGGGCGCCGGTCGGGTCGACGATCTCGCGGACCAGCGCGCCCGCCTGCGGAGGCAGCGGATGGAAGAGGCCCGCCGCCTGGTCCGCGGCGCCCTGGGACCACCAGCGCCGGAGCTGCGCGAGGACCATGTCGTTCACCTTTCTTCGCGCACGCGCCACCCCGCGAGCAGCAGCTGTACCGGGCGTCGGCGGCCGCATGCCGACCGAGTTCCGAGATACGTGTGCCAGACCGTGGTCGCGGGGCGGCGTCGCAGGTCAGTGTATCCGCGCGTGGATCATGGACATGTGGGTGGGGCCCCACGGTACGCGTGTGGGGTGCCCCCGCCGGACAGACCGGCGGGGGCACCCCACATGTATCGCGAACCAGCGGGCTACGGCATCAGTCCGCCGACAGGGTGAAATCGACCGTCGCCGTCCTGCCGGACCGTGCCGAGACCGCCTTGCTGCGCTTGGCGTATCCCTCGTCGGTGACCGTGATCGTCCGCCTACCCGCCTCCGACCACACCCGGTACACCCCGTGCCGGTCGGTGGTCACCGTGACGGGGCTTTCGCCCCGCCCCGACAGGGACGCCGTCGCTCCGGCGAGCGTCCTGCCGGTCGCGGCATCGGTGACCGTCCCGGTGATCTCCGCCCACGAGGCGGGGGCGCTCGCCTTCAGGCCGACCCGGACCGGCTGCGGCACGTACGGCGTGTCGGTGATCATGTTCAGGTCGGCGGCGTAGGCACCCGGAGCCGTGAGGACCCTGGCGTCGGCCGCGACCGTGATCTGCTTCGACTGGCCGGGGGCCAGCTCCAGCGTCGTCCAGTTCTCCGACAGCCAGTTCACGTCCTGACCGGTGCAGCCTCCGAGGCCGGGGAGGACGGCACCCTGGACCGATCCCGAGAAGGTCGCCGTCGCTGCTATCCCGCCGACCTGGTAGGGCAGGCAAGCGGTGCCCTGCCCCGCGAACTGGGCCGTGCCGGGCGCGTCGGGCAGCGCGGTCCAGACGTCCAGGGCGGGATCGTACTGGGCGACGTGCCGGGTGTTGCCGAAGCCCAGACCGTAGGAGTCCACAAAGCCGCCCACGACCTGGAGTTCGCCGTTGGCGGAGCCGTACGTGGCCCCGAACACCGTGTACGGCAGGTCGGCGGCCCGCTTCCAGTCGCCGGTCCGCACGTCGTACCGGTAGGCCCTGTCGGTCGCCGCCTCCTTGCCGTTCAGGGGGGTTGTGCCTCCCGCGCACACGATGCCGCCGACGATCCCGCCGCACCCGCCGGAACCCATGGCGATCGGGTAGTCCTTGACCGAGTTCCACTTGTCGCGGACGGGGTCGTAGCGGTAGGCCGCCGCACTCGGGGAGCCGTCCGGGCGGGAGCCGCCGATGACATAGAGCGAGCCGTCGAGCACCGCCGCGGCGGCGTCCTGCAACGCCTCGGGCATGTCGGCCACCCTGGACCAGGTGTCGCTGGCGGGGTGATAGGCGTAGACGGTGTTCGTCATGACGCCCCCGGCCCCGGGCTCCGGCGCGTAAGCGCCCCCGGCGACGTACAGCGTCCCGTTCACGAAGGCGCCGGTCGCGCCCGTCTTCTCCTCGGGCATGTCGGCGAGCGGCGACCACGTGCCCGCGGCCGGGTCGTAGACGTACCCGCGCTCGGAGGTGTTGCCTCCCAGCAAACCGTCCAAGCCGCCGACGGAGTACGTCCGGCCCTGATATGTGCCGACGACACTGCCCATGACCGGTTCGGGATAGTCGGGCAGTTGCTGCCACGTCCCGGCCGAGCCGGCCGGGACAGCGGTGTCGGCGGCAGGGGCGCTCTGTTCGGCCAGCGTCACCCGCAGGGGCGCCCCTCCGGTGTTCTTGAGCGTGAGCTTTCCGCTCGCCCTGCCGGACAGCGGAGCGCGTAGCGACCCGGTGTCCGCCGACACCTTCAACCGGCCTGCCGGCAATACGACATCGTGGACGGCGACCTTCGAGGAAACCCTGACGGTCGACCGCGCCGTGACGTAGCGGGGTGCCGCCGCGCTGATCCTGTCGGTGCCCGCCTTCGCGTTGTAGAGCCAGTAGAAGCCGTCGGACGTACCGGGGTCGTCGGGGGTGGCCGCGCTCACCGAACTGCCGTACAGGTCCGTGATGTCGGCAGACTCGTCCGTGACGGTGGCGCCGTTGACCGGCTGGCCGGTGTTCGCGTCATGGGCGGTTCCCTGGACCAGTCCGCCCGCGAGCGTCTGGCACGAACCCAGACTCACGTTGTCGAGCTGGAACAGCGAGTTCCCCTGGCCTTTGAAGTGGAATCGGACCCGGACGGCGTGCCGGCCCACGGCCTGGGCGATCGGGATGTCGACGTGTCCCAGGACGGCATCACCGCTGCCCTGCTCATACACCTGTGTCCAGGTGGCGCCGTTGTCGGTGGACAGCGACACGTCGGCAGCCGACCCGTCGGGAAGGTAGATGACCGTGTCGAACTGCAGCTCAGCGGTCTTCTCGCCGACGAACGAGAAGGCCGGGGACGTCAGGTAGGTGTCCTCGGCTGCTCCGTCGTGAGCAGCCGGCACGGCGGTCGCGAAGCCGCCGTCGCCCGCCCAGTTTCCTTGACCGCCCGGATCGTCGAACTCCCAGCCCGGAGCAGGTGCGTTGCTGCCGGTGACGGTCCAACCGAACTTCGGCCCGGCGTCCCAGCCCTCGAATGCCGCCTGCGCCCTGTAGCCGTAGCCAGGAGCGACGCACTGGTGCAGGTTCGCGGTGACGGACACATCCCGCCGGACGTCCTTCGTGGCGATCGGCAGGGAGAGGTCGACCGTGTTGTAGCCCGGATAGACCGGGGTGACGTGTACCGCGTAGTCGGCGGAGCCGGGCAGCTTCACCGAGTAAGCGCCCGTTCGCGGGTCGGTATAGACCGGGCCTCCGGGGTAACCGTCGATCGTGATACGGGCGTAGAGGGGCCAGCCGTGTCCCGAGCCGTCCGTTACCGTGCCCGTGACCGAATAGGTGGGCCTGGCGGCCAACTTGAAGTCCGCGGTGACGCTCTGCCCGCCGGTCGACGTGACGGACCGAGATTCCGTCTCGTAGCCGAAGAGCGACGCGGTCACGTCGTAGGAGCCCGCGCTCACGGTGGCGCGGTAGACACCCGACTTGTCCGCGGTGACGCGGTAGGTGAACTGGTCGTCACGGTCCTTCAGTGTGACGGTGGCTCCGGCTCCGGGCGAACCGTCCGCGCGGTTCGACACCTGCCCGGTCACCACCGCGAGCGCGGCCGGCTCCAGGGCCGAGACGCCGTTCGGGGACCCCAGGCCGGTGGGTCCGTCCCAGCCGGCTCGCGCCTGGCACAGCTGGTCACCGCACGCGCCGTCCGAGCCCTCGGTGATGTCGTTGAGACCGCTTCCGCGATGAGCGTACGGATAGACCATGGGGTACGACCCGGCGGCGGGGGTACCGGCCACCGCGTACATGGCAGCGATCAGCGGAGACGACAGGCTCGTCCCGCCGACCTGCTCCCAGCCGTCGTAGAGCGAGTTGTACACCGCCAGACCGCTGTTCGGGTCGGCGTCCGCCGCGATGTCGGCGGTCGCCCTGCGCGCGCAGTTCGTGTCCAGGCCGTCCTGGAGGGCGGGGCGCGTCTGGAACGACGAGCAGCCACTGCCGCCGTCCGACCATGCCGTCTCCGTCCAGCCGCGTTCGCTACCGGCCGCCCGGGTCAGCAGCGTTCCGCCGGTGGCCAGGACCTTCGGCTCGGAGGACGGCCACAGGACAACGTTGCCCGTGTCGCCGGAAGATGCCGTGATCACGACTCCGGGGTGGTCGTAATGAGAACCGCCCACGCCTCCGTCACGCGCGGCCGAGTCGCTGGCGCCGTAGGAGTTGGAGACGAACTTGGCGCCGAGTGCCACCGCGGTGTCCACACTCTTGCCCAGGTCGCTGATGGACGCGTTGTCCCCCTGGACGAGCAGAATGTTGCAGGCGGGGCAGGCCGAGGAGACGGCGTCCAGGTCGAGGGCGGTCTCCAGCGACCAGCCCTTGTCGTCCTGCGGGTAGTCCGTGCCGCCGCGCTGGTCCACCTTTCGGAAGCAGCCGTTGTCCGTCGTGCAGGCCGGCAGGCCGAACTGCGTGCGGAACCTGGCGAGGTCGGCCTCGGCGGACGCGTACCCGAAGGCGTCCACGACCGCGACGGTCTGGCCCGCGCCGCCGCCGGGCAACTTGTAGGCCGACTGGATGTCGGCGGGTGTCAGGGCCGTGGCAGGCGGCGCGGTGGCGTTGATCCGCACCCGCTGGTCGGTTGTCGTCGCCCGGAGCGACAGGCACCGCGCGTGGTTCTTGGCGGGCTGCGCGTTGCAGTCGGTCGGCTTGTAGTGGTGCACGATGCCGCGGACCTTGGACTCCGTCTGGTCGTCGGCGTGTGCCGCGGCCGCGGTGCGGGCCGCCTGAGCGGCGGGGGCCACCGAAGTGGTGGAGGCAGAGCCGCTTGTGGCCGCAGCCGCCGGCGTGGCTGCTGCGGCGGGGGCCTGCACCGCGGCGAACAGACCGAGACAGGCGGCTATGAGGATGGAAACCGGAGCGCGTAGGCGCTCGCGTCTCACCATGGGTTCGGTACCCTTCGATGGGGGGACATGCGTGTCGGACCGGAATGCGGGCGCGGGACGGCAGCCTGACGTACCGTCGAGAGCGGGAACCTGATCGGCCTTGCCGTCGGCCTCGTTGCGATCGGTCGACCGTACCCGCCTTCATCACACCCGTCACCGCAGATCCGTCCTGCTGCCGTATCCGGAACGGCGGAGAACGTCCGCAAGTATTCTTTGTGTCGGCCCGCTCTTCGATTGGCCGATTGGGCTAAAAAATGCGTCCGGCACCGGTACAAGTCGCGTGAACCCCGGCGGCGTCCCGTTCCGTGTCCTGGGTGAGGGCCACGGCGGCCCGGTCCTCGCGTCTGCCGATACCGCGGACCGGGCCGCCGTGACCACGTGTTCCCCGTTGTGCAGAACACGTATGACTGGATGTCCCGTTCGGAACGCTGTCGATGCCTACCGTTAATAGGCAACCATCTGGCCGACCCCCTCGGCCGGGTCGCCGTCGCCGTGCAGACCGAGCGGAGGGTCTCCGCGGTCGCCGTGGTGGCGCCTGGCAAGGCAGGGCACGATCTGCCGAGTGCCCGGGCCGCGACGGACGCGGCCGTGGAGAAGTTTCTCGCGGAGGCGCACAGCGGCAGCGTGCGCAGTGACGAGAGCATGTCCGTGCGCAAGCGTGTCGACGGTGCGGAGGACGCACTGGAGACCGTGGACCGCATCCGCAGTGACCTCGACTTTGGTGACTCGACCCTCAAGGCGGTCATGGCGGGGTATACCGCCATCGGCGGGAGCATCGCCGAAGCCCTGCGCGCCATGACGATCCTCCCCGACCAGAGCGCGCAGGAATTCGGTCAGGCCCTGTACACGCTCGTGCCGGCGGGTGACCTGCTGTCTCAGGAGGACGCGCTGGTCTCGGCCGCCGCGGCGAGCCCGGGTCACCGTCTCGACGCCGACAGCTACAGCGCCGTGGTGCGCGACATCGGTGCGCAGCGGCTGCTGACCGCCGACGCCGTGAGCCGGCTGCCCGCCGCCCAGCGCAAGCCGTTCGAGCGTCTGGCCACCGCCTCCGGATCGCTGGGCCAACTCACGACCATGGAGGAACAGCTGATCCAGACCGGCCCGCAGGCCCGGAAACTGCCCTTCCCCATCTCCCGGTGCCGCGCGGCGTTCGACGCCGAGAACAAGGTGTCCTCCAGCGCAGCGCTCGACGACATCTCCGTCGTGTTCACCCGTACCGGACCGCCGGCCGAGCGTGCCTTCGTCGCCCTGATCCTCGCGGGGCTGCTGGGCCTGGCCGCACTGGTCGTCTCCGTGATCATGTCGATCCGGATCACCCGTTCCCTGTGACGTGACGCGGCTGCGCACCTCCGCCCGCAACCTCACCGACGACCAACTCCGTGACGTGGTGGGACGGTTGCGCCGGGGCGAGAGCGTGGACGTCGGCAGCGGCATGGAGCAGCCGTCCTTCGTCAACCGCGAGATGGCCGCACTGGGCCGGGCCTTCCAGACCCTTCAGCTGACGGCCGTGGAACTCGCCCAAAAAGACGTCCGTCTGCACCAGGGCATCAGTGACATCTTCCTGGATATCGCCCGCCGCAACCAGACGCTCGTGCACCGTCAGTTGAACCTGCTCGACGTCATGGAGCGGCACGAGGAGGACGCCCGCACGCTGGAACAGCTCTTCCAGCTGGACCAGCTCGCCACACGTATGCGGCGGTACGCGGAAGGACTGATCATCCTCTCCGGTTCGCCTCCCGGGCGTTTCTGGCGCCACCCGGTGCCGGTGGTCGACGTGATCCGAGGGGCTGTGGCGGAAACGGAGTTCTTCGCCCGCGTCGTCATCCTCCCGGCACCGGCGGTCGGCGTGCTCGGCCGTGGGCCGCGGACGTCATCCACCTGCTCGCCGAACTCATCGAGAACGCGGAGGCGTTCTCGCCGTCGGACAGTGAGGTCCGGGTCAGCGCGAGCAGCGCGGCAGGCGGTCTGATCATCGAGATCGACGACCGGGGCCTGGGCATGCCGGCGACGGAGATCGACGAGGCGAACGAGCGCATCGCCTCCCCCGTGGACGTCACCGCGCTGGACAGCACCCGCCTCGGGCTGGTGACCGTCGGCCGTCTCGCCCGGCGCCACGACATCCGTGTCACCCTGCGGCCCTCGCCGTACGGCGGCATGAGCGCCGTCGTGCTGATCCCCGACCAACGACCTCTCGGGAGTGGAGCGGAAGACCACCACCACGGCGGCCATGGACTTCGGCCGCATCACCATCCACAACGGGCTGGCACTGTTCCTGTTCGGCACTCCGGGACAGGACCGGTACTGGTTCATGTGGGACGAACTGGCCGCGGGCGCCCTGTGCGCGGTGATCCTGGCCGACACCCGTCGGCTGGACACGAGCTTCTCCGCCATCGACTACTTCGAACGCGCCGGACTTCCGTTCGTCATGGCCGTCAACTGCTTCGACGACGCACGCACCTACCCCGCCGAGACGGTGCGCGCCGCGCTGAGTCTCGGGCCCGATGTGCCCGTCCTGTTGTGCGACGCGCGCCACCGCGAGTCCGTCAAAGAGGTCCTCGTGCACGCCGTCGAACACGTCCTGGCCGTGGAGATGCGACGGGAAGGTATCACGGGCTGACGGAACCCAGACCCAACTCCGTTTCCGTGAAACGTGGTTGCTGGTTTGAAGCAACGTATTCACTGGTAGACATCGCTCGCTTGTTGTCGCCACCCCCACTCGCCCCATGAGACCCATGAATCGGCCGAGTCGAGGGTGGCCTGGCGAGAGGAACCCGTGAAGTCCGCATCCAAGAGACCGGTGTTCACCGCACTGGTGGGCCTCGGCATACTGCTGGCGGCCGGCACGCCGACGACATCCCTGACCCTCACAGGCGCCACCACGTCCGCCCCGACGGCATCTTCCCGAGCACCCCTCGGATCCGCCCTCGGCACCGATGACGCCCGGCCCGCCGCCGCCCAACAGCGGTGGATCCCGCTGATCACGGGCGACCGCGTCCTGACCGACGGCAAGGGCGACGTGCTCTCCCTGCGCCCCGCCAAGGGCCGAGAGAACATACCGGTTCAAGTGGAGACCATCGGCGGACACACCTACGCCATCCCGGACGATGCCCGAGGCCTGGTCGAATCCGGCCGTCTCGACCGACGCCTGTTCGACATGACCACGCAGAGCGCGCCCGCCTACGCCCAGCGCACGGACCTGCGGCTCATCGTCATGTACGATGCGGGCCGCCCGGCGGCCAGGACGGCACTGCGCGCCACCGCGGGGGCGACCGTGCGGCACACGCTGAGCAGCATCGACGCCGACGCCATCAGCGCCCCCGCGAACGGCACTTCGCAGCTGTGGACCGCCCTCACCACGGGCTCCGCCCAGGCCACGACCCGCACCGCCGCCCCCGGTATCGCCTCGGTGTGGCTCGACGCCGTCGTCCAGGCCTCGCTCGACAAGAGCGTGCCGCAGATCGGCGGTCCCGAGGCATGGGCGGCCGGCTACGACGGCACCGGTACCCGTATCGCCGTCCTGGACAGCGGCATCGACACCACCCACCCCGACCTGGCCGGGAAGGTCGTCGCCGAGCACAACTTCTCCGAGTCGCCGACCACGGACGACCTGTTCGGCCACGGCACGCACGTCGCGTCCATCGCTGCGGGCACCGGCGCCAAGTCCGGGGGGACGTACAAGGGTGTGGCGCCCGGCGCCGGCCTGCTGGACGGCAAGGTGCTCAACGACACCGGCCAGGGCGCCATGTCCGGGATCATCGCCGGCATGGAGTGGGCCGCGGCCGAGAAGGCGGACGTCGCCAACCTCAGCCTGGGTGCCTACGACTCCCCGGAGCTCGACCCCATGGAGGAGGCGGTCGACAAGCTGTCGGCCGAGAGCGGAACCCTCTTCGTGGTGGCGGCCGGCAACGACGGCGAGCAGGGAGCCGGCACCATCAGCACCCCGGGCAGCGCCGACGCGGCGCTGACGGTCGGCGCGGTCGACAAGCAGGACGTGCTGGCCCCGTTCTCCAGCACCGGCCCGCGCGCGGGCGACGACGCGATCAAGCCCGACCTCACGGCACCGGGCGTGGACATCGGGGCCGCGGCCGCACACGACAGCTACATGGCCTCCGTCGCCCCCTCGGTCGCGGACGGCTACATCTCCCTCAGCGGCACCTCCATGGCGACCCCGCACGTCGCGGGCGCCGCCGCCCTTCTCGCCGAGCAGCACCCCGAATGGACCGGCGACGACATCAAGCAGGCGCTCGTGGCGTCGACCACGCCCGGCGCGTACACGGCGTACCAGCAGGGCTCGGGCCGCGTCGACCTGCGCAAGGCGATCAAGCAGACGGTGTTCACCCGGGAGACCTCGCTCGCCTTCGGTCTCGCCCAGTGGCCGCACACCGACGACCAGCCGCTCACGAAGACCCTCACCTACCGCAACGTGGGTGACACCGCGGTCACCCTGAAACTGGCCGTGGACGGCACCGCACCCGACGGAAGCCCCGCCCCCGGCGGGATGTTCACCGCCGACGGCCAGGTCACCGTCCCCGCGCACGGCGAGGCCACCGCGCGGATCGTCGCCGACACCCGGCTCGGGGGCGACACCGCCGGCCGCTTCACCGGCCGGGTGACCGCCACGGGCGACGGACAGACCGTCGCCACCGCGCTGGCCGTGGAACGCGAGTCGGAGATGTACACCGTCACGGTGAAGCCCTTGAGCCGTGCGGGCAAGCCTGTGCCCGACGCCTCCTGGAACGCCACGCTGGCGGGCCTCTCGGGTCCTCGCGAGGGACTCGCCTCATATCTGTCCGGCGACACCTACTCGGTGCGCGTCCCCAAGGGCCGGTACTTCCTCAACGCCTCGCTGCGGGCGGATCCGGCCGGTTCGTACGACCAGGGTGAGGACTGGTTCAACCAGCCGAACCTCGACGTCACCAAGGACACCACGGTCACCCTGGACGCGCGCACCACCAAGCCGGTCGAGGTCACCGTGCCGGACCGCGCCGCCCGGCAGACCTTCGGCTACGTCCGCGCGGGCGTCGATCAGGCGGGTGAGCCGGGCCCGGCCTTCCTCGCCTTCTTCGGCACCTCCGAGGAACTCCGCACCGCGCACGTCGGCCCCGCCGTGAACTCCGCGGACACCCTGCACCAGCGCATCGAGGCCACCTTCTCCACCGGCGCCCAGGGCCACGACGAGTACGACGTGGCGTACGAGCCGAAGGGCGGCCGATACGTCACCGGTTTCTCCGCACACCCCCGTGCCCGCGACTTCGCTGACGTCCGCACGGAGGTGGGCGGACCCGGGAAGGGCAAGACCGGTTACCTCTCACTGGCCGCCCTGAACGGTGGCGGCACGACCGTCGAACGTGCCCTCCCCGCCACCCTCACCCTGCACCTGCTGTCGCCGGACGGCACGTGGTGGCTGAGCCTGCGCCAGAAAGGAGCCGACGGCCACGTCGACACCGTCTACGACGCGTCCGGCGCCACCTTCGAGCCGGGTCGCTCGTACCACCGGGTGCTGAACGTGGGCGTCTTCGGACCCGACCTGCCGGACGGCGCCGGGCTGATCCGCAGCGGCGACACGATGGACGGGAGCCTTCCGCTGTTCTCGGACGTGGCCGGCAACTCCAGCAGCAACCAGACGCGGGTGGACAGCGCCGGCACGAGTCTGTACCGCGACGGCCAACTGGTGCGCCGGAGCCCGTACCCGATGGACTTCTTCTACGCCGCGGACAACGACGACCGGGCCGACTACCGGCTGGACGTCTCGGTCCGGCGCGGCACGGAGGCGGACGTCTCCGACAGCCTGGACGTGGAATGGACCTTCTCCTCCGGACACACCTCACAGACGACCGAACTGCCCATCTCGGTCGTCCGCTTCACGCCCGAACTCTCCCTCGACAGCACCGGCAGGGCGGAGGCGAAGGTGTGGGTCCCGGTCACCGTGAAGGGCTCCGCCGCGGGCAGGAACCTCAAGTCCCTGAAGGTCTGGGTCTCCTATGACGAAGGCGGCCACTGGCAGACGGTGAAGGTGCGCGACGGACGGGTGCGGGTCACCAATCCCCGGGCGGGCGGCAGTGTCTCCTTCAGGACGGCGGCCGCCGACCGGCAGGGCAACACGGTCACCGAGACGATCGTCAACGCCTATCTGACGAAGTAGGTACGCCCGCCGGCGGCATGAGGGCTGGAACGGGCCGAAACAATCACCGAGGGCTCCTGCCGGTGGCAGGAGCCCTCGCTCGCCGGGGCCAGGGCCACCTAGCGGCCCGTCACTGTGAGGGCCGCGGTCGCGGCGGCGCCCAGCGCCTCGTCGTCCGGCTCCGTGCCGGCCCAGGCCACATGACCGTCCGGCCGGACGAGTGCCGCTCGTACGCCCTGCCACTGCGCCCGTTCCTCGGCGAGCGTGTCGACGTGCACGACCGCCTGCCACCTGCCGGGCAGTTCCCCGACGGCGGCGACCGCCCTGCCGTCCGCCATGTCGATCAGGACGTGATGTCCGGGCTCCAGCAGCGAGAACAGCCCGGAGCCCCCGGCGAAACGGAGATCAGGCGCCCTGCGGCCCACGAGCGGATGGGCGGCGGCGTTCTCCGGCGGATAGGCCACGGACAGTCCCGAGACGGCCTCGGCCAGGTACCGCGAGAAGCCGGGCTCCCGCGCGACCGCGCCGCCCAAAAACGACCGCAGGTTCTTGCCCTCCGGCGTCCAGGCCGTCATCAGCACACTCTGGGCGTCGGTGAGCTCCAGAAGCTCCACGCCCACGGGGCGGCGCTCCGCCTCGTAGCTGTCCAGCAGTCCCTCGGGGGCCTGGCCCTGCACGACTGCGGCCAGCTTCCACGCCAGGTTCCACGCGTCCTGCACACCGACGTTCAGGCCGACGCCGCCGGCCGGCAGATGCCGGTGGGCGGCGTCGCCCACGAGCAGCACGCGGTCCTTGCGGTAGTGGTCCGCCAGTTTGGCGGCGTTGCCGGAGCGTGACACCCACAGCGGGTCGCGCAGGCCGAAGTCGGTCCCGGCGACGGCGGCCGTCTTGGCCCGCAGTTCCTCCACCGTGTACCCGTCCCACCGGGCGCTGCGGTCCTCGAGGTCGAGTCCGCCGACGCGGTACACGCCGGGCGACATCGGTACGACCATCAGAGTGCCCCGGGCGTTGACATGGGTGTAGGGCACCTGGGGCGGCGGGGCGTCGAGCGCGACGTCGGCCAGCCATCCGTACCAGGTGGAATCGGTACCGGAGAAGCCGATGCCCGCACTCTCACGCACGGCGCTGCGCGTGCCGTCGCAGCCGACCAGGTAGTCCGCCTCCAGGGCATATCCCCCGTCGGGGCCCTCGACGCCGGCCACGACCGAGTGCGGCTTGTTCTCGACGAGCCCGGTGAAGACATGCCCGCGCCGGATGTCCGCACCGAGCTGCAGCGCGTACTCCTCCAGCAGTTCCTCCACCTTCGGCTGCGGCAGCATCAGGGTGTACGGGAACGGGGTGTCCAGGGCGCGGAAATCCATCCGCTCGGCGAGCAGGCCGAAATGACCGCTGGGCACGCGGGTGCCCTGCTCGACGAAGCGGTCGGCGATCCCCCGCGACGCCCACATCTCCATGGTGCGGGGATGAATGGTGAACCCCTTGGAGTAGGGGCTGCGCTCGGGAAGCCGCTCGACGACGGTGACGTCCACACCGCGGAGCCGCAGCTCCGCCGCCGTCCAAAGGCCGGTGGGACCGCCCCCGATGACAATGACACTGCCCATGGCGACCTCTTGGTTCCTTGTTGCGAAAATTGTACTTGACCAATCAAGTATATAACCATGGAAAACCCTGAACACAGCTGTGCGGCCGGACCGAGGTCCGGCCGCACGGTCCGCCGCGCCCGCTCCGATCGGCCTACGCGGCGGTTTTCTGCAGGGTTTTCAGGAACTCGTCCGTGGTGAAGATCGCGTGGGCGTACGCGGGACCGTTGATGTCGAACGTGGCCTTCATCTCGTCCCACGAGAAGGCGCCGATGGCGTCGCGGATGAGCGTCACGTGGTAGCCCAGCTCCTGCCCGAACCGGGCGGTGGTGTCGACGCACGTGTTCGCCTTCATCCCGATGATCACGACCTTCTGGACACCGTGCTGCTTCAGCAGCATGTCCAGGTCCGTGTTGGCGAAGCCGCTCGACGCCCAGTGCTGGCGCATGACCAGCTCGTTGTCCCGCGGCACGAAGTCCGGATGCCACTCGGCGCCCCAGCTGCCGACCGCGAAGGTCTGCCGTTCGACGACACGTTGCTGAGTCGGGGACAGGTGATCCCACGTCTCGTAGTCACCCGGCGCCGTCTGGTGGTGCGGCACGATGAAGACGTGGAAACCCTGCTCGCGAGCGGCGGCCAGCACCGCCCGCATGTGGTCGAGAAGATCGATCTCCTCCGCGACCTCCTTGACCTGCGGCCATATCTTTCCGCCCTCCGACAGGAAGTCGTTGTACGGATCGATGATCAGCAGGGCGGTACTTTCGGGAGAATAGGTCACATCCTGGGCGTTCATCGCACCTCGGTTCTTCCGCTGCGAACTCGCGGCGTATCGGCACATCCTCACCGGAGCACCCCGTCACACCCCGACGTCCCGCCCGGGAGACCCGCTCCCTTCGGGAAGAGGCGTCGCTCCACCGTCTGCGCACCATTCGGTGTCGGCGGCCCCTCGCCCTCGTCGCCCGGCCCGCGGCCCGGCCGCCGAGAATGAGCACGGCTTCCGCAGCCGCCACCCATCACGCTCTCACGCTCCCGATGCGATTGCATCTCGGTCGTGACCTGGTTCTCCCCGCGACGGTACGTTCCCCGGAAGCGGCACGGGCCCGTCAGCCCAGGTCGGTGATGAAGCGGGTGAGCAACTCCGCGAAGACCTCCGGCGCCTCAAGGTGCGGTGCGTGACCCACCCCCGGCAGGATCTGCACGGCACCGCGCCAGAGTGTCGGCATGGTGAGTCCCGCCAAGTAGTCGAGGCTGACCAGTTGCTCGCCTTCGCCGTGCAGCACCGCGACGGGCCGTGTCAGCTCGGCGACCACGCGGACCTCGTCGGCGAAGGCACCGGATTCGATGCCCGCCAGGATGCCGCTGCGGGCCGCGCCGTCGGTGGCGAGTATGTCGGCGACGAGACCCTCCACGGGCCGGGTCGACCCGGGCGCCAGGAAACTCGTGGCGTACGCCTCGGCCGCAGCGGTGTCGACCTCGGCGGTGAAGCCCACGCCCATGGCGGGGTTCGGCAGGAAGGCCCGGCCGATGTCGGCGGGGCCGCCCACGGGCGGGGTGCCGAAGAGCACGAACCCGGCGGCCCGAGGCAGCCGTTGGGCCGCCTCGAGCGCGATGTGACCGCCGAGGCTCCACCCGACGATCACCGCGTCCTCGGCGTCCAGCTCCCTGACGAAACCAGCGAGAAGGGAGGCGTACCCGGGAAGCGAGTAGACGTCCGGGGTCCGGCCGGCCGCCGAACGGCCGTGTCCCGGCAGATCGAGCGCCAGACAGCGGAACCGTGCCCCGAAGGAGCTCTCCATCAGCGGGCCCCATACCCTCGCGGACGAGGAGTTCCCGTGAATCAGGACCACGGTGCGGCCGGTGCCCTCCGATGCCCTGTAGGCGATGTCCTGACCGGAGATGTCGATATGTTCCTGCCTCACCGCGGATCCCTCCCGATACGGCGGCCCGGCCGCACGAACGTGCGGCCGCTCGCGTTCAAGGTACTTGTGGATCTCGCCCGGGCGAACGGCGAGCCACCGGAGATCACGACGGTCACTGCGATGCGGCAAGTGTGACGACCGCCGCCACCGACACGAGGAGGAGGAGAACCGGAACCGTGGCGGCGCCCCGGGCGGCTCGGTCTCCGTAGTCGCCCCACTTCACGTGGTACCCGATCGCCACCAGGAGCAGGACGGCCATCCCGACAGCGGCCGCGATGCCCAGCGGCTGCCACCAGATGCCGGCCACCAGCCCCGCCGCCGCGGCCACCTCGACGAGGCCGATGAAACGGATCAGCGCGGAACCGAGCCCTTTCGCGACGAGCCCGTCCACGACGTCACCCTTGAACTGCGCCTTCGGCGCTCCGGCGGCAACGGTGATCAGGGCGAGAAGAACACTGAGAATGACAGCTGCGATGTACACGACGGTCCTTGGGAAGGCGAAGGAAGGATGAACGATGAAGGGGTGCACCGCACGAAAGGTGCACCGCACGAAAGGTGCACCGCACTCTGCGCCGGCCGATCCGGACGAGAGCGCGTAGGCACATGTGGCGCAGGCGCCGGGCCCGAGGCCGGATCGGCCATCTGGGTCCCGAGGAGCGGGCCCTCAGGTGGCGATGCCGCGCAGGGCGGCCGCGAGCCCGCCGAGGTCCAGCCCCGTCAGATGGTCCAGGAAATGACGGCGGACCGAGGCGAGGTTGGTCGGCCAGGCCTTGACCAGCCGGTCGAAGCCCGCGTCCGTGAGGACGGCGTTCCAGCCCCGGGCGTCCTGCCGCGACCTGACCCGCCGGATGAGACCCTCTTTTTCCAGCCGGTCCGCCAGGCGCGACATGCCGCTGCCGCTCATCTCCACCGCGACGGCGAGATCGCCCATGCGCAGCTTCCGGCCCGGAGCCTCGGAGAGGTGCATGAGAGCCAGGTATTCGGTCAGGGAAAGCCTCTGCTCCCGCATCATGTCGGCATCGACGGCGCGGGGCAGGGCGTAGATGATGCGGCCGAGCGACCTCACCACGGCTTCTTCGTCCTGGGTGAGGGGTTGCGCAACGCGATCCCGCCGCCGCTCGTCGCTCGACACGAGTTCATGGTAATTGCCTGCCAAAGCGGCCCGCCAAGCTTGCTGGGGTGAGAGTCGGACCGTGCTCCTGCGAGAGCGCCGTGATCTCACCGGCCACGGCTCGCGCCGCGGCAGTCGGCTGTGTCACGTACGAACGGCGGCGGCCCGACCTCTCCGCCCGGCCGCCGCCGTTACCTCACGAGCAGGTGCGCCCGTCAGGCGGCACGCAGCGGGGCGAGCGCCTTGCTCCAGGCCAGCACCTGGTCCAGCGTGGTGTTCAGGGCCTCGAGCTGGAAGTCGCCGGGCTTGAACACGCTGAAGTTCTCGAAGTCGTGGAACAGCGACAGCGCGACCTGGGAACGCACGTCCGCCATCTGCAGCTCGCCGGCGATGAGACGCAGGTGCTCCACCGCACGCGCACCGCCCGCGCCGCCGTAGCTGACGAACGCGACGGCCTTGTTGTTCCACTCGGCGTACAGGTAGTCGATGGCGTTCTTGAGCACACCGGACGTGGAGTGGTTGTACTCGGGCGTCACCATGATGAAGCCGTCGAACGAGGCGATCTTGTCCGCCCACTCCCGCGTGTGCGGCTGGGAGTACTGGCCGAGGGACGGCGGGAGCGCCTCGTCGAGGTGCGGGAGCTTGTAGTCGAGGAGGTCGACCAGCTCGAACTCCGCGTCGGTCCGCTTCGAGGCGATGTCGAGCACCCAGCGAGCGACAGCCTCGCCGTTGCGGCCCGGACGGGTGCTGCCGAGGATGATTCCGATCTTGGTCACGCTGAACCCTTCGTGAAAATGACCCGCGTCCGTCCCGGGCATAGATGTGGCCCTGGCGACAGGTTCGCGATATAGTTGCTTCGACAAACACCATAGTGCGAAGAGGTTGTTGCGTCAAATAATCACTCGACCCGGCGACAGACACACGGGGCCGGATCGGCCGTCGACAGCGGCGCTCGGCGCCGCACACATGTGAGGTATGCCCCCATGACATCGAAGTCCAGCCCACGCAAGGACGGCCTGAAACCGCTTACCGCCGAAGAGGAGGCCGTTGTGCGCGCCCTCCCCTCGCTCCTCTATGCGCTGCCCCGCGCCATCGACGCCCAGATGCAGCGGGAGCAAGGGCTGTCGAACACGGAATACCTGACCTTGATGTACCTGTCGGAGGCACCCGGCCGGCGACTGCGCATGCACGAGCTCGCCAACACCATCGAGATGTCCCTCAGCGGCACGACCCGCATCGTGCAACGACTGGAGGGGGAGGGATTCATCGAGCGGCTGCGGTGCGAGAGGGACGGCCGCAGCTGGCACGCCTCTTTGACCGCCGCCGGCCTGGCCCGCCTGGAGGAGGCCTATCCGACCAATCTGGACGCGATCCGACGGCACTTCCTCGACCACCTCAAGGAGCTGGACCTCAGGACGCTCGCGGCGGCACTGCGCAACGTCGCCACCTGACCGCCGCACCTCCGCCAGAGCCGTGCCCCGTCCCCTACCCCTGTGAGGTGTGATCCACAGAACAGACTGCTCACACGTGTGCGCTCACGGAATCCCGTATATTTGCTGCGCGTAACAATTACCCGGGTGCGCTCACCCGGGTTTCGTGCGCCGCGCGGCCGTCCTGCGATTCGACGAGCCCGCAGACCAGCGACCCCTGGGGAAGGAAAGACATGACTCTCACCATCACCGACGTGCGGACCGGCCTCGCGCTGCCCGGCAGCGCCACCGACCCTGCGGGCACCGGGCGGCACCGAGGCACACGCGCCGACGAGGACGGCTGCGCACCCGAACGCGACTCCGCGGGGCACGGCCGTCACCGCAGGACGGTTCGCGGCTCCGCTCGGAACGAGAACGCGGACCCCGGCTGGGAGCACCATGTCGCCGACGACCTGGCGGCCCTCGAAGCACTGATCCTGCGCGAGAAGACACTGCGGACGGACCGCCCGCTGGATCTCTGAACGCCTCCTCCGGCTCGTGTCTCAGCTGGTCACCCAGCCCCTCAGCACGCCGAGAACTCCTCTCCCGCCGTCGGCGCAACCGCCGACGGCGCCACCGACACAACACACAGGACGTACAGGATGCAATTCGGAATCTTCGGCGTAGGAGACGTGGGACGCGACCCGTTGTCCGGACGGACGCCCACGGAACGCGACCGGCTCAAGGCACTCGTGGACTACGCGGAGCTCGCCGACGAGGTCGGCCTGGACGTCTTCGCCACCGGCGAGCACCACAACCCTCCGTTCGTCGTCTCCTCGCCCACCACGCTGCTCGGACACATCGCGGCGCGGACGAGGAAGCTCCTGCTGTCCACGTCGACCACGCTGATCACCACGAACGATCCGGTGAAGATCGCCGAGGACTACGCGATGCTCCAGCATCTCGCCGACGGCCGGGTCGACCTGATGCTGGGCCGCGGCAACACCGGGCCGGTCTACCCGTGGTTCGGACAGGACATCCGCGACGGCATCGCCCTGGCGGTGGAGAACTACGCCCTGCTGCGCCGGCTGTGGCGCGAGGACGTGGTCGACTGGGAGGGCAGATTCCGCACACCGTTGCAGGGATTCACCGCCACGCCGCGGCCGATGGACGACGTGCCGCCGTTCGTCTGGCACGCCTCCATCCGCAGCCCGGAGATCGCCGAACAGGCCGCTTACTACGGGGACGGCTTCTTCCACAACAACCTGTTCTGGCCCAAGGAGCACGTTCGGCAACTGGTCGACCTCTACCGCGGCCGCTTCGAGCACTACGGGCACGGACGTGCCGACCAGGCCTTCGTCGGCCTGGCCGCGCACGTTTTCGTGCGGAAGAACTCGCAGGACGCCGTCCGGGAGTTCCGCGCCTACTTCGACGCCTCCTCGGCGTACGGGAACGGCCCGTCCCTGGAGGACACCATGGCCCGTACCGCGGTGGTGGTCGGCAGCCCGCAGGAGGTGATCGAGCGAGTGCTGGCGTACCGCGAGCACGCGGGCGGCGACTACCAGCGTCAGCTGTTCAACGTGGACGGCATCGGCGTTCCGCGTGAAACCGTCCTCGAACAGATCGAGCTGCTGGGCGAGATCGTGCCCGTCCTGCGCAAGGAGTTCGCGGTGGGCCGCCCGGCCCACGTTCCGGACGCCCCGACGCACGCCTCTCTCGCCGCGGCGGCGCAGGAGAAGGCCGCGCTGCCGGAGGAGGACCCGCGATGAAGCGCACCGTCGCCGTCGTCTCGGCAGGACTGCGGCTGCCGTCCTCCACCCGTCTGCTCGCCGACCGGCTCTCGGACGCCGTCCGCGCCGAGTTGGAGCGGCTCGGCGAGCCGGTCGAGATCGTCGTCGTAGAGGTGAGGGACCATGCTCACGACCTGGTCGACCATCTGATGGCGGGCTACGCGTCGCCGGACCTGCGAGAGGTGTTCGACTCCGTAGCGAGGGCCGACGGCCTGATCGCCGTGACGCCGACCTTCAACGCCTCCTACAGCGGTCTGTTCAAGCTGTTCTTCGACTGTCTGGACGACACCGCCCTGACGGACAAACCCGTACTGATCGCGGCCACCGGCGGCACCGGGCGGCATTCGCTCGTGCTGGAACACGTGATGCGGCCGATGTTCACCTACCTGCACGCGACGGCCGTGCCCACCGCGGTGTACGCCGCGACCGAGGACTGGGGAGCCGAACGCGATTCCCAGGGAACTCTGCTGGAGCGCGTGGCACGAGCGGCCAGGGAACTCGCCGTCGCGACAGCCCGCCGTGAGCGGCCCACACCCCCGGACCCCTACCGCGATCCCGTGCCGTTCGAGCAGCTGCTGGGCGGCGGGTGAGCCGAGGCGGACGCCGCCGGGGGCTCCCGCGACACACACGGCGACGGACCGCGCACACGGGGTTGGTGCGACACACCTCACGTCCTCCGGGCTCGCAATGGACAGACAGGTCTGTCTAGCATGAGGGTGTCCGCTTCGCCCAATTCGGAAAGTGACCCATGAGCCGCGCATCCTCCACGCGTCAGCCCGCCTCGCCGGGTGCCTCGGCCAAGTCGTCCGGCGCGCACGCGGCGCCGCGGCGCCGGGCCCTGAGCCTCGGGCCCAAGGCCTCCATCGGACTGCTGGCATCGATCCTCATATCGCTGCTGGCATCGTCCAGCGCCCCGACCCCCCTCTACGCGATCTACCAGCAGCACTGGGGCTTCTCCCCCATCACCATCACCATCGTCTTCGGCACCTACGCGGTGGCCGTCCTGGCCGCCCTCCTGGTCTTCGGCAGGGTCTCCGACCACGTGGGCCGGCGCCCGGTGCTTCTGACCGCCCTGCTCGTGCAGGTCCTGGGGATGGTCGTGTTCATCACCGCCGGGGACGTGGCCACGTTGCTGGTCGGCCGAGTCCTGCAAGGGCTGAGCACCGGTGCGGCGGTCGGCGCGCTCGGCGCCGGAATGCTGGACATCGACGCGCGCAAGGGCAGCTTCCTGAACTCCTTCGCCCCCACCATGGGGACCGCGAGCGGCGCCTTCGCCTCCGGACTGATCGTGCAGTACCTGCCGGCCCCCACCCATCTCGTCTACGTGGTGCTCCTCGGTGTCTTCGTCGTACAGGCGCTGGGCGTGCTCGCCCTGAACGAGACGGTGACCCGCGAGCCGGGCGCGCTGGCCAGCATGGTTCCCGAGTTCAAGCTGCCCAGGTCCGCCCGTGCGTCGGTGGCCATCGCCGCACCTGTGATCTTCGCGGTGTGGGCGCTGGCCGGCCTGTACGGCGCACTCGGCCCGGCCATCACCCGGACCCTGGTGCACTCCGACTCCGTCGTCTGGGGCGGACTGCCCCTGTTCGTCACCGCGGGCTGCGCCGGTCTGGCGGTCATGGCGCTGCGCAGCGCGGCGACCCGAACCATGATGCTCATCAGCGTCGCCACACTGGTCGTCGGAGTGACGATCACCCTGGTGTCCATCGGCTCGGGCACCGGTGGCACGCTCTCCGTGATCGGCTTCTTCGTGGGCGGTGCGATCTCCGGTGTCGGCTTCGGAAGCGGGTTCCAGGGCGGCGTCCGGCTGGTCATTCTGCAGGTGGAGCCGCATGAGCGAGCCGGTGTCCTCTCCCTGCTGTACGTCGTGTGCTACGTGGGCCTGGGCGTGCCGGCCGTGATCGCCGGCGTCCTGGTCGTGCACGGCGGCGGACTGATCCAGACCGCACGGGAGTACGGCATCGCCGTCATCGTGCTGGCTCTGGCGGCCCTGGCCGGGCTACTGGCCCGCGGCCGCCAGGTCGAACCGGTGCAGCGGGTGTCGGTGGCGCGTTCGCAGGACATCCCGTCCGAGGCAACCCCGGTGGCCCAGGTCTCAGAGGTGTGACGGAAACCTCCGGCACTAGAATGAACAAGTCTGTCTGAAGGGGTGTGGCCATGGCGACCAGAACCGCGACCAAGCCGTCCGCACGCGACCGGCTGCTCGAAGCGGCCAATGAGCTCTTCTACGGTGAAGGCGTGCAGACCGTCGGCATCGACCGCGTCATCGAACACGCCGGGGTGGCCAAGGCGTCCCTCTACAACACCTTCGGAAGCAAGGAAGGGCTCGTCTGCGCCTACCTCGAGCTGCGCTACGTGCGGATGCGGGACCGGATCACCACGGTCCTGACCCGCTTCCGCACACCGCGCGAGCAGTTGCTCGGCGTCTTCGACGCCCTGGGCGAGGCGATCAACGACCCCGGGTACAACGGCTGCGCCTTCGTCCGGGCCACCGCCGAGACAGCAGAGGACAGCTCGGTCCGCCAGGTCGCGGACAACTACCGTCTCTGGATCCGCGGCCTGTTCACCGAACTCGCCGCGGCGTCCGGCTACGCCACCCCCGAGGCGCTGGCCCGGCAGCTGCACCTGCTGTACGACGGCGCGGGGCAGTCGGCCCGGATGGACCGCGACCTGTCCGCCGCCACGACCGCCCGAGCCGCCGCGGCCGTCCTGCTCGACGCGGCGCCACTGACCGCGGACACGGACACTCTGTGACACCCCTGCGCCCGGCGCCGAGGACGCAGCCGGGGGCAGGATGACCTCAGTCGCGATCCGCTCGGCTGACGATCACGGCCAGCGCTGTCCTGGTGGTCACTCCGTACTTGCGCATCGCCGACTTCAGCTGCGCGCCGACGGTACTCGGGGATCTCGACAGCTCACCGGCTATCTGACGGTTCGTCATACCCCGTAGGAGCAGCCGCACCACTTCGGACTCGCGGGGCGAAAGGCGGTTCCCGTATCCGCGGCGGCCGCCACGCCCGCGTTCGCCGCGGACCGCACGAGCGCACCGCTCGGCGCCCTCCGCGGCCCGTGCCTCGTCCCGGGGACGCGGCAGCCGTGCCCACGCCCGTGCCGCCTCGCCCCATGCCAGCGCCGCGGGCCCGGCCTCCCCGCGGGCTTCGGCGCAGATCGCTTCGCACTCCTCGAGAGCGGCCTGCGCGGCCGGGGCGTTCCGTCCCCCCAGGCCCTGCGCGAAGGCCGCGACGGTGCGCTCAGCCCGCGTGCGCAGTCCGAGGGCCGTCAGTGCGGCGACCCGCACCGGTGCGATCTCCGTCGCCCAGATCCACATCTCCTTGTCCGCGATCAGGCGCATGCACTCCTCGGTGATGTCGACCGCCTGTTCGGCGTCGGCGGCAGCCAGCCGCAGGCGTGCGTGGGCCGCCGCGGACTCCAGCCACACGGCGATGATGCCGCGGCGCTCACCCTCCTCGCGGATGCCCCGCAGCCGCTCCTCCAGACGTTCGTCGCCGCCCTCGGCCGCCGCGGTGAGCTGGGCGTCCAGCAGGGACGCCTCCAGGCGGCAGACCGGCTCGTCGGCGCTCTCGGACCACGCGCGCGCCTTTTCCGCCAGTCCCTGCCCCGATCCGGTGAGGTAGTCGAGACGCAGCAAGGTCACCAGCGCCATGATCCGGATCACCTCCAGGCCGTGTCTTCCGGCGACCCGCACGGCGGTGGTCAGGTGGGCACGCGCCTCCTCGTACCGTCCCCATCGCAGCGCCGAGTCACCGACGTTCAGCGCGGCGCGGGCCTGCTCGACCGCGAGCTGTGGTTCGGACACCCCGTCGGCAGGCTCGGGCACGAGAGCCCAGCCGGATTCCTCACCGAGTTCGAGCAGGGCCGTCATCCGGTTCACCTGGAGGCTCAACCGTTCGTGCGGCAGCAGTTCGCAGCCGGCCGCGAACCGTTCGGCCAGGTCCAGCCAGCGCAGATGGGTCGTGACGGGCCACGGTCCGACCCACGGCAGTCCGAGCACGGTCATCGCCCAGGCGTCGATGTACGTGCCCTCGCCGAGGTCAGGCACCGCGAGTTCGAACTCGGCGGCCGCGGCGGCGTGGTCGCCGAGGCCGAAGAACACCCGGCCCAGCTGGCCGCGCACCGCGGCACGGTCGGGCGCGCTGAGCCGGTCGGTCTCCAGGACGGCGCGCAGAGCGGCGATGGCCTCGGTTCGCCGCGCGTAGCCGGTGAACGCCAGGAAGGGCATCTTCCGTACCAGCGGCGCGACCGCTTCCGCGGGCAGCGACGGTTCGTTGATCAGCTCGTGCAGGAGCGTGAGGGCGGTGAGGTGGTCACCGGAGACGAGCGCCACGTCCGCGGACCGCTCGGTGTAGGCACACCAGCGCGCCGTGTCGCCGGACTGGCGGAAGTGGTGGGCGAGTTTCCCGATCGGCCGTGGCCGGACCGCCTCCAGCAGGGCGGCGGCACGCCGGTGGGCCGCCCGGCGGTCGGCGGGCCGTGCCCCGTCGTAGACCGCCTGGGCGGCGAGCGCGTGCCGGAAGGCGACCCTGCCACTACCGTCGGCGTCCTCGGTGAGCAGACCGATGCGCACCCCCTCGGCCACCGCGGCCTCGGCCGACGCTGCGGACACCGGGTCCCCGTCGTCGGCCAGTCCGCCGACCGTGCCGAGGGCATGCTCGTCCGCCGGGCCGCCGAGCACGGCGGCGGCCAGCAGCACCTTCCGCGCATCGGGTCCGAGCCGGGCCGCTCGTTCGGTGACGGCGTCACGGATCGTCGGTGGGACGGTGATCTCGTCGAGAGCTCGCCGCATCCACTCGCCGTCCCGCCGTACGACGTCCGCACGGTCCCGCATCAGCCGGACGCACTCCTCCAGGACGAGCGGCACCCCCGCGGTCCGCTCGTGCAGGAACCCGGCGAACGCCGCGGAGACATGTTCGTCGTCGAGCATCGAGGAGACGAGTTCCGCCGTGGCCGCCACCGGGAGCACGCCGAGACCGACGCGCGCGCGGCTGACCTCCTCGTACCCCGGGAGCCGTGAGGAGAGACGAAGCAGTAGGGAGTCGGGGGCCACTTCCTCGGGGCGGAACGTGAGTACCAGGCTGAACGGCTGCGGCCGGCGTGAGGCGAGGGCCAGCAGCAGTTCCAGGGTCACCTCGTCCGCCCAGTGCACGTCCTCCAGGACCAGGATCTCGATGCCGAGCAGGCCGAGGAGTTCGGTGAAGGCGCTGATCAGGCGGTGCCGGGCCGCGCCCGGGTCGGCGAGGGGTTCGGGTGCGGGGGGCAGCGTGTCCGCCCATTCGGGGAAATGCGGCCGCAACGTGCCTGCCAGTGCCGACAGTTCGAGGTCCGCCAGGCCGGCGCGGGTGCGCACGGCCTGCCGCACCGCGTCGACGACCGGGCCGAGCGTCAGCGCCTCACGGAACGGCGGGCAGGCCACCACCAGGGCTTGCGAGCCGGCCGTCGCGACCACCGCCAGTGCTTCCCGTACCAGGCGGCTCTTGCCGATGCCGGACTCGCCCTCGACGATCACCAGCGCGGGCCGCCGCCGAAGAGCGTCGGTGACACGCAGCAACTCGCGCTCGCGGCCGACGAAACGGGGGCTGTCCGCACTCGCACTCCGCCGCACTCGACCGCCTTCAGCGCTGCCCGTGCCTGCAAGGGGCCGCCAGGTGACCCGACGGGAGGGGCATCGGTCGGGAGGCCGCCGACACACCTCGCAAGCGATGGGAAAGCCAAGCAGGGAGTGACATACTCCTCGCACACAAATGATCAGCAAGTGAATTAGACAGCACACTCCATTGCATGGTCAAGCAGTCAATACGTTTGAGCCGAGGCTGCCAGGGCGGACTCGCTCGCGGTGAGCGCCCACATGACCCTGCGTCACTTACCGCCGCTCCGCTGCGGCCTGGACTGCCGCCTCCCGCACGGTCCCCGCCGGCCTTCGCCACCACCCGCCACGTCGGCCGACCGGGCGACCCTTCACGTCACCTGCTTGACCGGTTACGCATGTCGGTGTCATGATCTCACCGGTTCAACCGGTGACGCACTCATGGCGAAACCTCCCACCCGCGAACAGAAGAAGCGAACATGGATCTGAAACTCGAAGTTGTGGTGCTGCCCGTCTCCGACGTCGACCGGGCCAAGGCCTTCTACGAGCAGGCAGGCTTCCGTCTCGACGTCGACTACGTCGCCGACGACACCTACCGCGTGGTGCATCTGACGCCTCCCGGATCACAGTGCTCGATCCTCTTCGGCACCGGCGTCACCACCGCCGCACCCGGGTCCGTGCAGGGCCTGCACCTCGCCGTCTCGGACATCGAGGAGGCACACGCCGAACTCGTCGGCCGGGGCATCGAGATGAGCGAGGTGTTCCACGACGCCGGCGGCGTGTTCCACCGCGGCACGGAAGAAGGACGCGTCAGCGGCCCGCACCCGGAGCGCGCCAGCTACAGCTCGTTCGCCGCCTTCAGCGACCCTGACGGCAACGGCTGGGTGCTGCAGGAGATCACCACCCGGCTCCCCGGCCGGTGACGGCGCGTCCGTCGACCGGACGCGGCTGAGGAGACACGGGCTCCGGCCGACGCCCTCGCGCGGAGGCCGGAGCCCTTCTTGAACGACAGGAGCAATGATGGACGAGTCCGTCCGCACCTACGACGTGGTCGTCATAGGCGCGGGTCCGGTCGGCGAGAACGTGGCCGACCGGGCCCGTGCCGCCGGGCTCAGCACGGTGATCGTCGAAAGCGAACTGCTCGGCGGAGAATGCTCGTTCTGGGCCTGCGAACCCAGCAAGGCGCTGCTGCGGCCGGTGGTGGCCCGCGCCGACGCCCGCCGCGTCCCGGGTCTTGCCGCCGCCGTGCAGGGCCCGCTGGACGTGGACGCCGTCCTCGCGCACCGCGACCGGATGGCCGCCTACTTCAAGGACGAGGACCAGGTCGACTGGCTCGACTCCGTCTCCGTCGACCTCGTACGCGGTCACGGCCGGCTCACCGGCCCACGGCAGGTGTCGGTGCGGACCCCGGACGGGAGCACCGTCCGGCTGAGCGCACGGCATGCCGTAGCGGTGTGCACGGGCACCACCACGGCCCTGCCGGGCATACCCGGCCTCGACACCGTACGGCCGTGGACCAACCGCGAGGCCACCGGCGCCGACCGGGTCCCGGGCCGCCTCGCCGTGGTGGGCGCGGGCGTGGTCGCGGTCGAACTGGCCACCGCCTGGCAGGCACTGGGCTCCCGGGTGACCCTGCTGGTCCGCGGTGCCGGCCTGCTGACGAGGATGGAACCCTTCGCCGGTGAACTCGTCGCCGGCGGGCTTCGCGACGCGGGCGTCGACATCCGGCTGGGCACCGAGGTCGCCGCCGTGAGACGTGCGGGCGGCGCCGACGACGAGGTACGGATCACCCTGGCCGACGGCGAGGAACTGGCCGCCGACGAGATCCTGTTCGCCACCGGCCGTGCGCCGCGCACCGCCGATGTCGGCCTGGAGAGCGTCGGCCTCACCCCGGGCGACTGGCTCACGGTGGATGACACATGCCGGGTGACCGCCGTGTCGGACGGCTGGCTCTACGCCGTCGGCGACGTCAACCAGCGGGCCCTGATGACCCACCAGGGCAAGTACCAGGCCCGGATCGCCGGCGCGGCCATCGCCGCCCGCGCCCTGGGAACCCCGCTCGACGACGCCCGCTGGGGCGCCCATGCCGCGACGGCCGACCACACCGCCGTGCCGCAGGTCGTCTTCACCACCCCCGAAGTGGCGTCCGTCGGCCTCACCACCCACGAAGCACGGCGCACCGGACGCCGGGTCGAGGTGGTCGACTACGAGATCGGCCGACTGGCGGGCGCGCAGCAGTACGCCAAGGACTACCAAGGCCGGGCCCGGATGCTGGTCGACACCGACCGCGGCACCGTGGCCGGCGTCACCTTCGCCGGACCGGGAGTCGGCGAACTCCTCCACTCGGCCACGATCGCCGTCACCGGCGAGGTGCCCGTGGAACGGCTCTGGCACGCGGTTCCGGCGTTCCCCACCATCAGCGAGGTCTGGCTCAGACTCCTGGAGACCTACCGGGACAGCGCGGCCGACTGACACCTCACACGTGAGTGTGACCTCGGGAACATGGGGGCGGCTGCCCAAAAGGCGCACTGAAGGGCAGCCGACCCCATCCCGCCGCCGGGGGTGTGGCAGCGGGGGCTTGTCACTATCAACACGGATCCACCGCAAGGAGCGGTTCATGGTCATTTCCGGAGTTTCCGTCCGCCGGACACCGTGAAGCGCCGCATACCGCCCTGACCAGCAGACATCTCACACACGACGTTTAGGCTCGGGTCGCCAGAAATCATCGACCGAGCCTTCGGAGGCAGCACACGTGATCGCAGTGACCGGCGCGACCGGCAACGTCGGCCGAGCCCTCGTCGACCGTCTCCTCGCCGCCGGCGTGCCTGTACGGGCCCTGACCCGCGACCCCGAGCGGGCCTCCCTCCCGGAGGGCGCCGAGGTGGTGCGGTTCGGGCCGGAGGAGTCCCCGGCCCGGTTCGCGGGCGCGACGAGCCTCTTCCTCTACGCCCAGGCGGCTTCCGTGGCTCTCCTGGAGGCGGCCCGCGCCCAAGGGGTCCGTCATGTCGTCCTGCTGTCCAGCGGCATCATCCACCGTGGCGTCGACGACACCCATCCCATCCACGTCCTGCACGCCACCGCCGAACGGCGGATCCGCGACAGCGGTCTCGCCTGGACGTTCCTGCGGCCCAACGCGTTCGCCA
This sequence comes from Streptomyces sp. NPDC111744, assembly GCF_055634995.1. Taxonomy (NCBI): domain Bacteria; kingdom Bacillati; phylum Actinomycetota; class Actinomycetes; order Kitasatosporales; family Streptomycetaceae; genus Streptomyces; species Streptomyces sp. NPDC111744. The sequence continues at coordinate 146,495 of NZ_JBVKCG010000020.1, forward strand.
CGAACGCTCTCCAGTGGGCGCCGCAGATCCGTACCGGGAACACCGTCCGGGGCGTCCTCGCGGACGCCCGCTTCGCGCCCATCCACGAGGACGACATCGCGGCGGTCGCCGAGCGGGCGCTGCTCGACGAGGGCCACGAGGCCGCGGTGCACCATCTGACGGGCCCCGAGGCGTACAGCAACGCCGAGCAGGTCGCGGCGATCGGTGCGGCCGTCGGCCGGGAGCTGACGTTCGCCGAGGTCGACCCGGCCGAGGCGGGGGCGGAACTCTTCCCGCACGTGCCGCCCCCGATGCTCGAACGGATGCTGGGCTCGTTCGCGCAGACCCTCGGCGTGCCGCCGGAGATCACCGCCACGGTCGAGGACGTCACCGGCGCCCCGGCCCGCACCTTCATCCGGTGGGCCCGGGACCACGCGGCGGACTTCACGGCGTAGCCGCCGAGGCTCAGCGCGGGACGACCGCGGTGACCCGGTCGGCGTCCGCGTCCTCGACGCAGCCGCGCGGACGCGTCACGTCGTGCGGGGGGCAGGGCGGCCCGGAGCACACCGACGCAGATGCCTGAGCGACCCGGGTGAGACCGGCGTCGTCGTTGGGGGCGGCGGTGGACCGGCGGCGGTCGACCGGCGGCGGGTCGCCCACAGGTCGTCGGCGGCCGGCCGCAGGTCGCCGTCACGTGTCTGCACGGTGAGCACCATCGTGCTGGCCTCGGCGGCGGGTGCGGCTCCGGCCGGGTCCGGGTCGCGTCCGCCAGGGCGGGCCACAGCAGCGGAACGAGCAGCAGACCTGCCGCGCCCACCGCCGCCCGGCCCGGCCGGCGTCCGCCAGGTGGCGCGCCCTGTCCGCAGCCCGGTCGGGATGCGGGCCACCCGCGCTGCGGGCACCAGGACGAATCCCGGCAGGACGGGCAGTCCCGCCAGAGCGGCGCGAGCCAGATGGGCGGCCTTCCCACCGGTGACGGACGGTTCGTGGGCCAGGGGGATGTCCAGCGGCACCAAGGCCCCGGTGCGCGGCCTCGAATTACCTGACTCATTTCTCCTGTGAGTGGGTCAAATCGCGTTGCGCGCCTCGCGCCGCGGTCCTCGCCGGTCCGCCCGAGGCCACGATCGCCGACGTGACGGGCCGGTGTCGGCGTCGGCGTCGGTGGGTGCAGATCTTCACGACGACGAGGACGAGTGCGGCGACGGCGGCGACCGCCAGGACACCGGTCGGGCCGGGCGGGCGCAGGTAGTCGGCGGCGGCCGCTCCGGCGAAATAGCCGAGGGTCACCGTCGCGGCGCCCCAGACCAGTGAGGCCAGGGCGCTGTAGCCCAGGAAGCGGCGGTAGGGCATGCCGGAGGAGCCGGCGGCATAGGGCACGAAGGTCCGGGCGAAACCGATGAACTTGCCGGTGAGGACCGTGGCCGCGCCGTGGTGGGCGAGGAAGGCGCGGGCGCGTGCGGTGCGTCGGGCCGCCGGGGGCCGTGGCCGGCCGGGGCGGCGCGCGCACCGGCGGCCCAGTGCGTAGCCGAGGCTGTCACCGGTGACGGCTCCGGCCACCACGACGGCCGCGAGGAGGAAGACGTTCAGTCCGCCCCGGCCGGCGATCGCGGCGCCGAGGAGTACGGCCGTCTCGCCGGGCACCAGCAGCCCGACGAAGGCACTGGTCTCACTGGCCGTCAGCACGAACACCAGGACGTACGACCACCAGCCGGCGGCCTCGATCACACCGTTGAGGTGCACGGCCGTCAGCCCGCCCGCCCCAACCGTGCGGTACCGGGGGCGCGGACGCGGGCACGGGGCCGCGGTGCGACGGCCTGCCCCTCCGGCTCCCACGCGTCCGCGGTGCGCCGCCGTACCGGGTCCTTGCCTGTGAGGAGCCCCACGGCGAACCAGGTCAGGAGCGGTACGACCGCGGCCAGTACCCCGGCGGAGGCGGGGTGAGGGGATGTCAGCACGGCTGTCGTCACTCCGCACAGCGCGGCGACCATGACGGCGATGCGGGTGCGGACCGACGAGACGGCGGTGATCGCGGCCAGGGCCGTCATCAGATACCAGCCCGTGAGCGCACCGGGCATCGCCAGGTATTCACGAAAAAGCGAACTCTCGTGCGCCGGCAGGTGCTCCAGCGGGACCGACCAGGTGTACAGCAGCCCGGCAGCGCTGGACAGCAGCAGCGCGAGGGCGGCGCGGGCGTAGACCGCCGGCCGCTGCTGTGCCAGCCAGAGCAGGACCAGTGCCGTCAGGGGCCAGGGGGTCAGGATGTAGATGGATGACATCACGTGCGGGGTGTCGGTCCAGGCGAGGTCGGGGTAGGGGTCGGCGCCGGTAGAGACGCCGACCAGCGCCGCGTGGAGCATCGCGAGCGCCGCCGCGCCCGTGGCCGTGTGCCGCAAGGCGGTGCGGAGGATCGTCTGCCGCGTGCGCCTGCCGGACGCCGGGACGGCGGCGTGCGGCATCTGCGTGGCGTGGGCCACGACGGTCACCTCACTTAGTTGATTCATCAAGTACATGATCTATGATCGATGGGCCAACGGGGGCGGGTGCACGGCGATCGCCGGACTGCGGCGCACGCCACCACCCATCAATTGACACATCAAGCATGTCGCAAGATACTTGTTGCGTCAATCAACAACTTCGGGACCGGAGCAAATCAGCGGTGGAGGAGACCATGACCTTCGAAATCGGCCTCAACTCGTTCGGCGAGGTCGCCACGGACGACGGCCGCACGCTCGGGGACGCCGAGACCGTCCGGCTGCTCGTCGAGGAGGCCGTCCTCGCCGAGTCCAGCGGCCTGGACGTCTTCAGCATCGGCGAGCACTACCGGCCCGGCCACGTCGACAGTGCCGCTCCCGTGCTGCTCTCGGCCATCGCCACCGCCACCCGCCGCATCCGCCTCGGAACGTCGGTGACCGTCCTGAGCACCAACGACCCCGTGCGGCTCTACCACGACTTCTCCACCCTGGACGCCGTGTCGAACGGCCGGGCCCAGCTCGTCGTCGGCCGGGCCTCGGCCACCGAGTCCTTCCCGCTGTTCGGCTACGACCTCGCCGACTACGAGGAACTGTTCGAGGAGAAGCTCGAACTCTTCATGCGCCTCCAGCGGGAGGAGACGGTGACGTGGTCCGGGGCGTTCCGGGCACCGCTCACCGAACAGCAACCGCGTCCCCGGATGCGCGACGGGGGGATCCCCACCTGGATCGGCGTGGGCGGCAGCCCGCACTCCGTGATCCGTGCCGCCGGCTACGGACTGCCCATGATGATGGCCATCATCGGCGGTCGTCCGCAGCGCTTCGCCGGTCTCGTCACCCTCTACCGTGAGGCACTGCAACAGGCCGGGCACGAGCCGCAGCCGATCGGCCAGCACTCTCTGGGCCTGGTCGCCGACACCGACGAGGAGGCGGCCGACACCTGGTGGGAGTACTGGCAGCCGGTCGTGGCCCAGGCCGCCGAGGAGCGCGGCTTCTACAAGCCGACCCGCGAACGCTACGAGGCGGAGCTCGAACACGGCGCGCTGTTCGTCGGTTCCCCGGAGACCGTCGCCCAGAAGATCGCGCGGACCGCCCGCGACCTGCACCTGAGCCGCTTCGACCTCAAGTACGACATCATGCACCTGCCTCGCCGGGCCCGGGCCCGCACGATCGAGCTGCTGGGCCGCGAAGTCGCCCCGCGGGTCAGGGAACTGCTCGGCAAGGAGACCACCCATGCGTGACATCGTTTTCGGCCTGGACACCTTCGGCGACGTGCCCCAGGACGACTCGGGCGCCCCGGTCTCCCACGCGAGGGCGATACGGCAGGTCGTCGCCGAGGCCGTCCTCGCGGACGAGACCGGCGTCGACGTCATCGCGCTGGGAGAGCACCACCGTTCCGAGTACTCGGTGTCGTCCCCGGAGACCGTTCTCGCCGGCATCGCCACACGCACCGACCGCATCCGCCTCTCCTCCGGTGTGACCGTACTCAGCTCCGACGACCCCGTGCGGGTGTTCCAGCGCTTCGCGACGGTCGACGCGCTCTCCGGCGGGCGGGCCGAGGTCATCCTCGGACGTGGCTCGTTCACCGAGTCCTTCCCGCTGTTCGGGTACGAGCTGAGCGACTACGACACCTTGTTCGAGGAGAAGATCGAGCTGTTCGCGAGGCTGCTGGAGGAGAAGCCCGTCACCTGGTCGGGCACCCTGCGCGCGCCTCTGGAGAACACCGCGGTCTTCCCGACCACCGAATCGGGGCGGCTGACCACCTGGGTGGGAGTCGGCGGCTCACCGCAGTCGGTCATCCGCACCGCCCGCTACGGCCTCCCGCTCATGCTCGCCGTCATCGGCGGCTCCTACGAACGCTTCCTGCCGTACACGGACCTCTACCGGCGCGCGGCGGAGAAGTTCGGTACCACCGCACATCCGGTGGGCATGCACTCCCCCGGGTTCGTCGCCGACACCGACGAAGAGGCCCGGGAGGTGTTCTGGCCCGGCTACCGGCTCATGCGTGACCGCATCGGTGCACAGCGTGGCTGGGCACCGGTACGCCGGGAGGAATTCGAGGCCGAGATCGAGCACGGCTCCCTGTACATCGGCTCGCCCGAGACGGTGGCACGCAGGATCGCCGGCGCGGTGAAGGGACTCGGTGTCGGCAGGTTCGACCTTCTGTACACCGCCGGCCCGCAGCCGGTCGGCGCCCGCCTGCGCGCGGTCGAGCTCTACGGCACGAAGGTGATCCCCATGGTCCGGGACATCCTGGCCGGCTGACGACGTGAAGGGAAACGTAATGGAAGCACACGGCATCCGCACCATTGGCATCCTGGGTGCCGGGAAAGTGGGCACCGTACTGGCGCGGCTGGCCCTGTCGGCAGGCCTTCGCGTGCTGATCGCCGGGTCGGGGGCGCCAGAGAACATCTCCCTCACCGTCGAGGTCCTCGCACCCGGCGCGGTCCCGGTCACCGCCGCCGAGGCGGCGTCCTTGGCCGACCTGGTGATCCTGGCGCTTCCCCTGGGCAAGTACCGCGGGATCCCGGTCGAGGAACTGCACGGCGAACTGGTCGTCGACGCCATGAACTACTGGTGGGAGGTCGACGGGGTACGCGACGACCTCACCGATCCGCACACCTCCACCAGCGAGATCGTCCAGGCGTTCCTCCCGAGGTCCCGGGTGGTCAAGGCCTTCAACCACATGGGCTACCACGACCTCGAGGACGAGGCCCGGCCCGCCGGTGCCCCCGACCGCAAGGCGATAGCCATCGCCGGGGACGACCCGTTCGACCGGGCCGCGGTCGCTCACCTGGTGAACGCCCTCGGCTTCGATCCGGTCATCGTCGGCCGGCTTGCCGAAGGCGTGACCCTCGAACCGGGCACCGAGCCCTTCGGAGCGAACGTCGGCGCCCGCGAACTACGGTCCATGGTCGGCCGCTTCCCCGCGTCGGAACGCGGCCGAGCAGTCGGGCGGGCCCGCGCCGCAGCGGTGACCCCGCCGGCGGACGCGGCCTAGGGAAGGCCAGAGGGACCGTTCCGCTCACGGGTTCTCCAGAGCCCGCGGCCCCGGGGGGGGGGGGGGGGGGGGGGGGGGGCCTTCCCGGAGTGGTCAGTGTTCCGTTGGCCAACGACAAAAACACTCCGGGGTCTTTTTTGCCCGGAAGGTGGGGGAGAGGGG
>NZ_JBVKCG010000020.1:152114-164232 GCF_055634995.1 Streptomyces sp. NPDC111744
AAAGGGGGACGAAGGGGGGGTGAGCCCCACACCGAGGCGGCACCCCCGCGGGAGAACACGCCCGGGGGAAGCAAAGGGGCCCTTTCCCCCCCCGTGTTTCCCCAACCCCCCCCCCCCCGCGGCGCGCCCCCCCGCCGCGGGTGTCTATTCCGGGCTGGTCAGCTGTCCGTCGATCAGACGCCACAGCCCGTCGGGGTTCGTCTCGGCCAGGGCGTCGGGCAGGAGGGCGTCCGGGAAGCCCTGGTAGGTGACCGGCCGCAGGAACCGGTCGATCGCGGTCATGCCGACGGACGTGAACCGGCTGTCCGTGGTGGCCGGGAACGGCCCGCCGTGAATGGTGGCGTAGCCGACCTCCTGGGGGTGGGAGAAGGCATTGACCACGATGCGATTGGTCCGGCGTTCCAGGATCGGCAGCAGCCGCGCGGCCTCGTCGTAGTCGGGCTCGTCGATGTGCATGACGGCCGTGAGCTGTCCGCGGAAGCTCTGGGCCGCCTCCAGGAGCTGGTCGATCCCCTCGAAGCGGACGAGCAGCGCGAAGGGACCGAAGACCTCCTCCCCGAGGGAGGCGTCGGCGACGAAGTGCTTTCCGTCGACTTCCAGCAACCGGGTCCGGCCCTCCCACTCGCCCGCGGGTTCGGGGCCCTCCGTGACGACCTCGGCACCCGAGTCGCGCCGCGCCCGCGATCCCGCCTCGTAGGCGTTGTGGATGCCCGGGGTGAGCATCGGGCGGGCGGCCATGGCGCCGACGCGGGCGGCCGCGGCATCGCGCATCTCGCTGAAGCCGGGGCCGTCCACGGCGAGCAGGATGGCCGGCTTGAGACAGGCCTGGCCCACGTTGACGAGCATCCGCTCGGCGAAGTTGTCACCGATCTCGGCGCCGCGCGCCGCCAGCGCCGCGGGCAGCACGAAGTTCGGGTTGACGCTGGTCATCTCGCAGAAGACGGGGATGGGGTCCGGACGCAGCTGGGCGCGGCGGAAGAGTGCCATGCCGCCGCCCTCGGAGCCCGTGAAGGTGACCGCCTTGATCAGCGGATGATCCACCAGTTCCTCGCCGATCGCGTTACCGCCTCCGCGCACCATCGAGAACACGCCTTCGTGCAGCCCGCACTCCGCGACCGCGCCCTGGATGACGCGGGCCTGGAGTTCGGACGCGCCCGGGTGGGCGTTGTGGGCCTTCAGGATCACGGGGCTGCCCGCCGCGAGCGCGGAAGCCGTGTCCCCGCCCACGACCGAGTACGAGATGGGGAAGTTGCTCGCGCCGAAGATGGCCACCGGTCCGATCGAGATCTTCTGCAGGCGGTGGTCCATGCGCGGGCGCGGCTGCCGGTCCGGCTGCGCGGGGTCGATGGCCACCTGCCGGAACCGTCCCTGCCGGACCACCTCCGCGAACTGACGCCACACACCGGCGGTCTTGGCGACCTCCGCCTGCAACTGGGCGGCGGGCAGGCCGGTCTCCAGAGACGTCCGCTCGGCGAGTTCCTCGCTGACCGCGTCGAGCCGCTCGGCGATCTTCTCCAGGAACGCCGCGCGCTCGCGCAGACTCGTGCGGTTGTAGCTGTCGAAGGCGGCGTCGGCCAGCCGGGCGGCACGGTCGACCTCGGCCTCTCCGCCGAAAGCGAATTCCGGCTCTACTTGCTGGCCGGTTGCCGGATTGAGTGCCTTCATCCCACCCTCGGAAGCCGGCACCACAGACGAGCCGATAAACAGTTCCCCGGTCAATGTCATGGTCCTGCTCTCCATTCTGGAGCCTGCAGAGCAATATTCTCCTGAAACGTGTGGGGTCTGTTCACCCACACGCCGACTCGACTGGCACCCCTTGGTGTGACTGTGTCCCGTCACCGCCGCTGTCCGTCACAAGGCGCAGTCGAGCGTACAGGTCAGTGGGGTAGATCGCATCCGCACGAATAACGCGCGGATGCGAAAACACACGGGCCCTTGTCGAAATACATGGACTCTGTCTTCGGGACGCCTTCATCGGAACAATGCGGAGAACCGCATTCGGGGTTCACGCACGCGGCACTTCTATCGGGCGGACGCGCGCTCCGCCGGAGATCGGGACACCGGTGCGGCGGGCCTGGCGCAGGGTGGCCGGGGACTCCTCGCTGCGGGCGGCCTCGGCGGGAATGTCTGCACCGGCTGCGCGGCGTGCGTGAGCACCTCGCCGTCAAACGCGATCACTACCGGGCGCTGGCCGACGGGCTGGGCTCCCCGCACCTGGCCTGGGGTGAGCACCTTGCGCGGGCGCGGGTGCTGGAGGTCGAGCACGGGCGGGTGTGTGCCCGGATCCGGCATCTGAACCATGCGCTGGGCTGGGCGGCGGCCCGCTGGGCCGTCGACCAGGCGACAGCGCTCGGCGCGAGCGTCATCTACCTCGAAGACCTCACCACCCTGGAGGCGCGTGGCCACCGGCGCGGTAACGCCCGCCTGTCCGGGCAGGTACGCGGCATGGTGGCCGACGCGATCCGCCATCTGGCCGCGAGGGCGGGTATCGCGGTGGTCACTGTCCCGGCCCGCGGCACCTCCCGGCTGTGCCCCGGCTGCCTGAACACGCTCACCCGCCATCCGGCCCCCGACCGGCTGGCCGAACGCGGCTGGAAGTGGGCGCACTGCACCACATGCGGGCTGTCCCTGGACCGCGACCACGCCGCCGCCCGCCGGATCGTCTCCCGCGGCCTCCTCGCCCAAGCCCACACCACCACCGACCGCGCCACCCACACCCGCACCATCCGCACCACCATCGACGCCACCGTGACCCTGGTGCGCCGCCCGAAGAAGACCACCCGCCGCCTGCGCCGCCAACACCAGGCCGAACAGGCCCCGCCCCGCCCGGACAGGCCGAAGACCAAGACCACCCCGGGCAAGGGGCGCCCCACCCCCAGCAGCCCCACCCGCCCCCGGCACCAAGACCCCTGGCACACCGCCCTCGGGCAGGTCCCGGGCCACAAGACTTCCCGCCGTATGCCCGATGTGCGTACGGTCCCCGCCACCACCCCCACCGGGATGGTTCAGCGTCCGGCGGGGCATGACACCCAGACACCAGCCCCCTCCGGGCCGGTGCCAGGTCATGGAGTACCCGCACCCCACCCGATCGCAGAAGACCCTCTTCGATCCGGCCGGATGCGGCTCTCACGCAGAACCTGTCGACGACGCACCCGCGCCGCCGAGCGGACCGGCTTCCACCACCTGCACGCCACCGGAGTCCACCCCCTCACCCCGAGGATCGGACCACCGGACAGCGACCGCACACGGCCACGCCGCGCCCGAAAAGCCCGGAAACCCCAGGCACACACAGAGTTCTAGAGACGCTTCAATGGCCATCCGCGCCGCCTGGTGCCCGCCGTCCTGATCGAACGGCCGGGGATGCATGGTGATGTGGGCAGCCGCGCCCGGCCCGGGGGCCCTCCCGTCCGCACGCCGGTCCTACCGGACGGTGCCCGCGGGGACAGCCATGTCGGCCGTGCCGGCCTCGTCGGGCGCGTCCGGTGTATCGACCGCGTCGGACGTGTCGGCCGTATCTTCGGCCTTGCCGACCGAGGTTCGGCCGCCGCTGACGGCGTACCAGAGGAGAGCGATGCCCGCGAGCAGCACGAAGCCCAGTCCTGTGGCCACCACGCCCGTCCACCCGTGCGCGGTGAACATCGCGCCGGCGACGGCGGATCCGACGGCGCCGCCCGCGAACACCGCGAAGATGTAGACGGTGTTCAGACTGGCCTTGTTCGCGGACCGGGCGGCGAAGATGCGTGCCTGGTTGGCTATCTGGCCGCTGGTGGTTCCGTAGCCGAGGAGGTTGCAGCCGACGGCGAGGGCGACCAACGACTGGCCGGCGAACCCGAACAGGACGAAGGCGAGCAGCACCGATCCCAGGGACAGGGCGTTGACCTTCGGCGTACCCCAGCTGTCGGCAAGCCGTCCCGAGTAGCGGGCGGCCAGCGCTCCGGGCACGCTGAACAGGCCGAAGAGGCCGATCACCGCGGGCCCCAGCGAGATCGGGGCAGCCGTGAGGTGGAAGGCGAGCGAGGACCAGAAGGCGGAGAAGGCGGCGAAGACCGTCGCTCCCAGCGCGGCCGAGAGCCGCAGCGGCGCGTGCTCGGTGATGAGCTCGGGGAGCGAGGCCAGCAGGCGCAAGTAGCTTCCCTGTGCCGCGGCCGGGGCGGGAGCGTCGGCGGGCATGAAGCGCGGCAGCACCAGGAGCAGCGCACCGGTGACCACGGCGGCGACAGCGTATCCGGCCCGCCAGGTTCCGGCGGCCTCGGCGATCAGGCCGGCAGCGGTGCGCGAGAGGAGGGCTCCCATGGTCAGGCCGGTTCCCACCGCTCCGAGGACCCGGCCGGCGTTGCCGGGGGCCGCCATGGAGACGACGGTCGGCATGATGACCTGCGGAAGCACGGTGGTGGCGGAGAGGATGAGGGTGGCGATGCTCAGCAGCGCCACGGAGGGGGCGGCGGCTCCCGCGAGCAGCGCCACGGCGGTGATCACCAGCAGCACACCGGCCAGCCGCCGAAGCCGGGCGCCGTCGGCGAGCGGCACGATGGCGACGATGCCCAGCGCGTAGCCGATCTGGCCCGTCGTGGCGACCAGTCCGGCGGTCGACGCCGAGGTGTGGAAGCCCCGGGCGATCTCGTCGAGGAGCGGCTGGGTGAAGTAGATGTTGGACACGGTGATCGCGGTAGCCGTGGCGAAGACGGGGATGGTCCCCCGTTTCACGCCCGGGCGGGTGGTGGCTTCGCGGGTCATGGGGTTCCTCGTGTGCGTGGGTCACAGGCGCGGCGGGCGATGAGGCCGTCGGACGCTCGGGCACCGCGGCAGCGGTCCACGCGAAGCGCCGTCTCGCGCGGCCCCTTGCCGGATCCGGCGCGTGCCCGGCGACATCGCCGGGCACGCGGCTGGTGGGTGCGCCCGTGGCTCGGTCGGCTGCAACTTGTCGCAGGTCTTACCGGCGGGACGGACGTCGCGTCCTCTCGCTGCCGGTTCCGCGAGGGTGCAGGCGGACTCGGCCGCGTTCGCCGCGTCCGCCTGCGGGTGTCATGCGTGGGCTCCCTCGAATGCGGTGGTGAGTTCGGTGGTGGTGGTGATGGTGTGGGCGTAGGTGGGGCCGTTGAGGTCGTGGGCCGCGTGCATCATCTCGGGGAGGAAGGCGGCGGTGGCGTCGCGGACCAGGGTGACGTGGTAGCCCAGTTCCATGGCGTATCGGCCGGTGGACTCGATGCACGTGTTGGCGAGCAGACCGACCGGCACGACATGGCTGATGCCATGCTGCTTGAGCTGGAAGTCCAGGTCGGTGTTGGCGAAACCGCTCTGCGCCCAGTGCTCCTGGACGACGATCTCACCCGGCTGCGGCTGGAAGTCGGGGTGGAACTCGCCGCCCCAGGTACCACGGGCGAAACTGTGACGCTCCATGATGCCCAGCTGCGTGGGGTTGGGGTGGTCCCAGCCCTCGTAATCGCCCTCCTCCCAGCGGCGGTGCGGGACGAAGACCACACGGACACCCGCCTCACGGGCCGAGCCCACGACGGCACGCAGATGCTCCAGGAGACCGACCTCCTCAGCCACCGGAGCCAGCCGCGGCCAGATCTTCCCGCCCTCCGACAGGAAGTCGTTGAACGGATCGACCAGCAGAACAGCCGTACGGCGGGGGTCATAGATGGGGGGCATGGGTTCCACTCCGAATCGGGAAGTCCAATCTGGATGACTACCGCCATCCACATGCAAGATTACGCCCATCATCCTGAAAGTCAAACCCAAGAAGCTTTCCCCCCATTTCAGGCAAGGGTGTATGATGAAAGTCATCCAGTTGCGCGGTGCTCCCACGGCGCCGCCCCGCGGAAGGCAGGCACGGACATGGGCCACTCGCAGGTGGAGAAGGCGGCGACCCGCGCACGCGTCCTGCAGCTCGCATCACGCAAGGTCCGCACCGAAGGCGTCACGCGTCTCGGCATCGCGGAGCTCATGAACGAGGCCGGGCTCACCCACGGCGGCTTCTACAAGCACTTCGCCTCACGCGACGACCTGATCGCACAGGCCGCGACCGTCGCACTCGCCGAAGGCACCGCGAAGATGGAGCGCGCCGCGAACAAGAACGAGCAGGATGCGCGCGCGGGTCTCATCGACGCCTACCTCACCAAACGGCACCGGGATGCGCCGGCCACCGGATGCGCGCTCGTCTCCCTCGGCGCCTCCGCGGGACGCGACGACTCCCAGTTCAAGGACGCTTACGAGAAACAGGTACGCGCCTACCTGGAGATCATCGAAGGCCTCGACGACTCCGAAGACGCCCGCGCCGAGGCCATGGTCACCCTCAGCGCACTCGTCGGCGCCATGCTCATGTCCCGGGCCGTCGCCGACCAGGACTTCTCCGAGGAACTCCTGGAGACCGTCGCCGAACGCCTGAAGCAGCGCGGGGCGCAGGCGTCGCCGGTCCTCGCCTGACGACAAGGCCTCGGCGCCCCCAGGCTCGGCCGGAGACGGCAACCGGCACCCGGGGCCTACGGCCTCTCCCCGGCGCGCCGTGACAGCGAAACGGCCTGCGGTTCCCTGGCAGGCACCGTCGCGGCATACCGGGCAACGCGCGACGGCACTCGACGTCCGGCGACGGTCGGCACGTCGGCCGGGGAATGCCTTCCCGGGCCGTGTCCCTAGGGGCTCACGTGATCCCCCGGTTGCCGGCGGAGTCGTCGCCCGGCTCGTCCGACCCGCTTCCCCGGCGGCGCGGCAGCGCCCGGCCGTCCCCGCCCCGCGCGAACCGCACAGGCCGCGGCACGGGAGCCGTGTCAGAAGAGTGCCGCGACGGCGATCCGGCACAGGACCTCCTCGGCGCGGCCCCACGTCCAGCCGCTCTCCACCACCAGGGTGCGCCAGCCCGGAGGGCCGAACCAGTACCACAGCAGATCGGCCGTCTCCTCGACCGGACACGAGGGCTCCGGATCCAGCGTGTGCAGATGGCCGGCGACGGCGTGCAGCGCGTCCCGGTAGGCGGCGGTCGCCCGCTCCCACAGGGCCTCTCCGTCCTCGTGGACAGGAAGTGCCTTGTGGATCGCCTCGTGCACGGCGAACTGGCTTTCATTACCCAGACGCGTCCCGTGTGCCAGCGCCGCGAGGACCTCCCGCGGCGTTCGCAGGGCGAGTACGCCCTGCGTCGCCTGCTCGTAGCCCGAGGCGGCCACGCCCTGGTCGATGATCTCGTTCAGGATGTCGCTCTTGCTGCCGACGCTCGAGAACACGGTCTTCGAGGCGACCCCGGCGGCCGAGGCGATGTCGGCCACCGTCACTCGTCCGTAGCCCCGTTCCGCGAACTGTTCCACTGCATGACGAAGGATCAGCTCCCGTGTGCGGATCGCGCCCCGCTCACGCAACGGGGACACATAGGGACGTTTCGACGACATAGATCGATGCTATCAGCATGAATTCATTAGGTATCCTGTTACTCGAATGGCGCTGTGCCCGATCTCGTGCCGATGTCGGCACCGACCGCAACCGGACGGACCCCCGGTTCCCGAACGTTCACAGCACCGAGCGGCACTGCCCAGAAAGGCATCACCACCATGGCAATGGACGCATCGGAACTGGGCCGCGGCCTCTTCCGCATCCTTGAGACAGGGGATCCCACACTGGCCGTCGAGGTGGTCCACCGGGACTTCCGCAACCGCGAGGCCGCCGTCTCGCCGACAGCCTGCTCAACTCCCGGGCCCGCCGGGATCCTCGCCTCCAGCGCCTGGATGCGCTCCGCGTTCAGCGACCTGCGTTTCGCCGTCCTCGGAGTCATACACGACAACGACCAGGTCTGGGTGCGGCTTCGCATGCAGGGCCGGCACACCGGGGCCTTCGTCCGCTTCAAGGACGGCGCGCTCGACCAGGCCGTGCCCCCCACCGGGCGCGAGATCGACTTCGAGCAGATACATGTGCTCGGCCTCCGTGACGGCAAGGTCGTCACACACGAGGCGGTGCGTGACGACGTCACCATGCTCGGCCAGCTCGGTGTGTTCCCCCCGGCCCCCTCCGGCATGCTCAGCATGATCTCCTGGCGGCTGACCGGACGAGCCACTCGCGCCGCCACCCACGTGAGCGCGCAGGCGGCCGCAGCGGCCGCGCAGGTGTAGGCAGAACCGGGGCGCATCCGCCTGCGCCCCGGACGTACAGGACCACTGATCCCGCAGGAAAGCCGAGACACATGCACATCAACAAGAACGACGCGCCAGCCACCGTCGAGACCCCGGGATACACGGGCAAGTGGGCGGAACTGGGCGACATGCACTACGCCTTCGAGACCTGCGCGAACGGCTACAGCATGGACGACCTGCTCACCGCGTTCCCCGACCGCGCCTGCCCCGTGGAGCACTGGGGCTACCTCTTCCGCGGTGAAGTCCGGGTCGAGTACGCGGACGGCAGCGAAGAGTTCCTGAAGGCCGGGGACGCCTTCCACATCAAGCCCGGCCACCGGCCCTACATGACCGCCGAGACCGAACTGCTCCAGCTCACCCGGGTCGCCGACCACCACCACCTCGTGAAGACGTTCACCGAGGCCGGCCTCCTCGGCGGCGAAGGACCCGCGCAGGCGTGACGCGGTGCTCTGACCCCACAGGCTCGCAGGGTCGAGGGTCGTGCCGGTAGGACGCGTGGATCGCCCGCTTGTGACGTACCGATTCGGTGCGTCACAAGCGGGCGAAGTCGCTCCGGCGTCAGCCGACAGCACCGTCCACGGGCCTCGGTACCGGGAACTGCCCGGTCCCCACGACGCCTCCATCCGCCCGGCGGCACAGGAACACCGCGAGACCCGAAGGCTGCGCCGGCATGGACGGCCGCTGTTTCCGGGGGACGGCCTCGGGACTCTCCGCGCCGGCCGCGAGCCGGCGGGGTGTCAATGCCCCATTCCCACACCGCCGTCGACGGGGATGACCGCACCGGTGATGTAGCCGGCGGCCTCGGAGGCGACGAACGCGACGGCGGCGGCGATCTCCTCCGGCCGGGCCAGGCGGCCCAGCGGAATGTGCTGCACCACAGCCGCTCGCTGCGCGTCGGTGAGCTCCGCGCTCATCGCCGTCTCGGTCAGACCGGGTGCGACCACGTTGAAAGTGATGTTGCGCGAGCCCAGTTCGCGGGCCAGGGAACGGGCCAAGCCGACCAACGCGGCCTTGGACGCCGCGTAGTTCGCCTGACCGGCCTGGCCCGCCAGACCTGCGGCGGACGAGATCAGCACCACGCGGCCCCTGCGCGCCCTCAGCATGCCGCGGTTGGCGCGCTTGACCACCCGGAAGGCACCGGTGAGGTTGGTGTCGATGACGCTCGTGAAGTCCTCCTCGGTCATCCGCATGAGCAGCTGGTCCTTGGTGATCCCGGCGTTGGCCACCAGTACCTCCACGTTGCCATGGGCGGCCTCCACCTCCTTGAAGGCCTGCTCGACCTGCTCGGGCTCGGTGATGTCGCACCGTACAGCCAGCACACCGAGGTCGAGCAGGTCGGCCGGCGGCTCACCGGAGCGGAAGGTGACGGCCACTTTGTCGCCCGCCTCGGCGAACGCCCGGGCGACCGCGAGGCCGATCCCGCGGTTACCGCCGGTGATGAGGACTGAACGGGACATCGCGCATCCTTCGCTGTGCCTGCAGAGAGGCACCATTGAATCATTGACCATGCAAATACATGCACCGGGGATGCCGCGGGCATGCCGGCCGGGACACTCAGGGTTCGCGCGTAGCCTCCTCCCGCCGAATAATGGCATATCGGACTGAAAGGTGACAGATCTCCTCTCGACGTCCGGTGCCGCGCTGGAGGGAGCCGTCCCGTGACGAGCAGCAGACCAGGAAGCGATCCGAACCGCGGAGGCGCATCCGTCGCCGTCCACGGCGCGGACCTCGCGGAGGTCCTGAACTGCGCCAGCCGCCAGGCCCGACGCGCGCTGAACGCCGTGGCGGCAGGCGTCTACATGCCCGACGAACGCGAGGGCGAGCTTCGGCTCGCCCTGGCCGGCGGAAGCACGCCCTCCTGCTTCACCCTCCCCGGCCGGATGGGGCTGGACACGCCATCCGCCTCGGTCCGGGCGTGGCAGACAGGGGAAACGGCCGTACTGATCGACCCGAATCCCGCCCGGCCCGGCCGGAGACACGTACTGCCCTACCCCTACACCGCCCTCTCCGTCCCGGTCACCGCCGACGACCGGCGCTTCGGGGTGCTCACCGTGCTGCGTCCGGAAACCTCGGGCGACTACAGCCCCGCCGAACGCACCGCACTCGGGGACATCGGGAGCCTGCTGGCCGACGCCCTGGCAAGGCTCGCCGGGGACGGCATCAGCCTGACGCCCGGTCTTCTGCCGACACTGATCCCGCCGGAGGCCGACGTCGACGTGCAGGCCTTCATCCCGGGCTGGGGGGTGCCCGATGTCCCCGGATCGACGGGGGCGAGCATGATGTACCCGCTGCGACGGCTGGCCGAACTGCTCAACCGGGCCGCCACGACGGACGACATCGTGGCGGCCGCCCGGTACTGCGTCATGTCCCCGCTGCACGCCCGGGCTCTGGTGCTGCTCTGCGCCAAGGAGGGCCGGCTGTGGGTCCTCGGGCACAGCGGGGATTCCTCGCGCATGGTGCGCGACCTGCACGGGACCGGGCTCGACGCCCGGACGCCGGCGGCCGAAGCGTTCGAGGGACGTCCGCTGTCCGTCCATGAGAAGCGGGCGGCGGACAACGATCCGCTCGCCGACGACGAGGCCCGCACCGAGCTCTTTCTGCCACTCGTCGGCGACGGGCAGTTCATCGACCTGCCCCTGACGGACAGCAGGCAGGTCGTCGGCGTCTGCTGCCTTTCCTTCTCCGGCCCCCGTGGTTTCCCGCCCGAGGAACGCGCCCTGCTCGGCATGATGGCGGGTCTGCTGGGAGCCGCGGTGGAACGCGTCCGCCTGAACACCCGGCAGCGGGAGGTGGCCCGGTGTCTGCAACGCTTCCTCCTGCCGGCCCGGCTTCCCGACCTGCCGCGGCTGGCCACCACGGCGCGCTACCGGCCCGCCGACGTGCGCTCCAAGGCGGGCGGTGACTGGTACGACGTACTCAGACTCCCGAACGACCGCGCCGTCATGGTCGTCGGCGACGTCGAGGGCCACTCCATGGAGAGCGCCGCCGTCATGGGGCAGGTACGCACCGCGGTGGCCTCGTACGCCACCGAGGGCCACCGCCCCGCGACCGTGATCGACCGCACCGGCGGACTCCTTGCCGACCTGGGCACCGATCTGACGGTGACCTGCTGCGTCGTCGCGCTGGACACCCTGGACGGCATCGCCGAGGTCGCCCTGGCCGGTCACCCAGCTCCCCTGGTACGGCGCCCCGACGGAACCATCGGCGTCCTCGACGCACCGGCCAACCTGCCCCTGGGTGTCTGCGCGGCCGACCCTTGTCAGGGACGCGAGCACGCCATCGGCGCCGGTTCGGTTCTGATGCTCTACACGAACGGCCTGGTCGGCCTGTACTCCGCGGATCCGCAGGACTGCGCACGCGAGCTGCTCGGGTCCGGCGACGGCGGATCCGCACCCGACCTCGAACAACTGGCGGATGCGGTCGTCGCGGAGTTCTGCACTCCCCAGATGCGCCGCGACGACGCCGTCCTGCTGCTCGCGCGGTACGAGGGGGCGCAGGGCCAGGACGAACCCCGGACGGCCGGTCTGCACATTCAGCGTCGGGATCTGCGCGGGGTCAGGACGGCGCGCGGCTTCGTGCACGATCACCTCGACTCGTGGGGACTTGAGGACCTGTCGGACCCGCTGGAGCTGATCGTTTCGGAGATCGTCACCAACGCGCTCGTGCACGCCGGCAGCGACGTGGACGTCCGTCTGCGGGCCTTCCCTGACCGCGTCCGGCTGGAGGTCCGGGACTCGGACAGCAATCCGCCGGTTCCGTCCCCCCTGGCCCTCGCCGAGGAGGAGAACGCGGAAGCGGAGCACGGGCGAGGCATGCTGATCGTGCAGACACTGGCCGAGGAGTGGGTCAGTTCCCCCAACGGCCGGGGCAAGACCGTGTCACTCACCCTGCCCATTTCCTCGTGATCAACGGTGGCCCGCTGCACCGTGGAGCGGCTGATGCGCGAGCTGGGCATCGCCGGCGCCGTCCGCGGCAAGAAGATCATCACTACGGTCCCGGACCAG
>NZ_JBVKCG010000021.1:0-94163 GCF_055634995.1 Streptomyces sp. NPDC111744
TCCTTGCCGCCGGAGAACAGGATCACCGGCCGTTCGAACTCGCCCGCCACCTCACGCAAGACATGGACCGCCTCGGACTCCAGCGCGTCCAGGTGGGACAGCGTGAAGGTGCTCATGCCAGCCCTCGCTCCACCAGCAGCGCGTGCACCGCGTCCGCCGACTCCTGCGGGGTCTGGTCCTGGGTGTGCAGCACCAGCGCCGGGTCGGCGGGTGGCTCGTACGGGTCGTCGACACCGGTCAGCCCGGTCAGCTCACCCGCGGCCTGCCTGGCGTACAGGCCCTTCACATCCCGCTCGTTGCACACCTCGACGGGGGTCGCGACATGTACCTCCAGGTACGGCGTGCCGCTCTTCTCGTGCCGGTTGCGGACCGCCTCGCGGCTGTCGGCGTAGGGGGCGATGACCGGGACCACGGAGAGCACGCCGTTGCGCGCGAGCACCTCGGAGACCAGTCCGATGCGCTGCACATTGGTGTTGCGGTCCTCCCGGGAGAAGCCGAGGCCGACCGAGAGGAAGCGGCGTATCTCGTCGCCGTCGAGAACCTCCACGCGATGTCCCTGGGCCTTGAGCCGATCGCCCAGCAGCCGGGCGATCGTCGTCTTGCCCGCGCTCGGCAGCCCTGTCAGCCAGACCGTGGCCCCCTGAGCCCTTGGCGTGGTGGTCATGCGCAACAGACCTCTTCCTTACCGTCTCGTCAAGCTCGCGTACGACCTGTCGAAGAGTAGGTAAGAAATCTGAGAGGAGTGGTCAAGGAAGCTGAGGGTTAGCTGAGTGACGCGTGGTATGCAAGAGGTCACGGGGCCGTGCAATGAACATTTCGCAATCGTCGGTCTGTTCACAGACCGACGAAGGCACCGCCCGCATCCCGAAGCCGCTCGTGCAGCGCCCGGAAGACGGCGGCCGAACGGGTGCCCGGCCAGTCCGCGGGCAGCAGGCTCGTCGGCAGCCCGGGATCGGTGTACGGCAGATGGCGCCAGGAGTCGAGGGCGCGGAGATAGTCCCGGTAGGCGTCCTCGGGCGCGGTGTCCGTCCGGTGCTCCCAGTCGCGCAGCACCGGCTCATGGGCGTCGAGGAACTGCTCGTGCGCCTTGGCGATCGCCGTCAGGTCCCACCAACGGGCGACCGCCTCGGCGGTGGGCGCGAACCCGAGATGCTCACCGCGGAAGAAATCCACGTACGGATCGAGGCCGAGCCGGCGCAGGGTGTGCCGGGTCTCCTCGAACAGCCGGGCCGGGGCGATCCACACCCCGGGGGCGGCCGTGCCGAAGCCGAGTCCGGCGAGCCGGGAGCGCAGCACGTGCCGCTTCTGCCGTTCCGACTCGGGCACCGAGAACACCGCGAGCACCCAGCCCGCGTCCTCCGGCGGCGCCCCCGCGTACACCCGGCGGTCGCCGTCGTCGAGCAACTGCCGTGCTTCGGCGGAGAGTTCGTAGCCGGCGGCGCCCTGTGCGGTGCGGGCCGGCGCCAGCAGCCCGCGGCGTTTCAGCCGGGACACCGACGACCGTACGGAGGGGGCGTCCACGCCGACGGCGGCCAGCAGCCGGATCAGCTCGGCCACGGGCACCGGGCCGGGCAGGAAGCGGCCGTACGCGCCGTAGAGCGTGACGATGAGGGACCTCGGGGCGTGTTGCTCGGACACGTTGATCATTTTAGGTCCCCGGCATCGCTGCTGGTCACCTTGGATACGCGCCTGAACGTGAGTCAGGATTCCGGGGACCGCCCGCGGGCGGCGGCCGGGGCGCGTCGAAGGGACCGGCGGGCAGGCCGGCGGCCGTGCACCCAGGGGTGTCCGGGAGCCGGGTCAGGCGGCGACGGAGAGCCGGCCGGCCGGGCCGCGGTGCGGCTCGACCACGCTGCCGTCGGCGTGCAGCTCGCCCGTGTCGTCGAAGACGATCGCCCCGTCGCACAGCAGGGTCCAGCCCTGCTCGGGGTGGGCGGCGACGATGTGCGGGAGGCCGCGGTCGGCCGTCGCGCTCGGGAACTGGTGGGAACACATGGCGCACCTCCACGGGTCTGCCTCCGGCGCGGTCGCCGACCGGCATGACCAGACCATGCTCCTGTCGTGAACGCCGTGGAACCTCCGGTCGCGACCTGTGACAACACGCGGACAACTCGCGGACGCTCCCACGACGACCGCCGCACGGCCAGGACGGACCGGTGGGACGCGCCACCGAAGGAGTGACGGTCACGCTTCCCGGGCCGGGCGCCCGGTATCCAGGGCATGCCCCACCCACGACCTGGGAAGGATGTCATGCCCCTACGCCCCGTCCTCGCCGCGGCCCTCGGTTCCGCCGCCCTGCTCTGCGCCGCCGTCGCCCCCGCGACCGCCGCCCCCACCGAGTCCGTCACCGTCGACCCCACCGGCCGTCTCGCCGACGACGGCACGGTCACCCTCTCCGGCACCTACACCTGCACCGATGCCGCGGGCCCCGTGTTCGTCAGCTCGTCGGTCAGCCAGGACTCGCCGAACTACCGCCACGGCGTCGGCGGCACCCGTGCCGTGTGCGACGGCGCCAAGCATCACTGGGAGAACAGCGGCAAGGTGATCTCGGAGAAGCTGAAGACCGGTGCGGCCCATGTCGAGGCCACGATCATGGAGCTGCGCCCCCAGGGCGGCCTGCCGCTGCCGTCCTTCCACGCCCTCCAGCAGCAGGACGTCACCCTCAAAAAGGCCTGAGGCGCGTTCCCGGGCGGCCCGGCACCCCGGCGGTGCCGGGCCGCCGCTCACCACGACTCCGTGGCCTCCATGGAAGACCGAGGCTGGAGAACGTGTCCACCACCCGGTCGTGCCGGGCAACGGGTCAGCAGCTTGCGCAGCGCGGAGGTGAGCTCGTCCGGCGCTTCCTCCGCCATGAAGTGCCCACAGCTCACCGTGTGGTGCTCCAGGTCCGGCGCGCAGGCCCGCCACAGCGCGGCCGCGTCGTGGCCGAGGGCGGCGCGGACGTCGGCGGGGACCGCCGAGGGGTCGCGGGTCCACAGGTCGAGAAAGTGGCCGAAGAAGAGGTCCGGGGCGGCGCCGATCAACTGCTCGGGCAGGCCCGGCGTTTGGGCCATCATCGCCCGCCGCGGGCATGGCTCGAGTGCACGACGAACGTGGTGTACGTGACGGAGCCCGCGCGCGGCGGTCACTTCGCTCCGTTCGAGGAGCCCGAGCTCTACGCGGAGGAGCCACGCGCGTTCTTCCGCCCCTACCGGGCGACGCCGAAGGGCTGAGGGCGCCGCCGCACGGGGGGGGGCCAGGGCCTGCCGGTTGCCGTCCTCGCCCAGCCGGGCGGCCATCGGCTCCACCGACTTGCGCCGCCCGTCCAGCGGCAGTCCTCGCAGGTACACCTGACCCCACCGGCGTTGATCCGCCCGCGCGAACGGCTCGAACACCTCTGCCGCGAAGTCCGCCAGATCACACCGGACCGCGGCCAACTCCCCGCCCAGCACACCCGGTCGCGGACACACCCGATCAAACGGACACGCCACCAGCGAATGAACCTGACCAAGCACTACTGGGCGACCGGCGGCCGGTTGTTCACTGGGGGCTGCACACCGACCGCGGTGCCGCTCTGCCAGGGGTGCCCTGTGCGTCCTGAACCCGCTGGAGGTCCCGGAGGAGGCCCGGGATGCCGGGGCCCTGGCCGGCGGCGACCCTGGCGATGGTCTGCAGGACGGCCTCGTAGAAGGCGTCCCGTACGGCGGGTGCCATGACGTCCGAGGCGTCCAGGCAGCGCGGGCCCTCGCGGAGCCGTGCCGCGATCCTGCGTTCGGCCGGGTGGTTCTGCGGGGTCACCTGCCGGTTCGCCGAGAAGAAGTCCGCCGAGCGGGCCCACTCCTGCTGGCCGTCCTTGGAGGCCAGCCGCCGGATCAGCTCACGTGCCCGGTAGTTGTCGCTGAACAGGGCCGCGAAGTCCCCGGTCACCTCGTGGGCCCGGACCGGGCCGCCGCCGGGCAGCAGCGGAGCGGAGTCCGTCAGGTCCGCGTGCCGCGCCTCGTTCTTGTAGAAGGAACGCGCGAAGGAACCCTGGTGCTCCAGACCGCATCCGCCCCAGCCGTCGAACAGCAGCCCGTCGCTGTCCGGAGCACCGCGATGGTCGGTGAGCAGGGCGTGCCGGGCCCTGGTCCGGTCCTGCCCGAGCAGACCGGCCCAGGCCTCCCAGGCGGAACGCACCGCGGCGCTCTGCCACCACTTCTTCCCGCCGGTGCCCAGCGCCCACGGCTCGTAGCCGGCCGGGCCCGCCCGTTGCAGCACGAGGTCCTCGATCCAGTCGGTGCCGGGCCAGCCGGAGGCGCCGTCGTCACCCATGCCGATGCACCAACTCGCCAGTGGTGCGGGCGAGTCGGCGGGCTTCTCGTCCTGGCGGTACCAGACGATGCTCTTCAGGTCCGCCTTGACCGGCACCCAGTACGCGGACGAGGAGGAGATGCCGGTCGCGTTCCAGGGGGCGCCGTACTGCTGTGGGTCGTAGAGCCCGTTCAGCGGTTTGAGGCGGTTCTGGTCGGCGTACTCGGCGAGTTCACCGATGCCCGGCATGATCACGATGTCCGGGGGCTCTCCCGACTGCACCTTGGAGAGCAGCACCTCGCGCTGGGCCGCGGTGCCCTGGTAGTGGAAGGGAATGCCGAAGTCCCGCAGCACGGACTCGAACTGCTCCGCCTGCTCACCGGTCCAGGTTCCGAGAATGGTCACCGGCTCCCCGTCGTCGTGCCGTGCCCAGGCCACCACCACCCCGACGGCCGCGATCAACAGCATGACCACGAGTACGACCAGTAGCTTGAACCGCCGGGTCATCGCCGCCTCCAGTAGTCGCTGTCGAGCCGGAGCCCGAGGCCCAGCGCGGGCAGGACGACGACCAGCAGGCCGCCGACGACCGTGCCCCGGTACATCCGGTCGGTCCAGCCACCGTCGGTGAGTTCCTGCCGGACCTCGTCCGACTTCTGCGCGACAGTCTGCTGCGCCGTGGCCAGCCCCGGGCCGGTGTGCCGGGACACCTCGGTGATCCGGCCGAGATCCCCGAGCGCTCGGTCCAGGCGGTCCTCGGTGGCGGACGTCGTCATCAGCGGGAACACCGCGAGCAGCACGGTGATGACGAAGGCCGCGAGCAGATACGGGTTCCAGTCGCGGCCGCACCGGTCGCGCAGCACGAACAGCGCCGAGAGCAGGGTCAACGCGAGTGCGGCCAGGGCGAGTTCGGCGAGCCACCAGCCGGGCCGCCGCCACCGCCCCATGGTGGCGGTGGCCTTGGCGTGCCGCAGCTGGACCCGTTGCAGCGCGTCGAGGCGGGGCGCGAGCCCGACCGTGCTGCGGGTGAGCAGCGAGTCCGCCTCGTCGAGTTTCTGCTCCCGCATCAGCGGCTGGTCGCGGTACATGGACGTACCGAGGTTGAGCGAGTTGCCGTAGGTGGCGAGCAGACCGTTGACCGTGCCGAGGTCCTGGTCCGTGCGGTCGGCGATCCGGGACAGGCCCTGGTCGGCGGCGGAGAGCTGGGACCGGTAGGTCTCGCCCGAGCCCGCCACGTCGACCAGGTGCGTCCGCACCAGCGCGTGGGCCTCCTGGTCGGCCCGCAGCGCCGCCAGCCGGGTCGCGGCGAGCCCCTGCACGGCCGGCGCCTCACGGGCGGCGAGGGCGGCGGCCCCGCGCTCGGTCTGCCGGTAGGAGAAGAACAGGGCGGTCGAGGCCACGGCCGCACACAGGAACAGCACCAGCAGATGCGTCTCCAGCAGTCGGCGGGTCCGCCAGTGACCGAGCCGCCCGCGCCAGAACGCGGCGGGGGAGTACCGCCGTAGGAAGGACGTCCGTACGGTTGTCACAGCAGCTTCTCCCCACAGGCGATGCAGTAACGGGCCTCGCTCCCCGCTCGGTTGCGGCAGGTGCCGCAGCGCGGGCCCGGGGGTGCGTCGACGGCGTCGTCCAGTGGGACGCCGGGACGCGAGCCGGCCCGCAGGATCATCGGGCCGAGGGCGCCGGCGTCGACGGCGCGCAGCCGGATCCGCCCCGAGGCCGCGTCCTCGATGTCGGCGACCGTTCGGATCTCGTCCAGCACCCAGTCCGTGCCGAACCGCGCGGCCAGCCGCGCCGCCTGCCCCAGGCACTCCCGGGCGGTGTCGGGCCGGTGCTCCTGGAGGGCGGTGAGCCCCTCGCGCAGCGCGCCGCGCATCCGGGCGGTGGCGTGGAGGCTGCGCACGCTGCCGCCGCCCGCCGGGGCGGGCGGCGCGGACTGCCCAGGGAGGTGCCAGCGGGCGACGACGGGCGCATGGACGTCGCCGATGGAGACCATGGCGAACTGCAGCTCGGTCTCCAGCGGGTCGTCGTCGGCGCCCGCGACCAGGGTGAGCAGGTAGTCGCGGCTGCCCTGCTCCCACTGGTGGGTGGGGAAGCTCCAGCAGTGCGACCGGCCGGGCCGGGGCAGCCCGACGAGGCGGTGCGGCCGGGGCGCCTTCTCGCTGAGCGAGACCTGGCGCACGGAGGGCCGCAGGGTCACCTCGATCGGCAGTTGGGGTGTGGGCACCCGGCGCAGACGAGCGACGGCGTCCGTGACCGCCCGGCCCAGCCCCTCGTCCACGAACTGGGCGGTGCCGTGCAGCCGTTCGGCGAGGGTGAGCAGCGGATCGGGCGCCCATTCGGTGCCCACCGCGAACACATCGCAGGTGAATTCCCCGGCGCAGACGTCCAGTTCCGCCTCCAGACGGGTCTCGCCGGCCGCGCTGCTGCCGTCGGTTATCAGCATCAGATGCCGCACGGACAGTGGGCGGCCGGCGAGCAGGGCCCGCGCCCTGGCCGCCCACGGGGCGTACCCGGCGGGCCGCGGACCGTCCCGGTGCAGCGGCAGCGAGCCCGCGGCGAACGCGGCCCGGCGCCGCTGGTTCTGGTCGGCGACGGCCCACTCGTCGTCGCCGAGCGGATAGCACCGGACCGGCTCGGGGCCGCTGCCGAGCACGGCGAAGGAGATCCGGTCGGGCAGGGCGCGCAGCGCGGCCGGCAGAGCGTGCCGTACGGCCGCCCGGTTGGACTCGGCGACGTCCACCGCGATGATCACCGCGAGTTCGACGGCGGGCAGATCATTGGGGGCGCCGTCGGCGGACACGTCGACCCGCAGATGGGCCTCGATCTTAGCGCTGCGGTGCGGGCGCAGCTCGCCGTCGAGGTCGACGTGGAGTCGGATGCCCGGCTGCGGCGGCCGGGTGTGGCTGCTCATGTCCTGCGTCACCGCTCCTTCGCTTCGTCCCCATGCACACCGCGTCCCCGGTGCCTGCCGATCGATCCCGTCGTGCTGATCGGTCCGTCGTGCTGTGCGGTCCCGTCATGCTGCGCAGTCCCTTTGTGCTGCGCGGGCCCTCCGTGCTGCGCGGTCCCGTCAAGCTGCGCAGTCCCCTGGTGCTGTGCGGTCCCTCCGCGCGTGCGGTCCCGTCATGCTGCGCAGTCCCCTGGTGCTGCGCGGTCCCGTCATGTTGTGCGGTCTCTCCGTGCTGTGCGGTCCTTTCGTGCTGGGGGTCCCGTCATGTTGTGCGGTCCCTTCGTGCTGTGCGGTCCTTTCGTGTGTTGTGCGGTCCCGCTCATGTCGGGCGGTTCCGTCGTGTCGTGCGGTCACACGCGGGTCTGCGGGCGTACCGCGTGGACGAGGTCCACGAGGTGTTCGTGGGTGGCGGCCGATTCCCGGTGCCGCGCCGCCAGTTGCCGGTAGAGCGACTCCATCCGCCTGCGCTGCTCGCGCTCCGGCGGGGGCAGGCGTCTGAGCCGGCGGGCGTCGAGCCGGCCGGCGCCCGCGCCCGGAGCGCCGGCCCGGTCGCTCTGGTGGTGCAGCGCGTCCAGTTTCCATTCGTGCAGCTCGGTCCTCAGCCGCAGCGCCTCGTCCTCGGACAGGCTCGGCTCGCCGGCGCCCGGTCCGCGGCCCACCAGGCCGGGCAGTTCGGCCAGCGCCGCGTCGACCTCGGCGGGCGCGGGCAGCGGATCGAAATTCCTCGGGGGCGCTCCGGCGTCACCGGGCAGGCGGGCCGCGCGGATCCGCAGGGAGGCGATCCGGGCCACGGTGTGGTCCAGGGTGCCGGCCCGGACCCGGCCGAGGACGTCGAGGGCCGCTCGCCGGTCGCCCGCGCGCAGCGCCAGCCTGGCCAGGCCCAGGGCAGCGCCGCCGTGCGCGGGGTTGCGGGCGAACACCGCCTCGTACAGCTCCCTGGCGCTGGGCCCGTTGCCGTGGTCGCCGAGCCGCTCCCGGCAGTAGGCGAGGGCCAGTTTGGGGGCGTACTCGCCGGGCAGTTCGTGGAGGACCCGCAGGAAGTGGGCCTGGGCCTCGGCGACCTGCTGGGGGTTGTGGTAGAGACCGGCGTGGCGCAGCGCGAGCAGCGCGCGGTGCCACTCCAGCCGCCAGCGGCGCACCGCGGACGGACCGGGGATGGAGTCGGCGGTGTCGAGTTCCGCCTGGGCCAGTTCCAGATCGTCCCTGGTGTTCCGGGCCAGCAGGACGCGCACGTTGTGCAGACAGATCTCCACCGACGCCGGCTTCTCGTCCTCCTGGTCGAGGAGCAGCCCGGGGTCGTAACCGCTGCTCACCTCGAACCGCGCCGTCTGCGGGTCGCCCGGATAGCGCCGCGGCACCGGCAGACAGCCGGCGATCTCGGTGGGCGTGGGGGTGCCGAGGTCGAGGGCCGGGGCCACCGGCGGCTCGTAACGGTCGCGGCGGGGCCGCCCCAGCCAGTGCTCGATGCCCGGCACCGTGCCGAGCCGGGCGCCGAGCAGCTGCGGGGACGGACGGAAGTGGTCAGAGGGCTCGGGCGGGTCGCTCTTGCCGCGCAGGGCCCTGATCTCCCGCAGTGCGCCCCGCAGTTGGCCGGCCATCTCGCGGGCGTCGGCGAAGCGCAGGCCGGGGTCGGTCCGCACGGCGCGCTCGACGACCTGCCAGAAGGAGCCGGTGCCGAGGCCCGGCACCTTGTCGACGGCCCAGTGGGCGAGTTCCCGCAGGGTGACGCCGACGGTGTGCAGGTCGTGGGCGACGGTGGGCAGACCGGAGAACGCGATCTCGGGCGCCATGTAGTCGCTGGTGACGTGGGCGGGCGGCCGGCTCTGGCCCTCCTCGCGCATACCGCCGAGGTCGATGACCTTGACGCCGTTCCCGTGGTGCACGACGTTCGAGGGCTTCATGTCGCCGTAGACGAAGACCCGTTCACCGCCGGCGTGCAGGTGCACCAGGGCTTCGAGGATCTGACAGCCGTACGCCGCCACGTGCTCGATGTCGAGGACCGACTCGCCCCGCCGGGTCTCCTCGACGACCTTCTCCAGGGTGCCGTCGCCGACGTCGTCCATGACGATGTAGCCGCCGGTGATCTCCCCGGTGCTGTCGCCGCGGGCGACGAAGTCGCGGATCTGGACGATCCGGGGGTGGCGCATGGCGACCAGGTTGCGGCGCTCGACGTCGGCGAGCCGGGCGCCGTCGTGCTCGTACCGGTTGAGCAGACCCTTGACGGCGACGACGTCCCCGAGATGGGTGTCCTCGGCGAGGTAGACCCAGCCCTGGCCGCCGTGCGCGATCGGCCCCATGATCCGGTACTGGTCGCGCAGCAACTCGCCCTCGGTGAGCTCCGGTTCGTACGAGTAACGCTCGCCGCACGCCGGGCAGTACCCCGTGACGGGCACCGGGCCCTCGGTGTAGGGCGGGGCGAAGGTGATACCGCAGTCGGCGGCCGAACAGCCCATCCGGATGCGCAGCGGCGTCTGCGCACGGACGAGGCGTGCCTCGGCAGGGCGGGGCGTGCGGTCGGGGAGCGCCAGCAGGTCATGGGGGCCGAAGTCCCGCGGGTCCTCGGGCAGGGCGGGCAGTCCTGGACCCTGCTCCGCGCGGCCGCACTGGTCACACCAGCCGGTGGGCAGTACGGAGCCCTTGCAGGGGGATCCGTCGAAGCTCCGGTGCGGGCAGCCGGTCGTCCTCCCATCGCCCTCATTGCCGGGCTCGGTCCGGGCGGCGCCCCGCATCACCGGCCTCCCTGGCGGTCCAGGTCGGTGCGCAGGGTCCTGAGCAGCGAGCGCAGTCGGGTGAGCTGCTGCTGCGGTTCCCGTAACGCGCCGATCCGGCGGAGCTCGGCGCGGCGCAGGTCGGCCGTCTCGGTGACGGAGTCCAGGGAGGCGCTGTCGACGACGTCACGGCGTATGGCGTTGCCGAACTCGGCGAGCTCGAGCCGGCCGAGCAGCGCGTCCGCGTGGTCGAGGAGGGCGGGCCGCAGCAGCTCGTCGCGGGCCGCGCTCCAGCCGGTGCCGCCCTCGTGGCGGAAGACGAGCAGCAGCCGGAATCCCAGCATCCGTAACCGGCTGAGGAGTTCGAGGAGAGGACCGGGCTGGGGCTCTTCGTCGAAGGCGTCGACCACGACCGTGACGGGCCGGACGGGCGTGACATCGGCCGACCGCGGGGGCCGGCGGTCGGTGCCGAGCAGCCAGTCCCAGTACGCGAGGTACTCGCCGACCGGGAAGGAGACCCGTCCCAGGGCGTGGTCGGCGAGGTCCGGTCTGCTGTCGCCGCCGCGACGGACGACGTCGGCGCGGTGCAGCAGATGGCGCAGCGAGCGGTCCTTGCCGCTGCCCGGGGGCACTACGGTGATCTTCACCGGGTCCTCGTCCGGATCGTCGTACCATCGGCTCAGCCGTTCCTCGAAGCCGTGGTCCCAGGCGTCCGGGCTGCACAACTTCTTGACGACGGGCGAGAGTTCGGCGATGCGGTCGACCGGGATCAGATACGAGAAGGCGAGCCGGTTGTCCTCGGGCAGCAGCTCTCCCATGTCCCCGCGCCAGCTGACGACAAGGCCGACCACCCGGGCAGGGCGGCCCTCCCGAGGCCGGGTGCAGACGGCGGCGCCGCTGAACCCGGCCCGCACCACCTCCGCCCTGGTGACGGCGTCGAGCTGCACCTGCTCACCGGTGACGCCACCGATGCGGCCCCACAGGCTCATGCCGTCGTCGAAGCCCTCCGCGTACCCGGTCGCGTACACCTCCGTACCGGCCCTGGGCACCGGTTCCAGCGGAGCGGGACGCGCCTGCGGGCGCGGGCTGTCCAGCCGTAACACGGCGACGTCCTCGCCGTGTTCGCCCTCCTCGAGCCAGCCGCCCGCCATGACCCGTGCGGCCACCGGCTCCAGCGCGCTGTTCTCGGCGAACTCCAGCCACATCACGGCATCCGGGTGGCGCACCACGTGCGCACAGGTCAGCGCCGTGTGCTGGTCGACGAGTACACCGGCCCCGCAGATGGGACCGTGCGCGTCCTCGCGTCGCAGCCTGAGTCTCCAGTCCGCACGCAGTTCCCCCATGCTGTCTCACACTACGCGCGGGGCATGGTGCGTCCCTAGACCCGTGACCAGGTTGGATCGGTCAATCAACGGAATTCGGCGTTGTGTTCCCCTGCCGGACCCGGAACCGAGGAGGACGGCCCCCTCTCACGGGAGTGGGGGGACGCCTGTTCGGGGACGTCGATGCCGGCCGGGCGCCGTGCGCGCATACCGGCGCAGACTTAACTGGGCGGCCAGGGAGGCCACCAGGGCGAGGTCGCCGAGCGCGACCGTCGGACGGGGACGAGGGGGCGGTCCGACGACGTGCTCTGCGGTCGTGACCGGCAAGTTGGCAGCGCGAGCCTGAACGCATCCCGAGAGGGTCCCCAGGGGGGGCGCCGGTCGCTGCCACAGCAACCTGTCTCACCCTTCTCGGTCACTTCAGCCGCTTTTCTCTGATCCGGCTGCCCACGGCCATCCCCGCCGACACCACGCCGTGGGTGGTGTGGCGACGCGGGCGTCCCGTGGAGTCGACGTCCACGGAGGCGCCCAGGCCTTCCTGGTGAGTGCGGCTCTCGGCGTACGGGAGGCGGACCACGGCGTCGAGCCCGCCGTCGGGAGCTTCCTCCAGGGTGACCTCACCACCGCCGGCGCGGACGAGTTGCCGGACCATCGGCAGGCCGAGGCCCGTGCCGTCGTGGTCGGCGTCAGAACCTCTCCAGAACCGGTCGAAGGCCTTCTGCCGTTCGGCCTCGGTCATGCCGGGACCCTGGTCGATCACATGCAGCTCGGCCATGGGCGGTGTGCGGCTGCCGTCTTTCGGGGCGGTGGTGACGCCCAGAGTGATGGCGGTTCCCGGTGGGGACACACGCAGCGCGTTGGAGAGCAGGTTGTCGATGATCTGCTCCAGTGCTCCCGGGACCGCCCACACCCGGACGGCCGTGGCTCCGGAGACGACGATGCCGACGTGTTGTTCGTCGGCGAAGGCCGTCCAGATGGCCGCGCGGTCGGCGACGACGGCGTCGAGATCGACCGCCTCCGGTCTGATCGCGGAGTTCTCCAGTCTGGCGAGTGCGAGCAGCCCCTGCACCATACGACTGAGCCGCTCCATCTCCGCCAGCGCCGTGTCGAGGCTGTCCTGGGCGCAGGGGGCGAGGTGCGGCTCGAAATTCTCCAGGCGCAGGCGTAGTGAGGTCAGCGGGGTCCTCAGTTGGTGCGACACCTCGGAGGCGAACGCCTGCTGAGCCCGGAGCACGTGCTGCAGCCGGGTTGCGGTCCTCGTGAACGACGCGGCCAGCCGGCGCAGTTCCGGCGGCCCGTGATCGGTGGCCGGCGGATCGGTGAGTCGCCCTTCGGCGAGTTGTGCGGTGGCGCGTTCCAAGGCCCGCACCGGGCGGGTGATCGAGCGGGCGAGGACGAAGCCGATCAGGGCGACGGTGGCCAGCACGCCCAGCCCGACGGCGGCCAGCGCCAGCCAGGTGGCATGGACCCTCGCCTTGAGCGGGCCGAGCCGGTACACGGTCCGCACCACACAGGGGACGGCGACGCCGGAGCCACCCGGCACGGTGACGAACAGGACTTCGCCACCTGCGGACGGGTCGCTCCGGGTACCGACAGCGGGCTGATCGCGCAGCGCGTCGGCGATGTCCGGCGCGGCGGACAGGTCCTTGCCGACCAGGGCAAGGGCGGTGTCGGTGAGGACGACACCCTTCTCGTCGGCGACGAGCACGCGGCTGCCGGTTCGCCGCCCGTAAGCGCGGGCCAGGCCGGGGAGGTCGGCCGCCAGACCGTGCTCCATCCTTTCCTCGCAGACCGCGGCGAGCGTCATCGCCCCCTGCTGCGCCGTACGGGAGAAGCGGGACAGCTCGCTGCGGGCGTAGAAGACGCCGAACGGCACTTCCAGCGTGAGCAGGACGAGCAGTATCAGGCTCAGATGGCTGAGCAGGATGCGACGTGTCACCGGGGCCCTCCGTCGTACGCCGACGCCGCCGCGGACGTGGCGGACGTGGCGCCGACCTCGTACGCCGAGGCCGACGCGGACGTGGCGGACGTGGCGGACGTGGTGTCGACGGGAGCCGGCGACACCAGGCGGAAACCGATTCCGCGGATGTTCTCGATCCAGGCGGAGTCCCCGAGTTTGCGGCGCAGCGCGGCGATGTGGACATCCAGGGTCTTGGTGGGGCCGAAGTAGTTCGGCTCCCACGCCGTGTCGAGAATCTGCCGGCGGGAGCAGACGGCTCCGGGGTCTTCCGCGAGGCAGGTGAGCAGGTCGAACTCCTTGGGGGCAAGGGCGACCGGCGCCTGATTGAGGTGCACCTGCCGGGTGCGGCGGTCGATGGCCAGCGGGCCGATCCGCTGGACGTCGGGCATCCCGGGCCGCGCCGGGTCGGCCGACGGCTTCCGCTCGTCGTGGCGCGTGTCCGGCCCTGCGAGGCGGGTGCGGCGGGTGACGGCCCGGATCCGGGCGACGAGTTCCCGTACGCCGAACGGCTTCGAGACATAGTCGTCCGCACCCAGCTCCAGACCGAGCACCCGGTCCACCTCGTCGTCCCTGGCAGTGATCATGATGATCGGCACCGCCGAGCGGGCCCGGAGCGAACGGCAGACGTCAATGCCGTCCATGTCGGGCAGCCCCAGGTCCAGCAGCACCATCGCCGCCTCCGGCGCGGCGAGGCCGTCGGCGCCCCGTCTGGCGTGTTCCACGGTGAACCCGAAACGGCGCAGCCCCTCCATCAGCGGTCCGGCCACCCGGTCGTCGTCCTCGATCAGCAATACACGCATGCCGGAAGGCTCACAGACTTCCGGCGGAGCGTGCGGCGCAAACGCCGGAACCTCCCCCGAGCCGGTGATCCTTGTCTTCGCGGGCAGCTGGATTCACCACGGACGGCGTAGCCGCCGAAACCCGATGCGACGGCGACAGCCAGTAGGTCGCCGGCCGGATCAAGCAGAGAGCCAGGACATTCGAACACCGGCGGATGCCGGCTCCGCCCCCGCGGCAGGCAACTCGGCTCCCAAGCGGCGATGTGCGGGCCACGGCCGGGTTCGGCCGTCCCACCGGAGTCGAAAACTGATCCAGCGTCAGACCTCATCGGTTGAAGTATCGCCGCGGAATCGGCCGGAGGCGGGAAAAGCACAGCACCTCCTCGAACGATTCCGGGATCCCCGCTGTATTTGCTCTGGCAATCCCCTTGATCGTCGTCGCCTAGCGTCGGTTGCACGTCCGGTGCCACTGGACACCGCGTGACAAGCGCCTCCGAGCCCCTGGGACACCTCATGCCCATTGATGAACTGCGCCGCATCCGACCGGACCTGGTGGAGCCGTTCACGGCCGCGCTCCCGGGAGCGCGGGCAACCGTGCTGGGCCGCCTGTGGGGCGCCCTCGCACGAGAACCCGTGCCCGGTGTGGTCGGACATCACCGGGAGTCCGACAGTCTCGTGGTCGACCTGCAAGGGGGTGGCTCACTGTCGGCGGATCAGCGGTGTGCGCTGCCGTTCGCCGAGGTGCCGGCGGGCTTCACCGTGTCCGGTTCCGAGGGACCGATCAGGGGGCCGGCGGAGCTCCTGGCGCAGCTCGGCCTGCACACCCCCGCGGCGGAACGACTGGCGACCGAGCTCGACAACAGCGTGGTCAACCTGGCGCTGGCCAGGGCCGCGAACACAGACCGGACGGCCCCGCCGAGCGACTCGACGGACGCCGAGCAGGCGGTTGTCGACGGCCACCCGCAGCATCCCTGCAGCCGGACGCGTACCGGTATGTCGATCGCCGATGTGCTCGCCTATGCTCCCGAGCACCGCCCAGTCGTCCCGCTGGCGCTGCTCCGGGTCCCGGCCGACCGCTGGCAGGGGGCCGGCGCCTGGCCGCCGCAACTGCGCGACGGCGACACGATCCTGATGCCGCTGCATCCCTGGCAGCACGACCATGTGCTCGCGCACCATCCAGACCTGGCCGTCGCGGAGGAGACGATCCCGGCACGGCCGTTGCTGTCGTTGCGGACCCTCGTACCGCTGGGCGTCCTGCCGGGGTGCCACATCAAGACGGCGCTCGACGTGCAGGTCACCAACTACCGGCGCACCATTTCCCCGGCCGAGGTCGCCGACGGGCCCCCACTGTCCGATCTGGTCTCGGCTCTCCTGGACAAGGCCGGGTACGGGGGCAGCCTCCGCATCCTGCATGAGTTGGGCGGCGGAGCGGTGCGGGCGGACGGACAGCCCTCGGCGAGCCTGGCGGCGATGATCCGGGAATCGACCGAGCGCTACCTCGACCCCGGGGAGATCGCGGTTCCGCTCACCGCCGTCCATGCGACAGGAGCCACCGTGATCTCGGGAAATCCGGTGCGCTGGCTCGCGGACTTCGCCGGGCTCGTCCTGCCGCCCGCACTGACCTTGCTCTCCATGGGCGTGGCACTGGAGGCCCACGGCCAGAACACCCTGGTCGTGCTGCGGAACGGGCGGCCGGTGCGGGTGCTGTACCGGGATCTGGACGGCGTACGAGTCAGCCCACGGCGCCTGGCCCGGTGCGGCTTCGAGCTGCCACCGCTGCTCGGCACCCGCGCGGGCGACGACGTGGGCGAGCTGCACACCAAACTGTTCGGCGGCCTGATCAGCGGAGTCTTCAGCGAGCTGGTCGACGTCCTCACGCGGACGCGGGAGGCCGATCCCCGACAGCTGTGGCGTGCGGTGGCCGAGGTCGGCCGCCAGGTGTACGCCGATCTGCCGGACCACGAGGACGCCACGGCGTTCTTCGGCGACACGATGCCGCTGAAGGCGACCGTCGCCATGCGCCTCTCCGAGAACCCGGGCAAGGCGCAGTGGACGTACATGCCCAATCCGCTGGCCCTGTACCGCTGACATCCGACACCGATCGTCCTGGAGCGACCCCATGACCACCGGCACCGCCCCCCACACCAGGTTCGCCGCCACCACCGTCACCGCATCGGCAGGCGAACCGATGCGGACGGCCGACGCCGTCACCGCCCACACCCTGCTCAACTGCCTGATCCGCGAGGTGTCCGCCCCCGAGCACCAGGTGACCGTCGACAACGGCCACCTCCTGCTGCTCCTGCCCCGCCGGGGCCTTCTGCTCCGTTCCCAACTGCGCCGGGCCTCGCTGATCGGAGCGCACCGCTTCCAGGGCCCGGTACAGCGGCTCGACAACGAAGCCTGGGTGACCGTCGGGTGGAGGGACCTTGCCGGTTACATCCAGGACGAACTGGAGCTGCGCACGGGTGTCGCCAACGAGGAGTTCGTGACCCAGGTCGCCGACAGCCGCGAGACGATCCGCACCGTACTGGAAGAGCGGGCGGGAGCCACTCCGCA
The DNA here is from genome assembly GCF_055634995.1 of Streptomyces sp. NPDC111744. Classification (NCBI taxonomy): domain Bacteria; kingdom Bacillati; phylum Actinomycetota; class Actinomycetes; order Kitasatosporales; family Streptomycetaceae; genus Streptomyces; species Streptomyces sp. NPDC111744. Next base: position 16,545 of record NZ_JBVKCG010000021.1, read on the forward strand.
CACGGACCCGTACCTGGCGTCGGAACAGTCCCTGGTGTTCGGCCATCGCTTCCACCCCACCCCGAAGGCCCGTACCGGCGACCCGGTGGACTGGCTGGCGTACGGCCCGGAGACCGGCGCACGGTTCCGTCTGCGCTACCTGGCAGTGCGCCACGGCCTCGTGCGTGAGGAGGGCGAGCTCCACGAGATGGACGCGCTGCACCCGACGGCCGACCCGGAATACGCGGTACTGCCGGTGCACCCCTGGCAGTACCGGCTACTCCAGGGCCACGCCCGGTTGCGCGAGGCGGTCGCCGCCGGCGATGTCGTCGACACCGGCGTGAGCGGACCGGAGCTGATGCCGACCGCATCGGTGCGCACCCTCTACCACCCGGACACCGACACCTTCCTCAAGTTCAGCCTGAACGTCCGCCTCACCAACTGTGTCCGCAGGCACACACGTGACGAACTGGCCGGCGCCGTCGCCCTCAACCGGCTGCTCCAGCCCGTCTTCGCCGACCTGTCCGGCCGCTTCCCGGGATGCGCGCTCCTGGCCGAGCCCGGTTACCGCACCCTCGCCACCGACGGTGACCTCGACCTTCTGGAAGGTCTCGGCGTCATCGTCCGCTCCGGCCTGCGCCCCCACCTGCGCCCCGGGGTGACACCCCTGCTCGCCGCCGCGGTGGCGGACGAGTACCCCACCGGTCCGGCCCATGTCTCCCACCTGCTCGCGCGCGGTGACGGAGACATCCTCGCCTGGTGGGACGCCTATCTACGGCTGCTGCTCCCACCGGTGCTGGCCGCCTACTTCGAACACGGCGTCGTCCTGGAACCCCACCTGCAGAACGTCGTCGTGGGCGTGCACGCAGACGGCACCCCGGCGCAGATGATCTTCCGCGACCTGGAGGGCACCAAGCTCCTGCCCGGCCATCACCAGCGCACCCTCGCCGACCTGCCGGAGGACGTCCGGGGTCCCCTCACCTACGACGCCGAACGCGGCTGGAACCGGGTCGCCTACTGCCTCCTGGTCAACCACACCGCGGAGCTGCTCGGCACACTGGCCGACCTCGACCCGACGCTGGAACCCGCGCTCTGGGGCCTGGTACGCGACCACCTCGACGCCTACGCCCGCACCGCCGCCGAACCGCCACGCCTGCGCGCCCTCCTGTCCGGCGTACCGCTGCCCGCCAAGGCCAACCTCCTGCTGCGCTGGGCCCGCAAGGCCGATCGGCACGCCACCTACGTCCCCCTGCCCAGCCCGCTCGGCGCGGACTTCCCCCATGAGGTGATCCGGTGAGGCCCGCGGTGTCCGCCCTGCTCGGCGGGATGACCGAAGACGACCTGCCCGCCTATGTCTACGACCTGCCGGGCCTGCGCGAGCACGTTCAGGTGATCCGGGCCGCGCTGCCGGAACGTGTCGAGCTGCTGTACGCGGCCAAGGCCAACTCCGATCCCCGGATCCTGCGGACACTGGCCGGATACGTCGACGGGTTCGAGGTGGCTTCCGGCGGTGAGCTGAGCCACGTCCGCGGGCTCGCTCCCGATGCGCCGATCTCCTTCGGCGGCCCCGGCAAGACGGAGACGGAGCTGACCTGTGCGCTGCACGCCGGAGTGGAGCGCCTGCACGTCGAGAGCGAACAGGAACTACGTCTGGTCGGCACGGTGCTGGGCGACGGGCTCGTCAACGTCCTGCTGCGCGTCAACCTGCCCGTCGACCTCGGCCAGGTCGCACTGGCCATGGGCGGCCACCCCAGCCCCTTCGGTATGGATCCCGCGCAGCTGGACCGTTGCCTGGAGCTGATCGCGACCGACCCGCGCATCCGGCTGCGCGGCCTCCACCTCCATCTGGCCAGCGGACTCCAGGCCCCGGCCCAACTGGCTCTTGTCGACAAGGTCCTGAACTGGGCCGAAGCCTGGGCTCGCGAGCACGGAGTCGACCTGGCCGAGGTCAACGTCGGAGGGGGAATGGGCGTCGACTACGCCCGTCCGCACGAGGTGTTCGACTGGTCCGTCTTCGGCGCCGGACTGCGCCCCGTCCTGGCCCGCCATCCCCGCCTCACGCTGCGCATCGAACCCGGCCGATCGGTCACCGCCTACTGCGGCTGGTACGTCACCCAGGTCCTGGACATCAAGTTCAGCCGCGGGCAGGCGTTCGCCGTGCTGCGCGGCGGCACCCACCATCTGCGCACACCGGCGGCGAAACAGCACGACCAGCCCTTCGAGGTGATCCCCGACGACGACTGGCGGCGGCCCTGGGACCGCCCGGAAGCCCGTGACGAACCGGTGACGCTGGTCGGACAGCTGTGCACGCCCAAGGACGTCCTGGCACGCGGCGTCATGGTGGAGCGACTGCGCGTCGGTGACCGCGTCGCCTTCGCCATGGCCGGCGCCTACGCCTGGAACATCTCTCACCACGCCTTCCTCATGCACCCCCACCCGGCCTTCCATCACCTCGACGATGCGGAGGTGCCCGCCCTGGGCACGTACGCCCACCAGATGTCATGAGCTCGGTGCTCGCCACACTCACCGCACGGCACTTCCGCCGCTACCTGCTCGGACAGCTGACCTCCAACGTCGGCACCTGGATGCAGCGCGCCGCCCAGGACCTGCTCGTCCTCCACATCACCGGTGACAGCGGCACCGCGGTCGGCATCGTGACCGCACTGCAGTTCCTGCCCCAGACACTGTTCGGACTGACCGGAGGCGTCCTCGCCGACCGATACCCCAAGCGGCGGCTTCTGCTGCTCACGCAGACCGCCATGGCGGCACAGTCGCTCCTGCTCGGACTGCTGACCGTCGTCGGAGCGGTGAACCTGCTGTCCGTGTACGCGCTGGCCTTCGCGCTCGGCACCGCAACCGCCGTGGACAGTCCCGCCCGCAACGCCTACATCTCGGAACTGGTCGCCCGCGAGCGCGTGGCCACCGCGGTGAGCCTGAACTCCGCCCAGTTCAACGTGGCCCGTATCCTCGGTCCCGCCCTGGCGGGCCTGACCGTCGCGGCCTTCGGCACGGGCCCCGTGTTCCTCGCGAACGCCGTCTCGTACCTGGCCGTCCTCTACGGCCTGATCACCATCCGTACGGTCGAGCCGCGCGCCCCCGGCCACTCCCCACCCGGCCGCATCCGGCTGCGTGACGCCTTCCAGGCCATCGCAGCCAGCCCAGACCTGCTCCTGCCGATCTGCGTCATCGCCTTCGTCGGCACCTTCGGCCTCAACTTCCAGGTCACCATCTCGCTCGTGGCCGTCACGGTCTTCCACTCCGGCGCCGCCGCCTTCGGCTACCTCTCCGCCGCCTACGCCGTGGGCAGCCTCATCGGCGCGATCTACGGGGCGAGCCGCGGGAAGCCCCCCACCGCACAACGGCTGATCACCACCACGGTCGTCTTCGGGGCGCTGGAAGCCACACTGGGCCTGATGCCGGGCTACGGCACGTTCATCGCCTTGCTGATCCCCACCGGCTTCGCCGCGGTGACCGTCACCACCACCGCCAACGCGGCGACCCAGCTGCATGCCGACCCACGCCTACGAGGCCGCGTCCTCTCCGTCTACTTCCTCGTCCTCCTCGGCGGCACCCCACTCGGCGCCCCGCTGGTCGGCCTGATGTCGGACGCCTTCGGCGTCCGATCCAGCCTCGTCCTCGCCGGCGTCGTATCGGCGTCCTCAGCGCTCGCTCTGTCCGCCTTGATCCCAGCGCGAGCCCGACGGCTCACCCGGACCGAGAGCCCCGCCTCCGCAGCCGGTTCACCCCGCACCGACGGCCCCGGCGCCCCAGTGCCGTGGGACGACTCGCGCCCGGCGGAGACGCCGGGCGCGAGTCCGAACACCGGCGGCCCAGGACGTACAACCCCCTGGTGACGGGTCGTCCCAGCGGCGCCGCCGCGCCCTGTCCAGGCTCGCGTTGATACAGGTCGGACAAGATGCGGCGGCATCCGCAAGTCAGATGTCCCGGAAGATCTCGATCTGCGCCCCGATCGTGTTGAGGCGCTCCGCGAGGTCCTCGTAACCGCGGTTGATGACATACACGTTGCGCAGGACCGACGTGCCCTCGGCCGCCATCATGGCCAGCAGGACCACCACGGCGGGGCGCAGCGCCGGCGGGCACATCATCTCGGCCGCGCGCCAGCGGGTCGGGCCCTCCACCAGAACCCGGTGCGGGTCCAGGAGCTGGAGGCGGCCGCCGAGGCGGTTCAGGTCGGTCAGATAGATCGCGCGGTTGTCGTAGACCCAGTCGTGGATCAGGGTCTTGCCCTGTGCGACCGCCGCGATGGCCGCGAAGAACGGGACGTTGTCGATGTTCAGGCCCGGGAACGGCATCGGGTGGATCTTGTCGATCGGCGCCTCCAGCTTGGAGGGGCGGACCGTCAGGTCTACCAGGCGGGTACGGCCGTTGTCGGCGACGTACTCCTCCGTGCGGTCGTGGTCGAGGCCCATCTCCTCCAGGACGGCGAGTTCGATTTCGAGGAACTCGATCGGCACCCGGCGCACGGTCAGCTCCGACTCCGTCACCACCGCAGCGGCCAGCAGGCTCATCGCCTCGACCGGGTCCTCGGAGGGGGAGTAGTCCACGTCCACGTCGATGTTCGGGACGCCGTGCACGGTCAGGGTCGTGGTGCCGATGCCCTCGACCTTGACGCCGAGCGCCTCCAGGAAGAAGCAGAGGTCCTGCACCATGTAGTTGGAGGACGCGTTGCGGATGACGGTGACGCCGTCGTGGCGGGCGGCGGCCAGCAGCGCGTTCTCGGTGACCGTGTCCCCGCGTTCGGTCAGCACGATCGGACGGTCCGGCCGGATCGAGTGGTCGACCTGCGCGTGGTAATGCCCCTCGGTCGCCGCGATGTCCAGCCCGAACCGGCGCAGCGCGATCATGTGCGGCTCGATGGTCCGCGTACCGAGGTCGCAGCCGCCGGCGTACGGCAGCTTGAAGTGGTCCATGCGGTGCAGCAGCGGGCCGAAGAACATGATGATCGAGCGGGTGCGTACGGCGGCCTCGGCGTCGATCGACGCCATGTCGAGGTCGGCCGGCGGCACCAGCTCCAGGTCGACGCCCTCGTTGATCCAGCGGGTGCGCACGCCGATGGAGTTGAGCACCTCCAGGAGGCGGTACACCTCCTCGATCCGGGCCACCCGGCGCAGCACCGTGCGCCCCTTGTTGAGCAGCGAGGCGCACAGCAGGGCCACGCACGCGTTCTTGCTGGTCTTCACGTCGATCGCGCCGGACAGCCGGCGGCCGCCCACCACCCGCAGATGCATCGGGCCCGCGTAGCCCAGTGAGACGATCTCACTGTCCAGGGCTTCACCGATTCGAGCGATCATCTCAAGGCTGATGTTTTGGTTGCCGCGCTCGATGCGGTTGACAGCGCTCTGACTGGTGCCGAGCGCCTCCGCGAGCTGTGTCTGTGTCCAGCCGCGGTGTTGCCGGGCGTCACGGATGAGCCTGCCGATGCGTACGAGGTAGTCGTCTGCCATGAGGTTGAGGTTATCTCAGATATGAGATGGAGCCTGTTGGGCGGTCCGTTCGGGTGATGCCCTGTCAGCAAGCCCGGCTGTTCGGCCCGTCGACCGTTGTCCCGACGCACACAAGGGCGCGGCGAGAGAACGCCAAGGTGGCTTCCAGTCTTTGGTCGTGCATTCCGGCGGCCGTTGTCCGAAGGCCGTTCCTCCGTACGCTGGTGTGGTGCCCGGTTCGCACAACAGGCACATGTCACCAGGCTCAAGTCGGAGGTACGAGAAATTCCTCGGGTGGCGAGCCGTTCCTCGCGATCATCTACAACGGAATCTGATTCGCGGTTGGTTGTGCTGTCCGCCGCCGGTTTCCTCCTCGAAATGCGTGCCGACGGCGGCCACGGGAATTCCCGCACTCTCTCCCCACGCAGTGGGTATCCCAAATGTCTCGAAGGATTTGGGCGGCGGAAGGCGTGACCGGTGACGGTGACATATACGGCCGCGCCCTGAAGTTGCCGGACGGAGAACCGGAGCCCGGCGCGGATACGGGCGGGGGCGTTCGGCGGCGGACGCCGCCGGTCCTCAAGAGTTGTCTGGGTGACACCCCGACCTGCCCCTGCCTGGCCGCGCCGACGCCCGATGCGTGACGGGCTGCTGGCCAACTTGGGCGTGGTGTTCGCAGGCCAGAAAGCCGGAATCATGACCGACGCCCCCGGCCTGGTGGGCGGTCGCGGTACCGCTGGACTAGTGCCGGGTGCCCTCCCGCCGGGCCCTGCGTGACATCCTTTCCGGGACCAGCGTGCCGTGGATTCCGGTGGCCTCCTTCTCCGCCGATCCGCAGGTGGCCGGATACGGCTCGGAGGGGTTTTCCGAGATCGACATCACTGGCCGCGTCGCGGCGAATCACCGGATCATCTCCCACTTCTCCCGGCCCGCGAAGAAGCACGCATGACCGGCCCCGGAACTGATCACACCATCCGCCTTCCGGAACAACTCCAGCCCTCCAGCCTTACCCGCCCCGAACTTCTCCCGGACCGGCCGATCTGTCCGGCCGTCCCGACACCCGCCCGCACGGTTTCCGGAACATCGCGGACAGATCCCGTTCCCGTCGTTAAACACCGAGAACTGAATGGTGCCCGCGCTGATCGATTCAGGGCCGCCGCCGAAATCGCGGAGAAGATTCGGAAATCCGGGCCGCTCCAGCTGCGGGTCGAGGGTAACCGGTTCGCCGACGGGTCCGGCCCCTTCGCCGACGGCATCCGCGCCACGGGCGCTCCGGAGTGGCGAGGCGCGGTCACCGAGGTCGCCATCGGCACCGGCGTGCTGTCCGCCGACCGGGTGGACCGGTGCCTGAACTGCCTGCTCGACGCGGGTGTGGCGGGCGTCCGTCTGGGGTGGGCAACGGCCTGACCGGCAGGCACTTCGACCCCATCTCCCCGGAGCCCGACTTGACACGCTCTGACACGATTTCCGACACGCCGACGATCCGCCTTGTGGGTTCCCCGCGCCGCCGTCCGGAGCCGGACGGCGGCGCCCAGGTGATCGACGACACGACCTTCACCGCCCCCCATGTGAACAAGGCGGCCCGCACCCTCCTGGGGGCGCTGAGCGAACCCCGCACCGCACAGGACCCGGTGGCAACCCTCGCCTCCGCCGCCGACTGCTCCCCGGCGGAGGCCGGCCGGATGGCGCCGCGGGCCGGACCGCTCACGTCTCCGGTCCGCCCGCGGACGTCATCGCCGACGTTCCCGGGACCTGTGCCGCCACCCGAAGGGTCCGGGCAGATCCATCGACGTCGTCGCGCGTCCCGTGCTGCTGTGCGTGTGGCGGGGCCCGTGCCTGCCCCCGGTGGTGATGGACCAGGAGTGCCGATTGATGTTGAGGCGCACTCCGGGCAGGATCCGAAAGCTCTTCCGGAAGGTGAGCGGCATGACTGCGTCTCCTTTCGCTTCCTCCGTCGGCTACCCCCGCTCCGCCAACTGATGGGCGCGAAACCCGGATTCACTCACGAGCGCGCGATCGGAACGTGGAGATCCGCTCCCATGCGCCCGCTCGGGATGTGGTGACCAGCCCCCGGGGCCTGGCTCCGGACACGCCACGGGGACAGGGGGGGCGGGCCCGGGCATGACCATTCCGCGCCGGTGTACTAGAGTTATCTCGACATCGAGATATCTGCCCAGACGCACCGTAGCCGCCCCCTCTAGTAAGGCGTGCCTAACTTAGCCTGACCTTACTGGATCGGCCAAGTCGGCGTGGCGGCACGATTGACGGTGGTACGCGCACATCAATGAAGGAGACTGTCGTGTCGGCGAACAGCTTCGACGCCCGCAGCACGCTGCAGGTGGGCGACGAGTCGTACGAGATCTTCCGGCTGGACAAGGTGGAAGGCTCGGCTCGCCTTCCGTACAGCCTGAAGGTGCTGCTGGAGAACCTGCTCCGCACCGAGGACGGCGCGAACATCACCGCCGACCACATCCGTGCCCTCGGCACCTGGGACTCGCAGGCCCAGCCCAGCCAGGAGATCCAGTTCACGCCTGCGCGCGTGATCATGCAGGACTTCACCGGCGTTCCGTGTGTCGTGGACCTCGCCACCATGCGTGAGGCCGTCAAGGAGCTCGGCGGCGACCCGGCGAAGATCAACCCGCTGGCCCCGGCCGAGCTGGTCATCGACCACTCCGTCATCGCCGACAAGTTCGGCACGAACGACGCCTTCAGGCAGAACGTCGAGCTGGAGTACGGCCGCAACCGCGAGCGCTACCAGTTCCTGCGCTGGGGCCAGACCGCCTTCGACGAGTTCAAGGTCGTCCCGCCGGGCACCGGCATCGTCCACCAGGTCAACATCGAGCACCTCGCGCGTACCGTCATGGTCCGCAACGGGCAGGCGTACCCCGACACCCTGGTCGGCACCGACTCGCACACCACCATGGTCAACGGCCTCGGTGTGCTGGGCTGGGGCGTCGGCGGCATCGAGGCCGAGGCCGCCATGCTCGGCCAGCCCGTGTCCATGCTCATCCCGCGTGTCGTCGGCTTCAAGCTGACCGGTGAGCTCAAGCCCGGCACCACCGCCACCGACCTGGTGCTCACCATCACCGAGATGCTCCGCAAGCACGGTGTGGTCGGCAAGTTCGTGGAGTTCTACGGCGAGGGCGTCGCCGCCACCTCGCTCGCCAACCGCGCCACCATCGGCAACATGTCGCCGGAGTTCGGCTCCACCGCCGCGATCTTCCCGATCGACGACGAGACCCTCAGCTACCTGCGCCTGACCGGCCGCTCCGACCAGCAGGTCGCGCTCGTCGAGGCGTACGCCAAGGAGCAAAGCCTCTGGCTGGACCCGAAGGCCGAGCCCGACTTCTCCGAGAAGCTGGAGCTGGACCTGTCGACGGTCGTCCCGTCGATCGCCGGCCCGAAGCGCCCGCAGGACCGTATCGTCCTCGCCAACGCCGCCGAGCAGTTCAAGCAGGACGTCCGCAATTACGTGGACGTCGTGGACGAGGCCGGTGTCGAGTCCTTCCCGGCCTCGGACGCCCCGGCCCTCCGCCCCAACGGCGCCCCGTCCAACCCGGTCCAGGTCACCGCCCCCGACGGCACGACCTACACGATCGACCACGGCGCGGTCACCGTCGCGGCCATCACCTCCTGCACCAACACCTCCAACCCGTACGTCATGGTCGCCGCCGCGCTGGTGGCCAAGAAGGCGGTCGAGAAGGGCCTGACCCGCAAGCCCTGGGTCAAGACCACCCTCGCCCCGGGTTCCAAGGTCGTCACCGACTACTTCGAGAAGGCGGGCCTGACCCCCTACCTCGACAAGGTCGGCTTCAACCTGGTCGGTTACGGCTGCACCACCTGCATCGGCAACTCCGGCCCGCTGCCGGAGGAGGTCTCCAAGGCCGTCAACGACCACGACCTCGCGGTCACCTCGGTCCTCTCCGGCAACCGGAACTTCGAGGGCCGTATCAACCCCGACGTCAAGATGAACTACCTGGCCTCCCCGCCGCTGGTCGTCGCCTACGCCCTCGCCGGTTCCATGAAGGTGGACATCACCCGCGACGCGCTCGGCACCGACACCGAGGGCAAGCCTGTCTACCTCAAGGACATCTGGCCGACCGAGGCCGAGGTCAACGAGGTCGTCGCGAACGCGATCGGCGAGGACATGTTCAACAAGTCCTACGCCGACGTCTTCGCCGGCGACGCCCAGTGGCAGTCGCTGCCGATCCCGACCGGCGACACCTTCGAGTGGGACGCGGAGTCGACGTACGTCCGCAAGCCCCCCTACTTCGAGGGCATGGCCCACGAGCCGTCCCCGGTCACCGACATCACCGGCGCCCGCGTCCTCGCCAAGCTCGGCGACTCGGTCACCACCGACCACATCTCGCCCGCCGGTGCCATCAAGGCCGACACCCCGGCCGGCAAGTACCTCACCGAGCACGGTGTGGAGCGTCGTGACTTCAACTCCTACGGCTCCCGCCGAGGCAACCACGAGGTCATGATCCGCGGTACCTTCGCCAACATCCGCCTGCGCAACCAGATCGCGCCGGGCACCGAGGGCGGCTACACCCGCGACTTCACCCAGGCCGACGCGCCGGTGGCGTTCATCTACGACGCCTCCCGCAACTACATCGAGCAGGGCATCCCGCTGGTCGTCCTGGCCGGCAAGGAGTACGGCTCCGGTTCGTCCCGCGACTGGGCCGCCAAGGGCACCGCGCTGCTCGGCGTGAAGGCCGTCATCGCCGAGTCGTACGAGCGCATCCACCGCTCGAACCTCATCGGCATGGGCGTCCTCCCGCTGCAGTTCCCGGAGGGCGCCACCGCCGAGTCCCTCGGTCTGACCGGCGAGGAGACCTTCTCGTTCACCGGTGTCGAGGAGCTCAACAACGGCACCACGCCGCGCACGGTCAAGGTCACCACCGACACGGGCGTCGACTTCGACGCGGTCGTCCGGATCGACACCCCCGGTGAGGCCGACTACTACCGCAACGGCGGCATCATGCAGTACGTGCTGCGCAGCCTGCTCCGCAAGTAGCCTTCAGGGGCCTGTGAGGGCCGCGTCCCCGGTCAGCCGGGGGCGCGGCCCTTCGCCGTACCTGTGTGCGACCGCCGCGGGACATCGCCAGGGCTCAGCCGGAACACAGCATTCCCTCAGCGGACCGGCACAGACTTGATACATGTCTGCCACCGCAGGGTCCCGAACCGGCCGAGTCCGCGTCCTGATCGTCGACGACGAGCCCGTTCTCACCGAACTGCTCTCCGCCGCCGTCGCGGACGCGGGCCGGCGCCCCTACCCCGCGCTCGACGGACAGCCGGCCCTGCGACCGGCCCGCGGCAACACCCCGCACGCGGTGGTGCTCGACGGGATGTTGCCCGACCTCGACGGCCTCCAGGTACTGCGCAGACTGCGCTACGAGATGCCGAGGCTGCCCCTCCCGATGCTCACCGCCCACGATGCCGTCGAACACCGTATCGACGGGCTGGAGGCGGGGGCCGACGACTACGTCAGCCCGCTCCTGGACCATCCACGCCAGGTGCTGAGCAAGGCACAGATCCTCGACCACGTCTGGAGCACGTCCCTCGACGGCGGCGGCAACCTGGTCGACGTCTGCATCTCCAGCCTCCGCCGCAAGATCGACCGAGGCCGTACGCCGATGAACCACACCGTCCGCGGCATGGGCTATGCCGTACGCCCCGTGGAGGACGGCAGATGACCGCCCGGCTGCGGAGCCGGTCGCTGCGCACGCGGCTGCTCGTCTTCATCACCGCCGTCCTGGTCTGCGTCTGCGCAGTGATGGCCCTGACCACCGTCTTCGTCCAACGTGCCTATCTGATGGGCAACCTGGACGACCGGGTGAGCGATGCGGTCGAGCGCAACGCGGGGGGCGCCGCCCTGCATCCCGGGCTGACCCGCGACCTGACCTTCCTCAACGAGGGCGGCCAGCCGGCCGGCATGCTCGCAGCCCGCATCGACACCCAGGGCGACATCCTCAGCGCGGCCGTGATCACCCAGGACGCGCCCCCGCGCTCGCTCACCACCGCCCAGACCCACGCCCTCAAGGGCCTCGCACCGGACGGCTCGCCCGACACCCGCACGGTTCCCGGCCTCGGCACCTACCGGGTGGCCGCCCTGGACGCGAGCGGCGTCCGCGTCGTGACCGGCCTCCCCATGGACGACGTCCTGGACACGATCGGAGACCTCGTGGAGGTCGAGGTCGCGGTCGCCGCGGTGGGTCTCACGGTCGCGGGCTGCCTGTGCGCGGTGGTGATACGACGACAGCTGCGTCCCCTCGGCCGGGTCGCCGCCACCGCCGTCGAGGTCTCCCACGCACCCCTCGGCCACGGCCAGGTCACCGGCCTGACCCGGGTACCGGAACGGGACACCGACCCCGGCAGCGAGGCCGGCCAGGTCGGCGCCGCCCTCAACCGCATGATCGACCATGTCGAGACCTCCCTCGCGGAACGCCGGCGCAGCGAGGAACAGGTGCGCCGCAGCGAGGAGCGCATGCGCCGCTTCCTGGCCGACGCCAGCCACGAACTGCGCACCCCGCTCGCCTCGATCGCCGGATACGCCGAGTTGATGAACCGCGGCACCGACCCCATCGAACCGGGCCTGGCCTGGCGCCGGGTCAACGCCGAGTCGGCCCGGATGCGCAGTCTGGTCGAGGACCTGCTGCTGCTCGCCCGTCTCGACGAGGGACGGCCGCTGCAGTCAGCCGAGGTCAACATGGCCGCGCTGGTCGCGGAGGCGGTGTGGGACGCGCGGGTGGCGGGCGCCGCTCATGTCTGGCAGCTGGAACTCAACCTGGACGGCCCGGCGTCGGTCCTGGGCGACGAGGCCCGGCTGCACCAGGTGGTGGCCAACCTGCTGGCCAACGCGCGGATGCACACGCCCGCGGGTACGACGGTGACCGCCACGGTCGAGGCCACCGCCGCCACGTGCGTGATCCGCGTCCACGACGACGGGCCGGGCATCCCGCCCGAGCTCCTTCCCGCCGTCTTCGAACGCTTCACCCGCGCCGACTCCTCCCGCACCCGCGCCGGTGTCCTGGAGGGCGGCTCGGGGCTGGGCCTGGCCGTCGTCGCGGCGATCACCACGGCCCACGACGGCCACATCAAGGTGGAGAGCACTCCGGGCCGCACGGAGTTCATCCTGGAACTCCCGCTGGCCGAACTCCCGTCGGCCGACACCGCACTAGGGGCCCGGCCCGCCTCCGTATAGTCCCTGCGGAAAGCGGCACCGGGCGGCGCGGGGCCGACCTACCCTTGCCGGATGACATCCACCGACCCTCTCCTGAGGGCCCTGCAGGACCCCGTGGACCCGCCGCTGCGACCGCTCCCGGAGCGGGCGGCGGTCCTGTTGCGGGACCTGGACGCGCCGCCTCGGCTGGCGGCCATCTGCGGGCGGTGCACGACGTGGCCTGCCGGCTGGTCGACTGGGTGGAGACGCGCTACCCGCAGACCCGCCTCGACCGGGACGCGGTGCTGCCCTGCCCGTGGCAACGGCGAGGTCACCGCCATCCACGACCCCGGCGACCCCACCGAACCCCCGCCCGGCACCTGCACGGCCACCCGGAGCACGACCTGCGGCCATGTGGTCCGGGGCGAGGGCGGGGACACCGCAACCGCCCTGCCGGGTCGGTTGACGTCGCTGGTCCGCTCTGGGCGGACCCGGTGTAGGTGCACACCGGGTCCGCGAGCCGGGCAGGCGAGGGGGTGGGGGCCTGCCCGGGGGGAAGTGGCTCGAACTGCCTCTTGCGCACTCTGCTGTTCGGCTTGTGTCGATGCCGTGACGCACGACAACGTTGTCTCATGGTCTGTACATGACTCTACCGCCTCAACGGACAACGATGTCAACCCGCTTCGGGTAACCCGACCGGGTGAACTGAGACCCTTCCTGCCGAGATGTACGCGGTCTTCCGTGCTACGGGTGGCGCACGTTACTGTCCCTGCGGCTTGTGCGACCTGTGGTGCGCGACCCGTCCTGAGGAGGAGGGGCCGCGTCATGCGTTTCCGTCCCATGTCCCTGCTGCTGGCCGCGGTGCTCGCGACCGGCGGTGCCACCCCCGCCCTCGCGGCGACCGCGAGCGGGCCACCCGAACTGGTCCCCCAACTGGTCAAGGACCCCACGGCGTACGTGGATCCGCTGATCGGCACCAAGAACGGCGGCAACACCTTCCCGGGCGCCGTCGTGCCGTTCGGCATGCTCTCCTGGAGCCCGGAGAACACCAGAGGCGACGCGACCAGAACCGCCGCGCCCGGCGGCTACCAGTACGACGCCACCCGCATCCGCGGCTTCAGCCTCACCCATATGTCCGGCACCGGCTGCGCGGGCGGCAGCGGCGACATCCCGTTCTTCCCGTACGCCGGTGAGGTCACCTCGTCCCCCGCGAGCGACACCAGGGACGCCGTCTACGCCTCGGACTTCAGTCACAGCGACGAGACCGCCGAACCCGGCCACTACAAGGTCGGTCTCGCCTCCGGCGTCACCGCCGACCTCACTGCGACCACCCGAACCGGCTCGGCCCGGTTCACCTACCCGGACGGAAAACCGGCCTCGTTGCTCGTCCGTACCGCCAACTCAGAAGTGGGCTCGGCCGATTCGACGGTCACCATCGACCCGGCCACCCGCACCATCTCCGGCTCGGTCACCTCCGGCGACTTCTGCGGCTACCTCGATGCGGAGGCCCAACGCGCCTACTACACCCTGTACTTCACGGCCCACTTCGACCGCGCCTTCACTGCCACCGGCACCTGGCAGGACGACAGGCTCACCCCGGGGTCGACAACCGCCTCCGGCGGCACCGGCGGCTTCGCGAACGGCGGGCGTCCGGTCGCGGGCAAGGGGACGGGCGGATACGTCGGGTTCGCGCCCGGCACCGGCCCGGTGAACGCCAAGGTCGGTATCTCGTACGTCAGTCAGGCCGCCGCCGAGGCAAACCTCAGGGCGGAGAACCCACCCGGCCGCTCCTTCGACGCCGTCCGCGAGGCGGCCCACCGCGCCTGGCGCGACCGCCTCGGTGCCCTCCGCGTCGGCGGCGGCACGGACACCGACCGCACCACCTTCTACACGGCCCTCTACCACTCGCTCTTCCACCCGAACGTGATCAGCGACACCGACGGCCGCTACCGGGGCAGCGACGACCAGGTGCACCGCGTCGGACGCGGCCACCGGGCACAGTACGGCACCTTCTCCGGCTGGGACGTCTGCCGCGACCAGGTCCAGCTGCTCACCCTGCTGGATCCCGGGACCGGCTCGGACATCGCCCAGTCGCTCTACGAACTCGCCCGGCAGAACGGCGGGGTCTGGGACCGCTGGCTGCACGGCGCGAGCGGCACCCACGTCATGAACGGCGACCCCTCGCCCACCGCCCTCGCCGGCATCCGCGCCTTCGGCGGCACCGACTTCGACCTGAAGGGCGCCCTGGACTCCCTGGTGAAGGCGGCCACGGTACCGACCGCACAGGACCTGTCGCCGGCGGGCAAGCCTGTGCTGTCGGTAGGCCAACGCCCCTCCCTGGACAAGTACCTGGACAAGCACTACATGCCCTCCGTGTCGAACGCCTGGGGTGGCGCGGCCGAGACGCTGGAGATGTCCACGGCCGACTTCGCCCTCTCCCAACTCGCCTCGGCGGCAGGGGAGAAGAGCACCGCGGCCGCCTTCGCCGACCGTTCCCAGTGGTGGCAGAACAACTTCAACATCGCCGCCGATCCCACCGGCGGTTACATCGCCAACCGCAAGGCCGACGGCAGCTGGGTCACCGGCTTCACCCCCGCCACCGGCAACGGGTTCGTGGAGGGCACGGCCGCCCAGTACACCTGGATGGTCCAGCACAACCCGGCCGGGCTGTTCGCCGCGATGGGCGGCACGGACCAGGCCCTCGCCCGCCTCGACGCCTTCTTCCACAACAACGACGGCAGCTGGGCCTTCACCGGCAGCGGGGGTGACAAGTCCGAACTGGACAACGAGCCCTCGGTCAACGTGCCCTACCTGTACGACTACGCGGGCGCCCCGTACAAGGCGCAGCAGACCGTCCGCGCGGCCATGACCACGCTCTGGTCCACCGGTCCGGGCGGTATCCCGGGCAACGACGACCTCGGCGCGATGTCGTCCTGGTACGTCTTCTCGGCGCTCGGTATGTACCCCCAGGTCCCGTCCCGCGCCGAACTCGTCCTCGCCTCACCCCTGTTCGAGCGCGTGGAGATCGACCGCCCGGGCGCCAACGACATCTCGATCCGCGCCCGGGGAGCGGCCGCGGACGCCCCCTACGTCCAGTCCCTGAAGGTCAACGGCCGTGCCAGTGACCGACCTTGGCTCGACAGTTCCTTCGTCCGTGACGGCGGCCGTCTCGACTACACCCTCTCCGCCACCCCGAACCGCACCTGGGGAACCTCCTCCGTGCCGCCGTCCTTCCGCCAGGGCGAGCAGCCGTACCAGATCGGCGTCGGACCGACCACCGCGACGCTCGCCCCCGGTGACAGCGCCCAGGTCGCCATCCGCGCCCTGTCCCTCACGGGCGGCACCGGCCCGGAGGTCCGCTTCCGGGTGGAGACCCCGGACGGCGTCAAGGCCACCCCGGCCGAGGGCACGGTGACCGACGGCTCCCAGCAGATAACCCTCTCCACCACCTCCGATACCCCGCAGGGCTATTACGACGTGCAGGTCACGGTGACCTCCACCGGCACCTCCTACTCCCAGCCGGTCGCCCTGACCGTCGCCGCACCGGGCACCCTCCTCGCCGCCTACGACAACACCGGTGTCTCGGACGACGTCGGTGACCACGACGAGGCCGACTTCGACGGCGGCGGCTGGAGCTACTCCCGGCAGGCCCTCGCCGCAGCCGGACTCACCGCGGGAGCCCCGGGCACGGTCGACGGCCTGACCTACACCTGGCCGAGTGCCCCCGCCGGCCGCCGCGACAACGCGACAGGGGCGGCCCAGACCATCGAACTCGCCACCCCGGCAGGCAGGTTGTCCTTCCTCGGCAGCGCCACCAACGGCAACCAGTCCGCGCCGGCGACGGTCACCTACACCGACGGCACCACCGGCACGGTCGATCTCTCCTTCACCGACTGGACCGTCGGCGGCGGAGGCGGCACCGTCCAGTACGGCAACGAGACCGTGGCGAAGACCGCGTACCGCAATGTCGCGGGGGCGGACAAGGACCCCGTGGCGACCTACGTCTTCGCGACCAAGCCGTTCAATGCGCCGGCGGGCAAGAGCATCAAGAGCGTCCGGCTCCCTGAGAACACCGACCTGCACGTGTTCACCCTCGCCACCGGGTGAAGAAAGGGGGGCGGACCCGAACGGGCCCGCCCCCTTCTCCGTGCCGTGCCTCAGGCCAGCAACTCCACCTCCGACAGCGTCGATTCGCCGTCCAGGACGAGCCGGTAGTGCGCGTACGTCCCGGGCGTACGGACCGTGAACGCGCGGGTCTGCAGGTCCCAGGTGAAGGTCTCGCCCGAACGCCGGTCCACCGTCCGCCAGTCGGTGCCGTCGGTCGAGGCCTGGAGGGTCCAGCCCGTCGGGGCCTTCGTGTGGTCCGCCGGTGAGGTGAGCGTGTACTGGATCCCCTTGACCGAACTGCTCACCGGCAGGTCCGCCGAGGTCACCGCCTGCTCCGTCGCCGACGTGTTGTCGAACAGGGAGCCGTCACCCTTCAGGACGTCCGCGCGCGGGGTGGGGACCTTGTCGTCCTCGGCGATCGAGACCGGGCCGGCGTTCTTGCCCGTGCCCCAGGTCGACGGCTTCGGGCCCATCGCGAAGTCGATGATCCCGCCCTTGGAGATGAGCGAGTGGGGGAGCGAAGTCGACGTCCAGATACGGCCGTTGACCCGCACGCCCTGCACGTAGACGTTCGTCGCGCTGTTCCGCTGCGCCCGGATCACAAGGTCGTGGCCGTTCTCCAGGTGAACCGTCGCCTTCTTGAACAGGGGGGAGCCGATCGAGTAGTCGCCGCTGCCCATCGCCAGCGGGTAGAAGCCGAGAGCCGAGAAGAGGTACCAGGCCGACTGCTCGCCGTTGTCCTCGTCGCCGTGGTAGCCCTGGCCGATCTCGCTGCCCAAGTAGAGCCGGGAGAGCGCCTCGCGGACGTAGGCCTGGGCCTTCCAGGGTTCGCCGGCCGCGTCGTACATGTAGATGACGTGGTGGGCGACCTGGTTGGAGTGGCCGTACATGCCCATCCGGACGTCCCTGGCCTCGGTCATCTCGTGGATGACCCCGCCGTACGAGCCGACGAAGTCGGCGGAGGCCGTCTCGGGTGTCGCGAAGTACTCGTCCAGCTTGTCCGCGAGTCCTGCCCGGCCGCCGTACAGGTTGGCGAGGCCCCGGCTGTCCTGCGGGGCGGTGAAGGCGTAGCCCCAGCCGTTGGTCTCGGTGTAGTCGTAACCCCACACCCGCGGGTCGTACGACGACGAGTCCACCCGCCACCTGCCCTGGGCGTCCTTGCCCTGGAAGAAGCCGGCCTTGGAGTCGAAGAGGTTCACATAGTCCTGGGCGCGGTTGAGGAAGTAGTCCGACTCCTCCTTGTAGCGCTTCTCGCCGGTCTTCTTGTACAGGGCCAGGCCCATCTCGGCGATGCCGTAGTCGTTGACGTACCCCTCCATCGCCCACGACAGGCCCTCACGGGTCTCGTCGCTGGTGTAGCCGAGGAAGGGGGAGGTCGACATGCCCTTGCGGCCCACGCCGGAGGAGGGCGGGACGACCGTCGCGTTCTTCAACGCCGCCTCGTAGGCCGCTTTCGCGTCGAAGTTCACGCCCTTGACGTACGCGTCCGCGAACGCCACATCCGAGGAGGTGCCGGTCATCAGGTCGGCGTAGCCGGGGGAGGACCAGCGGGAGGTCCAGCCGCCGTCCTTGTACTGCTGAACGAACCCTTCGACCATCTCGCCCGCCTGACTGGGCGTCACGAGTGAGTAGGCCGGCCACGTCGTGCGATACGTGTCCCAGAAGCCGTTGTTGACGTACACCTTGCCGTCCACGATCTTCGCGCCGGTGTGCGTCGGAGTGTCCTGACTGGTCATCGGCGAGAAGGGGGAGGCGTACTGGTCCTTCGAACCGACCTTCTCGAAGCCGGAGTTGGGGTACAGGTACAGCCGGTACATGCTGGAGTAAAGGGTGGTCAGCTGGTCCGCGGTGGCGCCCTCCACCTCGACCTTGCCGAGCAGTTGGTCCCAGACCTTCTGGGCATGCGTCTTCACGCTGTCGAAGGCGGTGCCGTCCGGGATCTCCTGGCGCAGGTTGTCCTTCGCCTGGTCCAAGCTGATCAGGGAGGTGGCCAGGCGCAGGGTGACGGTGTGGTCGGCGCCCGTGTCGAAGCGCAGATAGCCCTTGACCCCGCTGGAGTCGCCGCCCGTCACCGGCTTGTCGAAGACGCCGTAGACGAAGAGGCGGGTGGCGCCGGTCGACAGGCCGGACTTGACGTCGGAGTAGCCGGTGACGACCCCGTGCTCCTCGTCGAGGGTCAGGCCCGCCTGCTCGGTGACGTTGTCGAAGATCACGCTCGCGTCGTCGCCCGGGTAGGTGAAGCGCAGCGCTGCGGCGTGATCGGTCGGCGTTATCTCGGCCTTGAGGCCGTTCTCGAAGCGCACGCCGTAGTAGTACGGCCGCGCGGTCTCGTTCTCGTGCCGGAAGGCCAGCTCGCGTGCCTCCCGGCCGGTGTCCGGGGTGCCGGCGGCGACGGACGGCATCAGCTGGAAGGTCTGCCGGTCGCCCATCCAGGGGCTGGGCTCATGACTCGCGCTGAACGCCTGGATCGTCGGCAGGTTGTCGTCGTTGTTCGCGCGTGCGTACTCGTACAGCCAGCTCTCCGAGGACGCGTTGGTCACCGGCGTCCAGAAGTTGAAGCCGTGCGGCAGGGCCGTCGCCGGGAAGTTGTTGCCACGCGAGAAACTGCCGCTGGAGTTGGTGCCGCGGGTGGTCAGCGCGTAGTCGGACAGATGCGCCTTGGGCTTCTCGGGGGCGACGCTCCTGATGTCCACGTCGTCGATCCAGCCCCGGAACTTGGCCGGCCCCGCCGGCGAGTCGTACCCCACGAGTATCCGGTCGACGGTCTTGCCGGCCGCGACCGAACCGATCACCGACGAGACATCGTTCCACTGGTTGACGTACAGCCCCTTCGACGCGCCCTGCCCGCGCGGCGACAGCGCGAACCCGTGCTGGTCCACGGCCCCGAGGCCGCTCAGATACGTGCCGTCGGTGAAGGCCAGGTCCACGGAGACGTTGGTGGCGTCGTAGTCGAGGTCGCCGTCGGCCATCGAGGGGAAGATCCGGTACGACAATCGTGTGTCGCGGCCGACCTTCACGTTCACGTCGAAGACCCTGTTGAACGAGTACGCCCGTCCGCTCGCCGTGTGCCGGCCCGCGTAGCGCAGCGCACGGGTCCCGGTGAAACCGGCCCGTGCCTTCGCGGTCGGCGAGCCGCTCGGGCCCTTGTCGACCAGCGAGAGCATGTCCTGGGGCACCGGACCGCCGCTGCCGCCCGTGGAGAACTGGACGTCGGCGATCTGCAGGATGTCCGGGGCGCCGTTGTTCTTCGTGACGTCGAGCCGGAAGTGCTGGTACTCGGCGGGTGCGGAGAGGTCGTACGACCTGGTCTGGAACCGTTCGGCGAAGCTCTCGCCCGTGCGGGTGTCGACCGTCTTCCAGTCCTTGCCGTCCGTCGAGCCCTGGAGGGTCCAGTCCGCGGGGTCGCGTTCGGCGTAGTCGTTCGCCGAGGTGAGGGCGTACGTCACCAGCTTGACGGGCTTGTCGAAGTCGAACTCCACCCAGCCGGTGGGCTCGAAGGTGAGCCACTTGGTGCCCGCCTCGCCGTCGACGAGGTTCTCCTTGACCTCGCCCGCGCCGGTGTTCTCGCCGCTGGCCCGCATGTCGGTCACATGGTCGGTGACATTGCCGGGGATGCCGGTGGTGTAGCCGCCGTCGACGCCGGAGGCGCGCGGGGCGCCGCTGGGGTCCGTGTCGACCGTGTCGGTCCACTCCGGTGACGGATCGCCAGACTCGAACGAGGAGGCGAACTGCGTCGCGGCGGCCGGTGCCCTGGCCGGCAGGGCGACCGCGGCTCCCTGGGAGCCCAGGGTCATGACTACGGCGGCCGTGATCACGACCGCCGTACCAGATCTGTGTCCTGTTCTTCGCTGCGTTCTCCGCTGCATCACAACGGGTACCCTCCCTGCCACATGAGACAACGTTGTCAGATGCGTGGCGCAGGAACCAGTAGGTGGTCAAGTGGTCCGTGATGTCAAGGGCGTTGGCTGCGGCATTCAGGGGTCTATGTCGGCTCTTTTTCCGGCAAGGCGTACTCAGGTCGCTCAGATTTCCGACAGGTCTCAACTAGGAAAAGACCCTTGGCCAACCTTGCATTCGATCTTGCCCCGCTGGCGTGAAGTGGACTATACCTGTCGGCGTTTCCTGAGTGACTTCCTGCACGACCCAGCACTACCCGACCGCGGTGCCGGGGAGGATCCGGTTCACCGCCTGAGTCCTGGAGAAGGCGAGGACTTGAGCATGGGATCCACATCCGCAGCCAAGCATGGTTCCGAAGGCGTCGGCCGCCGCGATCTGATCAAACGGTCAGCGGCACTCGGCCTGATTTCGGTCCCCACCGTCGGATTCCTCTCGGCCTGCGCCAGCAGCGGCGGAGGCGGCCAGTCCAAGGACAAGGCCGGCAAGAAGACGACCAAGAACCCGCTCGGCGTCAACGACACCGCCCAGATGGAATTCGTCCTCTTCGACGGCGGCTTCGGCAAGGAGTACGCCGAGGACGCGGTGAAGATCTACGAGAAGGACTTCCCGAAGGCCAAGGTCAAGTTCTCCGCCACCCAGAAGATCCAGTCCACCCTGCAGCCCCGTTTCAACCAGGGCACCCCGCCGGACCTCATCGACAACTCCGGTGCCGAGCAGATGGACATGGGTGTGCTGGTCGGCAAGAACCAGCTGGCCGATCTCACCCCGCTCCTCGACGCGCCGTCATATGACGACCCGAACAAGAAGGTCCGCGACACGCTGCGCCCCGGCATCGTCGAGATGGGCCAGTTCGACGGCAACCCGGTGTGGATCATGTACTACGCCTACACGGTGTACGGCGTCTGGTACTCGCAGAAGGCCCTGGACTCGCTCGGCGCGGAGTACCCGCAGACCTGGGACCAGATGATCGCCGTCTGCGAGAAGGCCAAGAAGAAGGGCATCGCCGGCTGGACGTACGCGGGCAAGTACCCGTACTACATCCCCTTCTCGCTGTACCCGATGATCGGCAAGGTCGGCGGCGTCGAAGTCCTGAACGCGATCGACAACCTGGAGCCGAACGCCTGGAAGCACCCGGCCGTGAAGGCGTGTTTCGAGGCCTACTACGAGCTCTACAAGAAGGGGTACATCCTCAAGGGCACCCCCGGTCTGGACCACATCCAGTCGCAGACCGCCTGGGCGCAGGGCAAGGCGCTGTTCATCCCGAACGGCTCCTGGGTGGAGAACGAGTCGGCGAACGTCATCCCCTCCGACTTCAACCTCGCCGTCTCCGCGCCCACCGGCATCGACAAGAACGACAAGATGCCGTTCGGCACCATCTGGGCCTCCGGCGGTGAGCCGTTCATCGTCCCCGCCAAGGCGCAGAACGCCGAGGGCGGCATGGAGCAGTTGCGCATCATGCTCAGCGAGGCGTCCTCCAAGAACTTCACGTCCAAGGTGAAGTCGCTGACCGCCTACAACGGCGGCACCGACGGCATCACCCTCACCCCGGGCCTCACCTCCGGGGTCGCCGCGCTGAAGCTGGCCGGGTCGAACGTGGTCAACCCGCGGCTCCAGGACTGGTATGTGCAGCTTCAGAAGGAGAAGATCGGCGTGGCCGGTCTCGGCGAGATGATGGCCGGCCGACTGACCCCGGCGGAGGCCATCAAGAAGATCCAGGGCTTCGCCGACGAGGCCGCCAAGGACAGCTCGATCAAACACTACAAGCACCAGTAACCGGAAACCCTCACCGCACCGGAGTGGCGATGCAGCACGGCAAGTACCGGTTCATCGTGGGGTTTCTGACGTTGCCCCTCGGACTGTACGCGCTCTTCGTGGTGTGGCCGTTCATCCAGTCCATCTACTACTCGTTCACGGACTGGACCGGCCTGAGCCCCGAATTCAAGATGGTCGGCCTGGACAACTACCGGAGGATGCTGCACGACGAGATCTTCTGGAAGTCCTTGCAGCACAGCTTGATGTTCGCGGTCGTGCTGCCGCTGGTGACGATCAGCCTTGCGCTGTTCTTCGCCTTCATGATCAATGTCGGTGGTCGCAGAAGGAGGGGCGGCCCGGTCGTCTCCGGTGTCCGGGGCTCTTCCTTCTACAAGATCGTCTATTTCTTCCCGCAGGTGCTGTCGATCGCGATCGTCTCGCTGCTGTTCGCCTTCGCGTACAACCCGGACAGCGGCGCGATCAATTCACTGCTGCGCGGAATTGGTCTGGACAGTATCCAGCCGCTGTGGCTCGGCGACCCGAGCCTGGCACTGTGGTGCGTGATGGCCGTACTCGTCTGGTCCACGGTCGGTTTCTTCGTGGTCCTCTTCTCAGCGGGCATGGCGTCCATCCCCACGGATCTCTACGAGGCCGCCCTCCTCGACGGCGCCGGCCGGGCGACGACCTTCTTCCGCCTCACCCTGCCGCTGCTGTGGGACACCGTGCAGTCCGGCTGGGTCTACATGGGCATCCTCGCGCTGGGCGCCGAGTCGTTCGCAGTCGTACAGATCATGACGACCGGACCGGGCGGCCCCGACTACTCGACGACCGTGATGGTCCTGTACGTGTACCAGAAGGCGTTCCGGGACGGTCAGGCCGCCTACGCCACCACCATCGGCGTCGCCCTGCTGGTCGTCACGCTCGCCTTCGCGGCGGTCGTGATGCGGCTGGGCCGTCGCGAGCGGCTGGAGTACTGAAGCGATGACGACGACCGAGACCGACGCCACCGTCACCAAGGCCGAGGCCGCGCCCGCGCCGAAGCCGCCCCGGCGGCGGCGCGAGGGCGGGATCCTCAACGCCTTCTCCCACGGCATCCTGGTCCTCTGGGCGGTCATGGTGGTCATGCCGCTGCTGTGGGCGGTGATGACCTCCTTCAAGGACGACAGATCCATCTTCAGTTCGCCCTGGGCGCTGCCGGACAGGCTGCACTTCGACAACTGGGCGCGGGCATGGACCGACGCCAACATGAGCGACTACTTCCTGAACACCATCCTGGTGGTGGGCGGTTCACTCATCGGCACCCTGGTGCTCGGCTCGATGGCGGCCTACGTCCTGGCCCGCTTCGACTTCCCGGGCAACCGCTTCATCTACTTCCTGTTCGTCGGCGGCATGAGCTTCCCGATCATGCTCGCGCTGGTCCCGCTGTTCTACGTCGTGAACAACATGGGCCTGCTGAACACGATCCACGGCCTGATCCTGGTCTACATCGCGTACTCGCTGCCGTTCACGGTCTTCTTCCTCACGGCGTTCTTCCGCACCCTGCCCACCTCGGTGGCCGAAGCCGCCTTCGTCGACGGCGCCTCCCACACCCGCACGTTCTTCCAGATCATGCTGCCGATGGCCAAGCCCGGCCTGATCAGTGTGGGGATCTTCAACTTCCTGGGCCAGTGGAACCAGTACATGCTCCCGACGGTCCTCAACACGGACCCCGACAAGCACGTCCTCACCCAGGGTCTGGTCCAGCTGGCGGTCAGCCAGGGTTACAAGGGCGACTGGTCGGGCCTGTTCGCCGGCCTGGTGATGGCGATGCTCCCGGTCCTGGCTGCGTACATCATCTTCCAGCGCCAGGTGGTGGCGGGCCTGACCGCGGGTGCTCTGAAGTAGGCGCCGCCCATTTGGTGATCCACCCCTCCCACACCCTCTCCGACCTGCTCATCAGTGGCCTGGACATGTCCAACGCATGTCCGCCGGGAAACCGCCGAGCCGCCAACGATTTCTGTCAAGGACTTGACGGCGGTAACCCGTTCAGCAGAGCTTGGAGTTCATAACTTGTAAGTGACCCGGTTCCAGTGATGTGACTTGGGTCACGTTGGCGGCACCGTGGCCGCCTCCGATGGCGGGAGTGGATGGGTCGATGGAGACTCCGGGGTCGCAGTCGTCGCTGCACCGAGCCAACCTGGAACGTGTCGTACGGGCCGTACGGCTGGCCGGATCGCTCACGCAGGCGGAGATCGCGCGCACGACCGGCCTGTCGGCGGCGACGGTCTCCAACATCGTGCGCGAGCTCAAGGACGGCGGAACCGTCGAGGTCACGCCCACATCGGCGGGCGGCCGCAGGGCCCGCAGTGTGAGTCTCAGCGGTGACGCCGGCATCGTCATAGGGGTCGACTTCGGCCACACCCACCTGCGCGTCGCGATCGGGAACCTCGCCCACCAGGTGCTCGCCGAGGAGTCCGAGCCCCTCGACGTGGACTCGTCGTCCAGCCAGGGCTTCGACAGGGCGGAAGAGCTGGTCAACCGCCTGATCGCGGCGACCGGCGTGGACCGCTCGAAGATCGCCGGCGTGGGCGTCGGCGTCCCCGGCCCGATCGACGTGGAGTCCGGCACCCTCGGCTCCAGCGCCATCCTGCCCGGCTGGATCGGCGCGAGACCCGCCGAGGAGCTCAGGCTCCGCCTCGGCGTCCCCGTGCACGTCGACAACGACGCCAACCTCGGCGCCCTCGGCGAGCTGGTCTGGGGCAGCGGCAAGGGCGTCCGTGATCTCGCCTACATCAAGGTCGCGAGCGGTGTCGGCGCCGGTCTGGTGATCAACGGGAAGATCTACCGGGGCCCAGGCGGCACAGCGGGCGAAATCGGCCATATCACCCTCGATGAATCCGGCCCGGTCTGCCGCTGCGGCAACCGAGGCTGCCTGGAGACCTTCGCGGCGGCCCGCTACGTGCTGCCGCTGCTCCAGCCCAGTCACGGCACCGAACTGACCATGGAAGGCGTCGTACGGCTGGCCCGGGACGGTGACCCCGGCTGCCGTCGGGTGATCGCCGACGTCGGCAGGCACATCGGCAGCGGTGTGGCCAATCTCTGCAACCTCCTGAATCCGAGCCGGGTGGTCCTCGGCGGCGACCTCGCCGAGGCCGGAGAACTGGTCCTGGCGCCGATCAGGGAGTCCGTGGGGCGCTATGCGATCCCCAGCGCCGCGCGTCAACTCTCGGTGCTTCCGGGGGCACTTGGCGGCCGTGCGGAGGTGCTCGGCGCGCTCGCTCTCGCGCTCAGCGAGATGGGCGATTCGACCCTTTTGGACGGCACGTTGCCTGTCGTTACACCTGCCTTCACTTAGAGAACGAATGGCGCCGTTGCCATCTCGTTAGTATTTACTTCTTGACGCCGCAGTCACGGCCGAGTTGACTTCCAGCCACCTCGGCCGCAGCGTTGCGGCCCTGTCAGGGAGGCACCCCCAAATGAACGCAACGATGCGTAGAGTCGTGATCGGCACCGCCGCGGTTTCCATGGCTCTGTCGCTCGCCGCCTGTGGCAAGGCCGGCGGCAAGAGCAGCAGCGACTCGTCCAGCAGCAGCTCCTCCGGTGGTAGCAAGACCATCGGCCTGCTGCTTCCCGACAGCGTGACCGCGCGCTACGAGAAGTTCGACAAGCCGTACTTCGAGGCGAAGGTCAGCTCGCTGTGTGCCGACTGCAAGGTCGAGTACGCGAACGCCGCCGGTGACTCGGCCAAGCAGGCCCAGCAGGTCAGCAGCATGATCACCAAGGGCGTCAAGGTCATCGTGATCTCGTCCCAGGACGCTGCCGCCATCAAGTCCTCCGTGCAGGCCGCCGTGGACAAGGGCATCAAGGTCGTCGCGTACGACCGCCTCGCCCAGGGCCCGGTCTCGGCCTTCGTCTCCTTCGACAACGTCAAGGTCGGCGAGCTGCAGGGCCAGGCCCTGCTCGACGCCCTCGGCTCCAAGGCGACCCCCAAGTCCAAGGTCGTCATGATCAACGGTGACGACGCCGACCCGAACGCCGCGCAGTTCAAGCAGGGTGCCCACAAGGCGCTGGACAGCAAGGTCGACGTCGCCTACGAGCAGTCCGGCCTCTGGAAGGACACCACCGCCGCACAGAAGATGAAGGCGGCCATCACCCAGCTCGGCGCCAAGAACATCGCGGGTGTCTACTCCGCCAACGACGGCATGGCCGGTGGTATCGCCACCACCCTCAAGGGCGCCGGCATCAGCGGCATCCCGCTGACCGGTCAGGACGCGGAGCTCGCCGGTATCCAGCGCATCGTCGCCGGCACCCAGTCCTCCACCGTCTACAAGGCGTTCAAGCCGGAGGCCGAGGCCGCCGCCACCATCGCGGTGGACCTGCTGAACGGCAAGAGCATCTCCTCGCTCGCCACCAGCACGCAGACCAGCGGCTCCGGCGACAAGGTGCCCTCGCAGCTGCTGACCCCGGTGTCGGTCACCAAGGCCAACATCAAGGACACGGTGATCAAGGACGGTCTGTACACCGTCTCCGACATCTGCACCGGCGAGTTCGCCAAGGCCTGCAAGGCCGCCGGCCTCCAGTAGTCCGGCCCGGCGTCCCGGAGCCGTCCGGCTCCGGCCCGTCAGCGCCCGGGTGATCGCAGTACGACACCCGGGCCCCGGCCGCCCGGCGCACCCGGCCCCTCCACAGGGCGCCTCGTCCGTCCGGCGGTCTCGCGAAACCCCTCCGACGCCCGCTCCGGCCTTCATACCCCGCTGCCGGAGCGGGCGTCGGACGGACCCGTTGCCAAGCGCAGCGGATTCGCGCATGTTCATCTTGTAAACCACGTGCGTACACCGACCAACCTGAGGTACCGCACGGCCCTCCGCGCCTGGCCACCAGGCGCGGCATCCCCGCCGGTCAGGCGGCGAAGGAGATGGTTCACGTGTCCGCTACGCCCGTGCTGGCGTTGCGCGGAGTCTCCAAGCGATTCGGTGCGGTCCAGGCACTCACCGATGTCGATCTGGAGGTCCACGCCGGAGAAGTGGTCGCCCTGGTGGGCGACAACGGCGCAGGAAAGTCGACCCTGGTCAAGACGATCGCGGGTGTGCACCCCATCGATGAGGGCGTCATCGAGTGGGACGGCAATCCGGTCAGCATCAACAAGCCGCACGACGCCCAGGGTCTCGGCGTCGCGACGGTCTACCAGGACCTCGCCCTCTGCGACAACCTCGACGTGGTCGGCAACCTCTTCCTCGGCCGTGAGCTGCTGCACCGCGGCGTCATCGACGAGGTGACGATGGAGAAGCAGGCCCGCGAGCTGCTGAGCACGCTCTCCATCCGCATCCCGAGCGTGCGCATCCCGATCGCCAGCCTCTCCGGTGGCCAGCGCCAGGTCGTGGCGATCGCCCGCGCCCTGATCGGCGACCCGAAGGTCGTCATCCTCGACGAGCCCACCGCGGCCCTCGGTGTCGAGCAGACCGCGCAGGTCCTCGACCTGGTCGAGCGGCTGCGCGAGCGCAACCTCGCCGTCATCCTGATCAGCCACAACATGGCCGACGTGAAGGCGGTCGCGGACACCGTCGCCGTGCTGCGCCTGGGCAGGAACAACGGCATCTTCCCCGTGAAGAGCACCAGCCATGAAGAGATCATCGCCGCGATCACGGGTGCCACGGACAACGCCGTGACCCGTCGTGCGGAGCGTCGCACCCCGGAGGCGGCAAAGTGAGTGAGACGTCGAACAAGACCGTAGCGGGCGACGAGTCGCCCAAGACCGAGAAGACCGCGGTAGCCGAGGCCGCCGCGGCCACCACGACGGTGGCCCCCGCCGACGACCCCACGGCCGCGCCGGTCGCGGTCGTCGACCCGCGGCTGCTGGTCCGTGAAGAGGGCTTCAAGGGCTACCTCACCGAGTTCAAGCGCCGGGTCCGGGGCGGCGAGCTGGGCTCGCTGCCGGTGGTCATCGGCCTGATCATCATCTGGACCATCTTCCAGGCGAAGAACAGCCTGTTCCTCAGCGCGGACAACCTCTCCAACATCAGCTACTTCCTCTCGGCCACCGGCATGCTCGCCATCGGCCTGGTGTTCGTACTGCTGCTCGGCGAGATCGACCTGTCCGTCGGTTCGGTGAGCGGCCTCGCCTCCACCGTGTTCGCCGTCTTCGTGGTCAACCACGGAATGAACGGCTGGCTGGCCCTGGTCCTCACGATCATCACGGGCATCGGCATCGGCGCGCTGCACGGCTGGTTCTTCGCGAAGATCGGCGTACCGGCGTTCGTGGTCACCCTGGCCGGCTTCCTCGGCTGGAACGGTCTGATGCTGTGGCTGCTGGGCGACAGCGGCACGATCAACATCCCGTCCGACAGCGGCCCGGTGCACCTCCTCGGCCAGAGCTCCTTCTTCATGGACCAGGCCATCATCGGCGCCTACCTGCTGGCCGGCCTCGGTGTGGTGCTCTCGGCCCTGGGGCAGTTCAACGAGCAGCGGCGGCGCCGTGCGGCGGGTGTGCCGTTCCGGCCCACCAGCGAGATCCTGATGCGCGTCGTCCTGCTGGCGATCGCGTCCTTCGTGGCGGCGGCGGTGCTGAACAACGCGTCCGGTGTCTCCAACGCGCTGGTGATCTTCCTCGCGTCGCTGGTCGTCGTCGACTTCGTGCTGCGTCGTACGACGTACGGCCGCAAGGTCTTCGCGGTCGGTGGCGGCATCGAGGCGGCGCGCCGTGCGGGTATCAGCGTGCCGATGGTCCGGATCACCGTGTTCGCGATCTCCGGTGGCTTCGCGGCGATCGGCGGTATGTTCTTCGCCGGTCAGACGGCGAGTGCGACGCTGAACGCGGGCGGCGGCAACACCCTGATGCTCGCCATCGCGGCGGCCGTCATCGGTGGCACCTCGCTGTTCGGTGGCCGGGGTTCGGTGTGGTCGGCACTGCTGGGCATGCTGGTCATCCAGTCGATCCAGACCGGTCTCGACCTGCTGAACATGAACACGTCGATCCAGTACATGATCACGGGTGGCGTTCTGCTCGGCGCGGTGGTCATCGACTCCGTGTCCCGCCGGAGCCAGAAGGCCGCGGGTCGCGGCTGACGCCGATGAAGTGAGACATGTGCCCGGTGCCTTTCAGGCACCGGGCACAGTCGTGTCATAGGAAGGGTTCTCGATGGGTACGGCCCTTCGCGTGACCTATGACCCATGGGCCGGAGTCAGGCCGCCCGGGCGGAACATTAGACTCGACGAGCCCGGCAACAGCTCGATCAGCTCTACTGCAAGGAGGCACGGGTGCCGCTGCTGACCCGTATCAGGGGACCGCGCGATCTGGACGGGCTCAGCCCCGAGGAGCTGCTCCAGCTGGCAGAGGAGATCCGTAGCTTCCTCGTGGAAGCGGTGTCCAAGACCGGCGGACACCTCGGTCCCAACCTGGGCGTGGTCGAGCTCACCATCGCCCTGCACCGCGTCTTCGACTCGCCGAAGGACAAGGTGCTGTGGGACACCGGCCACCAGTCCTATGTGCACAAGCTGCTCACCGGCCGTCAGGACTTCTCCCGGCTGAAGCAGAAGGGCGGCCTGTCCGGCTACCCCTCGCAGGCCGAGTCCGAGCACGACGTCATCGAGAACAGCCATGCCTCCACGGTCCTCGGCTGGGCCGACGGCATCGCCAAGGGCAACCAGCTGCTCAAACGCGACAGCCATGTCGTCGCCGTGATCGGTGACGGTGCCCTCACCGGCGGAATGGCCTGGGAGGCGCTCAACAACATCGCCGACGCCAAGGACCGGCCGCTGGTCATCGTCGTCAATGACAACGAGCGGTCCTACGCCCCGACCATCGGCGGCCTCGCCAACCACCTGGCGACCCTGCGCACGACGGACGGCTACGAGCGGTTCCTCGCCCGTGGGAAGGACCTGCTGGAGCGCACGCCCGTCGTCGGAAGGCCGCTCTACGACACCCTGCACGGCGCCAAGAAGGGGCTGAAGGACTTCATCGCCCCACAGGGCATGTTCGAGGACCTGGGCCTGAAGTACGTCGGCCCGATCGACGGCCACGACATGGAGGCCCTGGAGTCGGCCCTCGCCCGGGCCAAGCGGTTCGGCGGCCCGGTGATCGTGCACTGCCTCACCGAGAAGGGCCGCGGCTACCAGCCCGCCCTCCAGGACGAGGCCGACCGATTCCACGGCATCGGCCCCATCCACCCCGACACCGGCCTGCCGGTCAAGGCCTCCGGCGCCGACTGGACCTCCGTCTTCGGCGACGAGATGGTCAGGCTCGGCAAGGAGCGCGAGGACATCGTCGCCATCACGGCGGCCATGCTCCAGCCGGTCGGCCTGAAGAAGTTCGCCGACACCTTCCCGGAGCGGATCTACGACGTCGGCATCGCCGAGCAGCACGGCGCCGTCTCCGCGGCGGGCCTCGCCACGGCCGGGCTGCACCCGGTCTTCGCCGTGTACGCCACCTTCCTCAACCGCGCCTTCGACCAGGTGCTGATGGACGTGGCCCTGCACAAGTGCGGGGTGACCTTCGTCCTGGACCGGGCCGGCGTCACCGGCACCGACGGCGCCTCCCACAACGGCATGTGGGACATGTCGATCCTCCAGGTCGTCCCCGGCCTGCGGCTCGCCGCCCCGCGCGACGCCGACCAGGTCCGCGCCCAGCTCCGCGAGGCCGTCGAGGTCGACGACGCACCGACCGTGGTCCGCTTCTCCAAGGGCGCCGTCGGCCCCGCCGTACCCGCCGTCGGCAAGGTGGGTGGCATGGACGTGCTGCGCGAGCCGGGCACCGACACCCCCGACGTGCTGCTGGTGTCGGTGGGTGCGCTGGCGCCCATGTGCCTGGAGATCGCCGGTCTCCTCGACAAGCAGGGCATCTCCACCACCGTCGTCGACCCGCGCTGGGTGAAGCCGGTGGACGAGGCGATGGCCCCGCTGGCCGAGCGGCACCGGGTGGTCGTCACGGTCGAGGACAACATCCGTGTCGGCGGCGTCGGCGCGACGGTCGCCCAGGCGCTCCGGGACGCGGGCGTGGACATCCCGCTGCGCGACTTCGGCATCCCGCCCCGCTTCCTCGACCACGCGTCGAGGGGCGAGGTCATGACGGAGATCGGCCTGACGGCTCCGGACATCGCCCGCCAGGTGACGGGCCTGGTGGCCAAGCTGGACGGATCGACGGCCGAGGTGGACTCGGTGGAGTCGGCGAGGGATTAGAGGCCCCTGCGGGGCGCTCCCAAAGGCGCGGGGCGAAAACCGCCCAATGGGCTGGTTCCGCCACCTCCACCGGTGGCGGAACCAGCCCATTTGCGTGAACCTGCCTTTGCCGGGGCATACGCATCCCCGGCCCTCTCGATCATGTCGAGGACGACAAGCGTGGGAGGTAGGCAGGTGGCCAGTACGCTCTTCAGGACCAAGAACGTCGAACAGTCCATCCGGGACACCGAGGAACCGGAGCACGCGCTCAAGAAGTCGCTGTCGGCCCTGGACCTCACGGTCTTCGGCGTGGGTGTCATCATCGGCACCGGCATCTTCGTCCTGACCGGCACGGCCGCCAAGAACACGGCCGGCCCCGCCGTCGCCCTCTCCTTCGTCGTGGCCGGTGTCGTCTGCGGCCTCGCCGCCCTCTGCTACGCGGAATTCGCCTCCACCCTCCCGGTGGCCGGCTCCGCGTACACCTTCTCGTACGCCTCGCTCGGTGAGTTCCCGGCCTGGATCATCGGCTGGGACCTGGTGCTGGAGCTGGCGCTGGGCACGGCGGTGGTCGCCGTCGGCTGGTCGGGGTACATCCACTCGCTGCTCGACAACGCGGGCTGGCATCTGCCCCAGTACCTCAGCGGCCGCGACGGCGCCCACGGCTTCGGCTTCGACATCCTCGCCGCCGCCCTGGTCCTCGTGCTCACCGCGATCCTGGTCGTCGGCATGAAGCTCTCGGCCCGGGTCACCTCGGTCGTCGTCGCCATCAAGGTGGCCGTCGTCCTGGTCGTCATCATCGCGGGTGCCTTCTTCATCCACAGCGGCAACTACGACCCGTTCATCCCCAAGGAGCAGCCGGTGCCGACGGGCGGCAACCTCAAGGCCCCGCTGATCCAGCTGATGATCGGCTGGGCGCCCTCCAACTTCGGCGTGATGGGCATCTTCACCGCCGCGTCCGTCGTCTTCTTCGCCTTCATCGGCTTCGACGTCGTCGCCACGGCCGCCGAGGAGACCCGCAACCCCCAGCGGGACGTGCCGCGCGGAATCATCGGCTCGCTGATCATCTGCACCGTGCTGTACGTCGCCGTGGCGGTCGTGGTGACCGGCATGCAGAAGTACAGCTCGCTGTCCGTGGACGCCCCGCTCGCCGACGCGTTCAAAGCCACCGGGCACCCCTGGTTCGCGGGCCTGATCAGCTTCGGCGCCGCCGTCGGCCTGACCACCGTCTGCATGATCCTGCTGCTCGGCCAGTCCCGGGTGTTCTTCGCGATGAGCCGGGACGGGCTGCTGCCCCGGTTCTTCTCGCACACCCACCCGAGGTTCCGCACCCCCTACCGGCCGACCATCCTGCTGGGCGTCATCATCGCGATCGTCGCCGGCTTCACCAGCCTCAGCGAACTCGCCGAACTGGTGAACATCGGCACGCTCTTCGCCTTCATCGTCGTCGCGATCAGCGTGATCATCCTGCGCCGGACCCGGCCCGACCTGGAGCGGTCCTTCCGCACCCCATGGGTGCCGGTCCTGCCGATCGTGTCCGTGCTGGCGTCGCTGTGGCTGATGCTCAACCTGCCGGCCGAGACCTGGCTGCGGTTCGCAATCTGGATGGTCATCGGCCTGGTCGTCTACTTCTTCTACAGCCGCTCGCACAGCCGCCTCGCCGGGCAGGAGCGGACCTCCGTCGACGCTCGGTAATCATCAGGCTCGCCACTTCGGCCCCGTATGTCCCGTCCGGGTGGGACTGCGGGGCCGGATAGCGTGCTCCCCATGCTTGTCGCACCCCTCGCCCCGTCACCGGCCGTAGTCGTACTGAAGGGGTACTGGGCGCGGCTGCTGCCGCTGCTCGCCGTGCTGGCCTGCGTCACCCGGGTGCCGTCCTTCCGCCGGCCGCTGTGGAACCCGGACGAGGGCTTTCTCGCCGTGCAGGCGCGCATGCTGGCGCGGGGCGGGCAGCTGTACGAGACGGTCGTGGACCGCAAGCCGCCGCTGCTGCCCTGGCTGTACGAGGGGGTGTTCGCGGTCTTCGGGTCCGGGTCCCTCACCCCCATCCGGGTACTCGCCGTGCTCGCGCAGCTGGCCACCGCCGTACTGCTCGCGTCGATCGCCCGGCGCCGGTGGGGCGACCGCGCGGGACGCACCGCGGGGGCGCTCTATCTGCTGGTCTCCGTGGGGCTCAACCCCGAGGACGCGCAGGCGGCCACCTTCGAGGTGTTCATGCTGCCCGCCACGGCCGCCGCCATGTGGTGCGCCGACCGCCGCCGCTGGGGCGCCGCCGGAGCCGCCGTCGCCTGCGCCCTGCTCACCAAGCAGACCGGCGGCGCGGTCCTGCTGCCGGTGGTCTATCTCCTCAACCGGTACGGCGGCCCGCGCACGAGCCTGCTCAGACTGGCGGCCGGTGTCGCCCTGCCCGTACTGGGTGCGGCCCTGCTCACCGACCCGGCCGGCTTCACCTTCTGGACGGTCACCGGCTCCGGCGCCTACGCCTCCTTCACCGGCTCCGAACTCCATGTCCTGGCGCGGGCGGTGACCAACACGGCGATCCTCGCCACGGCCTGCGCCGGTCTGGTCCCGCCGGTCGCCCGCGCCCTGCGTATCGCCCGCACCGGCGCCGGCGACCTGTGGCTGTGGCTGGCCGCGTCGGCGGTCGCCGTCACCCTCGGCTTCCACTTCTTCGGCCACTACTTCCTGCAACTCACCCCGCCCCTCGCGCTGCTGGCCACGGCCGCGCTGCGGCTCCTGCCGAGGGAACGGACCCATGCCGCCGTCCGCACCTCGGCCTGCGTCTGCTTCCTGTTCCTGACCTGGGGAGTCCTGGCCCCGCGTCCCGAACTCGCCCACGCCCAGCGGCTCGCGCTCGCCCTCGCCCATCGCACCGAACCTGGCGACCGGGTGCTGGTCTGGGGCATACACCCGGAGACGTACTGGCTCGCCGACCGCACCCCCGCCACCCGCTATCTCACCGCCGGCCTCCTCACCAACTTCAGCGGCGGCCGGGACGGCCCCCAGGTCGGCGAGAAGTACGCCGTCGAGGGCACCTGGCCGGTCTTCCGCGCGGAGCTGGCCGACCGGGCACCGGCCCTGGTGATCGACGACTCCCGGGGCAAGCCGTACGGCCCCGACCGCGTCCCCAGCCTGCGCCGACTGCTCACGGCCGGATACGAACAGGTGGGCGAGGTGGACGGTGCGGTGCTGTACGCACGGGTGCCGGGGGAGTAGGGCGGGGGCACGAGGGGCACGGGCAGGGCCGACCCAACTTGGTTGTGGGTGTGGGTGGATTCGGTCCGGGGGCCCGGTTCAGCGGAGCAGGGCGCTCGGGCCGATCACCTCTGCGCCCAACTCCGTCACCCTGCGCCGTAGTTCACGGTCGGCGGTGACGACGAGCCGGGGCCGCCCGGGGTTCGCGGCGACGAGTTCCACGATGCGGTCGTCGCCGCTGCCTGCCGCCGGCTCCACCCGCACCCCGGGCACCGACTCCACCCCGCGGGCCGCGCCCTCGACGACGAGCACCAGTTCCACGGGGGTCGGGTGGCCGGGCAGGCCCCGCTCGGCCAGCCGGTCGCGCAGCCGCTCGGCGGCCCCCTTACGGTCCCGCCACCAGCCGTCCGGCCGTGACCCGACGACGTTCGCGCCGTCGACGATCACCAGCAGGGGAGCTTCGTCTTCCATGCCCCCAGCCTCGCACGCCCGGGGCCGGGCCACTGCCCCGAACGGCCCCGCTTAGAGTGAAGCGGTGAACGGCGACTGGCTCCTCCGCGGCCGTGACGGCCGGCTCAGTGTCTATCTGCCGTCGGGCGATGCTGTGCTGTGCCGGGCGGAACGTGGCCCCGGCAGCCCCTGGGGCGCCCCCCGGAAGATGGGCGGCGACCAGCGGCTGCACCCCGGTTTCTATGTCGGCCAGGGCGTCAACGGATACGCCCACCTGGTCGCCTGGCGGCCCACGGTGAAGGGTGAGTCGGGCCTTGTCCACTCCACCCACTACCGTCCGCACCTGGCCGCCCTGGACTGGCAGCCGATCGGCCACCCCAGCAGGAAGGGCGAGGTCACCGGCGCCCCGGCCGTCGCGGTGGACGCCGAGGGCCGTGCCCATGTCTTCGTCCGCAACCGGGGGCGCGGGGTGAGCATGGTCGCCCAGAAGGAGAAGGGCGGCTGGGATCCGTGGCGTGATCTGAGGGGCCGGCTGGTCGAGGACGGGCTCGCGGCGGTGACCGGTGAGTCGGGGCGGGTCGAGGTGTACGCGGCCGTACCCGGCGGGCTCGTGTACTGGCGCCAGGAGGAGGCGGGGAAGCCGCCCGTGCTGCAGGAGTCGCTTGAGACCCCCGTCCGCCCGGGCACCCTCACCGCCCTCGCCACTTCCCCTGAGAGCACGACCCTCTACTACAGCGACGAGGCCGGCGACCTCTGCGCCTGGCGCCCCGGCGGCAAGCCGTACCACCTGCTGCCCTCGGCCGGGCCCGGCCCGGTCGCCGCGGCCCGCTGCGACCTCGACGGGTACGACTGCACCCTGCTCGCCCAGCGCTCGGCGAGCGGCCGGGTGGCCTTCGCCGCGTACCCCACGGAGGACGAGCGGGCCGGCGCGTGGTGGACCGAGTCAGGACCGCAGCTCCCGGCCGACGCGGCGGTCGCCCTGGCCACGGACGGGGACGACAGGGTCACCGCGGCGACCCTGTCCCCGTCCGGCGGGCAACTCCTGGTCACCCGCCGCAAGGACGAACCGGGGCTGGCGCTGGAGGCGTGGCGCGAGGTCTGACGTATCGCCGGTTGCCGGATTGGGCGTACCGTCAGCTGCCGCCCGTGGCGGGGGACTTCCTCGCCGACTCGGGGATCGTGGCGTCGGTGCGGACCGGGCCTTGCCGATGTCGACGCCCTTGATGCCCTTCAACGGCATGCGAAAGGGGGGCCTCCGCGTACTGCGGGGCCCCCTTCGGCTGTCGGCCGTTACGCCGGGACCGAGGCCACGCCCGGGGCAAGGAACTTCTTGCCGTTCACGCGGTCCGAGACACCCTCGCGGTCCAGGTACGGCGTGATGCCGCCCAGGTGGAAGGGCCAGCCGGCGCCCGTGATCAGGCAGAGGTCGATGTCCTGGGCCTCGGCGACGACACCCTCGTCGAGCATGAGCCCGATCTCCTGGGCGACGGCGTCCAGGACGCGGTCACGGACCTGCTCCTCGGTGAGGACCACGTCGCCCTGCTTGAGCAGCGCGGCGACCTCGGGGTCGAGCTCCGGCTTCCCGCTGTCGTACACGTAGAAGCCGCGCTTGCCCGCCTTGACGACGGCGGCGAGGTTCGGGGAGACCGTGAAGCGGTCCGGGAAGGCCCGGTTGAGGGTCTCCGAGACATGCAGGCCGATGGCCGGGCCGACCAGCTCAAGGAGGACCAGCGGGGACATCGGCAGGCCGAGCGGCTCCACCGCCTTCTCCGCGACCTCGACCGGGGTGCCCTCGTCGATGACGTTCTGGATCTCGCCCATGAAGCGGGTGAGGATGCGGTTCACGACGAACGCCGGGGCGTCCTTCACCAGAACCGCGGTCTTCTTCAGCTTCTTGGCGACGGCGAACGCGGTGGCCAGCGACGCGTCGTCGGTCTGCTCGCCGCGCACGATCTCCAGGAGCGGGAGGATGGCGACCGGGTTGAAGAAGTGGAAGCCCACGACCCGCTCGGGGTTCTTGAGCTTCGACGCCATCTCCGTCACGGACAGCGAGGAGGTGTTGGTGGCGAGGATCGCGTGCGCCGGGGCGACCGCCTCGACCTCCGCGAACACCTGCTGCTTGACGCCGATCTCCTCGAAGACCGCCTCGATGACGAAGTCGGCGTCGGAGAAGCCCTCAGCCTTGTCCAGGACACCGGTCACCAGCGCCTTGAGGCGGTTGGCCTTGTCCTGGTTGATACGGCCCTTGCCGAGCAGCTTCTCGATCTCGGCGTGGACGTAGCCCACACCCTTGTCGACGCGCTCCTGGTCGATGTCGGTCAGCACGACCGGCACCTCGAGGCGGCGCAGGAAGAGCAGCGCGAGCTGGGAGGCCATCAGACCGGCGCCGACGACACCGACCTTGGTGACCGGGCGGGCCAGGTTCTTGTCCGGGGCACCGGCGGGACGCTTGCCGCGCTTCTGCACCAGGTTGAACGCGTAGATACCGGCGCGCAGTTCACCGCCCATGATCAGGTCGGCGAGCGCCAGGTCCTCGGCGTCGTAACCCTGCTGGAGGTCGCCGTTCTTGGCGGCGGCGATGATGTCCAGGGCGCGGTAGGCGGCCGGGGCCGCGCCGTGCACCTTGGAGTCCGCGATGAAGCGGCCCTTGGCGACGGCCTGGTCCCAGGCCTCGCCGCGGTCGATCACCGGACGCTCGACCTCGATGTCGCCCTTCAGCACGTGGGCGGTCCAGATCAGCGACTGCTCCAGGAAGTCGGCACCCTCGAAGAGGGCGTCGGCGATGCCCAGGTCGAAGACCTGCTGACCCTTGAGCTGCTTGTTCTGGTTGAGGCTGTTCTCGATGATCACCGAGACGGCCTTGTCGGCGCCGATGAGGTTCGGCAGCAGCGCGCAGCCGCCCCAGCCCGGGACCAGGCCCAGGAACACCTCGGGGAGCGAGAACGCCGGGATGGCCTTGGAGACGGTCCGGTACGTGCAGTGCAGACCGACCTCGACGCCACCGCCCATCGCGGCGCCGTTGTAGTACGTGAAGCTCGGCACGGCCAGACCGGAGAGGCGCTTGAAGACCTCGTGGCCGCCCTTGCCGATGGCGAGCGCGTGCTCGTGCTCCTTGAGGAGCTCGACACCCTTCAGGTCCGCGCCGACGGCGAAGATGAACGGCTTGCCGGTGATGCCGACACCGACGATCGCGCCGTCGGCCGCCTCCTTCTCCACCTGGTCGATGGCGGTGTTGAGGTTCGCCAGCGAGGCCGGGCCGAAGGTGGTCGGCTTGGTGTGGTCCAGGCCGTTGTCCAGGGTGATCAGCGCGAAGCGGCCGGCCCCGAGCGGCAGGTCGAAGTGGCGTACGTGCGCCGACGTCACGACCTCGTCGGGGAACAGGTCCGAGGCCTGCTTCAGAAGCTCGGCGGTGGTGCTCACTTGTCCCCCTCGAAGTGCGGGTTCTCCCAGATGACCGTCGCGCCCATGCCGAAGCCGACGCACATGGTGGTCAGGCCGTAGCGGACGTTCGGCTGCTCCTCGAACTGACGGGCCAGCTGCGTCATCAGACGCACACCCGAGGAGGCGAGCGGGTGACCGAAGGCGATCGCGCCGCCGTACTGGTTGACGCGATCGTCGTCGTCCGCGATGCCGTAGTGGTCGAGGAAGGCCAGCACCTGCACGGCGAAGGCCTCGTTGATCTCGAACAGACCGATGTCGGAGATGCTCAGC
The DNA here is from genome assembly GCF_055634995.1 of Streptomyces sp. NPDC111744. Classification (NCBI taxonomy): domain Bacteria; kingdom Bacillati; phylum Actinomycetota; class Actinomycetes; order Kitasatosporales; family Streptomycetaceae; genus Streptomyces; species Streptomyces sp. NPDC111744. The sequence goes on from NZ_JBVKCG010000021.1 coordinate 55,368, forward strand.
CCGGCCTGGGCGAGCGCCTTCTCCGTGGCCGGGATCGGCCCGTAGCCCATGACCTCGGGCTCGACGCCCGCGAAGGAGTAGGCGACGAGACGCATCTTGACCGGCAGGTTGTTCTCGCGGGCGAAGTCCTCGCTCGCGATGAGCGAGGCGGTGGCACCGTCGTTCAGACCGGCCGCGTTACCGGCGGTGACCCGGCCGTGCACGCGGAACGGCGTCTTCAGACCCGACAGGTTCTCCAGGGTGGTCCCCGGCCGCATCGGTTCGTCGGCGGTGACCAGACCCCAGCCGGTCTCGCCGCCCTCGGGGTTGGTCCGGCGCACCGATATCGGCACCAGGTCGGCCTGGATCTTGCCGTTGGCGTACGCCTTGGCGGCCTTCTCCTGCGAGCGCACCGCGTACTCGTCGGCGCGCAGCTTGGTGATCTGCGGGTAGCGGTCGTGCAGGTTCTCGGCGGTCATGCCCATGAACAGCGCCGACTCGTCGACCAGCTTCTCGCTGACGAACCGCGGGTTCGGGTCGACGCCCTCGCCCATCGGGTGACGGCCCATGTGCTCGACACCGCCGGCGATGGCGACGTCGTACGCGCCGAAGGCGACGGAACCGGCGACCGTGGTGACGGCGGTCAGCGCGCCGGCGCACATGCGGTCGATGGAGTAGCCGGGCACGGAGGTCGGCAGGCCCGCGAGAATGCCCGCGGTGCGGCCGATGGTCAGACCCTGGTCACCGATCTGCGTGGTCGCGGCGATGGCTACCTCGTCGATCTTCTTGGTGTCCAGCCCGGGGTTGCGGCGCAGCAGCTCCCGGATCGCCTTCACGACGAGGTCGTCGGCACGGGTCTCGTGGTAGATGCCCTTCGGGCCCGCCTTGCCGAACGGGGTGCGGACGCCGTCGACAAACACGACGTCCCTGACGGTACGAGGCACGATTGGCTCTCCTCCAGGGTGCGGGATGGCACTGCTGCGATGCGCTGAGCGCGCGCTCAGTCCCATGCTACTTGTGGGTAACGTAGCTGCACAGTCTCGGGGGCTGGAGCGGCGAACATCACACCCCTCGCCCAGCGAAGAGGGCAGTCGAAGTCTGCCCTTTTTCCTGTGGTCCTGGAACTGGCCGCGCTCGCCGCCGATGCGCCCACCTATGCCCGCTTCGCCATGGTCGAGGCAATCGAGTCCGTGTCCATCACGATCTTCACCCGTTGCCGGGGCATCACCTTGCGGGACGGCGGTGAATGCGAGTTCTTCGGCACCAAGCACTATCTGGCCGAGTCCTCGCACACCATCAAGTCGCCGGAGGTGGAGGAGGAACGTCTGCCCGTTCTGGACGAGGCCCGGCGGCAGGAGGCGACACACATGGTGGACCGGGTGTTCGCGCATTTCGACGACTGGTCCAGCGCGCTCCTGAAGTTCGCCCTTGACGGCAACGGGGACCACGAACGCACCTACCGGAGAATGATCCAGGAGAGCAGGGACCAGCTGCCGGAAGGCGAAGCGGCGGCCGCAACCGCTTTCTGACCTTCCCCGGCCGGGCTTACGGACCCGACCTCCGTGCGCGGCGGGCATGCCGTCCGCAACGACTTCTGCATCCCCTTCCTCCCCTTCCTCCGCAGGCCCTCCGGAACCTTGGCGTGATCTCGACGTCCCTGACGGGCTGCAGAAGCAGCGCACCATGCTCCCGAACGAGCGGCCCGGGCAGGCCCTAGGCGGACAGCGCCGTCACCAGCACCGGCGTCACCTGCTCCACCTGCCACGGCCGCGCGCCGTACCCCTCCAGAGCCGCCCCCACCGTCTCGGCGTCCACGACCTTCGGCGGCTCCCAGCAGAGCCTGCGCACCGTGTCCGGCGCGATCAGGTTCTCCTGCGGCATGGCGAGCTGTTCGGCCAGCGCCGACACCGCGGCCCGCGCCGCGGACAGCCGAGCCGCGGCCGCGGGATCCTTGTCGGCCCACGCCCGTGGCGGCGGCGGCCCCGTCACCGGCTGCCCCGGCAGCGGCAGCCCGGCGTCCGGCAGCGCCTTGGCCCGGTCCACCGCCGCCTGCCACTGCTCCAGCTGGCGCCGCCCCATCCGGTGCCCGAAGCCGTTCAGCCCCGCGAGGGCGTGCACATTCGCCGGCAGTGCGAGCGCGGCCTCCACGATCGCCGCGTCACTGAGCACCTTGCCGGGCGACACGTCCCGCTTCTGCGCGATCCGGTCCCGTGTCTCCCACAGCTCCCGCACCACGCCCAGCTGCCGGCGCCGCCGCACCTTGTGCATCCCGGACGTCCGGCGCCAGGGATCCTTTCTCGGCTCCGCCGGCGGCGCGGACGCGATCGCGTCGAACTCCTGCCGCGCCCACTCCAGCTTTCCCTGCCGGTCCAGCTCCTTCTCCAGCGCGTCCCGCAGGTCGATGAGCAGTTCGACGTCGAGCGCCGCGTACCGCAGCCATGGCTCGGGCAGCGGCCGGGTCGACCAGTCGACGGCGGAGTGGCCCTTCTCGAGGACGAAGCCGAGGACGCTCTCGACCATCGCGCCGAGCCCGACCCGCGGGAACCCGGCGAGCCGCCCGGCCAGCTCGGTGTCGAACAGGCTGCTGGGAACCATGCCTATCTCGCGCAGGCAGGGCAGATCCTGGGTGGCCGCGTGCAGTACCCACTCGACGCCGGCCAGCGCCTTGCCGAGGCCGGACAGATCGGGACAGGCGACGGGGTCGATCAGCGCGCTCCCCGCGCCCTCGCGGCGCAGCTGGACGAGGTAGGCGCGCTGCCCGTAGCGGTAGCCGGACGCGCGCTCGGCGTCGACGGCGACGGGACCGGAGCCCGCGGCGAACGCGGCGATCACCCGGGCGAGCGTGGTCTCGTCCACGACCACGGGCGGAATGCCCTCACGCGGCTCCAGCAAAGGGATCGGCGCCCCCGTCACAGAAGACCCGGCGTCGTCCGGGGGAGTGCCCCCGGTGGTGCGCAGTGAACTGTCTGCTGCGGTCTCTTGGGCGTCGGTCACATGTCAAGGGTATCTGTGTGTGGACGGCGCCCGTCGACGGAACGTTCCGTCGACGGGCGCCGGAGGGTCGTAAACCAGTCAGGTCGGTGAAAGATCAGGTCCACGAACGGGGGACGACGGAGTACGACGTTACAGCGGACCGGCGGCCGATCCGGTTCACGTCGGTGAACGGCGGGGTGAGGGATGAACGGTAGGTCAGTGGATGATGCCGGTCCGCAGGGCGACGGCGACCATCCCGGCCCGGTCGCCCGTGCCGAGCTTGCGGGCGATACGGGCGAGATGGCTCTTGACGGTGAGGGCGGACAGACCCATCGAGACGCCGATCGCCTTGTTCGACTGGCCCTCCGCGACCAGTCGGAGCACTTCGACCTCACGGCCGGAGAGTTCGCGGTAGCCGCCCGGGTGACTCGGGGCACCCGGGGGGCGGCGGTGCATACGGGCGGCGGCGGAGCCGATGGGGGCGGCGCCCGGCCGGGTGGGAAGCCCGATGTTGGTGCGGGTGCCGGTGACGACGTAGCCCTTGACCCCGCCGGCCAGGGCGTTGCGCACCGCGCCGATGTCGTCGGCGGCGGACAGGGCCAGGCCGTTGGGCCAGCCCGCGGCGCGGGTCTCCGACAGGAGGGTCAGGCCGGAGCCGTCGGGGAGGTGGACGTCGGCGACGCAGATGTCGCGGGGGTTGCCGATGCGGGGACGAGCCTCCGCGATGGACGAGGCTTCGATGACATCGCGCACGCCGAGTGCCCACAGGTGGCGGGTGACGGTGGAGCGGACGCGCGGGTCGGCCACGACCACCATGGCGGTGGGCTTGTTCGGGCGGTAGGCGACCAGGCTTGCGGGCTGCTCGAGGAGAACGGACACCAGGCCTCCTGGGTGGGGGACGGGGCCGGCTTGTGGGGGAAGAAGCCGGGACGAACCGTGCTTTCAAGGTCACAGTCGTCTTCGGCACCAAACCTGTCCGCCTTTAGAGAATGATCACGATCTGGTGAGTAACAATACGTGCAATTCGGACACGCGATCGATCATCCGAAGATCGAATCGGTTCGAGCCATTGTCGTACGGGACAGAAAGTGGCCGTATCGACAAAGAGATGGTCAATGAAGGGTGAGTCGACGGGACCCGGGTGGACGGGTCCCCGGTCAGGTGGACAGGGCCTCGGCCGATGGCGGACCAGGGGTGGCTAGCGCGCCTGCGGGTCACGGCGCTGCGGCAGCGTGACCACTGAGGCGTCGCCGGGGGCGGCCGGCGGCAGTCCCGCTACCTGCGCCAGCAGATCGCACCAGGAAGCGAGGTGCGCCGCGGTGTCCGGCACCCCGGCGCGGCCCTCCCGGGGCGTCCAGGAGGCCCGGATCTCGATCTGCGAGGCGGCGGGGCGCTCGGACAACCCGCCGAAGTAGTGCGAACTCGCCCGGGTGACGGTCCCGCTCGCCTCCCCGTACAACAGGCCGCGCGCCTGGAGCGCGCCGGTGAGCCACGACCAGCAGACGTCCGGCAGCAGCGGATCCGCCGCCATCTCCGGCTCGAGCTCCGCGCGTACCAGGGTGACCAGCCGGAACGTGCCACGCCAGGCGTCGTGCCCGGCCGGGTCGTGCAGCAGTACGAGACGGCCGTCGGCAAGGTCCTGATCCCCGTCGACCACCGCCGCCTCCACGGCGTACGCGAACGGGGCGAGACGCTGCGGTGCGGGCGTCGGCTCCACCTCGACCTGCGGCCGCAGCCTTGCACCGCGCAGCGCCTCGACCGCGGCCCGGAAGGCCGGCGGCGCCGTACTCCCCGTATGCCCCTCGCCCTCCCCGGTGCCCTTCTCCTCGCCCATCCCGCCAGCGCCGTCCGACAGTCGTCCCTGTGCCGCAGCCATGCGGGGAAGAGTAAGGGGAATGACGCCTTCGCGCAGGGAGAGACACCACCTAAGGCCCCACCGGAGGCCCCACCCGAGGCACCGCCCGGGCCGCGGCCACACCGGCTTCGGGGGCGTGGGAGACTTGCCGTCGTGAGTGCGAACGGAAGCCCCGCGGGCCAGCAGCCGACAGCGACGTACGACAGTGCCTTCCTGAAGGCGTGCAGGCGTGAACCCGTGCCGCACACCCCCGTGTGGTTCATGCGGCAGGCCGGGCGCTCGCTGCCGGAGTACCACAAGGTGCGCGAGGGCATCCCGATGCTGGAGTCGTGCACGCGGCCCGAGCTGGTCGCCGAGATCACACTCCAGCCCGTCCGCCGGCACAACGTGGACGCGGCGGTCTACTACAGCGACATCGTCGTCCCCCTCAAGGCCATCGGCGTCGACCTCGACATCAAGCCCGGCGTCGGCCCGGTCGTCGCGCACCCGATCCGCACCCGCGCCGACCTCGCCCAGCTCCGCGGCCTCACCCCCGAGGACGTCTCCTACGTCACCGAGGCCATCGGCCTGCTCACCGCCGAGCTCGGCCCGACCCCGCTGATCGGCTTCGCCGGCGCTCCGTTCACCCTCGCGAGCTATCTCGTCGAGGGCGGCCCCTCGCGCACATACGAGAACGCCAAGGCGATGATGTACGGCGACCCGGAGCTCTGGGCCGACCTGCTCGACCGCCTCGCCGACATCACGGCAGCGTTCCTCAAGGTGCAGATCGAGGCCGGCGCCTCCGCCGTCCAGCTCTTCGACTCCTGGGCCGGGGCGCTGGCCCCCGCCGACTACCGCCGCTCGGTGCTCCCCGCCTCCGCGAAGGTCTTCGACGCCGTCGCCGGATACGGCGTCCCGCGCATCCACTTCGGGGTCGGCACCGGCGAACTGCTGAACCTCATGGGCGAGGCCGGCGCGGACGTCGTCGGCGTCGACTACCGGGTCCCGCTCGACGAGGCCGCTCGCCGCGTCGGCCCCGGCAAGGCGCTCCAGGGCAACCTCGACCCGACCGTCCTGTTCGCCGGCAAGGACGTGGTGGAGACCAAGGCGCGCGAGGTGCTCGACGCGGCCGCCGGTCTCGAGGGCCACGTCTTCAACCTGGGCCACGGCGTGATGCCGTCCACCGACCCGGACGCGCTGACCCGCCTCGTCGAGTTCGTCCACACCGAGAGCGTGCGCTGACCCGGTCCGCTACCAGGTGTGCCGGGGCCGGGCCCGGCTGCCGAACAGCAGGCCGCGCGGTTCCGGCGGCGGGGGCGTGCCCGGCTTGAGCGGCCAGGCGAGCACCATGCCCACCAGGAAGCCGACGACGTGCGCCGCGTACGCCACGGTCCCGGCGTCGGAGACGCCCTCGCCCGACGAGTAGACGGCCTGGAGCACGAACCAGAAGCCCAGCACCAGCCAGGCCGGCAGCCGCAGCGGCAGGAAGATCAGGAACGGGACCAGTACCCAGACCCTGGCCTTCGGGTAGAGGACGAGATAGGCGCCCAGGACGCCGGCGATCGCGCCGGACGCTCCGATCAGTGGGTCCGCCGAGGTGGGGTTGAGGAGCGCGAAGCCGTAGCCGGCCGCGTAGCCGCAGACAACGTAGAAGAGGAAGTACCGGATGTGGCCCATCCGGTCCTCGACGTTGTTGCCGAAGATCAGCAGGAACAGCATGTTGCCCAGCAGATGCAGCCAGCTGCCGTGCAGGAACATCGCCGTGAAGACGGAGAGCGGCGGCGACTTGTCGTAGGAGGGCGGGCCGACCACACAGCCGGGGCCGTTCTGGCCGACGCCCACCTGGCCCGTCGGGACCAGCTGGGGCATCTGGTGGTGGATCAGCTCTCTGGGGACGGCCGCGTAGTGCTCCGTGAAGGCCTGCAGATGGCACAGCTGCGCCAGATCGCTGCCGCCGGCCACGGAGCCGGCTATGCCGGGCGTGAACAGGAACACCATGACGTTCGCGGCGATGAGCGCATACGTCACATACGGCGTGCGACGCACCGGGTTCACGTCATGGACGGGGATGACCACAGCTGACTAGTGCCCAGGGAGGGGGCGGCCGAAGCGCGGCGCGTTGGTGAACGTCGGCACGCGCGGGTCCGTATGTCCTTGCGACCGATGAGCTTCAGGTGACGTTTCAGGCGACGTGAGGATCAGGCGATGAACGAGCGGGTTGCTTCTCAGGGGTTCCCTCCCATGCAGGCCCTGCCGGACGGTGAGGCGGAGATCTCCCTTGTCGTGCGGCTTCCCTGGGAGGACGTGGCACGGCTCGGTCAGGAGGCGGGGCGGCTGGCCGCGCAGATGCAGCGGCCGGTGACGCTGGACGAGGCCGTGAGCAACCGGCTGCGGTCGACTCGGCCTGCGGCTGCGCATGCACGGCAGGGTATGGAGCAGGGCAGCGTGGCTGCGGCCGCGCCGGCGCCGGGAGGGGCCGGGGTCACTTCGTTGCCGCGGATCAGCGGGACGGCCTAGGGGACGCGTCGCGGGGGCGGGTGCGTGGGGCCGGTCGCGCCCACACGGCGGTAGCCGCATGTCGACACGTCCCCGCGCCCCCAGGGGTCGCTTCAGTCACCGTCCCGCACCCTGGTCGCCGCCTTTCTCGCCGCCACCAGGACGGGGTCCCACACCGGTGAGAACGGTGGTGCGTAGCCCAGGTCCAGAGCCGTCATCTGGTCCACCGTCATCTTCGCCGTCAGGGCCACCGCCGCGATGTCCACCCGCTTGCCCGCGCCCTCCCGCCCCACGATCTGGACGCCCAGGAGGCGGCCCGTCCGGCGTTCCGCGAGCATCTTGACCGTCATCGGATTCGCGCCGGGGTAGTAGCCGGCGCGGCTCGTGGATTCGATGGTGACCGCCTCGAACTGGAGGCCCACCCGCAGGGCGTCCTTCTCGCGCAGGCCGGTGCGGGCGATCTCCAGGTCGCAGACCTTGCTCACCGCGGTGCCGACGACACCGGGGAACGTGGCGTAACCGCCGCCCACGTTGGTGCCGACGACCTGGCCGTGCTTGTTGGCGTGGGTACCCAGCGGGACGTACTGCTCCTGGCCCGAGACCAGGTTCAGGACCTCCACACAGTCGCCGCCCGCCCAGATGTCCTGGTGGCCGCGGACCCGCATCGCCTGGTCGGTGAGCAGGCCGCCGTGCTTGCCTACGGGCAGGCCCGCCGCCTGGGCGAGGCTCGTCTCCGGGCGGACACCGATGCCCAGGATCACCACGTCCGCCGGGTACTCGCCGTCCTCCGTGGCCACCGCCCGGACCCTGCCGTCCTGACCGGTGAGCACCTTGGTGACCTCGGCGTCGTCGACCATGGTTATGCCGAGGCCCTCCATCGCCTTGTGCACGAGGCGGCCCATGTCCGGGTCGAGCGTGGACATGGGCTCGCTGCCGCGGTTGACGACCGTCACCTCGTAGCCCCGGTTGATCATCGCCTCGGCCATCTCGACGCCGATGTAGCCGGCGCCGACGACCACGGCGCGACGGCCACGCGTGTGTGCCAGCGTGTCGAGCAGGGCCTGGCCGTCGTCGAGGGTCTGCACGCCGTGCACGCCCGGCGCGTCCGCGCCCGGCATGTCGGGGCGGACCGGGCGGGCACCGGTCCCGATGACGAGGTTGTCGTACGACGTCCAGGACTCGGCGCCGGAATCGACGTCACGCGCGCGTACCCGCTTCCCGGCCACGTCGATCTCCGTGACCTCCGTGCGCATGCGCAGATCGATGTCCCGCAACCGGTGCTCCTCGGGCGTGCGGGCGATCAGACGGTCCCGTTCCGCCACGTCACCGCCGACCCAGTACGGGATGCCGCACGCCGAGTAGGAGCTGAAGTGGCCGCGTTCGAAGGCCACGATCTCCAGCTTGTCCGGTCCCCGCAGCCGGCGCGCCTGGGACGCCGCGGACATGCCCGCGGCGTCCCCGCCGATCACCACCAGTCGTTCCCGTCCACCGCTCATGTCCATGCGAACACGCTACGGGGCGACGGAATTTCGGGCTGGCTCAGGTCTCACTGCCGGGCACACGGCTTTCACCGCCGGGCGCGCGGTGCCGGCGGACGACCCGCGGGCGCCTTGTCGGTGCCCCTGCCGCTGCTGTCCTTGGCGCCTGCCGAGCCCGCCGCCTCCTGGACCGTGCCGACCGTGTTGGCCCTGGCATCCCCGGCCGAGGCGCCGGAGTCGTCGCCGCTGCATCCGGTGAGGAGGAGTGCGGCGGCCAGCAGGATGCCGGCGAGGACGGGTCGTAAGGGATGTCGCATGGTTCCCCCGAGGGTCGTGACGAATGACGCTCCTTCGACGCCGGGGCCGGGCGGGACGTTTGACCGGGACGGTCCCGATGCGGTCACGGTCCGGACGCGCGCCGGTCACCGGGCCGGGGCGGGCGTGTCAGTGGGGTTTGAGAGAGTGGGGGCATGAGCGCAACGAGTGCGGGCACGGGGCAGGTCGTCGTCATCGGAGCCGGGATCGCGGGGCTGGCCGCGGCCCACCGGCTGCTGGAGCGCGGCCTGCGCGTGACCGTTCTGGAGGCCTCGGAGAGAGTCGGCGGCAAGCTGTTGCCCGGTGAGATCGCGGGGGTGCGGGTCGACCTGGGCGCCGAGTCGATGCTGGCCCGCCGGCCCGAGGCGGTCGCCCTCGCGCGCGAGGTGGGGCTGGACGACCGGCTTCAGCCGCCGCGCACCGCCACGGCCTCGATCTGGACCCGGGGTGCCCTGCGGCCCATGCCCAGGGGCCATGTCATGGGCGTCCCCGGCACCGCCGCCGCGCTGTCCGGTTTGCTGTCCGAGGAGGGTCTCGCCCGCATCGAGCGCGACGCCGACCTGCCCCGCACCGAGGTCGGCGACGACGTGGCGGTGGGGGAGTACGTGGCCGGGCGACTGGGCCGGGAGGTCGTGGACCGGCTGGTGGAACCCCTGCTCGGCGGGGTCTACGCGGGCGACGCCTACCGCATCTCGATGCGCTCGGCGGTCCCGCAGCTCTACCAGGCCGCCAGGACGCACGACTCGCTGACCGAGGCCGTCCGCGAGATCCAGGCCAAGGCGGCCGCCAACCAGCAGACGGGCCCGGTGTTCATGGGCATCGAGGGCGGCGTGGGCACCCTGCCGCTCGCGGTCGCGGACTCGGTGCGGGCGCGCGGCGGCGAGATCGTCACCGGCGCACCCGTGACCGAACTGCGCCGGATGGGACCGGGCGCGGCAAGGGACTTCGACCGTGCCGACTCACAGACCGGCGGACCCGGCCTCCCGTGGGCGGACCCCCGGGCGGACGGGGACCGCGAGGCGGCCCGGGGTGCCGCCGACGGCTCGCACACCGGGTGGCGGGTCGCCGCCGGTGACCGCGTGCTGTACGCGGACGCCGTGATCGTCGCCGTCCCCGCCCCCGTCGCCGCGGCCCTGCTGCGTGCCGAAGCGCCCGCCGCCGCGGCCGAACTGGCCGCTGTCGAGTACGCCTCGATGGCCCTGATCACCCTGGCCTACCCCCGCGCCGACCTCACGCTCCCCGAGGGCAGCGGCTTCCTGGTGCCGCCCGTCGACGGCCGCACCATCAAGGCCGCCACCTTCGCCTCCCAGAAGTGGGGGTGGATCGCCGACGAGGACCCGGACGTGGTCGTGGTGCGCACCTCGGTCGGGCGGTACGGCGAGACGGAGGTGCTGGGGCGCGAGGACGGCGACCTCGTCGACGTCTCCCGGCACGACCTGCGCGAGGCCACCGGACTGGCCGCGGCCCCCGTCGCCACCCGCGTCACCCGCTGGACCGACGGCCTGCCCCAGTACCCCGTCGGCCACCACGCGCGCGTGGCCCGCGTCCGCGAGCACGTCGCCAAGCTCCCGGGCCTGGCGGTCTGCGGCGCGCAGTACGACGGGGTGGGCATCCCCGCCTGTATCGCGAGCGCGTACGCGGCGGTCGACCAGCTGGGCGGTGACCTTGCGGCCGTCCGGGAGCTCACCTCCAACCCGGTGCAGAGCCTGCACGGCGGAGCGGGAGAATAAGGATTATGAGTGACGACGCCCCCACCACCGCCCCCGAGCGGATCCCGAACAAGGGCAAGCTGGCCAAGGACCTCAACGAGGTCATCCGCTACACCCTGTGGTCGGTCTTCAGGCTGAAGGACGTACTGCCCGAGGACCGCGCGGGCTACGCCGACGAGGTCCAGGAGCTGTTCGACCAGCTCGCCGCCAAGGACGTGACCGTCCGCGGCACCTACGACGTCTCCGGTCTGCGTGCCGACGCCGACCTGATGATCTGGTGGCACGCAGAGGACAGCGACCAGCTCCAGGAGGCGTACAACCTCTTCCGCCGCACGAAGCTGGGCCGCGCTCTCGCGCCGGTCTGGTCGAACATGGCGCTGCACCGCCCCGCCGAGTTCAACCGCTCGCACATCCCGGCCTTCCTGGCCGACGAGACGCCGCGCAACTACGTCAGCGTGTACCCGTTCGTGCGCTCGTACGACTGGTACCTGCTGCCCGACGAGGACCGCCGCCGGATGCTCGCCGACCACGGCAAGATGGCCCGCGGCTACCCGGACGTGCGCGCCAACACGGTCGCCTCGTTCTCGCTGGGCGACTACGAGTGGGTCCTGGCCTTCGAGGCCGACGAGCTGCACCGCATCGTCGACCTCATGCGCCATCTGCGTGCTTCCGAGGCCCGTCGGCACGTCCGCGAGGAGGTCCCGTTCTTCACGGGCCGCCGCAAGGACGTCGCGGAACTGGTCGCGGGCCTCGCCTGACGACGCTCAGCGCTGGTCGGCCTTGCCCTTCAGGGAGTCCCGCAGCTTCTTCTGCTGCCGGGCGTGGCCGGCCGGCGCCGTCGGCCTCGGTTCCGGGTGCCCCGCACAGGCCGCCCGCCGCTCCGGGAGCCGGCCCTCCAGCAGGTAGGCCTCCAGATAGCCGTTGACGCACTTGTTGGGGCCGCCGCCGATGCCGTGGGTGCCCGCGTCCCGCTCGGTCACCAGCACCGAGTCGGCAAGCCGCCGGTTCATCTCCAGCGCGCCCGCGTACGGCGTGGCCGCGTCCCGCTCCGCCTGAAGGATCAGCGTCGGCGGCAGCTCACCGGGCCCGGTCCGCACGTCCAGGGCCTTCTGCCGGGGCACCTGCCAGTAGGCGCACGGCAGGTTCATGAAGGCGTTGTCCCAGGTCTCGAACGGCGCCATCCGCGCGAGCCGGGTGTTGTCCCGGTCCCAGGTCTTCCAGTCCTTCGGCCAGGCCGCGTCGTTGCACTCGACGGCCGTGTAGACCGCGTTGCCGTTCTCCGCCGCGGCGGCCGTCTCCGCCGTCGGCGCCGCCAGCCGGACCAACGGCTTCGCGTCTCCCTTCAGGAACTTCGACAGCGCCTCCGCGCGGCTCGGCCAGTAGTCGTCGTAGTAACCGGCCGACAGGAACGCGCTCTGCAACTGCCCCGGCCCGACCTTCCCGCCGGCCGCCTTCTTGGCCAGCCGCTTGCTCGCCCGGTCGTAACTCGCCTGCACCTTCGCGGCGGTGTTGCCCAGCCCGTACACGTCGTCGTGCCGGGCGATCCACTCCCGGTAGTCCGTCCAGCGGCTCTCGAACGCGGCCGACTGCTCCAGGTTGGAGCGGTACCAGATCTGTGCCGGGTCCGGGTTGACCGCCGAGTCCAGCACCATCCGCCGTACGTGCGAGGGGAACAGGGTGGCGTACAGCGCGCCGAAGTAGGTGCCGTAGGAGGCGCCCATGAAGGTCAGCCGGTTCTCGCCGAGCCCGGCGCGCAGCACGTCCAGGTCACGGGCGTTGTTGAGCGAGGTGAAGTACCTCAGCCTGTTCCCGGACCGCTTGAGACAGCCGCGCGCGTACGCCTTCGCCTCCGCGATCCGAACCTTCTTGTACGACGCCGAGGGGTGCGTCGGCGACGGGGAGGGCGCCTTGAAGAAACGCTTGGGCTCCACGCAGGACAGCGGCGCCGAACCGTCCACCCCGCGGGGGGCGTAGCCGACCAGGTCGTAGGCGGCGGCGAGACGCTTCCACTCGGGCAGTGCGCCGACCATCGGGAACTGCATGCCGGAGGCGCCCGGCCCGCCCGGGTTGTAGACCAGGGCGCCCTGCCGGGGCACCTTGCGCTTGCTGTTGTGCGGGTCCTTGTGGGTGGCCAGCATCCGGCTGACAGTCAGTCTGATCTGCTTGCCGTCCGGATGCGCGTAGTCCAGCGGGACGCTCAGCGTGCCGCACTGCAAGGACTTCGGGAGCTCCAGGCCGGCGGCGCACTTGCCGAAGTCGATGCCCTCCGCGCGCGCCCGTGCGGCGGCCACGGCGGTACCGCGCAGTTCGGCCGACGCCGTGTCCGGGACGCGGGGGGCGCTCCCGGCCGGGGCGGCGGCCAGGGTGGTCAGGATCAGGGACCCGGCTGCCGAGTACAGGGCGGGGGCTCTCATGGCGTATCCCTTCGGTGCGGTCGCTGCGTGGCGCGGCAGCAACGGCACCGCAGCGACTGCACGGCAGCAGTAAAAGGGATATTTCGACCGGTTGCCGACTAAGGCAAGCACCATCGGCCGGTGTCGGCGCCAATGCCCCTATACGCCCCCGCTCACTCCCGCGGGAGCTGGTCCCGGTGTGCGAAGGCCGCACGCAGCTCCGGTTCCCCGATCGCGCGGATGCCGCGGACGGCGACGGAGGCGAGGAACGAGTGGTCGTCGGCCGCGCGGTTCGTCCGCCGGTGCAGCACGCCCAGCAGCCGCTGCCCGGCCGGGGAGGCCCAGCGCGCGTACGGGTGCACCTCGACACGGGCGATGGCCAGACAGCTCAGCGTCAGGGTGAGCGGCAGCGCGAACCACACGGCCACCAGGTCGCGGGGCATCTCGGTCGGGGCGGGCAGCGCGAGTGCGGCCGCCCCCAGGCCGAACACGGCGAGTGCGGCGGCCCGGACCTGGCGCACGCCCGACGCGACCGTCGTACGCGCCGCCGCGTCCGGCACCGCGAGCCCCGCCCGCACCAGTCCCTCGCCGAGACTCCGCACGGCGTCCGCGTCGGCCGCCGCCGACCGCACCGGCGCTATCCGCGACTGCCCCTCGGGCCCGATGGCACCTATCACCGAGCGCTCCATCTCGTCCCGCGCACGCGGGTCCACGACGGTCGCCCAGCCGGTGTGCGCGAGCAGCAGCCGCTGTTGGCGTGCCATGGACACCAGGGTCAGGTCGGCGACCCGCGCGGGCCCGCCGGACAGGAACGCGGCCTCGTACAGCGTCAGATCGTGTCCTCGGCCCGTGTCCGTGTCGGTGGCCGCCGTGCGTACGGCGGCCAGGCACAGCCGAGTGCAGGCGGTGCCGGCGACGGCCCAGGCCAGGAGCAGGAGAAGGACCCAGAACATGACGCGTTTCTATGCCAGGGGCTTGGGAAACGCCATGCCCTGTTCATATTCCGGACCGAGCGTTGCCGGTATGTGACGTTCCGATTCCCGTGCAGGTCAGGGGGCGTTGGGCGGCGGCGGGCTGGAGGCGGCGGGCGGCAGCGGGTACGTAGGGGACGGCGCCGAGGCCGGGGCCGGTGACGGTACGACCGGGATGGCGTCGCTCGGCGCGAAGACCGGCGGCGAGACCGCGGGGGAGGGCGTGACCGACAGCTGCTGTGCGAGGGTGGCGAAGTCGACGTAACCCGTCGTCTCCAAGACCTTGATGTGGTCCAGGACGGTGGTGTTGGCGTCGTCGGCGAGATCACGGACGAGGGTGTTCTGGGTGCCGGCGCGGACCTGGGCGACGACGGAGAAGACCCGGCCGTGGGCCAGCCGCACGATGTTCGCGAACTGCCGGTCGAAGTCCTGCCCCTGCGCCGCGGTCATAGTGGCGAGCCACTGTTGCTGTTGGTCGTTGGGCTGGTTGGGGATCGGGACGCCGAGCTGGGTGGCGACGCTGCGGACGTGTGCGTCGAGGGAGGCGTGGCCGTCGACGAGGTGCTGCCCTGCGGTCCGTACGGCCTGGGTGGTGCCCTTCTGCTCCGCCAGCTCCCCGGCCGGCAGCTCCCAGAGCCCGGCGAGCCGCACCTTGACGATGAAGTCCCGGTCCAGGGCGGACAGGGGGCCGTAGCGGGTCGACACGGTCTGGGCGCTCAGCACGTTCACCGCGCCGGTCGGGTCCGAGCGGTCGGCGTACGACCAGATCGGGAAGACCAGGGCGGCGAGGGTCGCCGCGAGACAGGTGATGATCAGCCAGGTACCGCTGAATATGCCTCGGCCTTGGACGGGGGGTCGGGGACGCGCTCGCATGATGCCTCCTGCACCGCACGGCTAAGGCTTCGCTGTGCGGGCTTGGCATATTACCGAGGGCGTGCGGCGGGGGGCCGGGCCGGAGGTCGGGTGCGGCCCGGTGGGGGCTGATCGCGCAGTTCCCCGCGCCCCTGAAAGACCTGGCTGCGGGCAGTCGTGCCGCTGGGGCGGCGCGGGTGGGCGCTGGGGGTACCCCCTCCGGGGGAGGCACCTTGCCGGCGCCGGTAAGCGCCCCCCGGCCCAGGCCCTACCCCCGCCGCAGCAACGCCCTTCGTCGAGGTGTCTCCCCCGCTCGGGCCTGCCACCACTTCTCCAGGCGGCGATGGGATGTCCGGTCGTCCGGGCGGCCGTCGCTCAGCAGCCGTCCCGCGAAGTCCAGGGCGTCTCGCCGATACCCCCCGGTCATCGGCCGTTCCTGCGCGTACGCCAGAAACGCAGGCCGGTACGCGTCACCCAGGATCTCCGGCAGTTCCGGTGCCACCTTCGCCACCACGTCGGCTCGTTTCGACGCCAGTGCCCGCGCCTGCACCCGCATCCGCCCCCGGTCGAAACCCTCCGGCACCGGTGTGCCCCCGACCAGCGACGACAGCATCGCGGCCTGGGCGAGGCCTACCCGCTGCCGGGTGGCCTCGGTCACCGCGGAGGCGGGCCGCCGTGCCGGCGGATCGAACCGCCCGCCGGTGTCCGCGCCCCCCGCCGCCATCGCGCCCCGAATCGCCGCCAGCTCCCGCTCCAGTTCGGCCGGCTCGGGGAAGTTCTCGTCCCGCTCCAGCAGCACCCCCGGCGGCGTGACCCGGGACGCGAGGCCGGTCAGGATGTCCAGGACCGCCGGGGGCACCGGGTGGGCGTGGCTGTCGTGCCAGACGCCGTCCCGCTCGAAGCCGCCCGCGACATGGACGTAGGCGATGGCCTCTACGGGGAGTTCGGCGAGCGCCTCGGCCGGGTCCTCACCCCGGTTGACGTGGTTGGTGTGCAGGTTCGCCACATCGATCAGCAGCCGTACCCCGGTGCGGTCGACGAGGTCGTACAGGAACTGTCCCTCGGTCATCTCCTCGCCCGGCCAGCAGATGAGCGCGGCGATGTTCTCGACGGCGAGGGGCACGGGCAGCGAGGCCTGCGTGATACGGATGTTCTCGCAGAGGACGTCGAGGGCGTCCCGGGTGCGCGGCACGGGAAGCAGATGGCCCGCCTCCAGGAGCGGCGAGGCCGTCAGCGGGCCGCCCGCGCGGACGAACGCGATGTGTTCGGTGACGAGAGGGGAGCCCAGCGCCTCCGCCCGTTCGGCGAGCGCCGTGAGCCGGTGCTCGTCCGGGCGGTCCGCACCGCCGAGGCCCAGGGAGACACCGTGCGGTACGACCGTCACCCCGCGCTCGCGCAGCCGTCGCAGCGAGTCGGGGAGGTGGCCCGGGCAGATGTTCTCGGCGACGGCCTCGACCCAGTCGATGCCGGGCATGCGCTCCACGGCGTCCGCGATCTCCGGCCGCCAGCCGATGCCCGTTCCCAGCCGCTCCAGGGTCATGGTCCTCCCCCTCGTTCTCCGATTGCCGGGGGTATGGCCCCGGAGCGCGTCCGCCAACCTCGTTGCCTGCCGCTTCAGAGCAACATTTGAGGTTCCGGCCCGCGCTCCGGGGAGCTGGATCGGCTACCCGCCGAGCACACCCGGCGAGTCCACCGGGTCCGGGCGCGCGGTGTTCACCGTGCCCGGCGCGCCGGGGGAGGGCCTGGACGTGACCCGCACGCCACCGTCGGCCTGCGCGGCCGGCGCGGAGGGCACCACCAGCCCCGGCGCCGGCACCGCCGGGCCGGTCGGGCTCGCCGTGGTGGAGTTGGCTATCTCGTTGGCGATCGCCTCGAAGTCGACCTTCCCGGTCTTCTCCAGGATCGTGATGTGGTCCAGCACGGTCTGGTTGGTGTCCGAGGCCAGCTGTCGAACGAGACTGTTGCGGGTGGTGTTCCGTACCGCCCCGATCACCGGGAAGATCTTGCCGTGCGCGGCGCGCAGCAGATTCACGAACTTGTACTCGTACTCCGCGCCGGTCGCGGCCGACATCTCCTGGAGCCAGCCCTGCTGCTGCTCGTTGGGCACGTTGGGCAGTTCGACGCCCAGCTGCGCCGCGACGATCCGGACCCGCCGGTCCAGGTCGGTGTGGCCGACGATCAGATGGTCGCCGGCCTCCTTGAGCGCCGCGCTCGGCGCCCGCTCGATGGCCTGCTGCCCGGCCGGCAGCTCCCACAGGCCGGCCAGCCGGACCCGCACGATCAGATCGCGGTCCGAGGCGGACAGCGGACCCCACTGGGTGGCCACGGTCCCCGCCGCCAGGTTCGCCTGCCCGGTGCCGGAGCGGTCGGCGTACGACCACACGGGACAGGCGAGCGCGCCGAGCGTGGTGGCGAGGGCCGCCATGATCATGGCCGTACCGTTGAAACGCCGCAAGGGATGCCTCCCCGTGTCGCTGGTTCAGTGCCTGGACGTACGGGTGCGACGGCGACGGTGTTCAAACAAACGGCAAAGTTTCCAAGGGGACGTAAAAGAGCCGAGGTCAGCGCAGTGCCGGATGGTCCGCGACCACCGTGCAACTGCCTGGCGCGATTTCGGTGAACCCCGCGTCCCTCACCAACGGCAGTCCGCCGGCGGTCAGTTCACTCCACTCGGCCGGATCGGCGGTCCGCACGGCAAGCGGGAACCCGGCCTCGCGCCACGTCCCCCGCTCCTCCTCCGACAGCGCCCACCAGGCCAGCTGGGCCCCGTGCCCGGCCTGCGCCATCGCCTTCCCCGCCGACATCTCCAACTCAGGGTTCAGCCACAGCACCGCCTGCCCCCGGTCGGCGTCGGCGGGCGGCTCGGGATCGTCCAGCTCGGTCCCGGACACCTGCAACTTCGCCAGCTCCTTGGGCCACCCGTCCAGGGGAACCGGCGGAAACACCCGTACCTCGGCGGACTTCCCCGTGAGGGTGATCCCGGGCAACTCCCCGGCCCGCCGCCACTCGGAGCCCCGGGCCCGCCGCACGACCTTCCGGATCCGCGCGTCCTCCCAGTCCCGAATCGCCTGAGCCCATTCCCCGTTCCCAAGGGCCCGCTCATCACTGAGCATGGTCAGCACCGCCCGCGCGGCGGTTTCAAGAGCGTCGGTACGGGCCGGAGGTGCCGACTTCTCGATCCGCACGACAAGAGGCAGTACGAACTGGGGTGCTTCGTCGCGACTGTTCGCCGAGACCTGGAAGGGAGCGCTCACCTGAACACCCTAAGGGGCGCGCAACCCACACCCCGATCCCGGATGAAAATACCCTCATGCACCGTGATCTTGAACTGGCCCGCGTAGGCCGCCGCTACGGCATACGCGGCCCGTGGGTGTTAAGAGGCGTCGACCTCACCATCACCCCCGGCACCCTCACCCGAGTGGAAGGAGCGAACGGCACAGGCAAGTCCACCCTGCTCCGTCTCGTCGCCGGCCTGGACACTCCCACTGAGGGCCGTGTCAGCGGCCGCCCCCGCACCGCGTACGTGCCCGAGCGCTTCCCCTCGGCCCTGCCCTTCACGCCCTTCGGCTATCTCACCCACCTCGGCACCGTCCACGGCCTCTCCCGGCGCACGGCGACCAGCCGGGCCGCGCAGTGGCTGGAGCGGTTCGGCGCCGCGGCCTACGCGGACACGCCCATGGCCCAGCTCTCCAAGGGCACCAGCCAGAAGGTCGCGGTCGCCCAGTCCCTGCTCGCCGATCCCCAACTGCTCGTCCTCGACGAGGCCTGGACCGGCCTGGACGCCGAGGCGCGCGCGGAGCTGGAGCGGGCCGTCGCCGAGCGGACCGCCGCCGGGGGTGCCGTCGTGTTCGTCGATCACGATCCACGGCGCCTTGCGGGCGCGCCCGACGCGACCTACCAGGTAGTCGACGGCACTCTCAAACCCCCTTACCGCGCAGGCGACTTCGCCCATCGGCCCGCACACCGTCGTCACCGTCCGGGGTCCCGCCGGGGGCCGTCTGCCCGCCGACGCGACCCGCACGGCGGCCTCCGCCGAGGAACCGGCCCCGGGCACCTACCGTCTTACGGTTCCCACGTCCCACTCGGACGTGGTCCTGCGTGCCCTCCTCACGGCCCACCCGCCCTGGCACGTGGTCACCGTCAGCCCCTCGGACGTCCCACCGGACGAGAAAGCCCGCCCATGACCGCACTCCTGCGCTACCAGACCGCACTCCTCCTGCGCTCCCAGCGCTGGCTGCCGCCGGTGATCCTGTACGCCGCGTTCCTGGGCGTGGGCGTGCAGAGCGGTCAGCCGGTGCTGGACTCGCTCGGCTACACGGCCGCCGCGCTGCTGCCGGTGGCCGCCTGGCTGGTACGGATCTGTGTCACCAACGAGCCGCCGGCCGCCCGCGCCTGTGTCACGGCGGCTCGGGGCCCGGTCAGGGCTCATCTGGCCGCCCTGCTGACCGCCCTCACCGCCGCGGCGCTGCTCGGCACGGCGGCGACCCTGATCGTGACCGTGATCAGCCGGCACGCCACCGACGACCACCGGCTCGTCGTACCGCCCCTGCGGGCCGGAGCCGCCGGTCTCCTCGCGACCCTCGCCTGTGCGCTGCTCGGCAGCGCCGTCGGCGCGCTCACCAACCGGCCGCTGCTGCGCT
Source organism: Streptomyces sp. NPDC111744 (assembly GCF_055634995.1). Taxonomy (NCBI): domain Bacteria; kingdom Bacillati; phylum Actinomycetota; class Actinomycetes; order Kitasatosporales; family Streptomycetaceae; genus Streptomyces; species Streptomyces sp. NPDC111744. Next base: position 75,008 of record NZ_JBVKCG010000021.1, read on the forward strand.
CACCGGGCCGGGCGGTGCCCACGATGCTGCTGGCCGCGCTGCTCGCGGTGGTGGTCGCGGGCTCCCCGGCGCACGCGGTGGTCAGCGGTCTGGTCTCCGGCTCGGAGTCCGGCCGGGTCCCGGTGTCACCGCTGCCGGCGGCCGCGGCGGCCCTGCTCACCGCCGCGGCCTTCACCGTGGCCTGCGTCCTCAACGGCCGCCGCTCATCCTGAGCAGGCGGTCCGCTGCGCCTCCTGCCACTCGCACCGGGGGCACATCGTGACGCCCTTGTACGACTCCGGGTACTCGGTCGGCTCCCGGCACAGCACACACTCCGCGTACGGCGGACCCTGCGCCTTCGGCGGCTTCGCGGCCTCGGTGATCGTGCAGTAGCCCTCGTCGCTCATACCTCCAGCGTAGGACGGTCAGCGGTGACCGGGCGTCTCCCCGATCAGCTCGGACACCCGCACGAACCGGAAGCCCCGCTTGCGCAGCTCCGGTACGACGTTCCGGACCACCTGCTCGGTGGTCGGGGCGGCGCTGCGCGTGCAGTGCATGACGACCACCGAGCCCGGCTTCACCCCGTCCAGCACCTGCTTGGTCACGGCGTCGGCGTCGGTGGCGAACGCGTCGCCGCTCACCACGTCCCACTGCACCGCGGTGACCCCGAGCCCGCCGACCGCGCGCAGCGCCTGCTGGTCGTAACAGCCGCCGGGGAAACGGAAGTACGGCATCGGATGCGGCACGCCCGCCCTGAGCAGCGCGGCGTAGGCGCGCTCCACGTCCGACTTCATGTTCGCGGCGGGGACGGTCGGCAGGCTGTAGCAGTCGTCGGTGAACGCGTAGTGGCTGTAGGAGTGGTTGGCGACCTCGAACTGCGGGTCGTGGCCGAGGGAGCGGGCCTGGTCCGGGTACTCGTCGGCCCAGCGGCCGGTCATGAAGACCGTGGCCGGCACCTTCAGTCTGCGCAGGGTGGCGATCAGCGCGGGGTTGTCGAAGTGCTCGCCGGCGGCCGCGCGGGGCCCCTGGTCGGCGGTCATGTCGGCGTCGAAGGTCAGGGCGACGGTCTTGCCCAGGGTGCGCGGACCGTTCGAGAAGACGGGGGCCAGGCCGCCCGGGGTGGCGGGGAGCGTGGGCGGCTTGGCGGCGGGGGCGGGCCTGGCGGGGGCCGGGGGGCCGGCGTGGGGCGCCTGGGAGGTGCCGCAGGCGGCTAGCGCGGCGCCGAGGGCGACGCAGGCGGCGGTCATACCGGTAAGACGGCGTACTGGTCGGATCACCGTATGAACGTAGGTCGGATTGTCCGGTTTTTTTGGGTGGCGCGGCGTCGTGGCCGCCGGGGTCACCCGGGCGGCGGCTGTTCCGTCACGGGGCCCTCAGCAGCCGCTCCCGGCACTCGGCCACGTCGAAGTCCGCCTTCGGGTACCGCGGGTCGAGCTCCTCCAGATGCTCAAGAAGGAGGCGGCTGATCGCCCAGTTGCGGTACCACTTCTGGTCGGCCGGGACCCGGTACCAGGGCGCGGCGGGGGTCGAACACCGCTCCATGGCGATCTCGTACGCCTCCTCGAAGGCGGGCCACAGCGCCCGGTCCTCGATGTCGCCGGGGCTGAACTTCCAGTGTTTGTCGGGGTTGTCCAGACGGGCCAGGAGGCGGCGCTTCTGCTCGCCGTAGGAGAGGTGCAGGAAGCACTTGACGACGGTCGTGCCGGCGTCGGTCAGCTCTTGCTCGAAGTCGTTGATCCAGCCGTAGCGGGACTCGATCTCCCTGGGCGGGGCGAGGCCGCGGACTCGCGCTACCAGGACATCTTCGTAGTAGGAGCGGTCGAAGATGCCGATCTCGCCCTGCCGGGGGAGTACCCGGCGCACCCGCCACAGGAAGTCGTGGCGGCGTTCCTCGTCGGTGGGGGCCTTGAAGGCGTGGACCCGGCAGCCGGCCGGGTCGAGGTGGCCGATGACGTGCTTGACCGTGCCGCCCTTGCCGCTGGTGTCCATGCCCTGGAGCACCAGGAGAACCCGGCGCCGGTCGCCTGCCGTTCCCGCCGCCCACAGCCGCTCCTGGAGGCCGGCCAGGAGGTCGCCCAGTTCGGCCGTCGCGGTGCGGGCGGCGTCCTTGTCATCGGGGCCCGCGGGGCGGGCGTCGGCCCGGTGGGCGTCCAGGTCGGGCCGCTCGCCCACCGGGAGGCGGAGCAGCTCACGCAGATCGGGGTCCCTGTCGTCCGAACGCTTCTGGTGCTTCCTCGGCACGGGCAGGCCTTTCGCTCGGGTCCGGGGGAGCCGGTTCGGAGACTTCGGAGAGTCCGGAGAGGTCGGAGAGACCGAGCTCGGCGCCGCCGTGCGGAGTGGGCTGCTGGGCCCGCTCCAGGAAGCGCAGCAGCTCCACCGGGAAGGGCAGGACCAGGGTGGAGTTCTTCTCGGCGGCCACCGCCACGATCGTCTGCAGCAGCCGCAGTTGCAGGGCCGCCGGGGTACCCGCCATCTGCTGGGCCGCCTCGGCCAGCTTCTTCGAGGCCTGGAACTCGGCATCGGCGTTGATGATCCGGGCCCGGCGCTCCCGGTCGGCCTCGGCCTGGCGGGCCATCGAGCGCTTCATCGTGTCCGGCAGCGACACGTCCTTGATCTCGACCCGGTCCACCTGCACACCCCAGCCCACGGCCGGGCTGTCGATCATCAGCTCCAGGCCCTGGTTGAGCTGCTCGCGGTTGGAGAGCAGATCGTCCAGGTCGCTCTTGCCGATGATCGACCGCAGCGAGGTCTGGGCCATCTGCGAGACGGCGAACTTGTAGTCCTCGACCTTGACCAGCGCGCTCACGGCGTCGACCACCCGGAAGTAGACGACCGCGTCCACGCGCACGGTGACGTTGTCCCGGGTGATGCCCTCCTGGGCCGGGATCGGCAGCGTCACGATCTGCATGTTGATCTTGTACAGCCGGTCCACGAACGGGATCACCAGATTGAAGCCCGGCGCCCGTACGTCACCGGTGACGCGGCCGAGCCGGAACAGCACGCCCCGCTCGTACTGCTTGACGACCCGCGCCCCCGCGGCCAGGTACAGCGCGCCTGCGCACAGCGCCGCCACCACCGCGACCAGCAGCTCCTGAATCATCACGACCCCCAGGTAAAGAGGTCCGATATGCCTGTTGCTGTAACGATATGCCCGGCGGGACGGTCGGGGCCATTGCCGTGTGGATGGAGGGTCCGGGCCGGGATGCCGAGGGGCGTCGGCACCCCGGCCCGGGAGCGGCCGCCGGTTCAGACGGCCGTGACCCGGGTGGTCACGACCGAGCCGGCGCTGACCTTCACCGGTGCCGTGACCTTCACCGGTTCCGTGCCGGCATCGCTGTGCCGTGCGGCCCAGCTCTCCAGCGCGGTCCGGCAGGCGTGATCAAGGTGGTGCAGCCCGGACAGGTCCAGCCGGATCGGGCGGTCCTGGGGCAGCGCCTCCAGACTGTCGAGGATCTTGGGCAGCCGCAGGAAGGTCGCGTTGCCCGACAGCTGGGCGTCGATCGGGCCCGCGCCCTTGTCGACCACCTCCAGCCTGATGTGCGAGGCCTCCCACGCGGTCTTGACGATGGACAGGGCCAGTCCGATGAGCACACCCTCGAACATGCTGACCGCCACGATCGACACCGCGGTGACGACCAGGATCAGTGCCTCGCCCCGGTGCTCACGCCAGAGCGCGGCCAGTGCCCGCACGGGGATCAGCTTGGCGCCCGAGTAGACCAGGACTCCGGCGAGCGCCGGGATCGGTATGTAGCCGAGCGCGCCCGGCAGCAGCGCCGCGAACAGCAGCAGCCAGACGCCGTGCAGCACCCGGGACGCCTTCGTCCGGGCGCCCGCCTGCACATTGGCCGCGCTGCGCACGATCACCGCGGTCATCGGCAGCGCGCCGAGCACTCCGCAGAGCGCGTTGCCCGCGCCCTGGGCGATCAGCTCCCGGTTGTACTGGGTACGCGGACCGTTGTGCAGCCGGTCCACGGCGGCCGCGCTGAACAGCGACTCGGCCGACGCGATCAGCGTGAACGCGACGATCGTGCCGATCACGCCGAAGCCAGCCAGTTCGCCGAAGGCGCGCAGCGGCGGCGGCTGCACGGAGCCCAGCAGCCCGTGTACCTCGACGGTGGCGACCGGGAGGCTCAGGAAGAACGCGGCCAGGGTGGCGAGACCGACGGCGGCCAGCGGTCCGGGGACCGTCCGCACCTTCGCCGGAAGGTACTTCCACAGCACCAGGACCGCGACGGTGCCCGCGCCGAGGGAGAGCGAGGCCAGCGCCTCCCCGTCCCCGAGGGCGTCCGCGAACGCCCCGGGCAGTCCGGCTATCTTGCCGGGCCCCGACTCGGGGGCCTTGACGGCGAGGGCCGGATACAGCTGACCGGCGATCAGGACCAGACCGATTCCGGCCAGCATGCCCTCGACCACCGAGACCGAGATGGCCCGGAAGTAGCGCCCCAGCTTCAGAACGCCCATGGCGATCTGGAGCACGCCGGTGACGAGCACGATCACGCCGAGCACCGGCAGCCCGAACTCGTGCACCGCCTCGAAGACGAGCACGGTCAGACCGGCGGCCGGCCCCGACACCTGGAGGCTGCTGCCCCGCAGCATCCCGGTGACGAGACCGCCCACGATGCCGGTGACCAGGCCGAGTTCGGCCGGTACACCGGAGGCGACGGCCACGCCCACGCACAGCGGGAGCGCGACCAGGAACACGACGAGAGAGGCGGTGAAGTCCTGCTTTATGTAAGGGAACCTGGTCATCGCGACGCTCACAGGGTCTCGAACGCGTCAGTGTCGGCGCGGTGTTCACGCACGGCACCGGTGTGGACCTCGTAGTACCAGCCGCGCAGGGTCAGTTCGCCCTGCGCCAGCTTCTTGTCGATGAACGGGTAGGAGCGCAGCCGCAGCAGCTGGGCGAGCACATGGTTCTGCACGCCCTCGGCGACGGCCGGGTCCTCGACGGCGCCGGTCGGGCGCGGCTCGGCACGGGCCAGCCAGTCCCGTACGGCGGGTACGGCGGTCAGGTCGTCGCCGCGCACCAGCGCGCCGACGGCGCCGCAGTGCGAGTGCCCGCAGACGACGATGTCGCGGACGCCGAGCACCTCCACGGCGTATTCGATGGTGGCCGCCTCGCTGGTGGGGTGCTCCGAGGCGTACGGGGGGACGATGTTGCCGGCGGTGCGCAGCTCGAAGAGCTCGCCCGGGCGGGCGCCGGTGATCAGGGCCGGGACGACCCGGGAGTCGGAGCAGGTGATGAACAGCACCTGCGGGGACTGGCCTTCGGCGAGTTTGGCGAACTCCTCAGGGCGCTGTCCGAACGTACGGGCGTTGTCGATGAGGGGCTGCATGGTGTGTGGACTCCTCCTGGCGCGCCGAGATGGCGCGTCGGGCTTGCACGACGGTTGTGGGGGGGGTGACGAGCCGAGACGGAACCCGTCGCTCAGCAGCGGAAGACCTGAAGCGCGGCCGGCGAGTGGGCTCTGGATGGTCCTGACGTGCGTTGACGCTGTTCTGCGGGAACCACCGAGGCCGGTATCGCCTCGGTGTGCCGGGCGGTGAGCGGACGGTCGTCGGCGCAGCCGGCGGTGGTGGTGCGCTGGCGGTCGGCGGTCCGCGGCGGGCTGGGTGGCTCCCCGCAGAGGCCGTGGTCGCGGAGGGTGTGGTCGCGAGGGGTGTGCGAGCCGTCGCGCACGAACGTCGCCGAGGGCTTCGGACCAAGCTGGGCCTTGGCCTCGACATGACTGAGCGTGTGCGCGGCTGCGAAGGTTGCCGCGGGCGCGAAGAACTGGACGGCGAGCAGGGCGGCGGCCAGGAGCGAGAGCACGGTCCGGGTCGTCGTACCTCGGAACATGAGCCCCCCTCGCAGCAGTTCGCGCCTCTTGTGTGCACCAAGCACAGGTCAATGGTTGGTCAAGAAACACGTTAACCCTGCAAAGTCCTTTGCAGGGTTAACTCGGTGTTGCGAGCCGAAGAGAGCGTGAAAAATGCCGGTGGGGTGGCTCGATCGGGCTCTTGACCTGGCGGTCTTGATCGAATAAGGGACGCTAGTCGGCGGCGACGAGCCCCTTGGCGTCCCGGGCCAGGGCGGTGAGCCGGGATATCGCGCGGAAGTACTTCTTCCGGTAGCCGCCGTTCAGCATCTCCCCGCTGAACAGCCTGTCGAACGGCAGCCCGGAGGCCAGGACCGGGACCTCACGGTCGTAGAGCCGGTCCGCGAGGACCACCAGCCGCAGCGCGGTCGACTGGTCCGGCACCGGCCGCACATCGGTGAGGCAGACCGCCGTCACGCCGTCGGTCAGCGCGCCGTACCGGCTGGGGTGCACCTTGGCCAGGTGGTCCAGGAGCTGCGGGAAGTCGTCGAGCGCGGCGCCCGGCGTCGCGTACGCCGCCTTGGTCACCTGCTCCTCGGAGAACGGCGCCGGCGCCTCGGGCAGGCCGCGGTGACGGTAGTCCTCGCCGTCGATGCGCAGGGCGCGGAAGTGGGCCGACAGGCCCTGGATCTCCCGCAGGAAGTCGGCCGCCGCGAACCGGCCCTCGCCGAGCTTGCCCGGCAGGGTGTTGGAGGTGGCGGCGAGCGCGACACCCGCGTCGACCAGCCGGCCCAGCAGCGTCGACACCAGGACGGTGTCGCCGGGGTCGTCCAGTTCGAACTCGTCGATGCACAGCAGACGGTGGCCGGAGAGGGTCTGCACGGTCTGCTGGAAGCCGAGGGCGCCGACCAGGTTGGTCAGTTCCACGAAAGTGCCGAACGCCTTCAGCGCGGGCTCGGCCGGGGTGGCGTGCCAGAGGGAGGCGAGCAGGTGGGTCTTGCCGACGCCGTACCCGCCGTCGAGGTAGACGCCGCGTGGCCCGGCCGGGGTCTTCGGCGCCCTGGCCTTCCCGAAGCCGAAGAAGCCGCGCTTGCCGCCGGCCGCCGCGTGTGCCCCGCCGAGACCGGCCGCGAAGCCTTCCAGGACCCGTACGGCCTCGGTCTGGCTGGGCTGGTTCGGGTCCGGGATGTAGGTGGCGAAGCGGACCGAGTCGAAACGGGGCGGCGGCACCATCTCGGCGACCAGCCGGTCCGCGGGGACGTGCGGCGAGCGGGCGCAAAGGGACAGCGGGGCCGCGTCGGCTATCGGGCTGACCTCGGAAGCGGCGGGAGAAGAGGACACGGTTCCCCATGCTAGTTGCCGTGCCACACTGCACGACATGCGACGCCTGTTCCCTGTGACCGAAGAGACAGCAGCCCGGGCCTCCCGCGGTTCGGCCGAGGGGGAAGGACTCGGGGGCGCTGCGGCGGGTGACGGTGCGGCCGGTTCCGGGTTCGCCGATCGGGAGTGGAGCCTCGCCGAGCTTGCCCTTGCCTATGCCTATCCCGCCGGGCGGGAGGTCTGGCTGCGGGCCAACATGGTGTCCACGCTCGACGGCGCCGCCCAGCACGACGGGCGGTCGCAGCCCATCTCCAGCGAGGCCGACATGCGGATCTTCGGCACCCTGCGGGCGCTCGCGGATGTCGTGGTCGTGGGTGCGGAAACGGTACGGCAGGAGGGGTACCGGCCGGCCCGCGCGCGTGCGGAGTTCGCCGGGGCCCGGGCGGCGGCGGGACAGAGCGAGGCCCCCGCGGTCGCCGTGGTCACCGCGAGCCTGGACCTCGACTTCGCGCTGCCGCTGTTCACCTCGCCTCTCGTCCCCACGCTGATCCTCACCGGCGCGGCCGCCGCCCCCGACCGCGTCGCCGCCGCCGAGAAGGCCGGCGCCCGGGTGGTGGTCGCCGGTGACGGCGTCGGCGTCGACCCCGCCCGCGCGGTGAGCGCCCTCGCCGGCCTGGGCCACACCCGGCTGCTCACCGAGGGCGGACCCCGGCTGCTCGGTCAGTTCATCGCCGCCGGTGTCCTCGACGAGCTGTGCCTGACGATGTCGCCGATGCTCACGGCGGGGGGAGCGCAGCGCATTTCCGGGGGACCCGGTGTCACCGTGCCCAGGCGTTTCGAACTAGTGTCCCTGCTGGAGGAGGCCGGATTCCTGTTCAGTCGCTACCAGCGGTTCTGAACACAGCGGAATCTACCGTTCCGCTTGGCTTCCGAAGGGCACACTGAATCCGGTAGTACCCGTGCGATCACGGGGCAGGATGGTTTCCGCAGGGCTACTAGGCCCCAGGGAGGACAGAGGGTCCACGTGACCCTCTCAGGAGAAGAGGCGCCTGGTGTTCACAAGCGTTCTGATGATCGAGAAGGCCCTGACGTCCGCCGACGTGGAGTTCGTCACCACCTTGCACGGGGACGAGCAGGTCTCCTTCCACGTGCTGCTCCAGCCGCGCGGCGACCAGGCGGACCGCCTGCTGCGGGCCATCGACGACATCGCGCTCGGCGAACTGGACGAAGCCGCTCGCGAGGGCGAGACGCCGGAGGGGGATGCCGCGCAGGCGTTGGCCGCACAGGCACTGGACGTGTCCCTGACGGCACTGCGGGCGGCGGCGAGCTCGGCGGAGGGGCGGATGGTCGAGGACCATCCGCTGGATGCGCTGAAGGCGATCGTCGACGAGGTAGGGGCGGACGAGGTGATCGTGCTGACCGATCCGCATTATGTGGAGGAGTTCTTCCACCGGGACTGGGCGTCTCGGGCGCGGCACAAGGTGGGGGTGCCGGTGCTGAAGCTGTTCTCGCACAGCAAGGCGTGACGAAGCCGCCTGTCAGAGATTGTTGAACCCGCGGCTTAGGCTTGGGCGCGCCCCCTCAGGGGGGCCAGCTCACTGCCGCACCACACCTGGGGAGAACAGCGCATGGCACCCGGCCTTCCTTCCGCCATGGACCGACCGCACTTCATCGGCATCGGCGGCGCCGGGATGTCGGGGATCGCCAAGATCCTCGCCCAGCGCGGAGCCGAGGTGGCCGGGAGCGACGCCAAGGAGTCGGCCACCGCCGAGGCGCTGCGGGCGCTCGGCGTCACCGTGCACATCGGGCACGCGGCCGGGCACCTCGCCGACGACGTCAGCTGTGTCGTCGTGTCGTCGGCGATCCGCAAGGACAACCCCGAGCTGGCGCGCGCAGCAGAGCTGGGCATCCCCGTGGTGCACCGCTCGGACGCCCTCGCCGCCCTGATGGACGGCCTGCGGCCGATCGCCGTCGCCGGCACCCACGGCAAGACCACGACCACCTCGATGCTGGCCGTCTCGCTCACCGAGCTGGGCCGCGAGCCGTCGTACGCCATCGGCGGCGACCTGGACGCCCCCGGCTCCAACGCCCTGCACGGCGAGGGCGAGATCTTCGTCGCCGAGGCGGACGAATCGGACCGCAGCTTCCACAAGTACGCGCCCGAGGTCGCCATCGTCCTCAACGTGGAGCTCGACCACCACGCCAACTACGCCTCGATGGACGAGATCTACGAGTCCTTCGAGACCTTCGCCGGCCGGATCGTGCCCGGCGGCACGCTGGTGATCAGCGCCGATCAGGAGGGCGCGCGCGAGCTGACCCGGCGGCTGGCCGGGAAGGTGCGGACGGTGACCTACGGCGACGCCGCCGATGCCGACGTGCGGGTGCTGTCCGTCGTACCGCAGGGCCTGAAGAGCGAGGTCACCGTCGTGCTGGACGGGACCGAGCTGACCTTCACGGTCTCCGTGCCCGGTCGGCACTACGCCCACAACGCCGTCGCCGCGCTCGCCGCCGGTGTGGCCCTCGGGGTCCCGGCCGCCGAGCTGGCGCCCGCGCTGGCCGCGTACACGGGCGTAAAGCGGCGCCTCCAGCTCAAGGGCGAGGCGGCCGGCGTCCAGGTGATCGACTCCTACGCCCATCACCCCACCGAGATGACCGCCGACCTGGAGGCCATGCGCGCCGCCGCCGGGGACGCCCGGATCCTGGTCGTCTTCCAGCCGCACCTGTTCTCCCGCACCCAGGAGCTGGGCAAGGAGATGGGCGAGGCGCTGGCCCTCGCGGACGCGTCGGCGGTCCTGGACATCTACCCGGCCCGCGAGGACCCGATCCCCGGGATCACCAGCGAGCTGATCATCGAGGCGGCGCGGGCCGCGGGCGCCGACGTCACCGCCGTGCACGACAAGGACGAGGTCCCCTCCGTGATCGCGGGAATGTCGAAGCCCGGTGATCTGGTTCTCACCATGGGCGCGGGCGATGTGACCGACCTGGGCCCGAGGATCCTGGAACGCCTGGCGAAGTAAGGGGCTGAGAGTTATGTCGTACGACGTCGACAAGCCGGACGAGCAGTGGCGGTCGGAGCTGACCCCGGCCGAGTACGCCGTGCTGCGTCAGGCGGCGACCGAGCCGGCCTTCACCGGTGAGTACACCGACACCAAGACCAAGGGCGTCTACTCCTGTCGCGCCTGCGGTGCCGAGCTGTTCACCTCCACCACGAAGTTCGAGTCCCACTGCGGATGGCCGTCCTTCTACGACCCGAAGGACACCGACGCGGTCGAACTGATCGAGGACCGCACGCACGGGATGGTGCGCACCGAGGTGCGGTGCGCGCGGTGCGGCTCGCACCTCGGGCACGTCTTCGAGGGCGAGGGGTACGCGACCCCGACCGACCAGCGGTACTGCATCAACTCGATCTCGCTGCGGCTGACGGCCGACGAGAGCTGAAGTCGCGGCTGGTCGCCGTCGTTCACGCCGGCTCGGCGCCCCGGCGCCGGGAGGCGAGGACCACCAGGCCGCCGATGACGGCGAGGGTCATCAGGACGGCGGCGAACACGGTGGCGCCGTCGGTCAGCCCGATGGCGTCACTGAGGTAGCCGGCCGAGACCGGCAGCAGACCCGCCGGGACGTAACCGCCCACGTTGTGCTGACCCGTCACTTCAAGGCCCTGCGCGAGGCCGGCGTCACCCGGCAGCGCCAGTACGGCCTGGAGCGGCGCAGCCAGGTCCGCGTCGACGACCTCGACGCACGCTTCCCCGGCCTGCTCGACCTGGTCGCGGCGGTCTGGACGCCGGTCGAGGGCTGACACCCCCGCGCGCCTGCCGGCGACCGGCTGCCGCCCCCGCACCCCGCTTCCCTCCTGGGACGCGGGGTGTTCTCGTGTGCCCCGAGGTAGATATTGGGCAGTCCATTGACCGACGTGAAAAAAGTGCCTTACATTCGTCGCGTTCTCGGCGCCGTCGTCCCCGCGTATCTGCCGCATCCACCTATCCGGGCAGGTCCGTCGTATCTCACGCAAGACCGCTCAAAGGGGAGCACACGTGTCCACTGAAACGCGCTCGCAATCCGGCTCCACCCCCCTTCGCAGCCCCTCCGGCCCGCTGCCCGTCGGTACGCTCGTCGCCGGCTGCTTCGCGGTCTGTCTGGCGCAGATCGCCCTCGCCATGCCGGCCACCCTGAACGGGCTGTTCCAGGAGGACCTGCATCCCGTCGGGTCGCAGCTGACCTGGATCTCGGACGCGTTCCTGCTGCCCGTCACCGTGCTGGAGCTGACCTTCGGTGTCCTCGGCGACCTCTTCGGGCGCAAGCAGCTGCTGGTCGGCGGCGGCGCGCTGCTCGTCGTCGGCGAGGCGCTGGCCGCCGCCAGCACCGGCATCCACCTGCTCTGGGTCGGCCAGGCCGTCGCCGGTCTCGGCGCGGCCGCGCTGTTCCCCACCTCGCTCGCTGTGATCGCCGCCGGGACCCACACGGCACGCGACCGCGCCCGGACGATCACGATCTGGGCCGCCGCCCTCTCCAGCGGCGGGTTCGTCGCGCCCGTGCTCGGCGGCATCACCGGCAATTACGGCTCCTGGCGCTGGGCCTTCGTCGTGGTCACCGGACTGGCCGTGATCAGTACGCTGCTCAGCCGGCTGCTCGCGCAGAACTCCAGCGCGCCCGAGGGCCGCTCCCTCGACCTCACCGGCCAGATCACCATCGGCATCGGCATGTTCGCCCTGCTGTACGCGGTGATCCAGGGCCCCTCGGACGGCTGGACCGCGACCCCGGTGGTGGTCGCCTACCTGGTCGCGGCCGTCTTCCTCGGTCTGTTCATCGCCGCCGAGAACCGGGCCGCCTCCCCGCTGCTGCGCCTGGACCTCTTCCGGAACCGGGCCTTCGCGGTCGCCTCGTTCGTCGCCGTCGTCGGGATGTTCAGCTACCTCGGCACGGCGTACGCGACCAGCATCCGGCTAGGGCCGATCCAGCACCAGAGCCCGCTGCGCGGCTCGTTCGCGTTCGTCCTCCTCAACGCCTGGACCCTGCTGTTGCTGCCGCTGATCTCCCGGCTCCTGGAGAAGGTCAGCCCGCGCTGGGTGCTGGGCGCGGGCCTGGCCCTGATGGCGGCCGGGGACTTCCTCGCAGCCACCCTGTCGATCCACGACCGCGCCCTGACTTCGCTGATCCTGCCCATCGGACTGGTCGGCATCGGGTTCGCGCTCACGGTCTCCTCGATCACTGCGACCGCCGTCAACACCGTGGAGGTCCACTACGCGGGCATGGCCAGCGCCTCGACCAGCCTGCTGCGGGACTTCGGATTCACCCTCGGCCCCGCCGTCATCGGGGCGATCGCGCTCAGCCGGGCCGCCGACGAGTTCACCCGGAAGCTCGCCGGCTCCGGCCTCGGCGCCCAGGTCAAGGCGGCGGCCGGCGAGGTCGCGGCCGAGGGCGGGCCGCTCGCCGTCAACTCCGTACCCGCCTCCTCCCCGCCCGGCGGCGCGGCCCCCATCGCCCTGGAGGTCCTCGGCAACGGCTACGCCGTCGGTTACGTCGTCTGCGGTATCGCAGCGCTCGTCTGCTGCCTGCTCGGCGTGATCGCCCTGGGCGGCAGGGGCGGGCAGGCGGCCACGGTCGGCATCGAGTCCGGGGAGCGGCCCGCGGCGGCCTGAGGCCGGCACCGCCGGTGGCTCCACGGGGGCACCGCCCGCCCGCGCCCGCCGTTCTGCCGTAACCGGTGTACGAGACCACCGAGCCGCTCACCGGGAACGCCCGGGGACGGGTACGTACGGCCGTCGTCCGCCACGACCGGAGCGCCCACCGCCCCGGCGAACCACATCCGGGGGACGTGCGACGCGAGTGGCTGGTGCCCCCTTCGGCCCTGTTTGACATTCTGTGAGGGTGTCGGGTGTAGCGCGATGGTTCCAGTCCCGCAGGGGGCCCGCGTCCGCCGAGGGCCCGGGGTCAGCGGACGGGCCTACCGCGGGCGCCGACCCCTCCGCGCCCTTCAGGGCGTCGCGGACGGCCGCGGCCGGCATCGGCACCACCCTCGACGAGTCCACGACCTGCACGGAACTGACCCGGGCGGCGGTACGGCTGACCGGCGGCGGATCGGCCGTGATGCGGCGGGTCGGCGAGACCGTCTCCGGCTACGAGTCGATCACCGGCGACGCCGATCTGCTGCCCGACGCCCGCTGGGCCACCGCGGTGGCCCGGGACGCGGGCTCCCCGGCGGCCGACCACTGGGTGGACCCCTGGCTGTCCCGCCCGGCCGGCAGCCGCACCCGCCCGGCCGTGTGCGTGCCCCTGACCAGCGGCTTCGACCAGTACGGCGTCCTGGTCTGCGCCCGCGAGGGGATGGCCTTCGTCCGTGCGGAGGCCGAGCTGCTCGCCCTCCTCGCCGAACGCGCCGCCTCCCACATCCGGCACGCCCGCGAGTACGAGGACGTCAACCGCACCGCCGGCGACCTGCAACGCGCCCTGCTGTCCGAGCCCGGCCGGCCGCACCCCAACCTGGACGTGGCGATCCGCTACCTCCCGGCCGGCGGCCGGGTGCTGGTCGGCGGCGACTGGTGCGAGACGGTACGGCTGCACTTCGGCCGCACGCTGCTCGTCGTCGGCGACGTGATGGGCCACGGCCTCGAGGCCGCCGTCGACATGAACGCCTACCGGTCCTTGCTGCGCTACATCGCCTCCTCCGAGCTGCCCCCGCACCGGGTGCTGCGCCAGATGGACGACATCGCCGCCAACGAGGCGGACCGGAGACCCGCCACCTGTCTGCTGGTGCGCGTCGACCCGAGCCGCCGCCAGGTCACCCTGGCCAGCGCCGGCCATCTCCCGCCCGCCCTGATCGCCGCGGACGGCCGGACCACCCTCCTGCCGGTCCCCGTCGGCCCGCCTCTGGGCACCGGCTTCGGGGGCTACGAATCGGCCACCCACCAGCTCGACCCCGACCAGGCCCTCGTCCTCTTCACGGACGGTCTGGTGGAACACCGAGGCGAGGACATCGACCGCTCCCTGAACCGCCTCGCGGACCTGCACTTCAGCCCTGCCGTCGGCGTGGACGCCCTCCTGGAGTCCATCCTCACCCGCCTCGACGCCCGCAACGCCGAGGACGACGTCGCGGTCCTGGCGGCCCGCCCGCATCCCCGTCAGGGTGGTTTCACGTCCGTGCCGGAGGAGGAGAGGACGCCGGGCTCGTGACGGTGAGCCAGATGGCCGCCGCCACTGTGCCGCTGCCTGGGCAGGGTCAGCGTGAACACGGTCGTGCCCGCCGGGCCGTCGTCGCCCAGCCCGATGGTCCCGCCGTGTGCCTCCACCAGCGCCCGCGCCACCGACAGACCGAGGCCGCTGCCGCCACGGTCGCGGCTGCGGGCCTTGTCGACGCGGTAGAAGCGGTCGAAGACCCGGGCCCGGTCGGCGGCCGGGATGCCGGGCCCCTGGTCGGTGACGCTCACCGTCACCGAGTCGGGGGCCACCGCGACCGTCACCGACACCGGCGTGCCGGCGGGTGTGTGGACGGCCGCGTTGGTGAGGAGGTTGTCCAGGACCTGGCGGACACGGACCGGGTCCAGGCGGATCGGGACCGGGTCCGGGCCGACGGTCACCGCCAGCGGATGGTCGCAGTGCGCCGCGCGGAAGGCGTCCGCGGCCTCCCGCACCAGCTCCGCCAGGTCGGCGTCCTCCAGCCGCAGCGGGGCCTCCATCTCGGCCGCGTCCAGCCGGGCGAGCAGCAGCAGGTCGTCCAGGAGGATGCCCATCCGGGCCGCCTCGGCGCGCAGCCGGGCCAGGTGCTTGTCGCGTTCCCCGGGGGCGTTGGCGGCCGCGTACTGGAAGAGGTCGGCGTAGCCGCGCACCGACATCAGCGGGGTGCGCAGCTCGTGCGAGGCGTCCGCGACGAAGCGGCGCAGCCGCTGTTCGGCCTCGGCGCGGACGGCGAGGGAGCGGTCGATGTGTTCGAGCATCGTGTTGAACGCGGTGCGCAGCTCCTCGACCTCGGGGCCGCCGCCCCGCTTGGCCGCGCGCAGCGGCAGCCGGGCCGCCGACTCCGTCAGATTGTGCGAGGCGATGCCATGGGCGGTGTGCGCCATGTCGCTCAGAGGCTCAAGGCCGTGCCGCAGCAACCGCCGGCCGATACCCACCAGCGTCAGCAGCGCCAGCCCGAAGGCCACCACCTGGACCGTGACCAGCTGTCGTACCGTGTCGTCGATGCTGCCCATCGGCGCGCCGCTGACCAGTACCACCCCCGGCTCCACCTCGCAGCCGCGCAGCCGGTACTCGCCCTCCCCGGTCAGGTTCCTGGTGCGCAGCACCTCGGTGCCCGCGGCGATCTGCGCCTTCGCCACCGAGGTGAGGTCGCCGATGTCCTTCGGCAGATCAGTGGTCTCCTCGGGTTTGCGCAGCACCGGGGAGCCGTGCGAGACGTCGTACACGGCGTAGTACCAGCGGTAGTACTTCTTGCCCTGCAGGGTGCCGTTCTGCGCGATGCTCTTCGACTGGGCGACCTGGGCGAGCCCGAGCTGGTCGTCCAGCTGGGCAGACAGGTAGTCCTTCATGTAGGTGGTCAGCGCCGTGCCGACCACCGCGAACACCACCAGGGCCAGCGCCCCGAGCCCCAGTGCCAGCCGGGTGCCCAGGCGCATGCTCCGGTACGAGCGCCACAGCCGGCCGGTCACTCCGCGGCCTGCTGCCGTATGACGTACCCGAAACCGCGCACGGTGTGGATCAGCGGTTCCCCGCCGGCCTCGTCCAGCTTGCGCCGCAGCCGGCTGACCACCAGCTCCACCACGTTCGAGCGGCCGCCGAAGCCGTACTCCCACACGTGGTCCAGGATCTGCGCCTTGGTGAGCACGGTCGGCGACTTGCGCATCAGATAGCGCAGCACCTCGAACTCGGTCGGGGTCAGCGAGAACAGCCGCTCGCCGCGCCGCACCTCACGGGTGTCCTCGTCCATCGTCAGGTCGGCCACCTGGAGGACCGAGCGCTGGAAGCCGGGCCCCGCGCTGCGCCGCAGCACCGTGCGCAGCCGGGCCATCAGCTCCTCCACCGCGAACGGCTTGACCAGGTAGTCGTCCCCGCCCCGGGTCAGCCCCGCGACCCGGTCGGCGACCCCGTCGCGCGCGGTGAGGAACACCACCGGCACCATCGTCCCGGAGTGCCGCAGCCGGTCGAGGACACCGAAGCCGTCCACGTCCGGCAGCATCAGGTCGAGCACGACGATGTCCGGCCGGAACTCGGTGGCCCGGGCCAGGGCGTCCTCGCCGCAGTACGCGGTGACCGCCTCCCAGCCCTCGTACCGTGCGACCGTCGCGACCAGGTCGGCGATCGGCGGGTCGTCGTCCACGACGAGGAGTCGTACTTTTTCCACCCGCTCATACTGCGGCACGCGGCGGCGGACGCCAGAGCCGTGCTCACACAGAAAACACATCGATAACCAGTTGAAAGTCGTCCGACAGGAAAACGACAGCAGCCACGGGTGAAGCTCGACTCCCAGGACCCGATCAAGGAGCTGCCGACCCGTGACGACCGTCCAATCGCCCCCTGCGCCCCCCACGGCGATACGCCCCAGGGTGGTGGCCCGCACGGGCCTGTACGCCGTGCTCGCCGCCAACGCGGCCGTGGTCGCCTACTTCTTCGCCCAGGCGGGCTTCGCCTCCAACGCCTTGATCGTCATCGGCCGCTTCTTCGGCCTCTACGGCGCTCTCATCATGGCCTTCCAGCTGGTGCTGGTCGCCCGGCTGCCCTGGCTGGACCGCAGGATCGGCATGGACCGGCTGACCTCCTGGCACCGTTGGACCGGCTTCGCCCTGCTGTGGACGCTGCTCGCGCACGCCGTCTTCATCAGCTTCGGCTACGCCGACGGCGCGGGCGTCGGCCCGGTCACCGAGCTCGTCGACCTCGCCGAGACGACCGAGGGCGTGCTCCGCGCGGTCGTCGCCCTCGGCATCATCCTCGTGGTCGGCGCCGTTTCGGCCCGCTACGCCCGCCGCCGTCTCGCCTACGAGACCTGGCACTTCGTCCACCTGTACACGTACGTGGCCGTGGTGCTCGCGTTCAGCCACCAGGTCGCGGTCGGTACGACGTTCACCTCGTCGTCCGCCGCGACGGCGTACTGGTACGCGCTTTGGGGCGTCGCGCTCGGCTCGGTGGCCCTGGGCCGGCTGATCCTGCCCCTGTGGCGCAACTACCGTCACCAGTTCCGGGTCTCCGCGGTCGTCCCCGAGTCCGGCAACGTCGTCTCCGTGTACGTCACCGGCCGCGACCTGGACAAGCTGGGCGCGCGGGCCGGCCAGTTCTTCCTGTGGCGGTTCCTGACGAAGGACCGCTGGTGGCAGGCGAACCCCTTCTCCCTCTCCGCCGCCCCCGACGGCCGCACCCTGCGCCTGACCGCCAAGGCCGCCGGCGACGGCAGCGCCGCCCTGCGCCACCTGAAGGTCGGCACCCGCGTCTTCGCCGAGGGTCCCTACGGCGCCTTCACCACCCTGCACCGCCGCAGGACCGAGTCCCTGCTGATCGCGGGCGGCGTCGGCGTCACCCCCATCCGCGCCCTCCTCGAGGACATCGAAGGCCACGCGATCGTCATCTACCGCGTCTCCAGCGACCGCGACGCCGTCCTCTACGACGAACTGCGCGACCTCGCCGTCGCCAAGGGCGCCGAACTGCACCTGGTCACCGGGCCGCCGGTGCCCGACAAGCTGGCGGCGCGCGAGCTGATCCAGCTCGTGCCGAACATCGCCGACCGGGACGTCTTCCTGTGCGGACCGCCCCCGATGATGAATGCGGTGCTGCGCACCCTGGGAGACCTGGGCGTGCCCAAGGCGCAGATCCACTTCGAGCGTTTCAGCCTGGCGGGATGAGAGAGACACCGTGAAGCGAGCCATACCTGTCGTCGCCCTGAGCATCGCGGGCCTGATCCCCGTCTGGCGCTACGAGCCGTCCGTCGGGGGTACGACGACCTCCACCGAGTCCGTCACAACACCGTCGGCTTCCTCGACCACCGCTTCGGGCACGGTCGTCAAGGGCACCACCCTCGACACCGAGAAGGGTCCCGTCCAGGTCCAGGTGACCTTCGACGGCGACAAGATCACCGCCGTCAAGATGCTCCAGCAGCCGAATCACCCCCAGACGGCGGCGGCTGTGCCGGTGCTCATCTCGGAGACGCTGAAGGCGCAGAGCGCGGAGATCGACACCGTGTCCGGCGCGACGATCACCAGCGACGGCTACCGGGAGTCCCTCCAGGCCGCGATCGACGCGAAGGGCTGAGCGTTGACCGTGCACCGAGTCGAACACGTCATGGGTTTCCCGGTCTCGCTCCGTGTCGACGACGAGGACGTCCCGGAGAGCGCGGCGGACACCGTCTTCGCCTGGCTGCGCGAGGTCGACGAGCGGTTCAGCCCGTTCAGGCCGGACAGCGAGGTCTCCCGGCTCGACCGGGGCGAACTCTCCGAGACCGAGGTGAGCCCGGACCTCGCCGAGGTGCTCGCGCTGTGCGAGGAGTACCGGCTGGCGACCGGGGGCGCGTTCGACGTACGGCTGCCGGGGCGGGGCCTCGACCCGTGCGCGGTGGTCAAGGGGTGGTCGGTACAGCGGGCGGCGGACCTTCTGTCGGCGGCCGGGGCGAAGCGGTTCGTGCTGAACGCCGGCGGTGACGTGGTCGCCTCCGGCGGGCCCTGGCGCGTGGGCGTACGGCACCCCGAGCACGCCGACCAGCTGTGCACGGTCCTCGAACTCACCGACGGGGCGGTCGCCACGTCCGCCCGCTACGAGCGCGGCGACCACATCATCGACGGCCGTACGGGACGTCCGGCGACCGGGCTGCTCAGCCTCACGGTCGTCGCCTCGTCGCTGACCGAGGCGGACTCCGTGGCCACGGCCGCGTTCGCGATGGGTGCCGAGGGCGTCGGGTGGGCGGCTTCGCGACCGGGTTGCGAGGTGTTCGCCGTGGACGCCGAACGGCAGGTGCTGCGGACGGCGGGCTTGCCGGTCCCGGGGGAGCCGTCGGCGGCCGCGTGAGCAAGGAGAGAGGGGCGGGGGGGGGAGGGGGGTTGGGGGGCGGCGCCGGCCCCTTTTCTTCTCGTCCGCCCATAGACCACGAA
>NZ_JBVKCG010000021.1:94173-149723 GCF_055634995.1 Streptomyces sp. NPDC111744
GTTGTATGGGGGGGGTGTCTTTCTGTGTTGGGGGGGGTTTGTGGTAGTCGGGGGAAAAGGGGGGGGGGGATGCACCACCTCCCCTCCCCACCCTCCCCGCCCCTCTCTGCTCTGCCGACCGGCTCAGCTGACGTCGGAGGCGTCCAGGCGGTACAGGCCGCTGTAGGCGCTCACCGCAGTGCCGTGCTTCTTCACCCAGGTCGCGATCTCCGAGTCGGTGCCCTGGCCGCCGCTGCTGCTGACCACGATGTAGTGGAGCTTTCCGGCCTTCACCAGGCTCTTGAGCTTGGCGAGGGTCATCGCGTCGTCGCTGCCGGACCAGCCGCCCATGGAGATGACGGGCTGACCGGACTCCAGGATGACCGAGGAGGCCGTCTGGTCGGTGGCCACCGCGACCAGCCAAGTGGCCCCGTCCTGGTGCTTCTTGAGGTACGTGATCATCGCGGAGCTGACCTGGGTTTCACCGCCCATGCCGCCGCCCGTCTGACCGGCGCCGGTCTTCGACGAGGACGAAGTGCCCTCGCTCGAAGAGGAGTTGCCGTCGGACGGGGGCTGCCCCATCGACTGCCCGCTGGAGCTGCCGGAACCGCTCGGGGCGCTCCTGCTGGGCGCGCCGCCGCTCGGGCGCTGGCCGCCGCCCATCCCCCCGCCGCCCATGCCGCCCCCGGTGCTGGGTCCGGCCGTCGGGTTGGTGCCGTTGTTGCTCGCGGTAGTGGCCGCCGACGCCGAGTACGCCGCCGGTCCGGCAAGCAGCGCGACGATCGCCGCGAGGGCCGCGAATCCCATCAGTCGCCGCCGCTTCATGAACCGCCCGGCCGGCAGTCCGAGCACCGCCGCCGCACCCGCGGCACCGACCACGACCTCGGCGACCGTGTACACCGTGCCGGAGCCGGACACCCGCTGGAGCAGGACGACCGCCCAGGCCGAGCTGACCCCGACCGCCGCCGGAAGCACCCAGCCCCACCTGACCGCCGAACCGTCACGGAAGGCCTGGTACAGCATGACCCCGCCCGCGCCGGACACGGCCGCGATCCCCGGGGCCATGGCGGTGACGTAGTACGGGTGGAAGGTGCCCTCGGCGAGGGAGAAGGTCAGGAAGTGCAGGACGAACCAGCCGCCCCACAGCATCAGTGCGGCCCGCCTGGCGTCGGTGCGCGGCGCCCGGCCGCGCAGTACCAGGCCGCCGACCAGGGCGATCGCGGCGAACGGGATCAGCCAGGAGATCTGGCCGCCCATGATGTCGTTGAACATCCGGTACAGACCCGAACTGCCGCCGAAGCTGGCGCCGTTGCCCTGCGAGCCCACCGGCGAACCGGCTCCGAAGATCCGCCCGAAGCCGTTGTAGCCGATGACCAGGTCCCACACGGTGTTGTCGGTGGAGCCGCCGATGTACGGCCGGTCGGACGCCGGAATGATATCGACGATCACCATCCACCAGGCACTGCTCACGATCAACGCGACCGTGGCGACGGCGAGGTTGCGGATGCGCCGGCCCAGCGCCACGTTCGCGGCCCACAGGTAGACCAGGAAGAACGCGGGCAGCACGACGTACGCCTGCATCATCTTGGTGTTGAACGCGAAGCCGATCGCGACCGCCGACCACACCAGCGGCAGCAGCTTGCCGGTGCGCACGGCCTTCAGCAGCGCGGCCGCGCCGAGCAGCATCAGGAAGACCAGGACCGGGTCGGGGTTGGTGTCGCGGTTGATGGCGACGGTGATGGGGGTGAGGGCCAGCACCAGCGCGGCGATCGTGCCCGCCACTGCCCCGAAGTCCCGCTTCACCAGCCGGTGGAGCAGGGCGACCGAGCCGACGCCGGTGGCGACCATCGGCAGCAGCAACTGCCAGGTGCCGTAACCGAGGACACGGGCGGACAGGCCCATCACCCAGAGGGCGAAGGGGGGTTTGTCGACGGTGATGAAGCTGCCGGAGTCCAGAGCGCCGAAGAAGAACGCCTTCCAGCTCCTGGTGCCGGAGTAGACGGCCGCGTTGTAGAAGGTGTTGCCGGTGACGGAGGAGAGGTTCCAGGCGTACAGGGCGGTGGCGAGGAGCAGGATCGCCCACAGGGCCGGGCGGGCCCAGCGGGGATCCTCGGGGGCGCCGGTGAACAGCCTTCTGAGGCGCGACACGGGCGGGGTCGCGGCGGCCCGGTGCCGGCCGTCCTGGACCGGGGCGGGAGGCGGGGCGAGGGTCGTCATGACGCGTACTCCATGGGCTCGGTGACGGTGGCCGCCCGGGTGGGCAGGACCGCGACGTTCTGCGGGACGGTGGTACGGCGGGGTACGGCGTGGATGCGGGTGCGGCCGGTGACGGTGGCCCGGAACATCCGGCCCATGCCCTTGAGGTCGTCGACGGCGGTGCGGACGATGTCGACCCGGCTGTCGGGGTCGTCGACCCAGTCGACCGGGACCTCGTGGACGCGGAGCCGGTTGCGCTGAGCGAGCACCAGCAGTTCGGTGTCGAAGAACCATGCGGTGTCCTCGATGTGCGGGGCGAGCGCCCGGAACACCTCGGTGCGGACGGCCTTGAAGCCGCACTGCGCGTCGGAGGTGGGGGTCCCCCCGCTCGAGCGAAGCCGAGAGTGGGGGAGGAGCCCCGCCTTGAGGAGCAGGTTGTAGGAGCGGGAGACGAACTCGCGCTTCGGACCGCGCACCACCGCCGACTGCCGGTGCAGCCGGCTGCCGATGGCGAGGTCGCTGTGCCCGGAGAGCAGCGGGGCGACCAGCGGCAGGAAGCCTTCGAGCCCGGTCGACAGGTCGACGTCCATGTAGGCGACGACATCGGCCGTGGACCTGCTCCACACGTGCTTCAGGGCGCGGCCCCGGCCCTTCTGCTCCAGCCGCCGTGCGTGGACGTGCGGCAGGCGCAGGGTCAGGTCGGTCGCCACCGCCCAGGTGGCGTCCGTGCTCGCGTTGTCCGCGATCGTGATGCGGAACGGGAACGGGAAGGAGTCTTCGAGGTTTGCGTGGAGACGGCCGATGCTGCCGGCGAGGACACGGGCCTCGTTGTGGACCGGCACCACGGTCTCGACCGACCGGCGCCGGACGCCTCCCGCGTTCGTTTCGTTCATGACCATGACGATCGGGGCGCTCTCTGGGGCGGCCGTGAGGCTTCACTGAGCGAAGAATGAGAATCAGGGAACTCACAGCGTCCGCACAGAGGACACCGGTGGAACACCCAGGGGCGGGCCCGGCGGCGGCCTGTAGGTCACAGACCGAGGACGACCGGTCAGCCGCCAAAGTGCTGAAACACTCGCGGTCTAGACTCTCCCCGCAACGGCCTGCGCCACGGCGACCGTGGTCGATAACCGGGCAGCCTCAGCCAAACCCGAAGGGCATTCGGCGTTTTGATACGGATAGATTCAGTCACCAAGCGATACCCGGACGGTACGGTCGCCGTCGACCGGCTCTCCCTGGAGATACCGGATCGCTCGATCACCGTCTTCGTCGGCCCCTCGGGCTGCGGCAAGACGACGACCCTGCGGATGATCAACCGGATGATCGAGCCCAGTGAGGGCCGTATCCTCCTGGACGGTGCGGACATCCAGGCGCAGCCGGTCAACACCCTGCGCCGGTCGATGGGTTACGTCATCCAGAACGCCGGTCTCTTCCAGCACCGCACGATCATCGACAACATCGCCACCGTGCCCCGGCTGCTCGGCTGGAGCAAGCAGAAGGCGCGCGCCCGGGCGGCCGAGCTGATGGAGCGGGTGGGCCTGGACTCGGCTTTCGCCAAGCGCTACCCGTACCAGCTCTCCGGCGGTCAGCAGCAGCGCGTCGGCGTGGCCCGGGCGCTCGCCGCCGACCCTCCCGTGCTGCTGATGGACGAGCCGTTCTCCGCCGTGGACCCCGTGGTCCGCAAGGGTCTCCAGGACGAACTCCTCCGCATCCAGGGCGAGTTGGGCAAGACCATCGTCTTCGTCACGCACGACATCGACGAGGCGATCAAGCTCGGCACGATGGTCGCCGTGATGCGCACCGGTGGCCACCTCGCCCAGTTCGCCCCGCCCGCCGAACTGCTCACCGACCCCGCCGACGCCTTCGTCGAGGACTTCCTCGGCGCCGACCGGGGCATCCGCCGGCTGTCCTTCTTTCCGTCCGCGGACCTCGCGCTGCAGACCGCCCCGATCGTCCCGGTCGACGCCGACGCCACCAAGCTCGGCGCCCGCACCTCGACGGACGCCCCCTATCTCCTCGTAACGGACCTCGACGGCAGGCCTCTTGGCTGGGGCGAGCCGCGCGATCTCACCGCCGGCTCGATCGACCCGGAGCGGCTGCTGGCGTACGGGCGGCCGTTCATGCCCGGCAGGGACTCGCTGCGCGCCGCCCTCGACGGGTCCGTGCTCTCGCCGACCGGCTGGGCGGTGGCCGTGGACGGCGAGGGACGCGCGGTCGGCGTCGTCTCCCAGCAGGTCATCGGCGCCGCGATCCGCACCGCCCACGCCGAGGGCCGCGACGACACGAAGGCCGGGGGATGAGCGGCTTCTTCGACATCCCCAGCGACCTCCAGAACACCTACTTCGGGCTGATCGGCCTCCATCTGCGCGAGGCCCTCATCCCGGTGCTGGCCGGACTGCTGGTGTCGCTCCCGATCGCCCAGTTCTGTGTGCGCTTCCGCTGGCTGTACCCGCCGGTCCTGGGCGTGACCACGATCCTCTACGCCATCCCGTCCCTGGCCTTCTTCGTCGTCCTTATTGACTACACCGGCCAGACCGAGACGACCGTGATGATCCCGCTCGCGGTGTACAGCCTGGTGGTCCTGGTCCCGGCCATCGTGGACGGCGTCCGCTCGGTCCCGGCCGAGACCCTCGCCGCCGCCACCGCCATGGGCCTCGGCCCCGTACGCCGTTACTTCCAGGTGCAGTTGCCGATCGCCGTCCCCGCCATCATCGCGGGCCTGCGCGTGGCCACCGTCTCCAGCATCTCCCTGGTCAGCGTTGGCATGCTGATCGGCAACCAGGGCGCCCTCGGCAACCTGCTCAACGACGCCAACCTCTACCACCGCCCCGAACTGGCGGTGAACTCCGTGGTCACGACAGCGGTGCTGGCGATCCTGGCCGACGCCCTGCTCGTCCTCGTACGCCGTGTGCTGACGCCCTGGATGCCGAAGGAGAGCACTCGGTGAACGTCCTCAACTTCATCCACGCCTTCTTCAGCGACAGCTCCCACTGGCACGGCTACGACGGCATCCCCACCCGGGTGTGGGAGCACATCCAGTACTCGCTGGAGGCGCTCGCCTACGCGGCCGTCATCGGTCTGCCCATCGGCCTGATCACCGGGCACTACGGCCGTGGCGGCAACACCCTCGCGCTGATCGCCACGGCCGGCCGGGCCCTGCCCAGCTTCGGCCTGCTGGTCCTGATGTTCATCTGGCTCGGCTTCGGCATGCTGCCGGTGATGATCCCGCTGGTGATCCTCGCCGTACCGCCGATCCTGGTCACTACGTACGAGGCGATGCGCTCGGTCGACCCCTCCCCGGTGGACGCGGCGCGGGGCATGGGCATGCCGGAGTCACGCGTCCTCTTCCAGGTCGAACTCCCGGTGGCCCTCCCGCTGATCCTCAGCGGCCTGCGTTCGGCGGCCATCCAGATCGTCTCGACGGCGACCATCGCGGCGTACGTCAGCCTGGGCGGCCTGGGCCGCTACATCATCGACGGCCTCTACCAGAAGAACTACGAGAAGGTGGTGGGCGGCGCGACCCTGGTGGCGGCGATGGCCCTGGCCACGCTGGGCATCTTCTGGGCGATAGCCCGACTGACGGTCTCCCCCGGAGTACGGCGGGGATAGCGCCCCGTCAGGGGCGCGGGGCTGTATCGAATATGCGGCTACCGCCGCGTGGGCGCGACCAGCCCCACGCGGCGGGCCGCAGTTCCCACACAGCCGAACTACCCCTCGGCGCGATTCAGCGCCAGTTCCAAGACAACGAGCAGCGCATCCCGAACAGAACCCCGTTCACGCGCATCGAAGACGACCAGTGGAGTCCCGTCGGCGACATCCAGCGCCCACCGCACCTCGTCCAGCGTGTGCTCGACATGTCCGTCGAACGCGTTGATGGCGATGGCGAACGGAATCCCCCGGTGCTCGAAGTAGTCGACCGCCGCGTAGCAGTCGTCGAGCCGCCGCGTGTCCACGATCACGAGCCCGCCGAGCGCACCCTCGACGATGTCGTCCCACATGAAGCCGAACCGTTCCTGCCCGGGTGTGCCGAACAGATACAGCTTCAGGGTCGGGTCGATGGTGATGCAGCCGAAGTCCATCGCCACCGTGGTGGTGGTCTTGCGCGGGGTGTGCGTGAGGTCGTCCACACCCGCCGCGACCTCGGTGATCGACGCCTCGGTGGTCAGTGGCTCGATCTCCGAGATCGAGCCGACGGCGGTGGTCTTGCCCACGCCGAAACCGCCCGCGATGACCATCTTCACCGGCAGCGGCGGCCGCACGGCCGTACGCCCGGTCCCCCGGGTCAGCGAGTCAGTCGGTGTCACGGAGTACCCCTCGGGAGTCTGGGATGGCCCGCAGGCCATCGATAACCCTGCGCAGGACGGACGAGTCGTGGGTGGCCTCGAAGTCGGGCACATGCACGGACAGCTGCCCGGCCTCGCGCAGGTCCTCGGCCAGCACCCGGACCACGTTCAGGTGCAGCCGCAGCCGGGCAGCCAGTTCCGCGAGCGACTGCGGAATCCGGCACGCGGCGACGATGTCGTGCCGCTCGAAGGAGAGCCGGGCGAGCGCGGCGAGCCCGGCCGTGGTGGCCACCACCTGGGTCTCGACGGGCATCGCCGGTCCGGAGGCGCTGTCCGCCACCCGGCCGGCGGTGACCAGGAACGGCCGTACGGCGGGCGCGGGGCCGACCGGGTCCGGGCCCGGGGGCGGAAAGCCGTCCGCCATGGCTGTGTCTTCCTCTCTCGACCGGCGCCGCCGGTCAGCGCGTCTGTGGGACGCCGACGCTGTTCTTCAGTTCCAGAACCAGCTGCGGGCTGAGCGCCGCACCGGCCCGGTTGGCGAACAGGGTCATCTCGTAGGCGATGTTGCCGAGCTTGGCCTCCTTGTCGGCGACCACGCCGAGCACGGCGCCGCTGCCGATCGCGGAGACGATGACATGGCCGCCCTCCAGGTCGATGATGACCTTGTTGAGGCCGCCCAGGCCGTAGTTGCCGGACGCGCCGGCGGCCAGGCTGGTGATGCCGGAGACGATCGCGGCGAGTCGCTCGGAGTGCGCGCGCTCACGCAGCTCCGACACCGCGATCAGCAGACCGTCGGAGGACACGGCGATCGCGTCCATCACACCGGCGGTCTCGGTCGCGAAGCGGTTCAGCAGCCAGGTGAAGTCGGCTGCGGCCGCCTGCAGGTCGGTCGGCGTGGCGGCGCCGCCCGTCGGGGTGTCACCTGTCGACGTGCTCACTGCTCGGCTCCTTCCGGAAGGTGGATCTCGTGGTGCGGCGGGTTGGTCTCGGGGGGCGGCGCGGGCCGCTCATGGCTTCCGGTGTCGCTCTCGCGCCGGGCGCGCTCCACCGCCGCCTCGAACTCCTCCAGCGCGTCCCGCTCGGCGTCGGCGTCACGGCTGCGCGGTGCCTGGGCGAGGGTCTGGGCGGCGCCGACGGTGGTACGGAGGGTCGCGCCGCGTACCCGGCGGCGCAGCGGGCGCGGCCCGTCGGCCGAGTCGGCGGGGGGTTCGCCGGAGCGGGCGGCCGGGATCAGCGGGGCCGGGGCGGTCTCCGCCTCGGCGGCCGACTCGCGGCGCGGCACCCGGCGGGGGAGCGGACTGTCGGGCTCGGCGGCGGCCGGGATCGAGGCGGCGGGGGTCGGCCCGGTCGGCTCGGCCGGTGCCGTCGGTTCAACGGCGTGTGGGGTGTCGGCCAGCGCGCTCATCGTCAGCAACAGCCGTGAGGGCAGCGTCACTTCGGCGGTGACACCGCCGCCCGGGGTCCGGGTCAGCTCGACGCCGATCTCCCAGCGCCGGGCCAGCGCACCCACCACGAAGAGGCCGAGCACCTTGGTCGGCATCAGGTCGAGGCGCTCACGGCGGATCAGCCGGGCGTTCTCCTCGGCCAGCCGCTCGGCGCTCATACCCAGGCCGTGGTCGGTGACAACGATGTGCGCCCCGTCGTCGCCGGAGCGGACGGTCACCTCGACGGGGCTGCCCTCCGGCGAGAACGACACCGCGTTCTCCAGGAGTTCGGCCACCATCAGGGTGAGGTCGCCGATGATGTCCGGCTCGATCATGGCGTCCGTGCCGGCGTACAGCCGTACCCGCTGATAGCCCTCGATCTGGCCGAGCGCGGCCCGGACCACGTTGGATATCGGGGTGGGCCCGGAGGCCAGCACGGTCTCACGTATGCCGGCCAGCAGCATCAGGCTGTCGGCGTTGCGGCGCAGGCGGACGGCGATGTGGTCGATCGAGTAGAGGCGTTCGAGGAGGGCCGGATCGGTCTCGGCGCGCTCCACCGCGTCGATGAAGGCCAACTGACGGGTGGTCAGGTTGCTGACGCGGCGGCCGACGTTGCCGAACATCTCGGCGGTGTTGCGGCGGCTGAGCACCTGGCGTTCGAGCAGGGCCGCGGCCGTGTTCTGCACCTGGTTGAACGCCTCGGCCAGGTCACCGATCTCGTCGCGGGCGGTGACCGGCATGTCCCGCAGCCGGGGCGGGCTGTCGTCCTCGGCGTCGTCGTCGGCGACCCGGGCGAGTTCGCGGCCCGCCACCTCGGCGACCTCGTGCGCGACCCCGGTCAGCGCCTGCACCGGGCGGATCACCGAGCGGCGGACCAGCGCGGCGAGAGCGATCCACAGGACGAAGCCGAGCAGGGCGCCGCTCAGCAGGTAGATGGCACGCCACTTGGCCGAGTCGGCGGTCGCGTCGGCCCGGTCGGCGATCTGGCCGATCAGCGAGGCGGTGATGTTCAGCCGGGCGGTGGCCTGGTTGAGATAGTCCGGGTAGTCGATCAGCGCGTCCTTGACCGCCCCGCGGATGTCGTCCTGTCTGCCGGCTTCCAGCCTGCTCGGGTCGATCTGCAGCTCGGCGTAGGACTTTGCGATCCTGCCCTGCACCTTGGTGTGTTCGACGGAGGCCAGCTGGGCGGCCTGCCCCTCGGTGGCGAACCGGGTGAAGCGGTCGGCCTGGTGCTGATAGAGGTCGTAGGCGCCGACCGCGTTGGTGAACTCGATCAGCGCGTTGGTGTCCCCGGTGGTGGCCGCGAGCACGTTGGTCTCGAAGGCGCCGTGGGCGGCGTCCGCGCGCAGCAGCGAGTCCAGCAGGTTACCGGTGAAGGTGGCGGCGAGGTCGGTGTCGCGGTCCAGACCGAGGCCGTCGATCAGGTCGTTGGCCGCGTTGCTGTACGCCGGGTCGATGTTGTCCGCCGGAAGGTACGACTGTTCGACGGACTCGCGCAGGCTGGACAGGCCCTCGACCTGCCGCAGGGCGGCCGTCTCGGTGTCCGGCAGCCGGTCGCCGAAGGTGTCACGGACCGTCCGGACCTGGGCGGTCACCGCTGCCTGGGCCGCGCGGTAGGCGGCCGGCGAGGGAGTGGAGTACCCGGACTCGTACCGCGCGGAGAGCAGGATCGCCTGCTGGTGCTCCGCCTCGACCTTGTCCACCAGCCGCGCGACCTGGGTGCTGTCCCGGACCAGCTGCGCCGCGTCGCCCGCGCTGTTGGACTGCTGCGCCAGGTCGGTGAAGACATAGGCCAGCAGTACGGCGATGACGGCGAGCGGCCCACCGACCAGCAGGTTGAGCTTGCGCCGGAAGGGCCAACGGTCGGCGAAACCCCGAATCCCGCCCCGCGCCGGGGCGGGCCGGACGGGCGCGTCCACCTGGTTCGTGGACACCGGGCCTCCTTCATGAGGGTGTCTCGTCTGTGGGGGGCGTCTTCACCCCGAGCTGTGCGGAACGACACCGAGTAGCGGGCCCCGTGCACCGCTGTGACCGATATCAACTGCCGTGAGACTACAGCGTTCTTGAAGCTCGATTCCGCTTGCTCTTTATCAAGAATCCGTTACAAAGAGACCGCTCTCCGTCCACAACTGACCACGGATCGAAGCCAATCGGTGACCCGGAGGTACTTGACTGACCGAGAACCGGCTGGATTGGATCGTGCGGAGTGGTTCGCACAACCCCACGTGGTTCGTAACACCCCACCCTTCCGCCCACAGCTCCCGGAACGGCAACCGTGACTTCCAACACCCTTCCCAGCAGGTCAATCCGGACATACCGAGGCGCGGCGGCGGTCGCGCTCGCCGCGACGACGGCCCTGCTGGCGGGCTGTTCCTCCTCCGGCGACAGCAAGTCCGACCCGCTGTCCGACAGCAAGGCGAGCGGCGACACCGTCGTCGTCGGCTCGAACAACTTCGCCGAGAGCACCCTGATCGCCGACATCTACGGCGAAGCGCTCAAGGCCAAGGGCGTCAAGGTCACTTACAAGCCGAACATCGGCAGCCGTGAGACGACCTATGGTCTGCTCAAGAACGGTTCGATCTCGGTCCTGCCCGAGTACAACGGCGCTCTGCTCGCCTACCTCGACCCCAAGGCGGCCCCGAAGACCGTCGAGGAGACCACGTCGGCCATCGAGGCCAAGCTGGACTCCAAGCTGACGCTGCTCGACCCGGCGGACGCGCAGGACAAGGACACGGTGACGCTCAACGCGGCCACGGCCGCCAAGTACAACCTCACCGAGAAGTCCTCCATAGCCGACCTCAAGAACGTCGCCAAGGACCTGGTCATGGGCGCCTCGCCGGAGTTCCAGACCCGCCAGCAGGGCCTGGTCGGCCTGAAGTCCGTGTACGGCCTGGAGTTCAAGTCCTTCAAGGCGCTCGACGCGGGCGGCGCGCTCACCGAGGCCGCCCTGAAGAAGAATTCGGTGCAGGCCGGCGACATCTTCAGCACGGACCCGACCATCACCAAGGAGAAGTTCGTCGTCCTCCAGGACCCCAAGAACCTCTTCGGCTTCGAGAACGTCCAGCCCCTGGTCTACAAGAGCGCCCTGAACCAGACGGCCACCGACGCCCTCAACGCGGTCTCCGCCAAGCTCGACACGGCGACCCTGCTGGACCTCGACACCCAGGTGCAGTCGGACAACAAGGACCCGCTGGACGTGGCCAAGGCCTGGCTGAAGAAGGCCGGCCTCAGCTGACCCGCCTCTGACGGGTCGTGCTCGACGGCGACGGCGTCGGCCTGCCCGGACTCGTCCGGCTCGCCGACGCCGACGTCGGCCCGGCTGATTCCGTCGTCATCACCTGGGCCGACGGAAGAAACCCATCACTTCCGGCCCGATACCGTCGAGCCCCTCCCCGCCCCCCGCACGCTGCCGCCATGAAGACGGCACCCACGCACGCTCCCACGCCCCCCTGCCGATGGCGCCGGCCCTGGAGCTGTTGCGCCCCAGGAGGTCGGCTGGGCGGCGGGCGCGCTGAACGCCGTACAGCAACTGGGGGCGACACCGGGAGTGGCGGCCTGGGCAGTACTACCTGGACGGCTCGGCGGAGGCGACTTGTGCCGTGGCCATGGCCCTCACCACACTCTGCTGGGCCACCAGCCGACGGATGTGAGCCGCTCCCGCCCCGACGAGGACGGTCAGAGGTCGAACTCGTGCGGCGGCAGGTCGAGCGTGAAGCACGCCTCGCGGACCACGGCCTGCTCGGTCTTGTCGAAGTCGCCGTCCGCGCCGCCGATCACGATGCCGATCTGGATGACGGCACGCGCCTCGGCCGGCTTCTTCTTCGCCTTGGCGATCTCCTGGAGCACGCTCACCTTGCCGAAGGCGAAGTCGGTGGTCAGCTTGTTCAGGTTCTCCTCGAAACGGCGGCGCAGGTCGTCCGCCGGGAAGTTCTGCAGTACCTCGTTGGTGGCGATGAGCTGGGCGACCCGCTGCCGCTCCGACGGATCGATGCTGCCGTCGGCGGCCGCCACGAGCGCGCACATCGCCATGCTCGCATCGCGGAACGCACCGCTCTTCAAGTCGTTCTTCTTCGCCACGAGTTGGGTCTGCATCTGCGTCGCGGAGTCCTTGATGCGGTCCCACAGAGCCATGCGCACTCACTCCTCGGTCGGTATGTGCTTGCCAAGAGCCTTGCTTGCCAAGAATTTACTTCTACAACAACGTAGAAACTGACGCGATGGCCGAGAAGTTCCCGCGACCTAGACTGGTCCCTTCGATCCGGAACTGGTCCTCTCGACCCGGAACGGGTCCCCTCGACGCGGTGGACAGGAGGAGCACGACGGTGGCGACAGCGCCCGGCAGCGGCTACGACGACCCCTCCGCGGACGTGCTCACGGAGGCGGCCGCAGCCTTCGGGCTGCTCGCCTCGCCCGCCCGGCTGCACATCGTCTGGGCGCTTGCGCAGGGCGAGAGCGATGTCACGGGCCTCGCCGAGCGGGTGGGCGGCGCGCTGCCCGCCGTCAGCCAGCACCTCACCAAGCTGAAGCTCGCCGGTCTCGTCCGCTCCCGCCGGGAGGGCCGCCGCCAGGTGTACCTGGTGGACGACCCCGACGTCGTCGACGTCGTACGCCTTCTCGTCGGCCGCCTCACCGCCCGCACCACCGGCGCCGAACTCCCGGCCCCGCGCCGCCTCCATGGTCTCTGACGGCGAGCCCGCCACCGCGCTGCAGGTGCTGCGCCGGCTGGAGACGGGACCGCGCGGGCTGACCGAGGCCGAGGCCGCGGCCCGGCTCGCCGACACCGGCGAGAACACCCCGCCCCTCCCGCACACCGCCTCCTGGCCGCTGCGCTGCGCCCGTGCCCTGCGCGACCCCTTCACCGCCGTCCTGCTCACCCTCGGCCTGGTCTCCGCCGTCGTCGCCTCCTGGGGGACGGCCGTCGTCATCCTCGCCCTGGTCGCGGTCAGCTGCGGGCTGCGCGCCGCCGGCGAACACCGCGCCGACCGCTCCCTGGCCGCCCTGCGCGAACTCGTCGCCGGCACGGCCACCGTGCTGCGCCGCAACGGGGAGGAGGCGGAACCGCGGGCCCGGGAGGTCCCGGTCGCCGAGCTGGTCCCGGGCGATGTCGTACGGCTCGGCCCCGGCGACCTGGTCCCGGCCGACGTACGACTGCTGCGCGCCCGTGGGCTGACCGTGCACCAGGCCGTGCTCACCGGCGAGTCGGCGCCCGTCGCCAAGGCCGCCGCCGAGGTCCCTGACGCGGCCGACGCGGGCCCCTTCCAGGAGCCGTACCTCTGTTTCCAGGGCAGCGGGGTCGCCTCGGGGAGTGCCACGGCGGTCGTCGTGGAGACGGGGGAGCGGACCCGGTTCGCCCTCGCGCAGAGCAGTGCGGGCGGGCGGCGGGAGGCGAGCGCCTTCGACCGGTCCGTGCACGGCATCTCCTGGGTGCTGATCCGGTTCATGCTGCTCACTCCGCCGCTGGTCCTCATGGCCAACGCCGCACTGCGCGGGCGGAGCCTGGAGACGCTGCCCTTCGCGGTCGCGGTCGCCGTCGGGCTCACCCCCGAAATGCTTCCGGTGATCGTCACCACCTGTCTGGCCCGCGCCGCCGCCCTCCTCGCCCGTACCCACCAGGTCGTCGTACGACGGCTGCCCGCGCTGCACGACCTCGGCGCGGTCGACGTCCTCTGCCTCGACAAGACCGGCACCCTCACCCGGGACCGGCCCGTCGTCGAACGCGCCGTCGGACCCGACGGACAGGACGACCCGGACGTGCTGCGCTGGGCGGCCGTCGGCGCCTGGTGGACCCTCCAGCTCGCCGAACTGCCCGCCGCCGACGCCCTGGACGAGGCTCTGCTCACGGCGGCCGGACCGGTGGGGGAGGAGTACGACGGCATCGCGGCCGTCCCCTTCGACCCCGGGCGGCGCACCGCCACCGCCGTCGTCGCCGGCCGCCTCGGCACCCATGCCCTCGTCACCAAGGGCGCCGCCGAGGACGTACTGGACCGCTGTGACCTCGACCCCGCCGAACGCGAACGCCTCCTCGCCCTCGTCGCCCGCGAGGCCGGCGCCGGGCTGCGCGTCCTCGCCGTCGCCACCGCCGAAGGCCCCGCCCGCACCCGCCCCTACACGGCCGCCGACGAACACGGCCTCACCTTCCGGGGGCTGGTCACCTTCCGGGACGCCCTCGCCCCCGGCGCCGCCGAGGCCCTGCGCAGCCTCACCGGCCTCGGTATCACCGTCCGCGTCCTCACCGGCGACCACCTCGCCACGGCCGCACGAGCCTGCCGGGACCTGGGCCTGGACGAGGAGCGGGCCGCGGTGGCGGGTGACTCCCACGACCTCGACGCCTTCGTGGTCGCCCGCTGCACCCCCGAGGACAAGGCCCGTATCGTCAGCGGGCTGCGCGCCGCCGGGCACACCGTCGGCTTCCTCGGCGACGGGGTCAACGACATACCCGCCCTGCGCGCGGCCGACGTCGGGATCGCGCCCCGTACCGCCGTGGACCTCGCCCGCGAGACCGCCGACGTCGTGCTCGCCGAGAAGGACCTCGGCGCGATCGGACACGCCGTCACCGCCGGCCGGCGCAGCAGCGCCAACATCGCCTCCTATCTACGGGTCACCCTCTCCTCCAACCTCGGCAACGTCATCGCGATGCTCGCCGCCGGACTGCTCCTCCCCTTCCTGCCGATGCTCCCGGTCCAGGTGCTCGCCCAGAACCTCTGTTTCGACGCCGCCCAGCTCGCCTTCGCCTACGACCGCCCCGGCCCCGCGGCACTGCGCCGCCCGACCGGGCTGCGGCCGCGTGCCTTCCTGCGGTTCATCACCGGCTTCGGCGTGCTCAACGCCATCGCCGACCTCGCCACCTTCGCCGTGCTCGCGCTGGCCCTGCGCGGCCCCGACGCCCTGGACGACCAGGCCGTCTTCCACTCCGCCTGGTTCACCGAGAACCTGCTCACCCAGGCCCTGGTCATGTTCCTGCTGCGCGGCGGCACCCGGCCCGGACCCATCGGCCGGGCCGCCGCCGCGCTCGCGGCCGTCGGACTGCTGCTCCCGCCCAGCCCCCTGGGCGGGGCCCTCGGCATGACCGGGCTGCCGCCCGCCTACCCGCTGCTGCTCGCCGCCGTCCTGGGGCTGTACGCGCCGGCGCTGAGGGCGGTGCGGGCACGCCACGACCGGCGTCGGCCGTAGCGATCGCGGGGCCGGGTCGGAGGATCTCCGGCCAGCCCGGGTTGTACAGTTGCGCAATGTAGCAATCGTCGCTGCCCGGCCGGGCGCATGAAGCACCCTCCGCCGGTAGGGAACAACGTGAGAAAGGGAGGGGGCGGTCATGCTCCGCAACGGACTCGAACCCTGGCATCTGCTGGTCGTCGCGATCGTGTTCATCGTGCTCTTCGGCTCCCGGAAGCTGCCCGACACCGCCCGGGCCCTGGGCAAGTCGATGCGCATCCTCAAGAGCGAGGCGAAGGCGATGAAGACGGACGACGCGACGGCGCCGGTGGAGCCGACGTCGGTACAGATGGCGGCGGAGCCGGCCGCGGCCCCTGCGCCGCAGCCGGGCCCCGGGGCGACCGCCGAGCCGACCGTCACCACGAGCTGACGGACACCCCCTGGTCCTCGTCTCCTCTAGTCCTCGTCCCCCTCGAAGAAGTCCCCGATCTCGTCGACCACCTCGGCCGCCACCATTCCGCCGACCACGCCCAGCGCGAGACCCGCCGCACCGGCGGCGACCGCCGTGCCCAGGCCCGGTCCGGAGTGGTGGTGGCCGTCGTGGTGCTCGCCGTGGCCGTACGCCGCGTGGGCGCCGTAGGCCTCGCGGTGGGTGATCAACTGGCGGATCCAGCCATCGACCTCGCTGTTCCAGTCCAGCGCGTGGGCGTCCTCGTGGCGCACCGTGAAGCGGGTCAGTGCGTCATGCCCGGAGGAGAACAGCCCGCCGCGCTTGTCCGCCTCCAGGACGACCTCCAGACCGGCGGGGGAGGCGAGAAACGTCAGCTCGATCTCGTTGACCGCGTGTGCGTACTGCGGCGCCGGCGTCAGCTCGACCTCCTGATAGAACGGCAGCCGCTGACCCGTGCCGCCGATCCGGCCGCGCTCCAGATCCGCCGAGCGGAAGCCGCACCCCAGCTGTCCGAGGCTCTCCAGGACCGCCTCCTGAACGGGCAGCGGCCGGACGGTGAGCGGGTCCAGGTCGCCCTTGTCCCGGGCGCCGGCCACCCCGACCTCCGTACACACCCCGAGCACGATGCCGAGCGGCTGCCCGTACAACTCGGTGACCGGCGTCTCCCACGGCAGCGGCACACTGAACGGCACCTCGCGCTCCTCTTCTTCACCGAGCCGGAACCCGCCGCCCACGGTGAACCGCTCGAAGACGACCGCGCCCTCGCTCTCCCCCTCCTCGTGCTCCACCTCGACACGCGCGAGCAGCTCAAGCCCGATGTGCTCGACCTCCACCGTCGCCGAGCCGCCCTTCAGCCACACCCGCCCCGACAACACCCCGCCGGGCACCACCGCGCCACCGTCCAGCACCGTGTCCACCGAGGGCCCACCGACCCCGATCGCTCCCAGCAGCCGTTTGAACACCATGAAGCCGCCGCTCCTTCGCCGCACTCATCACTCACACCCCGAACGGCCACACGCCGTCCGGCTGCCCGATGAACTCACAAGAACGGCAAAGAAGTTCCCAAGTCACCTGTTCAGGCGAACTCTTCGAGAGAGGGCAACGAAAACGCGCACATGGAAAAGAGGCGGACCGAAACCCACCGGCCCGCCTCTCCCGCGGCTTCACACCGCTTCCGCACCATCCCCGAAGCCCTGCGCGGCAGCCCGCGCAGCCTTACGCCGCTTGCGTCGGCCCACCCTCGGCTCCTGGTCCGGCAGCCACCCGAAGGTGATGCAGCTGCCGACGGCTCCGAGCAGCAGGCCGACCATGAAACCGCCGAGGTTCGAGGTGAGCCAGGTCCCCAGGGAGAGCAGGATGCCGAGGATGGAGTAGAAGAGGCGCTGGGCCGGGTTGAAGACGATGAGCAGGCCGCAGACGATCATCAGGGTCGGCAGCAGATATCCCGCCAGGCCCTGCATACCGATGTGCAGGATGACCGGAAGGGGTGCCTTCATGGTCACCAGGATCTCGGCACCGGCCAGTGCGAGCAGCACGCCGCCCAGGAAGGGCCGCTGCCCCCGCCACCGCCCGAACCGCGCTCTCCGGGTCCCCGAGTCGGTCATCAGTCGCAACCGTCGCCGCTGAAGGACATGTGCAGGTTGGGCAGCTTGAAGACGGCCGCGGTGGCGGCGTAGTTGCGCTGGTAGAGGTTGTCGATGACGACACCGTCGGCCTGCTGGCCGTAGACGCCCTTCGGGCCCTGGACGCCCGCCTTGTCGAAGGTGCTGGCGTCGCGGCCGATCTCGATGTTGTTGAACGTGGCGTCGCCCTTGATGTCGTCGGAGTCGATCGCCAGGTTCGACACGGACACCGGCTTGGAGCCGCCACCTGCCTTGAGGAGGAGCTGGATGCCGCCGAGGTCGACGCTCTGGCACATGTTGGTGAGCGTGCCGTTCTTCACCACCGACGTGACGACCAGCTCCTGGCCGCCGGTGTCACCGGCGTTGGGGCTGTTCGGGATCATGTTGTCGAGGCCACCGAACTGCTCGAAGCCGGTGCCGTCGAGCCGGTCGGCGGTGACCACGAACGGCATGCCGGAGATGGCGAACTGCACCCCCAGCACACCCTGCGCGGTGAAGACCGCGAGGCCGGCGGCGGCCAGGGTGGCCGGCACCGCCATCACCGCGGCCCGGCGCGCGCGGACCCGTCCCCGTCTCTGCCCCCCTCCGGTGGCCCCGGTGGTGTCTGGTGT
The DNA here is from genome assembly GCF_055634995.1 of Streptomyces sp. NPDC111744. Classification (NCBI taxonomy): domain Bacteria; kingdom Bacillati; phylum Actinomycetota; class Actinomycetes; order Kitasatosporales; family Streptomycetaceae; genus Streptomyces; species Streptomyces sp. NPDC111744. Next base: position 111,889 of record NZ_JBVKCG010000021.1, read on the forward strand.
GTCGGAAAGAGAACCGCTTCCCGGGTTCTCAGGCGTGTTGTCGGCGGACGGAACGTCCGGGGACGAGGCCATGTCTGCTCCCATGCAGTAGTCACGCGGGTTGGGCTTCAGTGGCACGTTGTCCTGGCGCGGACAGCGGCTGCCGCGCACGCCTCCTCACAACTCCCGGCGGACGCAAGGGCTTTCTCGTTACGCAGCAGTAGCCAAGTCGCAAGTTACCGGCGGTTACATTTCAGGGTCAAGGCAGTTGTGAAAAAAGGGTGTTGACTATGCGTCAATTGTGTTCTGGCCTCGAACTCCCTTGATCGGTTAATCAACTCCCTTGATCTGCCTTGACGTTGACGGCTGATCAGGTCTACAAATCTCCCTGGTTTCCTTCGGATCCGTGGCGCCGGATCCGCCGAGCGGCATCGGCCGCTTCCCGGCCTCTTCGATCACCGCTCCGCTCACGGCGTCGGCATGGTCGCTTCCCCCAGGGGCCGTGCCCGCACGCCCTCAACCGGCCCGGCCGGAGGCCTAACCCCCCCAGGCTTTCGGCCGGTGTCCGGCTCCGCTGCCGTTGCCGGTCCGTCACGTACGGAGAAGGCGTCACGGGCCGGCAACGGCCGGCGCCCTGTGCGCCCCCACCTGAACCCCCACCTCACCTCACGCAAGTCCCCCAAGGAAAGAGGCAACCCGCATGCGTACGCGATCCCTCCTCGCCCTCGCCGGCACCGTCGTCGCCCTCTCGGCCGCCGCCACCGTTCCGGCCTCGGCCGACGGCGCTGTGCTCACCACCGGCAGCGCCGGCGGCACCGCCGTCGCCGTCGGCGACGTCCTCAGCGCGCCGCTGGCCACCGGTACCAGCGCCACCCTCTACTCCAGCGCCACCGGCACCAGTGGTGTGTCGTGCAAGTCCTCGGTCTTCACCGCCGCGGTCACCGACAACCCGGCCGCCCCCGGCACCGCCACCGAGTCGGTCAGCGGGCACACCTTCGACGCCAGCAGTTGCACCAGCAACGTCCTCGGTGTCACCGGCGTCACCAGCATCACCGTCGACAACCTGCCGTACACCACCACGGTCGCCTCGGACGGCACGCTCACCGTCACCCCGGCGAGTGGCTCCACGATCCAGACCACCGTCAAGCTGAAGACCCTGCTGGGTAGCATCACCTGCGTCTACCAGGCACCCAGCCTGACCGGTACGTCGAGCAACACCGACAACAGCATCAACTTCACCAACCAGGCGTTCACGAAGACCTCCGGCTCCTCGCTCTGCTTCTCGGCCGGTTACTTCACCGCCAAGTACGCCCCGGTCACCGACAACGGCGCCACCGTCTACGTCAACTGACGTCTGCGCAAAGGCGATCAGCGTCGACGCAGACGCAACGCCAGGGCGGCGCCCCCGGTGAGTACCAGCACCGTGGCGGCGCCGCCCGCCAGCAGTGGCGCCGACGGGTCCGAGCCCGAGGTCGTGTCGGAGGCCACGGGAGTGCTGTCGGCGGCGGTTCCGGTCTTTGGGGAGACCGGGGCCGCCGTCGCCGTCTGCCGTGTTGAGGCGGTAACGCTATTGGATGCAGCGGGAGTTGCATTCGCAGGAGTGCTCGGAGACGGCGTGGGGGTTGTCCGCGGCCGCGTGCTCACCGTCGTTCCGCCGTCCTTCTCCGCCGTGAACGCCACGTCGGAACACGAGTAATAGGTGTCCGTCGTGCTGCTGTTCTGCCAGATCGTGTACAGCATCTGACGTCCCGTCCGGTCGGCCGGCAGCGTCGCGCTGAAGTGGTAGGCCCCGTTCGTCAACGGCGGGTCCTTGAACTCGGCGAAGGGCTGCGCGGGCAACTCGGCCCACTTCAGCGGCTTCGCCGGGTCGTACCCCTGCTTCGTCAGATACAGCTTGAACGTACCGGCGTGCGCGATCGTCGAGGCGTACGTCATCGTCATCCGGGCGCCCGGGGTCAACCGGGTCGCGGGCCAGTCCGTGCGCGCCAGGTCGAGTCCCTTGTACGCCGGCAGGTTGCCGCTGCACAGCCTGCCGTCCGGAATCACCTGCCGGTCACGGCCGTTGACCCCCGCCACCCGCAGGTTGTCCCACGCCACGAAGTTCTGCCCGCTCGCCGCGATCGCCGCCTTGCAGGCCGCCGTCGCCGCGCTGCCGCCGCTGGGGGAGCAGGCGTACACCCGGCTGACGGGGTCGGTGGGCGCGCCGTGCGCCTGGGCGGATGCCGCACACGACAGGAGCAGCAGCGGAGCCGCGACGGCGGCTCCCGTCAGACGGGCGGTCGTCCGGGTCATCGGGACGTCTCCTCGGCAGGCGCGGGTACGGGGTCTGCTGAGGTGAGTACGGGAATGGGACGCGCACTGTTCACTGCGGTTGATCACAGCGCCGGGTGATGTGTACGGCACCGACCGCGTCGTCCGTTTTGTGGACGCCGCAAGCGCCGTTGAGAACCAACCGTCCGGCTCGTATCGTGGCGCTCGCCGGTGGGTGCCCGGTCGCCCGCACCGCCTCCGGAAACCGGCACGAACACGAGGGAGGGGCGCGTTCTGATCTCGTGCGTTTGTGCAGTGTGGGCGCTGATCCCGCGGCCACGCCCGCGACTTGTACGTGTCCGTCACCAGGTCCGCACACTTTGCCTCCCGTTGCCGCACGGTGAGCTATCGTGTGCACGGGGTAAAAACAAACCGCATGCCCCGTCGGTTTGGAGCCGTGAGGAGTGTTGAGTCGATGGCGAGGCAGTTACGCGCGGAGCAGACCCGTGCCACGATCATCACGGCCGCCGCCGACCTCTTCGACCGGCGCGGCTACGAATCCACCAGTCTGAGTGAGATCGTCGAACACGCGAAAGTCACCAAGGGGGCGCTCTACTTCCACTTCGCCGCCAAGGAGGACTTGGCGCACGCCATCATGGAGCTCCAGTCCCGCACCTCCAGCCAGTTGGTGAAGGAGATGGACAGTCGCGGCTACTCCTCGCTCGAGACCCTGATGCGCACCACGTTCGCGATCGCCCGGCTCTCCGTCGACGGCCCGATCCCGCGCGCCGGACTGCGACTCGCCACCGCGGACGTCAGCGTGCCGCCGCCGCTCCGGCATCCGTTCACGGAGTGGCTGGAGTTCGCCACACGCAAACTCCTGGGCGCGGTCAAGGAGTCCGACGTCCACCCCGACATAGACGTCGGCGCGGTCGCCCACTCCCTGGTCTGCTTCTTCGTCGGCACCCGGGTCGCCGGCCGCAACCTGGAGCCGGTGGGACGACTGCCGCGCAGGGGCGCGGAGATGTGGTATCTGACGATCCGCGGCCTGGTCCCGGTACACCGGCGCGCCCGTTACATGACCCTCGCCACCCAGTTGGAGCGCGAGATCAGAACCGCGTGACAGGCGCCGTCGGTTCGGCGGAGCCGGGCGGCCCACGCGATAGCGTGGCGCCCATGCCCGACTCCGCCGCCGCACCCGTGATCCTCGGCACCACCGGCCCGTTCCCGCACAGCGTGCTGGCCGAACGGCACCCCGCGATCATCCGTCAGGTGCGCGACGCCTTCCCCTACGGCCCCGAACAGCGCCGCGCCCTCGACGCGCTGCTGCACAACTGCACCGAAGGCGTGATCGAACCCCTTCCCGACGACGACCGGTGGCGCGGCTGGGGCCTGGACACCTACACCGGACAGTCCTGGTTCGACGTGCCGTGGCTGTGGTCCGAGAGCTACTTCTACCGCCGACTCCTGGTCGCCGTAGGCTACTTCGGCCCCGGCCCCTGGCAGGGCATCGACCCCTTCCGCCCCTTCAAGCTCGCCGAACTCGAAGCCAAGGAGACCGACGAGGAACTGGCCGCGCTCGACGCCCTCGACGACGACCCGGACCGTGCCCTGCTGCACGGCTCCCTCTGGGGTAACCGCGCCGACCTGGGCTTTCGCCTCTCCGCCGAGTCGGGGGAGGCCGTCTCCGCCCTGCTGGCCGACGACAGCGCCGAGCTGTTGCGGTTGCTCCGGGGCGGCACCCTGTGCCTCGTCGCCGACAACGCGGGCCGCGAACTCGTCCCCGACCTGCTGCTGATCGCCCACCTCCTGGACACCGGCCGCGCCGACCGTGCCGTCCTGCACATCAAGCCGTATCCCTACTACGTCTCCGACGCCACGACTGCCGACGTCCTCGATGCCCTGCGCAGGCTCACCGCCGCACCGGGTACGGCCGCCGGGTACGGCCGCACCCTCTGGTCGGCGATGTCGGACGGCCGGCTCACCGTGCGCGCCCACCCCTTCTCCTGCGCCCCGCTGCCGTACGCCGAGATGCCCGGGGACCTGCGCGCAGAGTTCGCGTCGGCCGCCCTCACGATCTTCAAGGGCGACCTCAACTACCGCCGTCTGGTGGCCGACCGGCTCTGGCCGCCGACCACGCCCTTCGCCGAGGTCACCGCCTGGTTCCCGGGTCCGGTGGCCGCGTTGCGCACCCTCAAGTCCGATGTGATCACCGGCCTGTCCGCGGACACCGTGGCGGCCCTGGACGCGGCCGAGGGACAGCGCTGGCGCACGGCCGGTACCCACGCCCTGATCCAGGTCAACCCACGCCCGTCGGAAGCGACTTGAGCCCGTTGACGAAGTTGGAGACCAGCCGTTCGGCGGGCCCGGCCGGCTCCAGGAGTGGCGCCTCCGTGTAGAGCGTGCGCAGTTGGAGCCGAGCGAAGTGGGCGCCCAGGCAGATGTGCGGCCCGTCCCCGAAGGACAGCAGCGGGTTCGGCGTACGGCCGAGGTCGAGCCGGTCGGGGGCGGCGAAGGCCCGCTCGTCACGGTTGGCCGACGCGTGCAGGACGACCACCTTGTCACCCTCCCTGATGCGCCGCCCGCCCAGCTCGGTGTCCCGCGTGGCGGTCCGGCGGAAGGTCGGCACCGGCGGATGCCGGCGCAGCAACTCGTCCACGGCGGTGTCGGCGGGCACCTTCCCGGTCCGCAACACGGCGTATGCATCCGGATGTTCGGCCAGTGCGAGGAGCCCGCCGGGGGCGGCCGAGCGCACGGTGTCGTTGCCGGCGATCGTGAGCAGGAAGAAGAACATCTCCAGCTCGCACTCGGCCGGTTCGGGGTCCCGGGCGAGGGCGGGTCTGCTGCCCAAGTGGTCCGGCGGGGCGGCTGTTCGAGCACCCGGTCGGGGTGCGGCGGCGGGGCCTGGGGCGAGGACGGGGGGCGGTGAGCGCTGGGCGGTAGACGCCACGAACCGAGTGGTTCGGCACCTCCGCCGGTTGAGCACCCCGGCAGGGTGCGGAGGCGGGGCCGAGGTGCGAGGGGTGAGCGGCGGACGCCACAAAGGGCGGCCGAAGTTCCCGGATTCCGCTCCGGTTCACGCGATGGTGTGATCATGTGCCGCGCCGCGGATGGCCGTTGGAGCGCACGGGTAGGGCCCGGCCATGATGCAGCCGTTCGAACTCCCGCACTTCTACATGCCGTACCCCGCGCGGCTCAACCCGCATCTGGAGGGGGCACGGGCCCATTCCACCGAGTGGGCCCGTGGGATGGGCATGCTGGAGGGTTCCGGGATCTGGACCCAGGCCGACCTGGAGGCACACGACTACGGCCTGCTGTGCAGCTACACCCACCCCGACTGCGACGGTCCCGCCCTCTCGCTGATCACCGACTGGTACGTGTGGGTGTTCTTCTTCGACGACCACTTCCTCGACATGTACAAGCGCACCCAGGACCGCGCCGCCGGCAAGGCCCATCTCGACCGTCTTCCGCTGTTCATGCCGCTCGACCTCGCGACACCCGTGCCGGAACCGCAGAACCCGGTCGAAGCGGGCCTCGCCGACCTGTGGGCGCGCACGGTGCCGTCGATGTCAGTCGACTGGCGCCGGCGCTTCTCGGTCGCCACCGAGCATCTGCTGAACGAGTCGATGTGGGAACTGTCCAACATCAACGAGGGGCGGATCGCCAACCCCGTCGAGTACATCGAGATGCGCCGCAAGGTCGGCGGCGCCCCCTGGTCGGCAGGGCTCGTCGAGTACGCGACGGCCGAGGTGCCCGCGGTCGCCGCCGGGACGCGGCCGCTGCGGGTGCTGATGGAGACCTTCGCCGACGCCGTCCATCTGCGCAACGACCTGTTCTCCTACCAGCGCGAGGTGGAGGACGAGGGCGAGAACAGCAACGGCGTGCTGGTCCTGGAGACCTTCTTCGACTGCACCACCCAGGAGGCCGCCGACACGGTCAACGACATCCTCACCTCCCGCCTCCACCAGTTCGAGCACACCGCCCTCACCGAAGTGCCCGCCCTCGCCGTCGAGAAGGGCCTCACCCCCGACCAGGCCGCCGCGATCGCCGCGTACACCAAGGGCCTGCAGGACTGGCAGTCGGGCGGCCACGAATGGCACATGCGCTCCAGCCGCTACATGAACCAGGGCGCCAGCGCGTCCTCCCCCTGGCAGCACCTCACCGGCCCCGGCACCTCGGCCGCCGACGTCGGCGCCCTGCTCGCCGCGGCCGCCGCGGAGCGCCTTCGGGCCTACTCCCATGTGCCCTTCCAGCAGGTCGGGCCCTCCCTCCTGCCCGACTTCCACATGCCCTACGAGGTCGAGCTCAGCCCGCACCTCGACGCCGCCCGCTCCAGGCTGACCGCCTGGGCGCGCGGCACTGGCATGCTCGCCGAGGGTGTCTGGGACGAGGACAAGCTCGCCGCCTCCGACCTGGCGCTCTGCTCCGCCGGTCTCGACCCCGACGCCACCCCCGAGGAACTCGACCTCAGCGCCGACTGGCTGGCCTGGGGCACCTACGGGGACGACTACTACCCTCTGGTCTTCGGCACCCGGCGCGACCTGGCCGGCGCCCGGCTCGCGACGGCCCGCCTCTCCGCCTGCATGCCACTGGCCGACGAGCCCGTCCCCGTGCCGGCCACCGCCATGGAGCGAGGCCTGATCGACCTGTGGGCCCGCACCACCGTCGGGATGAGCCCCGAAGACCTGCTCGCTCTCAGACAGTCCGTCGACGCGATGACCGAGAGCTGGCTCTGGGAGATGTCCAACCAGCTCCAGCACCGTATCCCCGACCCCGTGGACTACCTGGAGATGCGCCGGGCCACCTTCGGCGCCGACCTCACCCTGAGCCTGGCCCGCCGCGGCAACGGCCCCGCGATCCCCGCGGAGGTCTACCGCAGCGGCCCGGTCCGCTCCCTGGAGAACGCCGCAATCGACTACGGCATGCTCGTCAACGACGTCTTCTCCTACCAGAAGGAGATCCAGTACGAGGGCGAGTTCCACAACGCGATCCTCGTCGTCCAGAACTTCTTCGGCGTCGACTACCCGACCGGGCTCCGCGTCGTGCACGACCTGATGACCCAGCGGATGCAGCAGTTCGAGCATGTCGTCGCGAGTGAACTCCCGGTCGTCTACGACGACTTCGAGCTGTCGACCGAGGCCCGCGAGGCCATGGACGCCTATGTCCGCGACCTGCAGAACTGGATGGCCGGAATCCTGAACTGGCATGGACAAGTGGACCGTTACAAGGCGGACCACCTCGCCCGCCGGGCCCACGGTTTCCTGCCGGACCGTCCCCCGCTCGCCCCGGCGCTTCCCATCAGCTGACGCGCGTATCGCCTCCGGTGGCGGCGCGGGCCTCTTCCGGGAGGTCCGCACCGGCCGTGCCGCCCGCCACGCACACCGGCTCGCTCGCGCAGGGGCCTACGCCGACGCTCGCACCCTCTCCTCGGCGTGGGCGACCGCGGCCCGGGCCAGGGCGACGACCACCGGATGCGGGTGCGAGCCGTCACCCGACAGCTCCGGCTGGAAGAGCGTGGCCAGAAAGAAGGGGTGACCGGGCAGTTCGGCGACCCGGACGTGACCGTCCTCGTCGTGGCCCGACAGCCGCAGCCCGTGGGCGCGCAGGGTGTCGAGGTGGCGTGAGGGGCCGTAGGAGCAGAAGTACCGCTCGACCGTGCGGCCCGAGCCGATCGCCGACTCGGCCAGCGTGCCAGGCTCGACGCTCACCGCCGCCTCATGACCCACCAGCGAGCAGGCCAGCGGCTCGACCAGGAGATCCTCGGCGTCCGGGTCGTTCTCGGCATGCGCGACCCCGGTCAGGCCGCAGACGTCGCGGGCGTATTCGAGGAGCGCGTGCTGGAAGCCCCCACAGGTGCCCAGGAAGGGGATGCCCTCCTCGCGGGCGGTGCGGATCGCCCTCAGGACCCCGGCCTCGCTGCGGTACGGGCTGCCCGGCAGCACCCACACGGCGTCGAAGCCGCGCACCGCGTCCTCGGCCTCGGCGTCCTCGGACGGGATCCAGTAGGCGTCCAGGACCAGCCGGTCGCGTTCGGCGAGCGCGTCGAGGAGGAGGGGGATCCGGGTGTGCGACACGACGTTGGGGGAGCGGTCGCCGACCAGGGCGACCCTGGCGGTCCGAGCTGCGGAGTTCGTCATGCGCTCATCCTGGGCGCCCGCTCCGGTTCACGTCCAACGATGATTGACGCACTCTTGATAAGTGCCGCTGATGCCATCCTGTACGGCATGGATCCGCACCTCCTGCGCACGTACGTCACCGTGGCCCGCCTCGCCTCCTTCTCGGAGGCCGCGCGCAAGCTGGGATACACCCAGTCCGCGGTCTCACAGCACATCGCCGCCCTCGAACAGGACCTCGGCGCACCCCTGCTCACCCGCCGCCCGGTGTTCCCCACGCCGGCCGGCGAACGGCTCCTGGACCACGCAGGCCCGCTGCTGCTGCGCCTGGAGGCGGCCCGCGCGGACGTCGTACGGATGGCCGCCGCCCCCGCGCCCGGCCTCACCCTCGCCGCCACCCCTACCGCGCTCGGTCCCGCCGTTCTCGCCGCACTCCCCGCCGCGGGTGTCACCCTGCGTGTCCTGGCCCGCGACGACATCCCGGCCGCCGTCGCCACCGGCGCCGCCGACCTGGGCCTGCTCGACGGTCTGGCCGCCCCCAGCGACCCCCTGCGCGTGCCCGACGTGGCCCCGCTGACCACGCACGGCGTCGGCGAGGAATCCGTCGCCGTCCTGCTCCCCGCCGGACACCCCCTCGCCGGCCGCCCGGGCCTGCGCCTCGCCGACCTGGCCGACGCGCGCTGGCTCGACGCGCCCGACGCGGCCCTGCCCCTCGCTCAACTGCGCGCCGCGACGGGCGGCGGCGCCTTCCGGCCGGCCCTGCGCTACGACGGCTCCGACGTCCGCACCCTCACCAGCCTCACCGCCACCGGCCACGGCCTCACCCTGCTGCCCCGGCGCACGGCCACCGACATCCCCGGCACGGTCGCCATCCCCGTCACCGCACCCCGGCTCGTCCACCGGGTGGAACTGGTGTACGGCGGTACGCCCGCAGGAGCGGCGGCGGACCTTGTGGCGGCCCTTCTCGACGGGGCCCAAGGTGCAGGCGGGGCCTGAGGCTTCCCGCCCTTGACCCACGGTCAGTCTCACTCGTTCGTGGCTCGTCGCGCCCGCGTGCGCCGGGTAGAGCTGCGGCTGGAGGCGAACCATGGAACAGACCGCTTTGCGTCCCAAGCCGATCCCCGGTCAGGAACGCCGGGACGGCCCCGAACCCGGGCCGGCCCGGCGCCCGCACGCCGCGCGCCGGCGCGGCCGCCGGGTCAGGTCCCTGCTGTTCGGCCTGGTCGTCAGCACGGTCCTGGTGCTGTCCGGGGTCGGACTCGGCACGGTCGGCGCCACGGTGATCGGCATGAGCAGACTCGCCGAACTGCAACGCCATGCTTCACCGAAGCCGCCCAGGCCCACCCCGTCCGCCACCGCCGGCCCCTCGCGGACGGCCGCCGCGACCCTGGGCGTGGAGGCGGTGGACGCCGAGAAGGTGGGCGCAATGGTGGTGGGCGTGCATGTGCCGGGGCCGGGCTACACGGCGGGTCTGGTCAGGGGCGACGTACTGCTCCAGCTCGGCGGCACCCGGATCGACAGCGCCGCGGACCTGGCCCGAGCGGTGGCCGAGGCCCACCCGGGGAAGGAGGCCAAGCTCACGGTGCGGCACGCGAGCGGGGGGTACCAGCAGTTGACGGTGGTGCCGGGCGTGGTGACCTGAAAGAACCCCAAACCGGCTCGCGCCGCCACGCCGCACCCGGCAGGATGCTCACCGAGGCCCCTACAGTCCCCTCACCCGCACCGGGAGGCCCGGATGACCGGCACCACACCCGCGCCCTTCACCGCCGACGACTACCGGGCCCGTATGACACGCGCGGCGCACACCGCGGCCGACGCCGGACTCGCCGGCCTGCTGATCGCCCCCGGACCCGACATGGTGTGGCTCACCGGTTACACGCCCACCGCGGTCACCGAACGGCTCACCCTCCTCGTCCTGGCCCCCGGCAAGGACCCCGTCCTCGTCGTCCCCACCCTGGAGGCCCCCGACGCCGAGAAGGCCGACGGCGCGGCCGCCCTGAACCTGCGGGACTGGACCGACGGCACCGACCCCTACGCCGTCACCGCCGGCCTGCTCGCCCACGCGGGCCGCTTCGGTGTCAGCGACAACGCCTGGGCCATGCACCTGCTGGGCCTGCAGAAGACGCTCCCGGACACCTCCTACGCCTCCCTCACCGACGCGCTGCCCATGCTCCGCGCCGTGAAGGACCCGGCCGAGCTCGAACTCCTCGCCGCCGCCGGAGCGGCTGCCGACGCAACGTTCGAGGAGATCCGCAAGGTTCCCTTCGCCGGCCGCCGCGAGTCCGACGTCGGCCGCGACCTGGCCGACCTGCTGCGCCGCTTCGGCCATGACCAGGTCGACTTCACCATCGTCGGCTCCGGCCCCAACGGCGCCAACCCGCACCACGAGGTCGGCGACCGTGTCATCCAGGACGGCGACATGGTCGTCCTCGACTTCGGCGGCCTCAAGGACGGCTACGGCTCCGACACCACCCGCACGGTGCACGTGGGCCCGCCGACCGCCGAGGAACGCGAGGTGCACGACATCGTGCGCGCCGCCCAGGAGGCCGGCTTCCGGGCCGTACACCCCGGCGCCGCCTGCCAGGAGGTCGACCGGGCCGCCCGCGCGGTCATCACCGACGCCGGATACGGCGAGTTCTTCATCCACCGCACCGGCCACGGCATCGGCGTCACCACGCACGAGCCGCCGTACATGATCGAGGGCGAGGAGCAGCCGCTCGTGCCGGGGATGTGCTTCTCCGTGGAGCCGGGCATCTATCTGCCCGGCCGCTTCGGGGTACGCATCGAGGACATCGTCACGGTGACCGAGGAGGGCGGCCGTCGTTTCAACAACACCACCCGCGAGATGGTCATAGTGGGCTGACCGACCGGCCCCGGGCGCACCCTCTCGCCCCTACCCCACCCCGAACGGCAACGGCGCGATCCATGACCCAGGCACCGACACCCACCGCGGACACCGTCCGCCGACTGGTCCGTTCGCTGCTCAAGGAGAGCGCGACCGGAACCTCGGGCCCCGACATCCGGCCCGTCGCGGAGGGCGGTGAGCACTTCACCTGGTGGGTCGGCACCCGCTACGTGCTGCGCCTCGCACCCGACCGCGAGGCGTCCGCGCGCCAGCGCCGCGAACTGCGCCTGCGCGACCTGGTACGCCCACACCTGTCCGTCGCCGTCCCGGCCGGCATCGCGCACGGCGAGTGGGCGCCGGGGCTGACCTACACGCTCGACACCGCGATCCCCGGCGGTACGGCCGAGGAGCACGAAGTGTCCGCGGTCGGCGAGGCCGATCTGGCCGGACTGCTCACCGGGCTGCGCGAGGTGCCCGTACGGCAGGCCGAGACGCTCGGTGTGCCGCGCACCCCGCCGCGTTCCCTGGAGGCGCTGCGCCGGATGGCCGTGCCCGCCGCCGAACGCCTCGCCATCGCCGACGAGTTCGACCCCGCGCCCCTGTTCCACTTCACCTCGCCGGGCGCCGCCCAGCTCACCGCCCAGCCCGGTACGGCCGTACTGGTCCACCACGACCTCAAGAGCGAGCACCTGGTGGTCAGCGCCGACGGCAGGGTGCGCGGTGTCCTCGGCTGGACCGACGCGGCCGTGGGCGACCCCGCCGAGGACATCGCCGGGCTCGCCCTCGCGGTCGGCTCCGGAGCGGCCGTCCGTGCGGCCACCCTCGCCGGCTACGGCGCCCGCCCCTGCCTGCGCGGCCTGTGGCTCGCCCGGTGCGACACCGTCATCCGCCTCACCGATCGCCTCGAAGGCCGCGACGACGGCCCTCTGCCCCTGCTGCGCGTCCAACTCCTGCGCGCCTGGGAGGCGATCCTCCTGGAGCGCGTGTCGGACTTCCGGGAGGACGCCACGGACGATGAGCCGTAGGGCACGCGCGCGTGCTCACGCCCGGGTCAGCACCACGCACGACTCGCCCGGCACCCGCAGCAGCCCGTTCGCGTCCGGTGCCGTCACTGCGTCCCACGCGGCCAGGACCTCCACCCGGCCGGTGCCCAGCGGGATGGCGGCCGGTTCCTTGCCCAGGTTCACCGCGACCCGCACGTCACCGCGCCGGAACGCCAGCCAGCGTGCCTCCTCGTCGTAGGCCACCTTGGTGTCGGCGAGGTCGGGGTCGGTGAGGTCCGGCTGCTCGTGGCGCAGGGCGATCAGCCGGCGGTACCAGGCCAGCACGCGCGCGTGCGGCTCGCGTTCCGGCTCCGACCAGTCCAGGCAGGACCGCTCCCGGGTCGCCGGGTCCTGCGGATCGGGTACGTCCTCCTCGGCCCACCCGTGCGCCGCGAACTCCCGTCGCCTGCCGCGCCGTACGGCCTCCGCCAGATCCGGGTCCGTGTGGTCGGTGAAGAACTGCCAGGGGGTGCCCGCCGCCCACTCCTCACCCATGAACAGCATCGGTGTGAAGGGCGCCGTGAGCGTCAGCGTGGCGGCACAGGCCAGCAGGCCGGGGGAGAGGGTGGCGGAAAGCCGGTCGCCCTGGGCGCGGTTGCCGACCTGGTCGTGGGTCTGGGTGTAGCCGAGCAGCCGGTGCCCGGCCACCCGCGCCCGGTCCAGCGGCCGGCCGTGGTGGCGGCCCCGGAAGCTGGAGTACGTGCCGTCGTGGAAGTAACCGCCGGTGAGGGTCTTGGCGACGGCGGCGAGGGGAGTGCGCGCGAAGTCGGCGTAGTACCCCTGGGACTCCCCGGTCAGCGCGGTGTGCAGGGCGTGGTGGAAGTCGTCGTTCCACTGTGTGTCCAGGCCGAAACCGTGCTCCGCGCGCGCGGTGATGACACGTGGGTCGTTCAGGTCGGACTCGCCGACGAGGAACAACGGCCGTCCCGACTCGGCCGCCAGGCCGGCCACGGCCGACGACAGCTCCTCCAGGAAGTGGCACGCGCGCGTGTCGCACAGCGCGTGCACCGCGTCCAGGCGCAGCCCGTCGATCCGGTAGTCGCGCAGCCAGGCCAGCGCGCTGCCCACCAGGTACGCGCGCACCTCGTCCGAACCGGGCGCGTCCAGGTTGACCGCCGCACCCCAGGGCGTGTGGTGCGTCTCCGTGAAGTACGGCCCGAACGCGGGCAGGTAGTTGCCCGACGGGCCGAGGTGGTTGTGGACCACGTCCAGGACGACCCCGAGCCCGAGTTCGTGCGCCCGGTCGACAAACCGTTTCAGCGCCTCGGGGCCGCCGTACGGCTCGTGCACCGCCCACAGCGAGACCCCCTCGTACCCCCAGCCGTGCCGACCCGGGAACGGGCAGAGGGGCATCAACTCCACGTGGGTCACACCCAGTTCCCGTAGATGGTCCAGGCGCCCGGCGGCCGCGTCCAGGGTGCCCTCGGGGGTGTACGTGCCCACGTGCAACTCGTAGAGCAGCGCGCCCGGCAGCGTGCGTCCCGGCCACGCGGCACGCCACGCGTACCGGTCGTGGTCGACGACCGCGCTGAGTCCGTCGGGCCCGTCCGGCTGGCGGCGCGAGCGCGGGTCGGGCAGCACGGGGCCGTCGTCCAGCGCGAACCCGTAGCGGGTGCCGTCCTCGGCGTCCGCCTCCCCGGCCCACCAGCCCGGCCGCCGCGGATCGCGCTCCAACGCGCTCGTGACGCCGTCGCAATGGAGCGTCACACGGTCTGCCTGCGGTGCCCACACCTCGAACTGCACGGACGGTTCCCCTTCGTCTGGCTCATCGTGAGGTAGTCCGTCCATCGTGCCGTGAAAAGAGATCAATCCGCTCTGAATCTGGGCTTTGTCGGCGGGTGTCGCCGTACGTACGCGCGCGTGACGGCCGTTTCCCCGTTTTCTGGACACCCGGGGTTCGCTGACCCAGAATCGGCAGCGTGACGTCGTCCTTCGAGTTCAACACCTATCCCGCGCGGCTGTCCGATGCGGAGCGCGAGAAGGCGCTGAGTGTGCTGCGCGACGGCGTCGTCATGGGACGGCTGTCGCACGACACGTTCGTGCGCCGTATGGAGTTGGCGCTCGCCGCCCGCCGCGCGGACGAACTCGCGGCGCTCACCGCCGACCTGCCCCAGGAGAACCGCTTCGCGCGCGTGCTCTTCGGCACCGTCGAGGCCGTCTCCGGGTTCACGGTGCGGCTGCGCCGGGCCTGGCAGGCCGAGCGGCTGCCCAAGCTGCTGCTGCCGCACCCCGGCACCGGGCACCCGCTGCGCATCGGCCGCGACCCCGCCAACGGGCTGCGGCTCAACCACGAGACGGTCTCCCGGGTGCACGCCGAACTCCACCGGCAGGGCGGCCTGTGGGTGCTCAGGGACCTCGGCTCCACCAACGGCACGACGGTGAACGGCCGCCGGGTGATCGGAGCCGCCGTCGTCCGCGAAGGCGACCAGGTCGGCTTCGGCCGGGTGTCCTTCCGGCTCGCGGCCCATTGAGTTCCCATCTACTCCCCAGTGGCTGAAAAACGTTTCTCCGCCACGGTGTTGACGTACCCCTCGAGTCGTGACTGACTGTGCGTACCCCATGCACATCATGTGATCCGACGGCACAGCATCGTGGAGGTGTGACCTGCCGCCCCTCCACCGCTTTCCGTCCGTGGACGAGCTGTCCTCGCGGGCGGCCGCGCTGGTCGCCGACCACCCCCGGGAAGCCCGGCTGCGCCGGATCGGCACCTCCCGCGCGGGCGACCCGATGTGGCTGCTTTCCATCGGTCACGGCAGTCGGCACGCCCTCGTCGTGGCCGGCCCGCACGCCAACGAACCCGTCGGCGGCGCCACCGTGCTCCGCCTGGCTGACCGGGTTCTCGCCGACCCCCGGCTCACCGAGGACGCCGACGTCACCTGGAACCTGCTGCTGTGCCTGGACCCGGACGGCTCGCGCCGCAACGAGGGCTGGCTGGCCGGGCCGTACACGCTGGGCCACTACTTCCGGAACTTCTTCCGGCCCGGCTTCCTGGAGCAGCCCGAATGGCTGCCCGACGGGGCCGACGCCGTCGCGCTGCCCGAGACCCGGGCACTGCTCGACCTCCAGGACGAGCTGCGGCCCTTCCTCCAGTGCTCGCTGCACGGCGTCGACGTCGGCGGTGGCTTCGTGGAGCTGACCCATGACCTGCCCGGCCTCGCCCAGCGCCTCGCGCACACCGCGAGCCGGCTCGGCATCCCCCGCGAACTCGGTGCCTACGACGCCCTGTACTGGCCCACCCTGGGCCCGGCCGTCTACCGGGTGCCGCCGCCCCGCCGGGGCGACCTGGCCGCCGCCATCACCGAGGCGGCCGTCGAGTCCACCTGGTTCCACCCGTACCGGCACGGCACCGTCACCGCCATCGTCGAGGCGCCCATGTGGGGCGTGGCCGCCGTCCAGGACGACGCAGCGCCCGCCGACCGGAACGCGGCGCTGCGCGCCGTCAGCCGGACCCTGCGGCACGACACCGGTCTCCTGGAGGACGTCCTGGCCCGGATCCGGCCCCGGTTGTCCGCCGCGCCGGACGCGGCCCGGCTGCTCGCGCCGGTGGACGACTACCTGCTCGTCTGCCCGGGCCTCGCCGACACCTGGGACCCAGGCACCGACGCCGGCAGCGCCCGCCCGCTGCCCCCGCTCAGCAACGCCCGTCTGGCCGCCCTGCGGATCGCCGGGCGGCGGCTGGTCCTGCGCACCGCCGGGCTGCTGCACCGGCTGCTGCGCGGCACCGGCCACGACCCGGCCGGTGCCCTGCCCGACCTGGACCGGCTGATCGACACCTGGTGCGCCGACTACCACCGGACCTTCCACGCACGCTGGATCCCGGTCGCACGCCAGGCGGAGTACCAGACACGTGTGGTCCTGAGCGCTTTCGAACTCGCACACCGCCACGCGCGCGTGCGTGCTCGTTCGGGTGAGTCGGGCTGGGGCGCCGAGGCTGCCGTGCCGATGTACAGGGAATGACTTGTCTGATCAAAGCGACAGTGACCGGCGGCGCCCTGCTGGCGGCCGCCGCCCTCCTCGCCGCCGGCCCGGCCCAGGCCGCGTCCGGCGCCACCGGCAGCGGCGACTACCTGTACCTGACCGTCACCAAGGGCGAGAGCCGGTCCGGCGACGCGCACGGCACGCTGCTGCTGTGCGACCCGCCCCAGGGGCACTCCCGCGCGGCCGAGGCCTGCGCCGAGCTCGACACGGTGGGCGGTGACATCGCGCGCATCTCCCCGGCCAAGGACGCGATGTGCCCGATGGTCTACGCCCCCGTGACCGCACAGGCGCGCGGGGTGTGGAACGGCCGGCCGATCCAGTACCGCGAGACGTTCGCCAACTCCTGCGCGATGGCGGTGCGGACCGGCGCTGTCTTCGCCCTCGACAGCTGACCCCCGGGGCGGCGTGCGGCCCGAGGGTGTGATCCGCCGGGACGGGTCCCGGACCTCACGGACCTCACGCCGCCCTTTCACGGGCGTGCTGCGCGGCCGCCAGCACCGTCCGGGACTGATGCTCCACCTGGCGCTCCAACGGCACCCAGCGGGCCTGGAAGCGCTCCCCGTAGGCGTCGCACCAGGAGGCCACCAACTCGTCCAGCCGCTGCGCCGCGCGGTCGTCCGCCTCCCGCAGCACCCGCAGCAGCATCGACGCCGCCCGCAACGGCAGCCGCCGCCCGAAGGCGTCCACACTGCCGACGTACGCCCTCGTGGTGTCGATCGGCGGCCGGAGGATCCAGTCCTCGGCCAGCCCGGGAATCAGCCCCAGCGCCCAGCGGGCCGCCCGCAGCAGCGGCCCGTCCAGGCCGTCCAGGCGGGGCAGCGCCTCGGCCAGCACCCGCTCCACCTCCCGCGAATCCCGCAGCAGCCGGAGCGCCAGCCGACGCATCGCCGCCGCCGGCGCCGGGTGCGGCGCCGGGTCGTCGACCAGGTCGCTCGCCCACATCGGCACCTCCACCACCGCCGTGAGACCGCCGTAGCGGTGCGCGTGGTACCAGGTGCTGTGCCGTGCGTCGTCCGGCATGCTCGGGTAGGCCACCCCCGACCCGGGACCGGGCATCACCCGGACCCCGGGACCGGACGCCGGCCAGCCCGCGGCGTCCGAGGCGCCCGTCTCCACCGGGATGTGCAGCTCCGCCGCGGACTTGGCGAACGGTTCGGCGAGACCGGGCACGTCCTTCGTCAGCTGCACCCAGCTGCCGCCCAGATCGGTGCCGTGCAGGGTCACCTGGAGGTAGGGGCGCAGTTCGTCGATCACCCCGAGCAGGGCCAGGGTCTCGGGCGGCAGCCGGTCCGGGGGCAGCACCGACGGCGACCACTCCGGCTGTTCGGGGCCCGCCGGGCGGTAGAAGCCGTGGTGGTAGTCGAGCAGGCTGCGCGGTGCCGGGGTGACATGCAGGCTCGCCCCGTCCGGGTCCGCGCACAGCAGGAAGTGCCAGGAGGTCTCCGCCCGTAGGTCCCGCTCGTTCAGCACCCGTTCGGCGAGCACTTGAAGGGTGCCGCCCCCGGTCGGTTCGTTGGCGTGGGCGCCCGCGACCACCAGCACCGCCCGCCGGGCGTGTCCCACGGACAGCAGGTGCAGCGGTCTGCCCGCGCGGGAGACGCCGATCTCCCGCAACGTGCACAGGCCGGGCCGATGAGCGGCCAACGCCCGGGCGGTCGCGACCAGTTCGGGAACACTGGGGTAATGCAGCTCCGGCAGGAGACTCACCCCCGACTTGTCCGCCCTGCTTCGCTCTCCCCAGTCCCGCACGGTATAGGTGAACTGTCAAGAACCTCCCGGGGAGGCTCCTGGGGGCGCCAAGGCGCATGAGCCGTCAGCCGGCAAGGCGGTTGACAGCGACGGGGTTGCGAAGTCATTACGGGGCGCGGAACGGCTCCGCGCGCCTTTACGGACGCGGTACGCGCCCGACGAGTTTCGGCAACCCCCCGACCCGGCCCCATATTCACTCGTACGAGTGAATATGACCCTCAGTGCCCTCAGTGCCCTCAGTGCCCGTCGTCCACCCGCTCCAGCAGCGCCACCGGCAGCCCCTCGAAAAGCTCGGCCACGCGCGCGTGGCCCGTGAACTCCCGCTGCGGTGCCAGTACGTCGGCCCACCGGCCCGGCGGCAGCGGCAGGACCGTGTCCCGCCAGCCGCCCGCCGCGGCCAGTCGCAGCGACAGCCGGGTCACCGCCGTGACCACCTCCCCGGAGCGCGCGAAGGCCAGACAGTGCGCCGCGGCCGGTCCCTCGGCCGTCAGCGGCGCGTACGTCGCCGTATCGCCGAAGACGTCCGGTCGCCGCGCCCGCAGCCGCAGCGCCGCCGTCGTCACCGCGTCCTTCTCGCCCGGGTGCTCGGGCGGGAAGGAGACCGGCCGCCGGTTGTCCGGGTCGACCAACGCCCGGAACTCGCCCTCCGTGCTCTGGTAGACGTCCGGCACACCCGGCATCGTCAGATGGACCAGAGCCGTGCCGAGGACGTTCGCCCGGACGTGCGCCGCCAGCGAGGCGCGGAAGGCCGCCACGCGCTCTCCTGACGCCCCGCACGGCCCCGCCGCGACGAACGAGGCCACCGCCTCCTCGTAGGGCGGCTCCTGCTCCGTCCAGCTCGTGTAGAGGCCCGCCTCCCGCACATGCTTCAGCAGCGCCTCCTGCACCCGCTCGGGATCCGCCGGGCCGAGCCCGAACACCGTCTGCCAGGCCGCCCACGCCAGCTGCGCGTCCGGGACGCCCTCCCCCTCCCGGGTCACCTCGGTCAGCACGTCCGCCCAGCGCTCCGGGCACTCCGTCAGCACGGCCAGCGCCGCCCGCACGTCGGCGCTGCGCTTGGTGTCGTGTGTCGTCACCACCGTCCCGGTGAGCGGCCAGTCGTGCTGCACGCGCGCGCAGTAGGCGTGGAAGCCGTCGGGGGAGACGCCCGGGCTGCCGGGATCACCGCCCACCTCGGTCGCGGACAGCAGCGGCACATAGCGGTAGAACGCCGTGTCCTCCACGGACTTGGCCCGCAGCGCGGAGGAGGTCTGCGCGAACCGCGTCCGGAACTCCACGGGCCCGGGTGCGTCGTCCCCTGCCAGCAGCAGCCCGCGCACCACGTCCACCGCCCCGCCCTCCTCGGGCACCACGAAGGCCGAGCGGGACTCCTCGGCCGCCCGCTCGGTGACCACGGCGGCCGCGTCGCCCGAGGTGTACGGCCGGTACACCCGCATCCGCACCAGCAGCTCCTCCAGCGCGATGCGCAGCGCCCAGGGCGCCCGGTCGCGCAGCGCGGGGTCCGGCGACGTCGCGCACACGCGCGCTGCCACCCGGGTCAGCCGGTCCGTCTCGGCCGCCAGCTCGTGCGTGAGCACCTTGTACGCCGCCCGCCGAACGGTCGCCTCCCAGTCGCCGCCCCGGTCCGTCTGCGGGGCCGCGAACCGCCGGTACTGGCCCAGCAGTTCACCGGCGCCCGCGGGATCCGTGAACAGGCCGTCCACCTGCCGCAGCGCGTCGTACCCGGTGGTCCCCGCGACCGGCCAGCCGGCCGGCAGCCGTTCACCGTCGGCGAGGATCTTTTCCACGACCGTCCAGCGCCCGCCGGTCGCCTTGTGCAGCCGCGCGAGATAGGCGCCGGGGTCGGCGAGCCCGTCGGGATGGTCGACGCGCAGCCCGTCCACCACCCCCTCGTGCAGCAGCTGGAGAATCTTGGCGTGGGTGGCTTCGAACACCTCGGGGTCCTCCACCCGCACCCCGATCAGCTCCGAGATGCTGAAGAACCGCCGGTAGTTCAGCTCGGTCCGGGCCAGCCGCCACCACACCGGGCGGTACCACTGGGCGTCCAGCAACTCCGGCAGCGGCAGGTCCGCGGTGCCCTCCCGGAGCGGGAAGGCATGCTCGTGATAGCGCAGCACGTCGCCGTCGACCACGAGCTGCCCGAGCACCTCGCCGACCGGCCCGCCGAGCACCGGCACCAGCAGCTGCCCGCCCTGCGCCTCCCAGTCGATGTCGAACCAGCGCGCGTACGGCGACTTGGGGCCCTCCCGCAGGACCTCCCACAGGGCGTGGTTGTGCCGGGGGGACATGGCCATGTGGTTCGGCACGATGTCCACGACCAGACCGAGACCGTGGTCCCGCGCGGTACGCGCGAGCGCGCGCAGTCCCTCCTCGCCGCCGAGTTCCTCGCGCACGCGCGCATGGTCGACGACGTCATAGCCGTGCGTGGAGCCCGGCACGGCCTCCAGGACGGGGGAGAGGTGCAGATGGGAGACGCCGAGGGAGGAGATGTACGGCACGGACGCCTCGGCGGCCGGGAATGGGAAGCTGGGCTGGATCTGAAGGCGGTAGGTGGCTGTCGGCGCGGCGGAGGCGGTTCGCTCGGCTGTCATGCGGACGTAGTACCCGTCTCGTCGAGTTTTGTGTCACGGCGCGGGCCGGTGGGCGCCTGGTCGCGCCCGCGCGGCGGAGCCGCATACCGGATCCGGCTCCGCCCCGCTGCCGGCTCTCTATGCGGGCCTCTTCAGAACAGTCAGGCTCCGCCCCACCAACGTCAGCCGCGCGCCCCCGTCCACCTTCGGCCCCGATGGCACCCCCTCGGCCCTGGCGGTGTCCACCACCACCTCCCACTGCCGGCCGTGATTCACCGGCACCAGAAACTCCAGCGGTTCCGGCGAGGCGTTGAACATCAGCAGGAAGGAGTCGTCGGCGATCCGCTCCCCGCGCGGCCCCGGTTCCGAGATCGCGTTGCCGTTGAGGAACACGGTCAGGGCCGACGCCTGAGTCGCCCCCCAGTCCTGCGGGGCCATCTCATGGCCCTCCGGAGTGAACCAGGCGATGTCGGAGAGGTCGTCGTGGGTGCCCTCCACCGGGCGGCCGTGGAAGAAGCGGCGGCGCCGGAAGACCGGGTGCTCCTTGCGCAGCCGTGCCATCGCCCGCGTGAAGGTCAGCAGGTCGCTGTCCTCCTCGGGGCCTGGCCAGTCCACCCAGGACAGCTCGTTGTCCTGGCAGTACGCGTTGTTGTTCCCCTGCTGTGTGCGCGCGAACTCGTCGCCGTGGCCGATCATCGGCACGCCCTGGGAGAGCATCAGCGTGGCGATGAAGTTCCGCATCTGCCGTTCGCGCAGTTCGAGGACCGCGGGATCGTCGGTGTGCCCCTCGACCCCGCAGTTCCAGGAGCGGTTGTGGCTCTCGCCGTCCCGGTTGTCCTCGCCGTTGGCCTCGTTGTGCTTCTCGTTGTACGACACCAGGTCGTGCAGCGTGAACCCGTCGTGGCAGGTCACGAAGTTGATGGAAGCCAGCGGGCGGCGGCCGTCGTCCTGGTAGAGGTCGGAGGATCCGGTCAGCCGGGAGGCGAACTCCGCGAGCGCGCGTGGCTCGCCGCGCCACAGGTCGCGCACGGTGTCGCGGTACTTGCCGTTCCACTCGGTCCACAGCGGCGGGAAGTTGCCCACCTGGTAACCGCCCTCGCCCACGTCCCAGGGCTCGGCGATCAGCTTCACCTGGGAGACCACCGGGTCCTGCTGCACCAGGTCGAAGAACGACGACAGCCGGTCCACCTCGTGGAACTGCCTCGCCAGCGTCGCCGCGAGGTCGAAACGGAAGCCGTCGACATGCATCTCGGTGACCCAGTACCGCAACGAGTCCATGATCATCTGGAGGACGTGCGGGGACCGCATCAGCAGGGAGTTCCCGGTGCCGGTCGTGTCCATGTAATAGCGGGGGTCGTCCGTCAGCCGGTAGTACGACGGATTGTCCAGACCCCGGAAGGAGAGCGTCGGGCCCAGGTGGTTGCCCTCGGCGGTGTGGTTGTAGACGACGTCCAGGATCACCTCGATCCCGGCCTCGTGGAGCGCCCGGACCGCCGACTTGAACTCCAGGACCTGCTGACCGCGGTCGCCCCAGGAGGCGTACGCGTTGTGCGGGGCGAAGAAACCGATCGTGTTGTAGCCCCAGTAGTTGTTCAGGCCCATGTCGACCAGCCGGTGGTCGTTGACGAACTGGTGGACCGGCATCAGCTCCAGTGCCGTGACACCCAGCTCCGTCAGGTGTTCGATGACCGCCGGGTGTGCGAGGCCCGCGTAGGTGCCGCGCAGCTCCTCGGGCAGCCCCGGGTGGCGCATGGTCAGGCCCTTCACATGGGCCTCGTAGATCACCGTGTGGTGGTACTCGGTGCGCGGCCGCCGGTCGTCGCCCCAGTCGAAGTACGGGTTGATGACGACCGACGTCATGGTGTGCGGGGCCGAGTCCAGATCGTTGCGCTTGTCGGGGTCGCCGAAGTGGTAGCCGTACACCTCCTCGCCCCAGCGCACCGACCCGCTGACCGCCTTCGCGTAGGGGTCGAGCAGCAGCTTCGCCGAGTTGCAGCGCAGACCGCGTCCGGGGTCGTACGGGCCGTGCGCTCTGAAGCCGTAGCGCTGCCCGGGCATCACCCCGGGCAGGTACGCGTGCCGGACGAAGGCGTCGCTCTCGCGCAGCTCCACCGCCGTCTCGGAGCCATCGTCGTGCAGTAGACACAGCTCCACTCGGTCCGCGGTCTCCGTGAACACCGCGAAGTTGGTCCCGGCGCCGTCGTACGTGGCACCGAGCGGATACGCCTCTCCAGGCCAGACCTGCATGAAGTCGACTCTTCCAGGTGTGTATTGCGCGCGGGGGCGCCTTGGTCATGAGTCTGCCCGAAAGTAATGGAACCCCAAATGACTTACGTCCCTCTTACCCGGCGACCAGTGCACACAGTGGCCCAAGTGGCGATGTGTGCCGAACCAGTGGGGCAAACACGTACTCCCTGTGACCAAGGGGGAGTAGGGGGAAGATGTGCGCAAGACAGTGCACCGCCATCTGGGCAAAGTGGTGGCCGGTGCCGGCCTGGCGGTTGCGGGGACCGCCGTAATGGTCGGGATCACCCTGCCGGGTACGGCGGGTGCGGACGACACGGGAGGGAGCGACGGGACCGGCTCGGTCGCCGCGCAGCAGGCGGGCCAGGGCACGGATGCCGTCAAGCCGGGCGTGGTGGAACAGGCGCCGCCCGAGGGAAAGAAGGGCACGGGCAGCGATCCGCTGACCGACGACGAGATCAAACGTGTCGAACATCTCGCCCTGACCCAGCAGATGTTCAACGCCGGGGAGAACGTCGAGGGCCGGCGCGGCCCGCAACGGATCAGCGTCGACCTGGCCGAGCCGGACGCGAACGAACTGGACGCCACGAACGCGCCGCGCCGCGCGGACGTGACGTTCTACGACTACCGGGACGACAGCCTCCTCACCCGGACCGTCAACCTCGACACCGGCAAGGTCGAGCACACCACCTCCCGGCAGGGTGTCCAGCCGCCGCTCAGCCACGACGAGAACGTCGAGGCGCTCCAGCTGCTCGTCGCCGACCCGCTCGGCGCCGGCCTGAAGGCGGACTTCAAGGACGCCACCGGCGAGGACCTCACCTCCCCGGAGCAGCAGCTGCTGCTCAACAGCGCGATCTACCGCGCGACTGAGGGCGCCCAGCCGGCCGCGCTCGACAAGTGCGGCGAACACCGCTGCGTGCGGCTCTTCCCGAAGATCAAGAACGGGCCCTGGATCGACGCCCGCTCCCTGATCGTCGACCTCAGCGCGCGCAAGGTCGTGAAGCTCGACCGCTGAGCCGGTCCCGTTCGCATTTCCCACTCCATTCCCGACTGCATCTCCCGCACGAGGAGTCACTTCGTCATGCACCCGAACGGAATCCGCCGCGCCCGCAGGACGGCCGCCGTGGGCCTGTCCGTGGCCGCGCTGGCCGCCGGCGCGACCACCGCGGCCGGACCCGCCGCCGCGCAGCCCAAGCGGGCCGCCGCGCCCGCCGCCGACTGCTCCGCCGCCTACCGGATCGAGCAGAAGCTCTCCACCGGCACCACCTGGCGGATGTGCTGGCGCTACGACAGCAAGGCCGGACTGGTCCTGGAGCACATCTCCTACCAGCCCAAGGGCGAGTCGGCCCCCATCAAGGTCCTCTCCAGCGCCCGCCTCGGCCAGATCGACGTCCCCTACGACGACGGCAGCGTCGAGTACGACGACCTGACCGGCTTCGGCTTCGCCCAGGGCCTCATGCCGCTCGCCGCGGCCGAATGCCCCGGCGGCACCATAAAGACGGTCAAGGTCCCCGAGGCCTGGGACCCGGCCCATCCGAACGTCAACGGCCTGTGCACCACCACCCGTTCGCGCGGCCACGCGTACCGGATGCAGGCCGACACCGGCAACCGGGTGTACCAGCAGCAGGGCAAGGACCTGCTGGTCTACACCGTCAACAAGGTCGGCTGGTACGAGTACATGACCGAGTGGCGGTTCCAGGACGACGGCACGATCAACATGAACGTCGGCGCCACCGGCAGCCTCTCCCCGGGCGACTACGACGCCGGGGACGGCCGTGGCTGGCCGATAGGCAAGGGCGCCACTTCCTACGCCACCAGCCACAGCCACAACGTCTTCTGGAAGCTGGACTTCGACCTCGACGGCTCCTCCAAGAGCCGTGTCGAACAGTACGACTCGGTGGTCAGCGCGCCCGCGCACGGTCAGGAGGCGCCCACCAACAAGACCACCCGCACCAACGTCACCAAGGAACTCGCCGGTGACTACAAGAACATGCGCTGGTGGCGGGTGGTCAGCACGGCCGGCAAGAACAAGGACGGGCACTCCCGTTCGTACGAGATCGTGCCGGGCGCCAGCAACAAGTACCCGGGTCACGGTTTCACCAAGCACGACATCTACTTCACCCAGTACGACAAGTGCGAGCTGTTCGCCAGCAACAACCCGGTCTGTGCCAACGGTCACCCCAAGAGCGTCGACCAGTGGGTGAACGGGCAGACCCTCACCAACCCCGTGGTCTGGGTGAACGTCGGCTTCCACCACGTGGTGCGTGACGAGGACCAGCAGCCCATGCCGGTCCACTGGCAGGGCTTCTCCATCGCCCCGCGTGATGTCACCGCTATGAATCCGCTCACTCCGGACGCCCTTGCTGATCAGAACGGGAAGCCCCGAGACGGTAGTTGAGAAACGACACTGTCCATCCGGCTGCACCGCCGACCACTCCCGGAGTACCCTTCCTTGATCGTTGGCAAGGGGAAAGTCCGGGGGAGCGGAAGGCGGTGCACGGGTGGGCTCGGGAGGCCTGGAGCTGCCCCCTGGTGACGAGGGTCACGAGGGGAACTCCACAGACGTCCCGCCCGGCGCGGTGTCCCTGGCCCGGCCGATGGACGCCTCGGGCTCCATCGGACCGGAGCTGGAGTGGGACGCCGACGCCTGGCTGGAGGTGCGTACGCGCGCCCAGCGGGCCGGCCGTGCCTACATCTGGCTGAACCTCGTCGAACAGCGGCTGCGCGCGGTCGTGGCCGCCGTCCTGCGCCCCATCTACGAACCGGTCCACGGCGACGAGTGGGTGGTCGCCGCGGCCGGGCCCGCCGGTCAGGAGTGGGTCCAGCGGGCGGTCGCGGTCCGCGAAGTCAGCCGTCGCAAGGGCTACTTGCTCGACCCGGCCGACGACAACGTGATCAGCTTCCTCACCCTCCCGCAGCTGCGCGAGCTGATGGTGCAGCACTGGCCGTGCTTCGAGCCGTACTTCGACGAACGCCGGGACGTCGAACTCGCCCTCGACGAGCTGGAGGTGACCCGCAACGTCGTCTCCCGCAACCGCGCGCTCTCCGAGGCCGTCCTCAACCAGGCCGAACGGGCCTCCGCCCGGCTCCTGGAGATGCTCGGCACGGGCGGTGACGTGCCCTCCGCGCGCCGGCTGCCGGTGGACGCGGTGGAGGACCTGGTGGGCGACCGCTACGCGGACGTCGTCGCCGTCCACCCCGACCGGGTCCGTCTCATGCGCCAGTTCCCGGCCGAGGACCTCTTCGGCGGCGCCCGCCGGCTGGACGCCATCGGCATCGGACTCAATCTGCTCGTACAGAACTTCTCCGGCCGCCGCCTGGTCCGGCTCGCCGAAACGGGCTGCCGGGTCCGGCTGCTCTTTCTCAACCCCGCGTCCAGCGCGATCAAGCGCCGCGAGCGCGAACTCGGAATGAAACGGGGCGAACTGTCCCGCTCGGTCGAGATGAACATCCTCCATATGCGCCGGGTCCGCTCCCGGCTGCGCGACCCGGGCGCCTTCGAGATCCAGGTGTACGACGACACCCCCCGCTTCTCCGCCTACCTGGTCGACGGCGACGGCGCCGACGGTGTCGCGATCGTCCAGTCCTATCTGCGCGGGGCGCGGGGCATGGAGTCGCCGGTGCTGGTACTTCGCAACGGCGACAAGGTGGTCAAGTCGGACGACATCATGGAAGCAGGACTCTTCCCGACATACCGCGAGGAGTTCGAAACGGCTTGGGCGGATTCGCGCCCTGTGTCCTGAGGTAGGCGCGACGGTAGGCGGAACGCGGTCCTCTGCTTGTCAGTGGCGCATGCGAGGGTGGAGACCACTGGGGGAAAGCACCACCAAGAAGGGGGACCGCCCATGGGCTGGCACCAAGAGCTCCTGATCGGCTTCGATCTGGAGACGACGGGTACGGATCCGCGCGAGGCGCGTATCGTCACGGGCGCCGTGATCGAGGTCAGGGCCGGGCAGGAGCTGGGCCGCCGCGAGTGGCTGGCGGATCCGGGCGTGGAGATCCCCGCCGACGCGGTGGCGGTGCACGGCATCAGCAACGAGCGGGCGGCGGCCGAGGGCCGCCCCGCGGACCAGGTCGCCGACGCCCTCGCCGACGTTCTCACCGGGTACTGGAAGACGGGTGTCCCGGTCGTCGCCTACAACGCGACCTTCGACCTCACCCTGCTCTCGGCGGAGTTGCGCCGACACGGCCTGGCGTCCCTCTCCGACCGCCTCGGCGGCCTCGACCCGGCGCCGGTCATCGACCCGTACACCATCGACCGCTGGGTCGACCGCTACCGCCGCGGCAAGCGCAACCTCGAAGCGGTCTGCGTCGAGTACGGCATCACCCTCGCCTCCGCCCACAACGCGTCGGCCGACGCCCTGGCCGCGGCCCGCCTGGCCCGGGCCATAGCCGACCGCCACCCGAAGATCGCGTCCCTGGGCCCCGCACAACTGCACGAACGCCAGGTGGAGTGGTACGCGGAGTGGGCGACGGACTTCCAGCAGTTCCTGCGGCGCAAGGGCGAAGCGGACGCGGTGGTCGACGGAGCCTGGCCGCTGCGTGAGTTGGCGGACGAGACGGTCTGAGGCCGGCAGCGGGCTTGGCGGCAGCGGGGCTCAGAAGGGGTACCAGCGCACCGACTCGTCCCCTTCCCGCAGCGACGCCACCCGCCGCTCGAACTCCGCCAGCGCCTTCGGATTGCCCGGCGCGTGCTGTGCGACCCACGCACAGCTGGCCGTCTCCCGGGCGCCGCGCAGCACCGAGCATCCCTCCCACTCCCGCACATCCCACCCATAGGCCTCGACGAACGAGTCATAGGCCTCGGCCGGCAACCCGTACCGGTCCTGGGAGAGCGCCATGACCACCAGGTCGTGCTCGCGCAGGTCGGACGAGAAGGTCTCCAGGTCGACCAGCACCGGTCCGTCCGGCCCGACATGCACATTGCGAGGCAGCGCGTCCCCGTGGATCGGCCCCGGAGCCAGCCGCGGGGTCAGCGCGGCCGCGGCCGCCGCGAAACCGTCCCGGCGCTCCCGTAGATAGGCCGCGTCGGCGGGGTCGACCGCGTCGCCGGCGAGCCGCAGCCAGCGTTCCACACCGCCCAGCAGCTCGCGGGGCGGCAACTCGAGGGGAGGAGAGGGCAGTGCGTGCACGATCCGTAGCAGTTCGGCCAGATCGCGCGGTTCGGCCGGCCGTACCGGATCCGCCAGCCGGTGCCACACGGTCACCGGGTGACCGTCCACGAGCCGCGCCTTCGGCTCGGCGGCCCGTACGGCCGGGACGCCCGCCTCCGCCAGCCACCCGGCGATCTCCAGCTCACGCCGGGCCCGGTCAAGGAGTTCGGCGTCCCGGCCGACCTTCACCACCAGGTCACCGGCGGCGAACACCGCGTTCTCGCCCAGGGCGAGGAGCGAGGCGTCAACCGCCGCACCGGGCAGCACATCCGCCGCGGCCAGTACGTCCCGCGCCCTTGCCTCGTCCATCGTCCGCCTCCGCGTCTTTTTCCGGTGTCCGGGCACCCGCGGCTGTGCGGGTGCACACGGCGTCGGCTTCTCGCCATCCGCCGGTCAGTCTCGCATCCACGGAGGTCGCGACGTGTGCGCGGTGCCTTGACGAGACAACCTGCCGTCACGACCATGACCAGGCACGACCGGGCCGCGCAAAGGGGGATGACGTGGCATTGGCGACGAACGTGGCCACTGTGAGGCGACCGGCCGCCGCACGCCTGACCGGCCACGGCGCCTGGTTCCTGGTCCTGCCCGCCCTGATCCCGATCCTCGTACTGAGCGTGGGCCCGCTCCTCTACGGGATCCTGCTGGCGTTCACCGACGCCCAGTCGGGCCGGACCGCGGCCACCCGGTGGATCGGCGGCCTCAACTTCCAGGACCTCCTGCACGACACGCTCTTCTGGGAGTCGTTCCGGATCGGCCTGGTCTGGGCCGTCGGTGTGACCGTGCCCCAGTTCCTGCTCGCCCTGGGCCTCGCCCTCCTCCTCAACCAGGAGTTACGGCTGCGCTGGCTGGCCCGCGCCCTGGCGATCGTGCCCTGGGCGATGCCCGAGGTCGTCGTCGGCATCATGTGGCGGCTGGTCTACAACCCGGACGCGGGGATCCTCAACGAGACCCTGCGCGACCTCGGCCTCGGTGACGGCCGGGACTGGCTGAGCGGCCTCGGCACCGCCCTGCCCGCCGTGATCGTCGTCGGTGTCTGGGCCGGGCTGCCGCAGACCACGGTCGCCCTGCTCGCCGGAGTGCAGAACACCCCGCGCGAACTGCACGAGGCCGCGGCGGTGGACGGCGCCGGCGCCTGGCGCCGCTTCCGCGCGGTCACCTGGACCGCCCTGAGACCCGTCGCCCTGGCGATCACCGCGCTCAACCTCATCTGGAACTTCAACTCCTTCGCCTTGGTCTACGTCCTGACCAACGGCGGCCCCGGCGGCAAGACCCGGCTGCCGATGCTGTTCGCCTACGAAGAGGCCTTCCGGTACGGCCAGTTCGGCTATGCGGCGGCGATGGGCTGTGTGATGGTCGCGGTGATCGCGGTGCTCCTTGCCGTCTTCCTGGCGGGCCGGCTGCGGGGAGGCGAGGACGCGTGAAGACTCGCACCGGCGCCCGTGCCGCCCAGTACGCGGCCCTGCTCGCCTACCTCGTATTCCTGGCCTTCCCGCTGCTGTGGCTGCTCTCCACGGCCTTCAAGTCGCCGACCGAACTGGGCAGTCTGCACCCCACCTGGATCCCCCGGCACCCGACCCTGGCCAACTTCCGCCAGGCCTTCGACGAACAGCCCCTGCTGCGTGCCGGCCTCAACTCCCTGCTCGCCGCGCTCGGCGCCGCGCTGATCGCCGTCCTGCTCGCGACCCCGATGGCGTACGCCATGGCCCGGCGCCGCGGGGCGCTGTCCCGGGCGGCCACCGGATGGGTGGTGGTCAGCCAGGCGTTTCCGTTCGTACTGGTGATCATCCCGCTGTTCCTGGTGCTGAAGCACCTGCGGCTGATCGACTCCCTGTTCGGGCTGGTGATGGTGTACCTGGTGTGGGCGCTGCCGTTCGCGCTGTGGATGCTCGTCGGATACGTACGCGCGGTGCCCGTCGAACTGGAGGAGGCGGCGGCCGTGGACGGGGCCGGGCGGCTGCGGACGCTGGTGTCGGTGACGGCACCGCTGCTTGCCCCCGGGATCGTGGCGACCGGGCTGTTCGCCTTCGTCACCGCGTGGAACGAGTTCTTCTTCGCGCTGGTGCTGCTGAAGACGCCGGAGAAACAGACCCTGCCGGTCGTCCTCACCCACTTCATCGGCGCGGCGGGCGTGGCCGACCTGGGACCGCTCGCCGCGGCAGCCTTCCTGGCCACGCTGCCCTCGCTGGCGGTCTTCGCGCTCGTCCAGCGGCGGATCACCGGCGGGATGCTCACCGGGGCGGTGAAGAGCTGATGCGTACCAGGGGCACCACCGCACTTGTTGTCCTTCTTCTCCTGCTCACGGGCTGCTCGGCCGGCGGGAGGGGCACCGGCGGTCCGATCACCCTCCGTTTCCAGTCCCTGGCCTGGCAGGAGGAGTCGGTCACCGCCAACAAGGAGCTGGTGAAGGAGTGGAACGCCACTCACCCGGACGTCAAGGTCGAATATGCGCAGGGAAGTTGGGACAGCGTCCACGACCAGCTGCTCACCTCCTTCGAGGGCGGTGAGGCCCCGGACATCATCCACGACGCCTCCGACGATCTCGCCGACTTCGCCTACGGCGGCTACCTCACCGACCTGACCGACCTGCTACCCAACCGCCTCAAGTCGGAGATACCACAGCGAAGTTGGGAGACGGCGACCTTCGGGGACGGCATCTACGGTGTGCCGTTCCTCCAGGAGCCACGGGTGCTGATCGCCAACAGCACCTGGCTCGCGAAGGCAGGAGTGCGCATACCCACACCCCGACGCCCCTGGAGCTGGGCGGAGTTCCGGCAGGTCACCGAACAGCTCAGCGGCGACGGCAAGTACGGCGTCGCCTGGCCGCTCAAGGAGCCCGTCTCCGCCACGCTCAACCTGTCGCTGTCGGCGGGCGGACAGCTCTTCCACCGGGCCGCGGACGGCAAGGTGACCGTGCGCTTCGAAGCCGCCGACCAGCTCGTGCCGCGCACCGTCCACGACCAGGTCGGCGTCGACCAGAGCGCACCCGGCTCGACGCTGGGCAGCGGCGGCTCGGACACCCTGCCGGGCTTCTTCGGCGGCAAGTACGCGATGGTCCCGCTCGGCTTCTCCTACCGTCAGCAGATCGTCCAGCAGGCGCCGAAGGGCTTCGACTGGGAGGTGCTGCCCGCCCCGGCCGGCGCCGACGGACTCGCCCAGGGCGTCAGCCCGCAGACGCTGTCCATCGCCGAGGACAGTCCGCACAAGAAGGAGGCGGCGGAGTTCATCGACTTCCTGCTCCGGCCGAGGAACATGGTCCGGCTCGCCCTCGGCGACTGGATGCTGCCCACCGGCACTCAGGCCCTGAAGGACCCGGCCCTGCACACCGCCAAGTACGGCTGGGCCACCGGCACCGCCCTGGCCGGCCACCTCAGCCCGGCCCCCGCCCAGACGGTCCGCGGCTACCCGGAGTGGAAGGACAAGGTGGCCACCCCCGCCTTCCAGTCGTACTACAGCGGAGCCATCGGCCTCGACGAGCTCCGCCACCGCCTCGAGAAGGACGGCAATCTGGTGCTGGCCCGCTACCAGCGGTGAGCCGGACAAAGGGACAGGGCCCGTTGGCTCCCCCGGAGACCAACGGGCCCTGCAGCTGAGGGTGTTGCTCGGAAACCAGATCAGACCGGCAGCCGGTCCTGCTCGGTACCGGTTGCGCTCGCCGAGCAGGGCCATCACCGCCGGGAGCAGCACACCCCGGATCACCGTCGCGTCGATCCAGAGTGATCGTGTGGGGCATCGGACCGTCCAGGCCGGACCGGGAGCCCGCAGGCGTGAGGGACCCCGCCCCCGCATCCCCGGACCACGGACGAGATCCGTGCCGCCCGGTGGCGGAGCGAAAGCGGGCGACCAGTGTGCCCAAGACCGTTCTGAGCACACGGCTGAGCAACAGCGGTCCTGGATGCAGGACTCACTCCCACTCAGTTGTCAGGAGCGGTGTCCCTTCCGACGACGCGGATCCCCTTTGTGATTACAGAACCTTGTTGAACAAGTCACAGGTGCGTGTAGGAGTTGATCCAAGGCGGTCCGATCGGCCAGAGTTTCGGGCAGTCCGGCATGCCGGCACGGCCGTCGTGCCCACCCCCACGGGGCACGACGGCCGTTCTAAGGTGTTCGAATGACGATGTATGCGGCACTGCTGCGCGGGATCAACGTGGGTGGCAGGAAGAAGCTCCCGATGGCAGAGCTGCGGGCGCTCATGACCGGCCTGGGGTACGAGTCCGTACAGACCTACCTCCAGAGCGGACAGGCCGTCTTCGCCGCCGCCCACGCGGACGCCGAGGCCCTGGCTGCGGAGCTGACCGCGGCGATCGAGGAGCGGTTCGGTTTCTCCGTCGACGTACTCGTCCGCGACCACGCCTATCTGCAGGCGATCGCCGAGGCTTGCCCCTTCCCGGCCGCCGAGCTGGAGGCCAAGCAGGTGCACGTCACCTATTTCTCCGAGCCGGTCACCCCGGAGCGGTTCGCGGGTATGGACCCAGCCGCCCACCTTCCCGAGGAGTTCCGCCTCGGCGACCGTGCGCTGTACCTGTACGCCCCGGACGGCCTCGGCCGATCCAAGCTGGCGGAGGCGCTGTCGCGGCGGCAGATCAACAAGGGGCTGATCGCCACCACCCGGAACTGGAACACGGTCGTCAAGCTGGTGGAACTCACCGCCCCCGGAGCGTGACCGTCCGCAGGCCGAGGAAGGGGGCCTGTGACACGATCCCGCGCGGTACGGCGAGCCGCGGGTCCCCGGCCCGGCGGCGCAGCCCGTCGGGATCGTCCGTGGCCGCCACGGCGTCGAGCAGCGCCAGGTCGTCCTCCGTTAGCGGATCGTCGGCCAGACCGGCCAGACGGCCGTACCCCGATCGACGTCACCGGACGGGACGTCCTGGTCACCCAGCCCTCGGCCAAGGGCATGTTCCGGGTGATCGCCGGGCTGCAGCCCGGCACGCGCTACACGGTGACCGTCGCCGCGGTGACCGTGGCGGGGGTCGGACCGGCGGCCACGGTCAGCGCGGCCACCCGGTCAACTGCCCGGCCGGGAAGAGTTGTTGGGAAACCGAACCGGTAAAGCAGCTGGTGTGACACGTTCGCCGACCGCGGCGCTGAAGTAAGAGCCGGCCGCGGCAGTGACGCTCGTGAGAGCCCCGCTGTGGGCCGGCCGTTCGCGGTCCGACGTCACAGGGGAGCGCCGGACCGCGAACCCCAAGAGCACTCCTCGGACGGCTCAGGCGCCCACGGCCGCCAGGGCGGGGGTGCGTGCCGCGTCGTACCGCTCCAGCAGCACCCGCGCCACCTCCGGCGCCGGGCCGAGTACCTCGGCCAGCACATCCGCCTCCGCCGCGCCCCGCGCGATCCGGTCGGGCAGGAAGCCGGGGGCGAGGACATAGGGAGCCACGGCCACCCGGGCGCAGCCGAGGTCCCGCAGCTCCCGTACCGCGTCCTCGGTGCGGGGGAGGGATGCGGAGGCGAACGCAGGCCGCACGGCGCACCAACCGGTGTGCCGCCAATCCCGCGCGATATCTGCGATCACTGCGATCGCCTCCGGGTCACTGGACCCCGCCGAGGCCAGTACGACCCCGGTCGAGGGTTTGTCGGCGGGTGTCAGCCCCGCCTCGTGCAGCCGCCGTTCGAGGGCCGCCAGGAGCAGCGGGGACGGGCCCAGCACCTCCGCCTGCCGGATCCGCAACCGAGTCGGCGCGTCCCGCAGCACGGCCGGGATGTCCGCCTTCGCATGGAAGGCGCGGGTCAGCAGCAACGGAAGGGCTACGACGTCACGGACACCCTCCGCCGCCAGGGACGCCAGCACCCCCTGCACGGAGGGGATGTTGAAGTCCAGGAAGCCGGTTTCCACGCGCAGCCCGGGCCGCAGCGACCGTACCCGCCGTACCAGGGCGTGCACGGTCGCCGCATGCCGCGGATCGCGGCTGCCGTGGGCGATGACGACGAGGACCGGATTGCGCATGGGCGACCTCAGCTCTTCACCAGCAGACCGCGGCTGCGCAGCACCCACCGCTCCAGCGGGCTGAAGATCAGCAGGTCGATCGCGATGCCGACGAACAGGATAAGGATGATGGCCTCGAACACCATGGCCATGTCGCTGGCGGTGCGGGCGTTCTCCAGGAGCTGGCCGAGGCCCACGCCGAGGTCGGGGAAGCTGGCGATGATCTCCGCCGCCATCAGCGAGCGCCAGGAGAACGCCCAGCCCTGCTTCAGGCCCGCCACATAGCCGGGCAGCGCCGCCGGCAGCACCACGTGCCAGATGCCCTTGACGCCCGTCGCGCCCATCGTGCGGCCGGCTCGCAGGAACAGCGGCGGTACCTGGTCGACGCCCGAGACGAGACCGTTGGCGATGGACGGGACCGCGCCGAGCAGGATCACCGCGTACATCATCGAGTTGTTCAGACCCAGCCAGATCACGGCCGGCGGCACCCAGGCCACCGACGGCAGCGACTGGAGGCCGGACAGGATCGGCCCGATGGCCGCGCGCACGAACTTCACCCGGGCCACCAGCAGACCCAGCGGGGTGCCGATGACCAGGGCGAAGAGGAAGCCGAGGAGCCCCCGGCTGACACTGGTCCAGATGTAGCCGAGCAGGTCGCCCTTGAGCCAGGCGTCCTTGAACGCGCTGCCCACCGCGGCCGGCGAGGGCAGCTTGGACGGGTCGTCCACGACCGGCACGAGGAGCGTCCAGACCACGAGGACCACGGCGAGCGCGACGATCGGCGGAAGGATCTTGTTGCCGAAGGTCTGCCGGAAGGTCGGGCGGCCGGCGGTCGACGTCTCCAGTGCGTCGAGGCCCGCCTCGACACTTCCGGCGTCCTTGGCCGGCGTCGTCTCAGTGCTGGCCATGACGGCGGATCTCCCCACGCAGTACATCGGTGATCTCAAGGGACAGTTCGGCCACGGGCGCGTCCTCGATCCGGCGCGGCTGCGGAATGCCGACCGTCCACTCGCGCGCTATCCGGCCCGGGCGGGACGACAGCAGGATCACCCGCTGGGCGAGCCGGACCGCCTCGCGCACATTGTGCGTGACGAACAGGACGGAGACCCCGGTCTCCTGCCAGATCCGGGTCAGCTCGTCGTGCAGCACGTCCCGGGTGATGGCGTCCAGGGCCGAGAACGGCTCGTCCATCAGCAGCAGGTTGCTCTCCTGGGCGAGTGCGCGGGCCAGCGCCGCACGCTGGCGCATACCGCCCGACAGCTCGTGGACACGCTTGCCGTACGCGCCCTTCAGCCGGACCAGTTCGAGCAGTTCCTCGGCCCTGGCACGGCGGTCGTTCTTGGGAACTCCCCTGAGCCTGAGGGCGAGTTCGATGTTCTTGCCCGCGGTCAGCCACGGGAAGAGGGCGTGCTCCTGGAACATCAGGGCGGGCCGCCCGTCCGTCGCGATGGAGCCCGCGGTGGGGCGGTCGAGCCCCGCCACCAGGTTCAGCAGCGTGGACTTGCCGCAGCCCGAGGCCCCCAGGAGGGTGACGAACTCGCCCGGCGCGACATCGAGCGTGATGTCGTCCAGGACGAGCTGCTGCCCGCCGGGAGTCGCGAAGGACTTCGAGACATGCTCGAGGCGTGCCGCGTGCTCCACCGACTCGCCGGCCTTGGCGAGTGTTGTGGTCGTGGCCATGGTCGTCACCTCCTGGGAACGTGTCGGGACCTGGGTCAGCTGCTGCCGAGACCGGCGGCGTCGACCGTGCTCTCGCCGTCGGCCTTGAGGACCTTGTTGAGGATCGTCAGGTCGTAGATGTTCTTCAGCAGCGGGTCGGTGAGCAGACCGGCCTTGACGGCGTGCTGCGCCTCGGTGTTGAGGGTGGAGGCCAGCGGGTCGTCGGTGAACTGGATCGACTTCCACGCCGGGTCCAGGACGTTGTCGGGCAGCGCCTTGCCGGAGTCGACCTCCAGCTGCTTGTTGGCGGCGGCCTTCGCCTGGTCAGGGTTGGCGTTGATCCACTTGTTGGTCTCGACCGAGCCCTTCAGCACGGCCTCGACGACCTTCGGGTGCGCCTTGAGGAACTTCTGCGACACGACGATGTTCGTGATCACGAACTTCTTGTCGGGCCACAGCGTGGACTCGTCGAGCAGTACCTTGCCGCCCTCGGCGACCAGCTTGGACGCGGTCGGCTCCGGCACCCACGCGCCGTCGACGGAACCGGCCTTGAAGGCGTCCGGGGTGATCTTGTTGTCGGTGCGGACGACCGTGACGTCACCCTTGCCGCTCTGCGCGTCGACCTTCCAGCCCTGGTCGGCGATCCAGTTGAGGAACGCCACGTCCTGCGTGTTGCCCAGCTGAGGCGTCGCGATCCTCTTGCCCTTGACGTCCTTCAGGGACTTGATCTTCTTCGGGTCGACGACCAGCTTCACGCCACCTGACGCCGAACCGCTGATGATCTTCAGGTCGGTACCGTTGGACTTGGTGTAGCCGTTGATCGCCGGGGAGGGGCCGATCCAGCCGATGTCGATCGAGCCGGAGTTGAGCGCCTCGATCTCGGAGGGCCCGGCGTTGAAGATCGCGTACTTGGCCTGGGTGGCGCCGAGCTCCTTCTGGAAGAAGCCCTTCTGGTTGCCCACCAGCGCGGTCGCGTGGGTCAGGTTGCCGAAGTAGCCGATCTTGACGGTGTCGAGGCCGTCGATCTTCTTGGCACCGGCGGCGACCTTGGCCGTGGCGCCCTTGTTGGCGTCGGACCCGTAACCGCAGGCGGCGAGGGTGAGCAGGGGGAGCGTGGCTATCACCGCGATACCGCGGCGGAAGGCTGTTGTTGCAGGCACGGGAGGTGTTCCTCTCGGAGGCCCGGCGGTCACGGTCTCTCAGGTCGTGGCCGGGAGGTCGGCAGGTCTGCGTTTACGGCGGTGGGGGGTGAGGGCGCGCAGGCAGTGCGCGTACGTCAGCGCACACATCGCGCCACTCCGCCCTGCCCGCTGCCGAGAGCACCGCTGCCGACGCGGCCGCCCTCCTTCGCGAACGTGGAGTAGAAGTCGGTGGAGTTCATGTCAGAAGTCCCACCCGTCGTCCTCGGCGTCGTCCTTGACGGGCTCGGGGGAGGCGAACGACTCGCCGACCATGCCCGCGGTGAGCGTGGTGCCGTCGGCGGGGTCGATCAGGATGAACGAGCCGGTGCGGCGCGAGTCGGCGTAGGAGTCGACCGGCAGCGGCTCGGCGGTACGGATCTTCACCCGGCCGATGTCGTTGGCGACGAGCTGCCCCGGGTGCGGGTGCAGGGACAGGTCGTCGAGGGTGAGCCGGGACGGGATGTCCTTGACGATCGCCTTGACCGTGCGGGTGCCGTGCTTGAGCAGCACCCGGTGCCCGACGGTCAGCGGCTGGTCGGCCACGTGGCAGACGGTCGCCTCGACCTCCTGGGTGGTCGGCGGGGCGTCCTTCGTCGGGACGATCAGGTCGCCGCGCGAGACGTCGATGTCGTCGGTGAGCAGGAGGGTCACCGACTGGGTCGTCCAGGCCGAGTCGACCGGCTTGCCCAGCAGGTCGATGCCCGAGATCGTCGTCGTACGACCGGACGGCAGGACGGTGACCGGCTCGCCGACGTGGAAGGTGCCGGCGGCGATCTGGCCGGCGTAGCCCCGGTAGTCCGGGTGCTCGGCGGTCTGCGGGCGGATCACGTACTGCACGGGCAGCCGGGCGTGGCAGTGCGCCAGGTCGTGGCTGACGGGGACGGTCTCCAGGTGCTCAAGGACGGTCGGGCCGCCGTACCAGTCCATGTTGGCGGACGGCTCCACGACGTTGTCGCCGACGAGCGCCGAGATCGGGATCGCGGTGACCTCCGGGACGCCCAGTTCGGTCGCGTACGCCGTGAACTCCTCGGCGATCCCGGCGAAGATCGGTTCCTGGTAGCCGACCAGGTCCATCTTGTTGACCGCGAGGACGACATGCGGGACCCGCAGCAGGGCGGCGATCGCGGCGTGCCGGCGGGTCTGCTCGACGA
>NZ_JBVKCG010000022.1:0-142118 GCF_055634995.1 Streptomyces sp. NPDC111744
TCTCCCCGGCCCATTCCCCCTGCATGCTCACAAGACTGGCCCCGGACCAGCCGGTCCGGGGCCAGAACGCAAAAGATTTTCAGCAGTCTTCTAGCCGACGACCTGGAGGCCGCCCAGCTCGCCACCGCCACCGATGTCCTCGGCTGCGCCCGTCAGGTGCTGGATGACCCGATGTCGCCGTACACCGAGGTCCGCTACGTCGGCATCCGTCTCGCCGAGTGCCTCACCGACGCGCTGCGCGTCGCCGAGTCCCGGGGCATGCGCATTGTCGGGGCGGGCGACGAGGAAGACGGCGAGGACACCCGCGGGGGGGTAACGCGGACCGCGGAGAGCGGGCTACGGTCTTAGGCGCGACGCATCGAAGGAGTTCACCGGTCATGACCGCCCACGCCGCCGAACCGACAGCGACCGTCCGCCCCTGACCGACGCACTCCAACTCCTCCACTCCACCGACCGCCGCTCCCGCCTCACCCTGCGCGTCTACAAGGTCGGCGCGCGGGGTGAGGTGACCGAGGACCACGGCAAGCTCGAGATCCTGGCAAGCGGACGCGCCGAACCGGCGCCGCGCGCATCGGCATACCCGCCGTGTGCCTGTCCCTGCCCAAGGACATGAACCTGGTCTTCGACTGGAACAAACCGAAGGACAAGAACAAGGCGGCGGCGATGGAGGACACGGCGAACTACGTCCGCGCCATCTACAACGGCGTCTACAAGCGCACGTCCAAGGCCGCGGCCGTAACCGCCTACTCCACGGGCGACGGGCTGAGGTACGCGCAGACGCAGATCAAACGACAGGGTCGACGGGGGCTGGACCGCCACTGGCACCCGACGTCATTACCAGGCCACCACCCGCTCCGCCTCGAACGGCAACTCAGTGGAGGTCGACTTCTGCATGGACTCCAGCAAGTTCTACCGGCAAGGAGGTCAAGAACGGGAAGGTCCTGAAGAGCCAGCCCAGCATCGCGGACTACGACTACTTCAAGATCATCATGGTCAAGCTCCCCACGAGCGACGGCCTGTGGCAGGCATCCAAGGTGTCCCGCCCTTCCGGTACTGCCGCAGTAAATGCGTACACCTCGCCCCGGCGGCCGGATTGGTCCGCCGCAGGTTGCGGTGATCACGGTAAGGGCTCTGTCGCAGTAAATCCGCTATTTATTGCGGTAGTTGTGAATACGTCTCCGCGATCGAGTAACCGCCCGAATGCGTTTCTGCTGTGCGGACTTGAGGGGAGTGGACTGTCAGTGCCCGGGGCCAGCATGCTTACCTGGGTCATGCCCCAGATCCTCCGTCACGGGCAGGCACTCGGCGAGCAGGTCGACGACGTCGCGCCAGGCTCGCTGCGCGTGCCGTGGGTGGTAGCCGACGCCGGGGACCACGGGGTGGCCGACCGGCGGGTGGTGGAAGGCGTGCAAGGCTCCGCCATAGACCGCGAGGCGCCAGTCGACGCCCGCGGCCTGCATCTCAGCGGTGAACGCGTTCCGTTGCGCGGGCGGCATGATCGGGTCTTCCGACCCGACCCCGGCCCACACCGGGCAGCGAATGCGCGCCGCCTCGCCCGGTCGGCCCGTGGTCAGTGCGTTGACTGTCCCGATCGCGCGCAGGCTGACGCCGCCGCGCCCGAGTTCCAGCCCGACGGCACCCCCCGTGCCATAGCCGACGGCGGCGATCCGGTCGGGGTCGGTCCGCGGTTCGGTGCGCAACACATCGAGCGCCGCATGGCCGATGCCTCGCATCCGCTCGGGATCAGCGAGCAGCGGCAGGGAACGGGCCAGCATCTCCTCGGGGTCGCCCAAATAGCGCCCGCCATGAAGGTCGAAGGCCAGCGCTATATATCCCAGCTCGGCGAGAGCATCGGCCCGGCGGCGCTCGACGTCGCTGAGCCCCATGCCCTCTGGTCCGAGCAGCACCGCGGGCCGGCGATCGACACCGGCCGGGAGCGCGAGGTGCCCGATCATCGTCAAACCGTCGGCCGGATACTCGACCGTACGCGTCGTAATCGTCGTCATGAGACTGGACTGTAGTGATCGTCGAGCCCGGTCCGGCCGGTGTTCTGCCGCTGGCAGAACAGCGCGGGTATCCCTCTGAAATACGGCGGGGGCCCACAAGAACCGTCACAAACCCCGCTCCCCCGGCAGCGCTATCGGATCACCGGCCCGGGCCACGGTGTTGGAGGCTGACCCTCGCAGCAGGATTCTGGGGTATACCGGCCCGCTCCCGTTGTCAGGTACGGCGAGATGTGCGCCAGGTCTTCCGGGTCGATCTCCCATCCCTCTTCCAGCAGCTGTTGGTGCCCTTGACGAACGTGACGATCACGTAGCGGCCCAAGGGGTCGGTGAGCTTGGGCTCGTTGCCGGACGGCGGGCGGAAACGGCGCCACCACTC
Source organism: Streptomyces sp. NPDC111744 (assembly GCF_055634995.1). NCBI lineage: Bacteria > Bacillati > Actinomycetota > Actinomycetes > Kitasatosporales > Streptomycetaceae > Streptomyces > Streptomyces sp. NPDC111744. The sequence goes on from NZ_JBVKCG010000022.1 coordinate 2,383, forward strand.
CACCCAGTAGGCGGTCCGGGCCACGATCCCCATCAGGGAACGCCCCGGCATCCTCGCCTTGATCTCCTCCTCCAGCCGCGTCGCCACCTCGTCAACCGACGCCTCCTCGTCCAAACCCTCCAGGGTCTGGCGGACCTCGGCGGTCATGGCCGCGGCCTTCGCGAGCGCCTCCTGGGCCGGGCCGCCCTCGTCGATGTGCTTGAGCACCGTGCGGTAGTTCCCGATCAGGGTCTCGACGATCTCCCGCTCCGCGAGCCGGATCTCCTCCAGCTCCGGGACGATGGATCCAGCACGGACGAGAAGGGCGGCAGCGACAACGCCGGTATCTACGCCGCCGCAAGCATCCACTACTCCGGCGCCGTAACCAAGAACGGCGGCACCGGCGTAGGCGGCCCGCGGAGTGACGGTGTCGTTCAGGGTTTCCCTCGAAGGACTCAACGACGACGAAGCACAGCAATCCGCCCGAGCGTCAGGACACCGTCAGTGTCATGGCGATGCTGTCCGCGGCGTCTTCCATTTCCTCGTCGATGCCCGGCGTCGTCCAGGAGACGAGAAGAACGAGGGCGTCGTCGGTTCCCTCCGGGAGGACTCCGTACGTGACCGTCTGCAGCAGCACTCCGGGACCACTGCGGGGCATGCCGTCCGCGGCGAAGTTCTGGCGGAGGCGCACGGCGGGGCCGATCGGCACTTCGGGGTGCGAGATCTGCGGAGGGCCGAAGTCATGTGCGCTGAAGGTGTCCGCCAGCCAGTCGAGAGAGAACCGCGGGACGGTTTCGTCGGGCCGGATGACCTCGACTTCCAGAAGGGCCAGGGCGGTGTCGAAGCCGTCGGGGTAGAAGGCGAAGCCGTACAGCGGAGCACGACCGCGGCTGTCCTCGGCCCAGCTCCGCAGGTCCTTTCGCAGGGCCCTGTCGTCCAGCTCATACCCTGCCGCGCCGCTCCGCTCGCGGATCTCCGTCGCGGTGCTCTTCGCCCACCTCTTGACGTCGTCCGACGGATCGAGCGGGAGCGGCACCCAGTCCGTCGGACAGACGATGCCGCAGGTCTGGATGTCACTCATGGGTGACGTCACCGTCCAGCCAGGTGAGCGAGCCGGCCACCGCGTCGAAGAGCTCAACCATGGCGTCGGCAATCTGCAGGAGTGGGGTGGAGAAGGTCAGGAGGAGGTGCGCCTCCGCTCCGGGCACTGGGAGTTGGTAGTCCAGCGTGACCGATGGCAGCACCTCGTCCGGACTTCCGGCTGCCCCGGACGGAGCAGGGGTGTTCGGTTGCCCCGTCAAACGGCGGACGCGGACCGCCGTGCCGGCTGCCAACTCCGTCACCGTGGTCTCCCCCTCCATGCCGGCCGAAAGGCGCCTTGCCAGTTCGGCCGCGTCCGGCAGGGCTGTGCCAGGTACCGGTCGCAACAAGGTGATCAGGAGGGAAGCGGGAATCGTCAGGGGGCCCGCCTGCTGCAGACTTAGGTACAGCTCGATGCCCCCGTCTCGGTACGCCGCGGCGGCCTGCATCAGGAGTTCGTCGCGCAACTGCCGTTTGAAGTGGGGCGCGTTGTCGACTCCCGCGAACTTGCGGTCGACCAAGGCGTCGACCGAGCGCTCGCGTCCTTCAGGGTCGATCCGCACCCGGAACCAGCCGTCCGGCAGCAACAGCCGGTAGTCGGACGGGGATGCCGTCGTCCGAGGGTTGCCCGCGTTTGTGGTCATATTGGCTCCGGTGTCGTCGGCCCGGCCGGTGGCGTCACGCATTCTCATACGGCCTTGTCGTAGGAGAAGCGGCTGATCAGCGACCTCGTCGCGGCCGGGATCCATTCGGCCACGATGGTCAGCGCGGAGAACAGACCTGCCAGACGTGCTGGGATGCCGTCGCCGAAGAGTCCGGCGAGCAGCAGGAGGCTGAAGAGGGGGATCAGCATCAACTCGTTCCCGCCGATCACAGAGCTGTGCCAACTGGTTGCGGCGCGGGCATCCTTGGCGGGCAGAGGTGACATCATCCGGGCGTCCGCGGCGAGGGGGTGGCCGTCCCACCAGGGTTTCGTGTCCCCAGCGCGCCTGTGCGTTCGCGCCTCCTCGTCCGCCGCGGAGACCGCGAGCGCCGACACCAGTTCTTCCCATTGGTCCTGGCCCTGCGGACCGGCGAACCAGTTGCGCCACGGCAGCAGCGCCCGGACCTCGCCTCTGCCGTCGCGGAACTCGACACCCAACGGCTGACGGTCCCCCGGAGACATCAGGCGCACCAACCGCGCCACGCCGGGCGCGCCGTCGCGTCCGAGCCAGCGCTCCCGGCCGATGGTGTCGGTGATTACCACGTCATGAGGCAGCACACGTACGGACGCCGTCTGCCGGAACCTCGGTGTCGCTCCCGCTCCGGCCACCGGACCGAGCGTGAGAACCACCGCCTCGGCGAAGCTTCGGACATCCCGTCGCCTACGCCACCACGCACTGCCACGCACCACCAAATCGGCTGCCGGGACGGTGAACAGAGCACCCGCGGCGATCGGCAGACACCAATCCACGTCAGCCGCGAAGGTGACGATGAGAGCCATGAACCAGCCCAGGATGCCGAGCCCTCTGATCCAGCTGTGCCAACGTGGCAGTTCGCCGTGGAACACGCGATCCGGAGCGCGGTCGGACGCCGCTTCCGACTGTTCCCGTCCACCGTCCGGCGCTCGCGGACTCTGCTCCACCGGGATGCCAAGAGCCGCGGCCAGGTCCCTCAGCCCGGTTCGGTCCAGGCATTTCGTCGGCTTCAGGTCCAGAATCCCCACGACATCGGCTTCCGGCAGCCACTCGGCGAGCGGCACACGAAGGACCTCATGCCCGTCCTCGTCCTCGAAGACGAGCACCCCCCAGCGCTCCGCGGGCCGCTTGCTCACGGCCTCCCACGCGTCGGGGGGCGGCGGGACGAACACGGCACGCCGAATGCCTCTGGCGCCGACCGGATACCGGCGCTCATGCAGTCTCCGGTCACGTACGACGAGGGTCTTTCCGTCGGCATAAAGACGAGCCCGGCGTACAACGTCAACGTTGTGCGGGCGCATGCCACTGGGCCGCACCACGGCAGCCTGCTTGCCCAGCGCTTCCTCAGTTGCCCGCGCCTCGACCTTCACCTGTCTGCTCACCCGTCACTCGTCGTCGTCGCATCCTTGACTCCGGTCGCCGACCAGACTCCGTCATCCAGCCCGCTGATCCCGACACGATCGCCAATCCATCCCGTGATCTCGCCCTTGTCAAGGAGGTCGGTGCCGGAGGCGACAAAGGTCGAGCCCGCCCAGATCCGGGTCTGGGTCTTGAACACGCCACTGGCCGCCTTCACCGCATCGTCGGCTCGCAAGGACTCGGAGATCTGTCCCATGCTCTTCTCCAGTCCGGCGATGCCGGTATCCCCGACACGTGGCCGAACTCCCGCCCAGGTGGAACTGTCGCCGAGTTGCCGGAGATTGTTCGGCCTCAAGTCCTTGACCCCCTTGAGGCCTTCCCATGTCTCCTTGCCAATCGACTTCGGGCTGAAGGCTTCGCTGAGCCGGGCGGTTCCGGGGTTCCATCCCTTCGGCGCGCCGGCGATGGCCTCGACACCGGCCTTGCCGCGCGGCGCACCGCCGCTGAGCACGTTGGCCTTCCGCCATGTCTGGTTCAGGGCCCGCTGATAGGCCGTCGTACCGGGCTTCGCTCTGATACCGGCCCTGAGAGCCCGGCCTGCCGCAGACCTCGCGGAGGCTTTGGCAGCCAGAGACGCACCCTTGGCGCCTGCGATGGCGCCCCGACCGATGCCCAGCGTGACGAGGCCTACGACGTCGAGCGCGACGTCGAACCAGCTGCCGTCGCCGGACAGGGCCAGAAGGAGATGGCCCACGAGCGATACCAGGGTGAAGACAAGCGCGATGCTGCCGAGGATTCCGGCGAGTGCCTGGCCGATGATCGGGATCCATCCCACTAGCAGGGACAGAGTCCCGCAGACGGTGGCGATCCAACCGGACCAGTTGAGGATCGACTGGATCGTCCCCGCATGATCGTGCACCCACCCCTTGAACTTGTCCCAGCCGCTGTCCTTGAGGCCGTCGTGGTCGATGGCGTGGCGGATCGCGTCGCGGGCTCGCTTGGCCGCCGCGTCGCGGACGTCCTTCGCCGCCTCCAGGTCCTTCTTCGCCCGCTCCAGCGCCGCACTGGCCGCCTCCTGGCGCTTCTGCAGCTTCTTGCGGCTCGGGTCGTCGTCCGGGGTGTCCTTGGGGAGCTTGTCGATGGCACCGCCGCTCGCCCGGTGCTCGTCGTCGGCGGTCTGGGCGTCCCGGAGTGCCTTGTCGGCCATCTGCTGCGCTCGGTGAAGCTCCGATGCGTACTCGGTGGAGGACGAACCGTCCAGAACCCGCTCGCCCAGGGCGTCGGCCGCCGCGTCATAGCGCTTGAAGGCCTTGCGCAGTTTCCCTTCGGCCTCTTCGGCCTGCTGCCGGAATTCCTCCGCCGCCTTGCTCTTCCACGCCTCAACCGACGACAGGGCCTTGATCTCGGCGGCTTGCTTCTTGATGGATTCGGCGGTCTTCCGCAGTTCTCTGCCGAGTCTGGCGACTTCATCCGGATCGCCGGGCACCGGATCGGCCGATTCCCCGATCACCGACCACTCGTCGGCCCGGGGGCGCGTCACTTGGCCCCTCCCTCGGGCCCGGCCGGCTTGGCGTCCGTGCCGCGCAGGGCGTCGGCGAGTTGGTGATCGATGTCCTCGTATCCCTTCGCCGCGGCGGTGAGGATCTTCGAGAGCTTCTCCAACTCGTCCAGCAGACGCCCGCGGTGAACCCGCCAGTTGTCGCCGAAGTCGTCAAAGACATCGACCAGGCCCTTTTCGCCGAAGACGGGCACCCCCAGCCCCTTCGCCGGATTCGCGTTTCCGGCGAACTCCTTGTGGATCCTGGAAAGCGAGCGGGCACTCTCCTTGATGCGTGAGAGATCAGCAGTCTGATCCGACACAACTACCCCCGTCGAGAAAACTGATGAACCGTCCGCGCAAAGCCCGTCGGTGCGACGGCCGACCGCTCCATCGCACCGACGTGACCCATCCTCTGCCGAGGCGGCTGTCAGCCCTTGGCCTGCTTCGCCAGCGAGTCGTCCAGCTGCTCGTACGCTTCCTTGGCCTTCTTCAGGAAGTCCGAGAGACCGTGCAGACCCTGGATCGTCTTCGTCGCGCCCTTCGTGAAGTCCTTCATGGAGTCGTCGTACGCTCCCGAGGCCTTCTGGGTGGTGAAGCCCTCCTCCACCAGTGCCGAGACACGCTTCTCGATGTTCTTGATCTTGTCCTCGAGCTCGTGCATGTCCTTTATCAGGTCGCCGGCGACCTTCTCCATCTCGGCATAAGTAAGGTCCGTGTCTTTGCCCTTGCCCATGTCGGCATCCCTCCCGTTGTGTTGTGGCCGCCCCAGGGCTCGCCCCCGTGGCTTGCTCGGACGGATCGGCCGGTCCTGACCCGGCCGTCCCATGAGCAAAGATCCTACGGGTGGGAGGCACGTGGCCGCAGGGGCCTCGTGCGAGGGAATCGTGAACCGGCGCAATCCCGTTGCGCCCGGGAAAGCCCGTCCGGCTAAGGTCACTTCGAATGTGCCGGGCCTGCGAGGAGGACGAACGTGCGCCTGAGTCTGACCGTCGTCGACCCGGTCGGCGGTGCCACCGCCGACGTCGTGCTCGACGCGGATCCCGAGTCGACGGTCGGTGACGTGGCCCGGGAGTTGGCCCGGCAGGTGGGTCTGGGCTACCCGGATGGCAGCGAGGGCGCCCAGGTCATACCCATCGGAGTTCACAGGGGGGCCGCGGCCGTCCAGACGTCCGGGCCGCTCGCCTATGTCGACGGTTACGCCCTCGACCCCGCCGCCACCGTCGTCGGCTCGCCGCTGCGCGACGGTGTCGTCGTCAGCCTGCACGATCCCGCCGGGTGTCTGCTCGGCGAGCCCACCGGCGTCGTCGAGTTCCGGGTCGCGGGCGGTCCCGCCGCCGGCGCCGTGCACCGGCTCGGTGTCGGGCGGTACGACATCGGTACCGGCGCCGCCTCCCACATCCGCGTCGAGGACCCGGAGTTGGCCGCCCGCGCCGCCACCCTCACCATCGCCATCGACGGCACCTGCAAAGTCCAGATACACGGCGACAGCGCCCGGTTGGACGGGGAGGAGTTCGAGAGCGGCGGTGACTGGCCTCTCAACTCCCAGCTCGCACTTGGCAACACGCTCCTCGAGATCACCGGGTACTCGCCACCCAACGCCGCCCTCAAGTGGTCCGACGACGGCGCCGGGCTCGACTACAACAGGCCCCCGCGGCTGCGCCCCGCCGAGCACCAGACGCACTTCTCGCTCCCGAACCCGCCCGGCGACTACGAGGCCCGCCCGCTGCCCTGGCTGATGGCGCTGCTGCCGCTCGTCGGTGCCGTCGTCTCAGTGATGATGTTCGGGCGCTGGTACTACCTGATCATGGCCGTGATGAGCCCGGTCATGCTCTTCGGCAACTACTTCATGGACAAGAAGCACGGGCGCAAGTCCCATGCCAAGCAGATGAAGGAGTACAAGGAGCACAAGGAGCGGATCGAGGGGGAGGCGCAGGAGGCGCTGGTGGCCGAGCGGGGCGAGCGGCGGGCCGCCGTGCCGGATCCCGCCGCCGTGCTGACGTACGGCACCGGGCCGCGCACCCGGCTCTGGGAGCGGCGCCGCACCGACGCCGACCATCTGCTGATCCGCTTCGGCACCGGGCGCGTCCCCTCCGAGGTCGAGCTCGACGACCCCGAGCAGGATGAGCACAAGCGCAAGGTCCGCTGGTACATCGAGGACGCTCCGGTCGCCCTGTCGCTGCGCGACCTCGGGGTCATCGGCGTCGCCGGGCCCGGTGACTCGGCGCATGCGCTGGGGCGTTGGGCGGTCGCCCAGACCGCCGTCCTGCACAGCCCCATGGACGTGCAGTTCTATGTCCTCACCGACAACGACGCCGGCGCCCGCTGGGACTGGGTGCGCTGGCTGCCGCACTCCCGCCCGGGCGGCGGCCAGGACGTGAACGTCCTCATCGGCACCGACTCCGAGACCGTCGCCGCCCGCGTCGGCGAGCTCACCCAGCTCCTCGACGGTCGGCAGAAGGCCCTCCAGCAGGGCGGGCGCAACAAGACCGACGGGCCCGCCTTCTCCGATCCGGACATCGTGATCGTGTGGGACGGGTCCCGGCGGCTGCGGTCCATGCCCGGTGTCGTGAGGCTGTTGAAGGAGGGGCCGGGGGTGGCCCTGCGCTCCATCTGTCTCGACGAGGAGGAGCGGTTCCTGCCGGGTGAGTGCCAGGGCGTCGTCGTCGCCGAGCCGTTGACGGCGGCCAAGGACGCCCCCGCGACGGCCGTGGCGCAGCAGGCCGCCGGTGGCTTCCCCTCCTTCCAGGCCTGGCACCCGCAGGCCCAGCAGGCCGAGGAACAGGCTCCGCAGGACCTGGAGTTGCGGCTGCGCGTCGAGCAGAGCGGAGCGCTGCGCAAGCGCAACGTACGGCCCGACTTCGTCTCCCCCGCCTGGTGCGCGCGCCTCGCCCGCTCCCTCTCTCCGCTGCGTGACATCAGTGGCGAGACCGAGGACTCGGCGCTGCCCGCGGCCAGCCGGCTGCTCGACGTGCTCCAGCTGGAGCCGCCCACCCGGGACGCGATCGCCGCGCGGTGGCGGATGGGCGGGCAGTCGACGATGGCGGTCATCGGGGAGTCGTACGACGGCCCGTTCGGCATCGACCTGCGGCGCGACGGGCCGCACGGGCTCATCGCCGGTACGACCGGTTCCGGCAAGTCCGAGCTGCTGCAGACCATCGTGGCCGCGCTGGCGGTGGCGAACACGCCGGAGAACATGACCTTCGTGCTCGTCGACTACAAGGGTGGCTCGGCGTTCAAGGACTGTGTGAAACTGCCGCACACCGTGGGTATGGTCACCGACCTCGACGCCCACCTCGTCGAGCGGGCGCTGGAGTCCCTGGGCGCGGAGCTGAAGCGGCGCGAGCACATCCTCGCCGCCGCCGACGCCAAGGACATCGAGGACTACCAGGATCTGGTGAGGAGGGATCCGTCGCGTCCGGCCGTCCCCCGACTCCTCATCGTCATCGACGAGTTCGCGTCGATGGTGCGGGACCTGCCCGACTTCGTCACGGGACTTGTCAACATCGCTCAGCGAGGGCGGTCCCTGGGCATTCACCTCCTCCTGGCCACCCAGCGGCCCTCCGGTGTCGTGTCTCCCGAGATCCGCGCCAACACCAACCTCCGTATCGCGCTGCGCGTGACCGACGCGGGTGAGTCGACCGACGTCATCGACGCGCCGGACGCCGGGCACATCGCGAAGAGCACGCCGGGACGGGCGTACGTCCGGCTCGGGCATGCCTCGCTGATTCCCTTCCAGTCGGGCCGGGTCGGCGGCCGGCGTCCCGGTGCGGCCGACCCCGCGACCCTCGCGCCCTGGGCCGGGGCGCTGTCCTGGCAGGACCTCGGGCGGGCCGCGCTGCGCAAGCCCAAGTCCGAGACCAAGGAGGACGACGAGATCACGGACCTGAAGGTGCTGGTGGACGCCGTGCGCGAGGCCAACACGGCGCTCGCGATCCCGGCCCAGCACTCGCCATGGCTGCCCGCCCTCGACGACATGCTGCTGCTCGACGACGTACCGGCCGTACCGGCGCAGGGGGCGCTGCCCGCCGCCCCGTACGGTGTCGAGGATCTGCCCGCCGACCAGGCCCGCCGTGCGGTCGCCGTCGACTTCGCGACCTTCGGGCATCTCATCGTCGCCGGTGCCCCGCGCACCGGACGCTCGCAGGTGCTGCGCACCATCGCCGGTTCGCTGGCCCGCACCAACTCCTGTGCAGATGTGCACCTTTACGGCATCGACTGCGGCAACGGGGCGCTCAACGCGCTGACCCGGCTGCCGCACTGCGGTGCGGTCGTCGGCCGCAACCAGACCGAGCGCGTCGAGCGGCTCATGGCCCGGCTCTCGGGTGAGTTGAGCCGTCGTCAGGAACTGCTGGCCGACAAGGGGTTCGCGGACATCGTGGAGCAGCGGGCCGCCGTGGCGGAGGCGGAGCGGCTGCCGCACATCGTGCTGCTCCTCGACCGCTGGGAGGGCTGGCTGCCCACCCTCGGTGAGCTGAACCACGGTGACCTCACCGACCAGATCATGGTGATGATGAGAGAAGGCGCGAGCGTCGGCATCCATCTCGTCCTCACCGGCGACCGGCAGATCCTGGCCGGCCGGATCTCCTCCCTCACCGAGGACAAGTACGGTCTGCGGCTCGCGGACCGCGCCGACTTCTCGATGCTGGACATCAACTCCCGCAAGGTTCCCGAGGAGATCCCGCCCGGCCGTGCCTTCCGCAGCGAGACGGCCGCCGAGACGCAGTTCGCGCTGCTGTCCGCGGACACCACCGGTCAGGGGCAGGCCGCCGCGATCGCCGCGATCGGCGAGGCGGCGCAGACCCGGGACGCCCAGGTGCCGCGCTCCCGGCGCCCGTTCCGGGTGGACGTGCTGCCCAGCCGGATCTCCTTCGAGGACGCCTGGGCGATGCGGGATCCCGCCACTGCAGCCGCTCCGCTGTGGGCGCTCGTGGGTGTCGGCGGCGACGAACTCACGGCCTTCGGGCCCGACCTGGCCAAGGGCGTGCCCGCGTTCGTGATCGGCGGTCCCGCCAAGTCGGGCCGTTCCACCACCCTGTTGGGCTTCGCCCGCTCCTACCTCGCCAACGGCGTGCGGATCGTCGTGGCGGCGCCCCGGATGTCGCCGTTGCGGGAACTCGACGGGCAGGAAGGTGTGTTGAAGGTCTTCACCGGGCGGGACATCGACGAGGACGAGCTGACGGAGGTCATCGCGTCGGCGTCGCCGGCCGAGCCGATCGTCGTCCTGGTCGACGACGCCGAGGTGCTGGACGACTGCGATGCCGAGGGTGTCTTCAAGCGGATCGTCGAGAGCGGTACCGAGGAGGGGCTCGCCGTCGTCATCGCCGGTGACGAGGACGAGATCTGCGACGGCTTCTCCGGCTGGCAGGTCGACGCGAAGAAGGCCCGCCGGGGCATCCTGCTCTCCCCGCAGGAGTCCGGCTCCGGCGAGCTGATCGGCATCCGGACCACCCGGGCCATGGTCGGCGGGCCGATCCAGCCCGGCCGGGGCATGCTGCATCTGGGCAGCGGGGAGCACGTCACGGTGACCACCCCGCAGTAGTCGTACGGCGCGGTGCGGCGGGTTGGTGGGGCGGGGGGCTCAGTCCCCCGCCTTCGACATCACCGCCACCGGATTCCCCTCCGCCGAGCTGTCCGACGTGTAGACCAGGGCGCCGTGGCTCGGGGTCAGGTACACGGTGTTCGGGCCGGGGTCGCAGCCGTCGTGGTTGCCCTTGACGCCCGCCGAGGACGCGACGAGCTTCTCGACGGTGACCGACTTCAGGGTGAGTACGTCCGTGCAGACCCCGCCCAGCTGGTCGGTCCGGCGCAGGCGGCCCAACTCCCGTCCCACCTGCGTCTGTTCGACGGTGATCCGGAAGGTGCCGATGGGCAGATTGCCGTCCAGTGCGGTGGCCGAGCCCTGCCAGGTGCCGAGGTAGGCGACCGGGATCGACCCGCTGCCCGACGAAGACGGCAAGGACGAGGACGACGAGGACGACGAGGACGACGAGGACGACGAGGACACCGAAGGCGATGTGGCGGAGGCGCCCGTGTCGCTGTTCGGCCCGCCGCCGTCGTCCCCGAGGAACGGTTTCACCAGGAACCCCACCCCGACGGTCACCACCGCCAGCGCCCCGGCCACGGCGAGCGCGACCGTACAGCTCACCCGGCGCCCGCGACCGCCCTGGCCCGCCGGTACGGCGGTCGCGGCGACGCTCACCGAGACCTTCCCGGGCGCGGGCACGGGCGCGGGCGCGGGTCCGGACGGCAGGGCATCACGCGGCTCGGGTACGACCGCGGGCGGCACCCTCGGAGGCTCCGGCAGGCCTGCGGGCGGCACCGTCGGAGGCGGCCCGAACTCCCCTGCCACAGGAACGCCCCCGGACGCGTCCACCGAAGGCATGCTGAACTCCACCGGCCCGGACGCCGGTACCGCCGCCTCCGTCACCTCCAGGTTCAGCACCTGCACCGCGCTCCGGCTCACCCGCTCCACCAGCGCCCCCGGCAGCCATCCGCCGGCCACCAGCCGCGCGGCGCCCTCCGGAGCCAGCCGTCGTGCCACCTCCCCGGGGGCCGGCCGCGCCCCCGCCTCCTTCACCAGGCAGGCCTCGGTGACCTCCCGCAACACACCGCTCAGCGTGCCGAGTTCGGGCTCCTCGTGGACGACCTTGTAGAGCAGGGCCGCGGAGGAGTCGCCGGGGAAGGGCGGTTCGCCGTTCGCCGCGTACGCCAGCACCGCGCCGAGCGAGAAGACGTCCGCGGCGCCGGTGACGCCGTTGCCCAGGATCTGCTCGGGCGACATGTATCCCGGCGAGCCGATCGAGACGCCCGACGACGTCAGCGACGCCGTGCCGTCCGTCGCCCGCGCGATGCCGAAGTCGATGAGCGGCGGGCCGTCGAGGGTCAGCAGCACGTTCGACGGCTTCACATCCCGGTGCACCAGCCCCAGTTCGTGTACGGCGGCCAGCGCCTCCGCGAGGCCCGCGCCCAGCGCTCGTACCGAATGCGCGGGCAGCGGGCCGCCGTCCACGACGGCGGCCGCCAGGGACGGGCCCGCCGCGTAGGCCGTGGCGACCCAGGGCACCGGCGCGTCCGGATCGGCGTCCAGGACGGGTGCCGTCCAGGTGCCGCCGACCCGCCGTGCGGCCGCCACCTCGCGGCGATGGGGGTCCCCCCGCGCGAGCGAATTCGAGCGTGGGGGAGGGCCCGGAACTCCTCGTCCAGGGCGAAGTGCGGGTGCACGATCTTGACGGCGACGCTCCGGCCGCCGGCCGAACGGCCCAGACAGACGCGGCCCATGCCGCCGGAGTTGAGCCGGCCGAGCAGCCGGTACGGCCCGACCGCCGTAGGTTCGTCACCCGCGAGCGGCTGCATGCCCCCACCCCCCAGTAAGTCCGGGCAGCAGCCTATTGCCTGTCAGGCCTGCAGCAGATCGACCTTCACATCCGCCGCGAACCCGGTCGTCGGGCCCACCCGGCGGGCGAACTCCGCGACCGCGGCCAGCTGCGGTGCGCCGAAGCTGAAGTCGAGGGTGGTGAAGTACTGGGCCAGGGTCGCCTCGTCGAAGGCCTCCCAGCGGGCGGCCTGTTCGGCGACCTTGGCGACCTCCTCCAGGGAGAGGTTGCGGGAGTCGAGGAAGGCGCCGTGCACCTCACGGGTGATGTGCGGTTCGCGCTCCAGGTAGTCCCGGCGCGCCGCCCACACGGCGAAGACGAACGGCAGGCCCGTCCACTCCTTCCACAGCGCGCCGAGGTCGTGGACCTGGAGGCCGTACTGCGGGGCGTCCAGCAGGTTGGCGCGCAGGGCCGCGTCGCCGATGAGCACGGCCGCCTCCGCCTCCTGCATCATCAGGCTGAGGTCGGGCGGGCAGGTGTAGTAGTCGGGCTGGACGCCGTAGCGGTCGGCGAGCAGCAGCTGGGCCAGGCGGACGGAGGTGCGCGAGGTCGAGCCGAGGGCGACCCGGCGGCCGTCCAGCTGGTCCAGCGGGACCTGCGAGACGATCACGCAGGACATCACCGGGCCGTCGCAGCCGACGGCGATGTCCGGGAAGGCGACCAGGTCGCCGGCGTTGCGCAGGAATTCGACGAGGGTGATGGGCCCGATGTCGAGGTCGCCGCGCACCAGCTGCTCGCTGAGCTTTTCGGGGGTGTCCTTGGTCAGCTCGAAGTCGAGGAGGGTGCCGGTTCTCGCGAGCCCCCAGTAGAGGGGCAGGCAGTTCAGGAACTGGATGTGGCCGACGCGCGGCCGGGTGCGAGAATTGTCCACATCGCGAGACTAGACCCCATGGGGTACGGTGCTGGGACCGCCCCCGCCGTCGGCACGAAGCCGCCCCGGGCGTCAACCCACTTGCGAGGCCGTTCAAACGTCCGGGTGACGTGATCTTGGCCTCTGTTGCTTTCGGCTGCCCACATGCTAGGCTCGCCGCAAGTTGCAGTTTGGTTTCCCTTGCAGTACAGAGCCTGCGGAGCATGTAACCGCGGGCTCTCGTCGTTTTCAGACGAATGCAGTTGTGCGGCACTTAGTTTGTTTTCACACTTGCAGGTTCTGGAGCAGGGCGACCCTTTTGAGCCCAAGGAGGGCTTATGGCTACCGGAACCGTTAAGTGGTTCAACGCCGAAAAGGGCTTTGGCTTCATTGCCCAGGAGGGCGGCGGCCCCGACGTCTTCGTTCACTACTCCGCGATCAACGCGAGCGGCTTCCGTTCGCTCGAGGAGAACCAGCAGGTGAGCTTCGACGTCACGCAGGGTCCGAAGGGCCCGCAGGCTGAGAACGTCACCCCCGTCTGATCCAGCTGATCCAGACACCCGAGGTCTGATCGCAGACTGAGTGCAGTACCCAAGGAGCCCCGCGCCTTCCGGCGATGGGGCTCCTGCCCTTTTGCCCCCCGCCTAAATATTCCGCCGCACCAGCGCCACACAGGAATGCGGAATATCCCCGCGACACGTCGGACAATCCCCCGCGTCCAATTCGACGGACTCCCCGCGCGGTCCCGCCTTGCCCTGCCCGCTGCATACGACGAGATGCTCGACGGCCCCCGGAATGCACGGCTCGGCCTCGCGCGCCGCGCCGGGCCTCCTCCGCGGGTGGTAGACGTCCCACCCGGGCGCCGGGCGGCCAGGCCGGGAGCAGGGTGCCGAGCGAGCCGACCGCCCGACCGGCGCGCCCTCAGCGGCACCCCCCGGGCGCTGGTGGCCCTGATCCTTCCCTCGTCTGGTGGTTCTGGCCCTGCACCGCCGGGTGGAGATCCCGGCCCGGGTCCAGGAGCCGGCCCTGCCGGCCACCGGCGCGCTGACCGAGGCCGGCGGCTTCGCGGGGTGGGCGCGGGCGGCCGGGGTGCCGGCCTGGCGCGAGGCGCCGCTCGTGGTGGGGGTCGTAGGCGCGGCGGCGGGCGGCGGAGGGCGGACAGCCGGTCGTTGTCAGTGGCGGCGGCTAGGGTCCGCGGACATGACCGCCGACTTCCTCACCGCCACCCGCGCCTTCTACGACACGGTCGCCGAAGACTACGCCGACCGCTTCCGTACCGACATCGCCGACAGGCCGCTGGAGCGGGCCCTGTTGGCCGCGTTCGCCGAGCTGGTCGGGGAGGGCGGTGAGGTGGCCGACCTGGGCTGCGGGCCCGGCCGGGTCACCGCCCGGCTGGCCGGCCTTGGTCTGTCGGTCTTCGGGCTCGACCTGTCCGCGTCGATGCTGGCGATCGCCCGCCGGGAGAACCCCGGCCTCCGCTTCGTACAGGGCTCGATGCTGGAGCTGGACGTGGCGGACGGATCGCTGGACGGGGTGCTGTGCTGGTACTCGTCCATCCACACGCCGGACGACCGGCTGCCGGTGCTGTTCGGGGAGTTCCGGAGGGTGCTGCGGCCGGGCGGCCAGTTGCTGCTCGCGTTCCAGGTGGGGGACGCGGCGCGGCGGTTCGAGGATCCGTGGGGGCATCCGGTGGCGCTGGACTTCGAGCGGCGGCGGCCGGAGGAGATGGCGCGGCTGCTGACGGAGGCCGGCTTCACGCTCCGCTCCAGCACGGTGCGGGAAGCCGATACGGCCCTCGGTGAATCGAGCCCGCAGGCGTTTCTGCTGGCGACGGGCTGAGCTTCCGCGACCTCACCGGGCAGCCCCCGCCCGCTACCACCCCACCACGCCGGTCACCGTGCGCGTGGTGAAGACGGACGGGAGGTGCCCGGGCCCGAGGGACGCCACCTCTCACCCGTCGGAGAGCCGCTCGCGCAGCAGGGTGCGCATGCTGACGGGTTCGCGGCCGATCAGCTCCGCCAGTGTCGGGTCCACGGTCGCGAACTCGCCCTCGCGGCTCGCCTCGAAGATGCTCAGCAGCTGGTCGGCCAGGTCGGCGGGGGCGCCGTTGCCCACCAGTTGGGTGCGGAAATTGTCGTCGGGAGCGGCGGTGCGGGTGATGGTGCGGCCCGTGAGCTCCGTGGCCAGGGCGGCGATGTCCGCGAAGGTGAGCGCCTCGGCACCGGTGAGCGGGGGTGTCGGGCCCTCGAAGCGGCCCTCGTCGGCGAGGATCACCGCGGCCGCCTCCGCGAGGTCGGCGTGGGCCGTCCAGCTGACCGCGCCGTCGGCCGGGAGGACCGCTTCGCCGGACTCCAGGCCATGGCCGAGGAACTGGAGTGCGCTGGTGGCGTAGAAGCCGTTGCGGAGCGAGGTGTAGGGGACGCCCGTGGCCCGGAGCGCCTCCTCGTCGGCCGCGTGGTCGCGGCAGGCCTCGAAGCGGGAGGTGGGGCTCGCGCCCATGTGGCTGGTGTAGAGGATGCGGCGGGCCCCGGCCGCCGCGGCCGCGTCGATGGCGGTGCGGTGCTGTCGTACGGCCTCGGCGCCCATCTTGTCGACGGAGACGACGAGGACCTGGGTGGCGCCCTCGAAGGCGTGCGCCAGGCCGGCCGGGTCGGTGAAGCTGCCCTGCCGCACCCGCACCCCCCGGTCCGCGAGGGACCGCGCCTTCTCCGGGTCGCGGACGCTGACTCCGACCCGCTCGGCGGGTACACGGTCCAGCAGCCGCTCGACGATCTGGCTGCCGAGCTGTCCGGTGGCTCCGGTCACGATGATCACGATGTTCTCCAGGGAGAGGTGGTATCAGTGGAAACATGTTCAGCGTAACATCGATACTAACGATGGAATCAAGCACGCGATATCGTTGGTTCATGGCTTCCGGACCACGCGACACGACCCCCGCGGCCGCCGGCTCCGCGCCGGTCCAGGACACCCGTCAGCGCGTCATCGAAGCCGCCATCGGGCTGCTGGAGCGCGAGGGGCGGGACGCCGTCACCACCCGGGCGGTCGCCGTCGCCGCGGGGCTCCAGCCCCCTGCCCTCTACCGGCTGTTCGGCGACAAGGAGGGACTCCTGGACGCGGTGGCCGAGCACGGTTTCGCCACGTTCCTCGCGAGCAAGCGCGTCGACCCGGACCCCGAGGACCTGATCCAGGACCTGCGCGACAGCTGGGACCTGGCGGTCGAGTTCGGCCTGGAGAACCCCGCGCTCTACTCGCTGATGTACGCCGACGCCACCCGCAGCGACTCGGCCGCCTTCCAGACCGGACTCGGGATCCTGAAGGGCCGGGTGCGGCGGCTCGCCGCCGGTGGCAGGCTGCGGGTCAGTGAGACCCTCGCGGCCAACGTCATCCACGCCACGGCCCGCGGCGCCGTCCTCACCTGGCTGTCGCTGCCGGAGTCCGAACGCGACCCCGCCCTGCTGAAGACCCTGCGCGAGGCCATGGTCACGGCCATCACCACCGAGAAGCCGGCCGTCCGCACCACCGGCCCGGCCAGCGCCGCCCGCGCCCTGCGCGCCGGCCTCACCGACCGGACGCCCCTCAGCCGCGCGGAACAGCACCTCCTGACCGAGTGGCTGGACCGCCTGGCCGACGACCGCCTGGCCGACGACACCTAGGTACGCACGGCGCCTGGGTACACCCCCGGTTAGCGCACACCCTCCGCGCCCAGTTCCGCCGCCCGTTTCTGGAGGTCGCCAAGGGTCGCGTGGGCGATCTCGGGCGGCCGGACACGAGGTGGTCGGCCTCGCCCGCTCGCAGGCGTCCGCGGCGGCCGTGACCGGGCTCGGCGCCACCGCGCTCCGCGGCGACCTCGACGTTCCCGACGCGCTCGCGGCGGCCGCCGCCGACGCCGACGGGGTGATCCACCTCGCCTTCAAGCACGACGTGTTGTTCTCCGGCGGCGTGAGCGAGGCGCTCAGCGCGGAGTGGGGCGCCGTGAAGGCGTTCGGCGACGCGCTCGCGGGCAGCTGCAGGCCGCTGGTCTGGGCGTCGGGCGTGGCCGGGGAGTCGCGTGAGCGGATACTCACCGAGGAGGACCCCTCCTCGCCCAGCGCGGAGGGCGGCGGCCGCACGGACGCGGAGATCGCCGTGCTCCGGCTCGCGGAACGGGACATCCGGGCCTCGGTGGTGCGGATCCCGCCCATCACCCACAGCGCCATGGACCGGACGGGCTTCGCCCGGATGCTGATCGCTATGGCCCGGGAGAACGGCTTCGCCGGCTACCCCGGCGACGGCGCGAACCGCTGGCCCGCCGGCCACACCCTCGACGTGGCCCGGGTCTTCCGGCTGGCGCTGGAGAAGGCACCCCCGGGCACCCGGTGGCACCCGGCCGGGGACGAGGGCATCCCGGTGCGCGAGATCGCGCAGAGCATCGGCGACCACCTGGGGCTGCCCACGAAGAGCGTCCCGGCCGACGAACTCCCGTCGTACTTCGGCCCGTTCATGGCGACGTTGATCGCGAACAACACGCCCGTGTCGACGGCCACCACCCGCCGTGTCCTCGGCTGGGTGCCGTCCCACCCCGGCCTCTTCGAGGACTTCGACAAGCTCGACTACTTCGACTGAGCGCCCGCAGGACTACTTCTCCTTCGTGTAGAGGCTCTCGATCTCCGTCGCGAAGTCCTTCATGACCGCCTCCCGGCGCAGCTTCATCGAGGGGGTCAGATGCCCGGCCTCCTCGGTGAAGTCGACGGGGAGCATCGTGAAGCGGCGGATGGACTCGGGGCGGGAGACCAGCTTGTTGGCCTCGTCGACGGCCCGTTGCAGGATCGCCTGCAACTCCATGTCGTCCAGGAGGAGTTCCGGCGGCACCGGGTGCTTGCCGTTCATCTGGCGCCAGTGGGTGAGGCCGTCCCGGTCGAGGGTGATCAGCGCGCTGACGTACGGCAGTCCGTCGCCGACGAGCATCACCTGGGAGATCAGCGGGTGGGAGCGGAGCCAGTTCTCCATCGGGGCGGGGGCCACCGACTTGCCGCCGGCCGTGATCATGATCTCCTTCTTGCGGCCGGTGATGGTGAGATAGCCCTCGTCGTCGAGTTCGCCTATGTCACCGGTGGCCAGCCAGCCGTCCCGGGTCGCCGGGACGACCCCGCCGGCCTGCGGGTCCCAGTAGCCGCGCAGCACATGGTCACCGGCGACCAGGATCTCCCCGTCGGAGGCGATCCGGACCTTGGTGCCGGGCATCGGCCAGCCCACCGTGCCCAGCCGGGGTTTGAGGGGTGGGGTGACGGTGGCGGCGGCGGTCGTCTCGGTCAGGCCGTAGCCCTCGTAGACCTCGATGCCGGCACCGGCGTAGAACGCGGCGAGGCGGCGGCCCAGCGGCGAGCCCCCGCAGATGATGTGCCGGACGCGGCCGCCCATGGCGCTGCGGATACGCCGGTAGACCAGCGGGTCGTAGAAGGTGCGGGCGGTCTTCAGGGCGCGGCTCGGGCCGCTGCCGGTGCCGGTCTGCTTGGCCTCCAAGGCCTCGCCGTACCGCTGGGCGACCCCCGTGGCCCGGTCGAAGACCGAGACCCGGCCGCCCGCCTCCGCCTTCGCCCGGGCGGTGTTGAAGACCTTCTCCAGCATGTACGGGATGGTGAGGAGACAGGTCGGTCTGAAGGCGGCCAGATCCGGGAGCAGGTCCTCGGCCTTGAGGCTGGGGGCGTGGCCGAGACGGACCCGGGCGCGGATGCAGGCGATCGCCACCATCCGCCCGAAGACATGGGACATGGGGAGGAAGAGGAGGATGGAGACCTCCTCGTTGTTGCGGGCCTTGAAGATCGGGTAGAGCAGTTCGATCGCGTTGTCGACCTCGGCGAAGAAGTTGCCGTGCGAGAGGGCGCAGCCCTTGGGGCGGCCGGTGGTGCCCGAGGTGTAGATGAGGGTGGCGATCGTGTCGGGGCCCAGCATGCCCCGCCGTACGCCCACTTCGGCGTCCTGGATGTGCCCGCCCGCCTCCGCCAGCCGCTCCACGTGCCCCTTCTCCATCACCCACAGGTGCCGGAGATCGGGCAGCCGGTCGAGTTCGGGGCCGAGCGCGGCGGCCTGGCCCGCGGTCTCGGTGACCAGGGCCACCGCGCCTGAGTCGTGCAGGATCCAGCGGGTCTGGAAGACCGACGAGGTCGGGTAGACGGGGACGGTCACCAGGCCGGCCGCCCAGGCGCCGAAGTCGAGGAGGGTCCACTCGTACGTCGTCCGGGCCATGACGGCGATCCGGTCGCCCGGCATCAGCCCTTCCGCGATCAGCCCTTTGGCGACCGCCAGCACCTGCGCGGCGAACTGGGCCGCCGTCACCTGCTCCCAACGGCCCTCGCCCGAAGCCGGCTTGCGGCTGAGCACGATCGTGCCGGGATCCAGCTCCGCGTTCTCGAACGGCAGATCGGCGAGCGAGCCGTGCCGCACCGGCGGCGCGAACAACGGTACGGACGCCTCCCGCACCACCCCGCCCAGCCGCTGGACGAGGGGTTCGACCAGGATCGGCTTCCCGTCGTAGTCCGTGGCCTGGATCGCGGCACCCGGGGAGACGGGGGCGGCGTTCTGGAAAGACGAAGTGGACACGGGGCGGCTCCTCGGGCGTGCAGCGGGCGAACTGCTTGCTGCAAGTCGTACGCGCCTCGCGCACCGAGGCGTTCACCGGGACCGGGCCTCAGAAAGGAGTTACCGGCGGTTAGGTCTGGAGATCGTACGGGGCCGCTGTGGCGGGTTTGTGGGGTTTCGGGGATGGTACCGGGCCGGGCCTGTGCAATCCCGAAGGTTACGTGAGGGTTACTCACATTAACCGCTGCCGGCGGCGATCACGGCCGTTCCAGGATCGCCGTCACCCCCTGGCCGCCCGCCGCGCAGACGGAGATCAGGCCCCGCCCCGGACTCTCCCGCTCGGCCAGCGACTTGGCAAGGGTCGCGACGATCCGGGCGCCCGTGGCGGCGAACGGATGCCCGGTGGCCAGCGACGACCCGACGACGTTCAGCCGCTCCCGGTCGACCGCCGGCAGCCCGCGCTTCTCCCAGGCCGCCAGGGTCGCCAGCACCTGCGAGGCGAAGGCCTCGTGCACCTCGACCAGATCGAAGTCGGCCGCCAGGTCGAGCCCGGCCCGCTCCAGCATGCGCGGCACCGCGTACGCGGGGGCCATCAGCAACCCGTCCTCGCCGCCCGCCACATCGCCGTGTACGAAGTCGACGGCGGCGGTCTCGTAGGCGGTCAGGTACGCAAGCGGTTGCAGCCCGTGGGCGGAGGCCCAGTCGTCGGAGGCGAGGAGCACGAGCGCGGCGCCATCGGTCAGCGGGGTCGAATTGCCCGCCGTCATGGTGGGGTCGGGGCCGTCGGTGCCGAACACCGGTTTGAGACGGGCGAGTTTCTCCGCCGTCGAGTCGGGGCGGAGGTTCTGGTCCCGGGACAGACCGCGGAACGGCACCACCAGGTCGTCGAAGAAACCGCGTTCGTAGGCCGCCGCCAGCCGCCGGTGGCTGGTGGCCGCCAGTTCGTCCTGGGCCTGCCGGGTGACCCTCCAGGCGCGGGCGGTCACCGCTGCGTGCTCGCCCATCGACAGACCGGTGCGGGGCTCGGCGTTGCGCGGGATGTCGGGGACGAGGTGGGCGGGCCGGACCTTGGCGAGAGCCGCGAGCCGGCCACCGAGGGACTTCGCGCGGCGGCCCTGGAGCAGGATCCGGCGCAGCTCGTCGTTGACGCCGAGGGGCGCGTCGCTCGCGGTGTCCGCACCGCCCGCCACCGCCGAGTCGATCTGACCGAGGGCGATCTTGTTGGCGGCGGCGACGATCGCCTGCAGTCCGGTGCCGCAGGCCTGCTGGATGTCGTACGCCGGGGTGCGCGCGTCCAGCTTCGAGCCGAGGACGGTCTCGCGAGCGAGGTTGAAGTCGCGGGCGTGCTTGAGCACGGCACCGGCCACGAACTCGCCGACCGCACCCGGCTGTTCGAGCCCGTACCGGTCGACGAGTCCGTCCAGCGCGGCCGTCAGCATCTGCTGGTTGGAGGCGGTGGCGTACGGGCCGTCGGAGCGGGCGAAGGGGATCCGGGTACCCCCGACGACGGCGACCCGGCGAGGGAACGGCGGCGCGGGCTCCTGGGTGCTCATCTCGACCTCTCCTCACCCCGTGACATAGTATTACCTCCGGTAACCTTACTCCAGAGTAAGCCTGTGGGGGCTGGGACATGGCTGACCGCTATCTGAGTTTCACCGGCACCGCGCCCGGTCGTTTCCTCACCCGGCGGCTGGGGCTGCCGCAGCCTGCGGAGCTGGCCCGCTGGTCGGCCGAACGCCCCCGCTTCGAAGGCGGGTTGCTGCACCTGGCCGCCGGGAAGCCGGACCTGGAGCTGGCGCCGGTGCTGGCCCGGACAGTGCTGCGGACGGGCACGGGCGCCGAGGACTCCCCCGTCGCCGTCGTCCTCGACGCCACCGGCGTACGGGACGTCGAGTCGCTCGGCGAGGTGCACGCGGCCCTGCACCCGGTGGTGCGGTCGGTGGCCGCGAGCGGCCGGGTCGTGGTGCTGGGCGCGCCGCTCGACCCCGCCGACCATCACCAGGCCGCCGCCCAGCAGGCCCTGGAGGGGTTCACCCGGTCCCTGGGCAAGGAGATCGGGCGGGGCAGGACCGTGAACCTCGTGCGGCTGGCGGACGCGGAGGCCGCCGAGTCCACCCTGCGGTTCCTGCTCTCGCCGAGGTCGGCGTACGTGAGCGGGCAGGTGATCGAGGTCGGCGCGGGCGCCTTCGCCGTGCCGGACGACTGGGAACGGCCGCTCGCCGGGCGGACCGCGCTGGTCACCGGGGCCGCGCGCGGGATCGGCGCGGCCGTCGCCGAGACGCTGACCAGGGACGGGGCACGGGTGGTCGTACTCGATGTACCGGCCGCCGAGGCGGACGCCCGCGCGCTTGCCGAACGGCTGGAGGGCAGTGCCCTCGCGCTCGACATCACCGCCGCGGACGCGGGGGCGCGGATCGCCGACGCGCTGCCCGACGGGCTGGACATCCTCGTCCACAACGCGGGGATCACGCGGGACCGGCGGCTGGTCAACATGCCTGCCGAGCGGTGGAGTTCGGTGCTCGATGTGAACCTCGGGAGCGTGCTGCGCACGACGGACGCGCTGCTGGAGCGGGGGGTGATGAAGACCGGGGGGCGGATTGTCGCCACCGCTTCCATCGCCGGGATCGCCGGTAACGCGGGGCAGACCAACTACGGCGCGAGCAAGGCGGGGATCGTGGGGCTGGTGCGGGGGCTGGCGCCCCGGGCGGCGGACGAGCACGGGGTGACGGTGAACGCGGTCGCGCCCGGTTTTGTCGAGACGAAGATGACCGCCGCGATTCCGTTGGTCATCCGGGAGGTGGGGCGGCGGATGAACTCGCTGGCGCAGGGTGGGGTGCCGGGGGATGTGGCCGAGGTGACGGCGTGGCTGGTGCAGTCGGGGTCGGGGGCCGTCAATGGGCAGGTTGTGCGGGTTTGCGGGCAGAGCCTTTTGGGGGCGTGACCGTTGTGCGGCATGTGCGGGCGGGTGGGGGCTGGTCGCGCCCACGCGGCGGCAGCCGCCTGTCGCTACAGCCCCGCGCCCCGAAGAACCTCGCCGGTGTCGAAAGGTGAACTCCGTGGTTGTGCTCAGCAGCGCGCCCTCCCTCACCCCCCTTCTCGCTCGCGGCGCCCTGCGGTCGCCGTTCAAAAGGCCTGCCGCCGGTGCCGATTTCCCCCGTACCCGGCTGGTTCTCCCCGGCCTTCGGCCCGATCTGGGCAGGCTCGCCGCCTATGAACGTGTCTGCGGGTTTGCCACCGGTGATGACGGGATGCCTGTCACCTATCCGCATGTGCTCGGGTTTCCCCTTGCGATGCGGCTGATGAGTGAGCGGGAGTTTCCGTTGCCTCTGCTGGGGCTTGTGCACACGTCCATCGAGATCTCGCGGTACGCGGAGATGCCGGCCGACGGGATCTACGAACTCTCGGTTCACGTCGCCGGGCTGAGTCCGCACCGGCGGGGGACCGAGGCCGTCGTCGTCACCGAGGTGCGGGGTGGCGAGGCCGTCGTATGGGAGTCGCGGAGCAGGTATCTGGCACGGCACCGGACCTCGCACACGGCCGAGACCTCCCGGGAGGAGCCGGCGCCACTGCCCGCCGTCGCCGAGTGGCGGATCGCCGCGGACGTCGGGCGGCGGTACGGAGCCGCGTCCGGTGACCGGAACCCCATTCATCTGCACCCGCTCACCGCGCGGCTCTTCGGGTTTCCGCGGGCCATCGCGCACGGCATGTGGACCGTGGCCCGGTGTCTCGCCGCCCACGGGGTGCCCGAACGTGCGCGGGTGGAGGCGGAGTTCAGGGCGCCGGTGCTGCTGCCGGGGACGGTGACGTACGCGGCGGAGGGGGGACGGTTCGAGTTGCGGAGCGAGGCGGGGCGGGTGCATGTGGAGGGCGGCGTTCAGCCGTACCCCGGCTGATCGTTCACCCTGTGCTGTGCGAAGAAGGCGTTTTCGCCGGTGCCCAGGGGTGTCCGTCCATCAGGTTGCCCAGGCCCGCCCAGGCGAAGTTCATCAGGGTCGCCGCCGCCTCGTGCGCGGTGACCCCGGGGGTGCCGTTCGCCCAGGCGGCGAGTGACTCGGCGGCGCCGACCAGGGCCTCCGCGAGACCGGCGACCTCACGTTCGGGCAGGTCCGGGTCGCGGTGCGCCTCGCGGGCGGCGACGACGATGAGCTGGGTGACGAACGCGACGATCTCCTCGCGCATCGCGGCCACCTCGGCGGCGAACGGCTCGCCGTGGGTACGGGCCTGGAGATGCAGCACGGACCAGGCGTCGGGGTGCGCGGCGGTGTGGGCGAAGAACGCCTGGAGGCCGTCCCAGAGCTGGCGGTCGGCGGGCAGATCACGGTGGACGCCGGTGCGGACCGCCTCGGTCAGCGCCTTGGCCTCACGGCGGATGCACGCCGTGAACAGGTCTTCCTTGGAGTTCAGGTAGAGATAGACCAACGGCTTGGAGACACCGGCGAGTTCGGCGATCTCGTCCATGGAAGCGGCCATGTACCCGCGCCGGCCGAAGGTCCGCACGGCGGCGTCCAGCATCTGCTGCTCCCGGACCGCCCGCGGCATCCGCTTGGTCTTCACGGCACCCATGGGGCAAAGCCTAGTTGGGCCCGGGGGGCTGGGAGGCGGGCGTGCGGGTCAGGAGGTCTGGCCCTGGACCGGGGCCGTCGCCTCGTCGACCGCCTCGTCCTCCTGGCTGCGGTTCGCCTCGATGTTGGCCTTCATCCGGTCGACCCGCTGCGCGACCTGGACCGAGGCGCGGTCCCGCTCCTTGCGCAGCACGATGAAGCTGATCGGTGCCGACAGGACGAGGGAGAGCAGCAGGACCCACAGGAAGTTGGAGTCGCCGAAGCCACGCGGGAACGCGCCGGCGTAGACGAGGCCCCAGACGACAAGGAGGCAGCCCGCGAAGATCCCGAGGCGCATCAGCGTGTAGCGGAGCATCTCAATCCAGTCTTCCGATGACGAAAAGGGGCACCGTCCAGTGAAGCACGGCGCGGGACGGATCTTGCAGCGGGGTCAGCGGAGCGGCAGCAGCATGGTGATGTCGTCGCGGTCGTCGCCGGGGGCGACGCGGATCGCGGCGGGGACACGGCCGACCTCCTGGTAGCCGCAGGAGCCGTAGAACCTCTCCAGGCCGTGGCCGCCGCGGCAGCCGAGGCGTATCGCGTCTATGCCGTCGAACCCGCGGGCCGCGTCCGCGGCGGCCGCGAGCAGGTCGCGGCCGTAGCCCTGTCCCTGGTGCTTCGGGTGCACCATCACCGTGTACAGCCACACCCAGTGCGTCATGAGCCGGTGCGTGTTGAAGGAGAAGAAGGCGGTCGCCGCGACCTGGCCGGTCTCGTCGTGGCCGACGAGGAGCCGGTGGCGGCCCTCGGCCATGGCGACGAAGTGCCTGACCAGCTCCGGGCGGATGTCCTCGGGGGTCACCGGGGCGACGAAGCCGACGGCTCCCCCGGCGTTGGACACGTCCGTCCACAGGTCGAGGATGCCGTCGCGGAGGCCAGGCGTGACGGCGGGATCCAGGGTGAAGGTAAGGGGCATGGGCGCATGGTATCTATTACGACAGCGCTTGTGCAGCCACCTTCAGATCGGCGACGAGTCCCTGGTAGGCCTGCTCCCGGTCGTCGGAGCGCAGCACGGCGGAGGGGTGGACGGTGGGCACGAGCCGCTCCGTCCGCCCATGGATCTCCCGCTCCAGCAAGGTCCCCCGTACGTCGCCGACCCGGAACGAGGACCCGAGCAGGGCCTTGCCCGCGGTGGCACCGAGGACGACGATCAGTTCCGGCGCCACGACGGTCAGCTCGGCGGCGAGCCAGGGGGCGCAGGCCGACATCTCCCGCAGGGTGGGAGGCTTGTGGATACGGCGCTTACCGGGTTCGGCCCGGGTGAACTTGAAGTGCTTGACGGCGTTCGTGACGTAGACGTCGGCCGGGTCGATGCCGGCGTCTTCGAGGGCCTTGCCGAGCAGCCGCCCGGCGGGCCCGACGAAGGGCTCTCCCTGCCGGTCCTCCTGGTCACCGGGCTGTTCTCCGACGAGCATCGCCCGGGCGTGCGCCTTGCCCTTCCCGAAGACGGTCTGGGTGGCGTCGCGGTGCAGGGGGCAGCCACGGCAGTCGGCGGCCGCCCGGCGGAGAGCCGCGAGGCTCAGCCGGTCGGGGAGGAAGGGGGCGGCGGTGTAGGCGTCCTCCGGCGCCTTGGTGGCGGGCATGAGCACCGGGTACCCGCCGTGAGCCGCGTCACCTACACAGGTTCGTCCACCTGGGCCGGCCTCATACCCGCATCGGCTGCGGGGACTCCCGTCGCGCCGGGTCCGCACCCTCGTACTCGCGGATGATCTCGTACCGCGTGTTCCGCTCCACCGGCCGGAAGCCGGCGTCGCGGATGAGGTCCAGCAGGTCCTCACGCGTCAGCTTGTTCGGCGTGCCGTAGTTGTCCGCGTCGTGGGTGATCTTGTACTCGACGACCGAGCCGTCCATGTCGTCGGCGCCGTGCTGGAGCGCCAGCTGTGCCGTCTGGACGCCGTGCATGACCCAGAAGACCTTGACGTGCGGCACGTTGTCGAAGAGGAGACGGGAGACCGCGAAGGTCTTGAGGGCCTCCGCTCCCGTCGCCATCTGCGTCCGCGCCTGGAGCCGGTTGCGTACCTTGCCGTCCTTCATGTCCACGAAGTCGTGCTGGTAGCGGAGCGGGATGAAGACCTGGAAGCCGTTCGTCTCGTCCTGCAGTTCGCGCAGGCGCAGGACGTGGTCCACCCGGTGGCGCGGCTCCTCGATGTGGCCGTAGAGCATGGTGCAGGGGGTCTTGAGCCCCTTCTCGTGCGCGAGCCGGTGGATGCGCGACCAGTCTTCCCAGTGCGTCCGGTGATCGACGATGTGCTGCCGGACCTCCCAGTCGAAGATCTCCGCGCCACCGCCGGTGAGGGACTCCAGACCCGCGTCGATCAGCTCGTCGAGGATCTCCGAGGCCGACAGGCCGCTGATCGTCTCGAAGTGGTGGATCTCGGTGGCCGTGAAGGCCTTCAGCGAGACGTGCGGGAGGGCCGCCTTCAGTTCGCGCAGCGACCGCGGGTAGTACCGCCACGGCAGGTTCGGGTGCAGGCCGTTGACGATGTGCAGCTCGGTGAGGTTCTCGCTCTCCATCGCCTTGGCGAGCTTCACCGCCTCCTCGATGCGCATCGTGTACGCGTCCTTCTCGCCCGGCTTGCGCTGGAACGAGCAGTACGCGCAGGACGCGGTGCACACGTTGGTCATGTTGAGGTGACGGTTGACGTTGAAGTGGACGACGTCACCGTTCTTCCGCGTCCGCACCTCGTGGGCGAGGCCGCCCAGCCAGGCCAGGTCGTCCGACTCGTACAGCGCGACGCCGTCCTCACGGGTCAGCCGCTCACCGGCCCTGACCTTCTCCTCCAGCTCACGCTTGAGTCCGACGTCCATGCCCGCACCACACCTCTCCACGACGACTCCGACAACCGTACGTCTACGCCTCTTCGGGCAGTTCCCCGACCCGGTTCTCCCACTTCGTGGACAACACGATGGTGGTACGGGTCCGGGAGACGCCCTTGGTCCCGGACAGCCGCCGGATGGTCTTCTCCAGGCCGTCGACGTCCGTCGAACGCACCTTGAGCATGAAGGAGTCGTCGCCTGCGATGAACCAGCAGTCCTCGATCTCCGGCAGGTCCCGCAGCCGCTGTGCCACGTCCTCGTGGTCGGCCGCGTCGGAGAGGGAGATGCCGATCAGGGCGATGACGCCGAGGCCGAGCGAGGCCGCGTTGACGGTGGCGCGGTAGCCGGTGATGACACCGGCCGCCTCCAGCCGGTTGATGCGGTCGGTGACGCTGGGTCCCGACAGTCCGACAAGGCGCCCCAGCTCCGCGTACGAGGCCCGGCCGTTCTCCCTCAGGGCCTGGATGAGCTGCCTGTCCACGGCGTCCATGCGATCGAAGCCTTCCGCTGAAAGTTCCCGAAGTAGATGAGAGGTACTGCAGAGGTGGTGCCGGGTACTGGTCCTGCCGGGTTCCGCTACTTGCTGCCGCCCCCGAGGTCGCCCTCCCAGCGGCGGTACAGCCGGTGCCCCACGCCCGCCGCGTCCAGCACCCGCCCGGCGACGAAGTCCACCAGGTCCTGGATGTGCGTGGCGCCCGCGTAGAAGGCCGGGGAGGTGGGGACGACGACCGCCCCCAGGTCGTCCAGGGTGACGAGGTGACGCAGGGTCTGACCGTTCAGCGGGGTCTCGCGGACGGCGACGACGAGCGGGCGGCGCTCCTTCAGGTTGACACTGGCCGCCCGCTGGAGCAGGTCCTTGGAGAGGCCGAGCGCGACCCCGGCGACGGCGGCGGTGGACGCCGGCACGATCAGCATGCCCCTGGTCCGGTACGACCCGGAGGACGGCCCGGCGGCCAGGTCCCCGGCGTTCCAGTACCGCACCCGCGCCAGGTCCACCTGGAAGGTCCCCGGCTTGCCGTCGGCCCCCCGGGCCAGCCACTCCCCCAGGTCGTCCTTCCAGTGCGCGTCCCGGAAGGAGATCCCTGTCTCGTCCAGCAGGGTGAGCCGCGAGGCCCGGCTGACCACCATGTCGACGCTCTCGCCCGCGTCCAGCAGCGCACGCAGCACCGCGGCCGCGTACGGCGTACCGGACGCCCCGGACACCCCCACGATCCAAGGCACGCGCTGCGTTTCTCCTGCGTTCACACCTTGAGCGTACCGGCGTGCCCGACCGAGTTCAGGACGGGGCCGCGCCGACCGACCGCCCTCAGACCGTCAGGCCCCGGGCCAGCAGGTCCAGCAGCGCGCACACGAAGAGGGCAATGCCGATGAAGCCGTTGACGCTGAAGAAGGCGCGGTTGAGGCGGGAGAGGTCGTGGGGGCGGACGATGGAGTGTTCGTAGGCGAAGGCGCCGGCGACGATCACCAGGCCCAGCCAGAAGAACCCGCCCGCGCCCGTCACCACGGCGTACCAGACGAACAGCCCCGTCGTCACCGCGTGGCACACCCGCGCGCCCCAGATCGCGGCCGGGATGCCGAAGCGCGCCGGAACCGACATGACGCCGATCTCACGGTCGGTCGTCACGTCCTGGCAGGCGTAGATCAGGTCGAAGCCGCCGATCCAGATGCCGACGGCGAGGCCGAGGATCACCGCGTCCCAGGACCACTCGCCGCTGATCGCGAGCCAGCCGCCGATCGGGCCCATCGCCTGGGCCACGCCGAGGATGGCCTGCGGGAAGTTCGTGAACCGCTTGCCGTAGGGGTAGACCACCATCGGGATCACCGCGACGGGCGCGAGGGCCAGGCAGAGGGGGTTCAGGAGGGCCGCCGCGCCGAGGAAGACCACCACCGCGATCAGCGCGCCGGTCCCGGCGTGCTTCACGCTCATCGCGCCGGTGACCAGCTCACGGTGGGCCGTGCGCGGGTTCCTGGCGTCGATCTCGCGGTCGATGATCCGGTTCACGGCCATCGCGAACGTACGCAGGCCGACCATGCAGATCGTTACCAGGAGCAGCCGCCCCCAGTGGATGTTCCTGTCCCACTCGAACATCGCGGTCAGCGAGGCGATGTACGCGAAGGGCAGGGCGAAGACCGAGTGCTCGATCATCACCAGGCGCAGGAAGGCCTTGGTGCGCCCGGGTTGCTGCGGGAGTGCCGCGGAGGCGGAGCTCACAGGCCGTACTCCTTCCAGCGGCGGTCGACCGTCGCCGCCGTATCCGGGTCCGACAGGACCATGTCCGGCCAGCCCCCGTCCCTGGTGTAACCCTCCTCGGGCCACTTCTTCGTCGCGTCGATGCCCGCCTTGCCGCCCCAGAACTGCTGGTAGGAGGCGTGGTCGAGATGATCGACCGGGCCTTCGACGACCGTGAGGTCACGGCTGTAGTCGGTGTTGCCGAGGGCCCGCCAGGCGACCTCGTGCAGGTCGTGGACGTCGCAGTCGGAGTCGACGACCACGATGAGCTTGGTGAGGGACATCATGTGCGCCCCCCAGATCGCGTGCATGACCTTCTGCGCGTGCTTCGGGTACTTCTTGTCGATCGAGACGATCGCACAGTTGTGGAAACCGCCTGCCTCGGGGAGGTGGTAGTCCACGATGTCCGGGACGATGATCTTGAGGAGGGGGAGGAAGAATCGCTCGGTGGCACGGCCCAGGGGTCCGTCCTCCGTCGGGGGGCGGCCTACGACGATCGACTGCAGGAGCGGCCGCTTCCGCATCGTCACGCAGTCGATCTTCAGCGCGGGGAACGGTTCCTGCGGGGTGTAGAAGCCGGTGTGGTCGCCGAAGGGGCCCTCGGGCAGCATCTCGCCCGGCTCCAGCCAGCCCTCCAGGACGACCTCGGCGTTCGCCGGGACCTGGAGCGGGACCGTCTTGCAGTCGACCATCTCGATCCGCCGGCCCGCGATGAACCCGGCGAACAGGTACTCGTCGATGTCACCGGGGAGCGGGGCGGTGGAGGCGTAGGTCACGGCGGGCGGGCAGCCGAAGGCGATCGCGACGGGCAGCCGCTCTCCCCTCCTCGCCGCCACCTGGTAGTGGTTGCGGCTGTCCTTGTGGATCTGCCAGTGCATGCCGATCGTGTTCCGGTCGTGCCGCTGGAGCCGGTACAGGCCCAGGTTGCGGATGCCGGACTCGGGGTCCCTGGTGTGGGTCAGGCCCAGGTTGAAGAAGGAGCCGCCGTCCTGCGGCCAGGTGAACAGCGCCGGGAGCTGGTCCAGGTCGACGTCGTCGCCGTGCAGGACGACCTCCTGGACCGGGGCCTCCTTGACCTTCTTCGGGGGTACGTGGGCCATCGCGCCGAGCTTCCCGAAGGCCTCCCGGACGCCCACGAAGCCGTGCGGGAGTTCGGGGCGCAGCAGCCCGCCGATCTTCTCGGAGATCTCGCCGTACGACTTCAGGCCGAGGGCCTTGAGCAGGCGCCGGTCGGTGCCGAAGACGTTCATGGCGAGGGGCATGCTGGAGCCGCGCACGTTCTCGAAGAGCAGCGCGGGTCCGCCCGCCTTCTGCACCCGGTCGACGATCTCCCCGACCTCCAGATACGGGTCGACCTCGGCCTTGACACGCTTGAGGTCTCCCTCGCGCTCCAGTGCCCGGAGCAGGGAGCGAAGATCGTCGTAAGCCATGCGTCCCAGTATCGGCCACCCGGGGTCCCGGCCCGGTCACCGCCCCCTGTGACGCACCACCGCTGCCCCCCTCCGAGTCGAGGCGACCCATCATGCCCGCGGCCCCGTCACCGGACGTCGCCCACCCGCTACCCTGGCCGCCATGCTCAGGTATCTGCCTTTTCTGCTGGTCCTCGCGTTGTGGATCTACGCCTTCGTGGACTGCCTGAACACCCCCGAGGACGAGGTCCGCGCCCTGCCCAAGCTGGCCTGGGTGTTCGTCATCCTGCTCTTCGGCGAGGTGCTGGTCGGCCCGGTGGCCTGGCTGGTCGCGGGCAGAGCACGGCAGCCGCGCGAGCGGTGGGTCGCACCGGACGACAACCCGGAGTTCCTGAAGTCCCTGAAGCCGGACGACCCCCGGGCCGACTGACCGGACCGGGCCCGGTGGCAGGCCGCTCGACCCGCGCCCCATGCCGCGGGTGTCCTCCGCACGCGCGGTCCGGTCAGGGCCATCCGTTTTACTCTGCGGGCCTGGTCGAAGCCGCCGGCGTCGACGTAGCCGTGAGGGGTGCCGGCGCACAGGGCGAGGAAGGTGTGCTTGGCCTCGGTGTCGTCGGAGACAACACAGATGCCGGGGACGGCCGTCGTGGGTCTTCGGTGTCTTCTACAGCAGGGCCTTGACCTGTTTCCCGGTCAAGGCCCTCTGGAACACCTGCACCTGCTTGATCGAGCCGGGGAACCAGTCGGTGGGGGCGCCGTTGTCGGTGGCGCGGCCGATCACCAGGGGGCCGTGGGCGGCGACGGGGTTGCTGTCGTTGATGCCGGCCTCCTGGGTGCCGTCGACGTACAGGAGGAGCTGGTTGCGGGGGCCCTCGTAGACGCCGACCAGGTGGGTCCAGACGCCCGGCTTCGGGACGGTGTACGACAGGGCGCGCAGGCCGGGCCGGGCGAAGGCCCAGCGGTTCTCGGGGGCCGAGTACTGGAGGTAGAAACCGCTGACGGCGTCGGCGTCCTGGCTGACGGCGGTGGCGTAGAAGGACGGTGTCCCGCTCAGGCACACCCACACCGAGACGCTGAAGCTGCGGCCCTTGCCGGTGCGGAGCACCGGGCCCCGGGTAAGGATCTGGCTGGTGCCGCCGTCGAACAGGGCTGCCCCGTCCTTGCCCCGGCCCCAGCCGACTGCGGTGGCGGTGCCGTCGTTGCGGCCGGTGTCGTCGGCGGCGACCGCGCCGGTGGTCTCGTCCAGCGGCCAGGCACCGAAGGGCGAGGGGACGGAGACGCGACCGTCGGACTGCTGAGGGCCCGTCTTGTCGCCTCCAGAGCCGGGTCGGTGACGGCGGTGATGTCGGGTTCGTCGTGGACGACGCGGTAGAGCAGGGCGGGGGTGGGCCCGTCGCCGAAGGGGTTGCCGCCGGTGGCGGCGTACGTGAGGACCGCACCGAGCGCGAACACGTCGCTGGCGCCGGTCACCTCACCGCCGGCGACCTGCTCCGGGGACATGAAGCCCGGGGAGCCGACCATCAGCCCGGCGCGGGTGATCGTCGCCGACTCGACGCTGCGGGCGATACCGAAGTCGATGACGCGGGGCCCGTCCTCGGCGAGCAGGACGTTCGACGGTTTCAGGTCCCGGTGCACCAGTTGGGCCGCGTGGATGGAGGTGAGCGCCTCGGCGAGTCCGGCGGCGAGCCCGAGCACGGTGGCGGCGGGCAGCGGCCCCTGCTCCATGACCGCGTCCTGGAGGGAGGGCCCGGCGATATAGCTGGTGACCAGCCACGGCAGCGGGGCGTCCGGGTCGGCGTCCACGACGGGCGCGGTGAAGGCACCGCTGACCTTGCGTGCGGCCTCCACCTCACGGCGGAAACGGGACCTGAACTCGGGTTGCCCCGCGACCAGTTCCGCGTGGACCACTTTCACGGCAACGGCGCGGCCGCCCGGGGAGCGGCCGAGGAAGACCCGGCCCATACCGCCCGCGCCGAGGCGCCTGAGCAGCTGGTACTCCCCGACGGAGCGCGGATCGCCCGGCTCCAGTGCTGCCACGATTCCCTCCCGCTGAACGCCCGAAGACGCGGTCAGCATAGGACCGGAAAGAAATCGGGATGACCAATTCCCGCCCACATACGGCAACTTGCCCCACGGTCTGCCCTTGAGGACACCACCGTCGGCCCAGCGCGGCGGTCACCAGCAGGGTGTCGGCGGTACGGGGTCGGGCCCGGCGCCGCCGCCCGGAAGCACGTCCCTCTGACGGTGACTCACCCGCTCGGATGCGCTCGGCGAGCAACGGGTTGCGGGGCTGTGCATGGTGAGTCCATGAACACTTCACCTCGCCTCAAGAAGGCTGTTTCCAGGATTCCGCGAGCGTTCGCGGTGAGTGCCGCCGTGGGCATCGCTTGTGCGGCGGGTATGGCAACCGCCACATCCGCCGTGGCCGCGACGCCTGCCACGCACGCCGCCGCAAAGGTCACCCCAGCCCACGGCCACGGCGGCGGGGAGGGGGACGACATGCAGTGCGGCAATGGCCTCCTCCCCATCCTGAACTTCTGCAACTGACGGACAACTGAAGAAGTCCACCCACCCACACCAGGGCGGCCAGGGACAGGGGCATGATCCCTCTCCCTGACCGCCCTGCCGACCATGCTGCCGCCGGAGTGAACCGGCTCGGTTACAGCGGGAGGCGGGCGGAGCGGCGCCGCCTATCCACGGACCTTCACCGTCACGGTGTATCGGCCCTCATCGCCGGTGCAGCGGCGGGCCTCGCCGCAACTGGTGCGGTGGGCTGTGATGTCTGCCGAGCCGGCCCGTGCGGCGCGCAGGGTGAGTTCGACAGTGCCGCAGCCGGCGCCCGGGACACAGGTGTGGGCGGGTGCGACCCGCGAGGTGCCGACGGCGGTCAGGACATCCGGCGTTCCGCTGGTGAGGCCGGACCAGTAGGTGTTGTGCAGTGTGACCACCAGCGAGGTGCCCACCTTGGCCGAGACGGTGGTGTGGTTGGCGCGCTCGTCCAGCTGGAGGGGTGTTGGCGCCTGCGTGGCCGGCGCGGCGGACCGCGCGGCGTCGGAGCCGCAGGCCGAGAGGGCGGCGAGAGCCAGGCAGGCGGCGAAGCGGAGTGCGAAGTGGGTGCGCGGGGACGCCATGAACGAGACCCCTTCCAGGCGGTTTGCGTCGATGGGACGGTTCCGCCCCGGCCGGGGTTCCCTGCCGGGGCGGAACGCGTCGTGCTGTGCCCAGGGGGCCTGGTGGGTCAGGACGCGTTGAGGGCGGTGTCGTCGACCACGAAGCTGGTCTGCAGGCTGGAGTCCTCGGTACCGGTGAACTTCAGCGTGACCGTCTGACCGGCGTAGCTGGAGAGGTTGAAGGACTTGAGCGCGTAGCCGCTGGCCGCGTTGAGGTTGGAGTAGGTGGCCAGGGTGGTGCTGCCGACCTGGACGGTCAGCTTGTCGTAGGCCGAGGTCGTGGTGGTCTCGGCGGTGTCGATGTGCAGGTAGAAGGAGAAGGTGGCGCTGCACCCGGCGGGGATGGTCACCGACTGGGACAGGGTGTCGGTGTGGGTGCTGCCGTAGCCGTCCAGCCACGCCTTCCAGCTGCCGGAGTGGGCGGGCTCACTGGTGGAGTTGTCGACCACGCCGCTGCCGGCTGTCCAGGGAGAAGCGGTGCCCGTCTCGAAGCCCGGGTTGCCGAGCTTCTGGCCGGGGGCGGCGCAGCCACCGCCGCCGCTGGTGCTGACGGTCCAGGTGAACGAGGTGCTGCCGGAGGCTCCCGTGCTGTCCTTGGCCGTGACCGTGACGGAGGAGGTGCCGGCGGTGGTCGGGGTGCCGCTGATCAGACCGCTGGAGGAGATGCTGAGCCCGGCCGGAAGTCCGGTCGCGGTGTAGGTGAGGGTCTGGCCGGAGGCGGAGTCGGAGCCCGATATCTGCAGGGACACGGCGGTGCCCACGGTGCTGCTCTGGTTCCCGGGGTTGTTCACGGTGACCGTGTTCCCGGTGGTACCGCCGACGATCGCGTGGGTGATGGCGCACGAGTTGGTGTCGTTGGACCAGCTGGCCTGCTCGGCGAAGGTGCCGGTGCCCATCGTGACGTTCGCCGCTCCGCCCGTGCTGCCCGGTGCGATCCAGGCACACTCGTCGGAGTTCTCCTGACCGTTGTACGAGCTGCCGGTGTGGTTGGTCCAGCCCCCGGCCGGGTTCTGGTCCGACATCGTCTCCTGCCACTCGTGGCCGAGCGTCATGGTCCAGCCGTCGAGGGTGCCGGGGGAGTTGACGAACCCGACGCCGCAGCCCGAGCCCGAGTCGATGTTGTACGGCTGGTTGCTGAAGGCGATGTCGCCGACGGTCGAGGAGACCGCGCCGCCGGTCAGCGTGGTGTCACCGTTCCAGTCGTGCCAGGCGCAGTACTGGCCCTGGTAGCCGTCCGGGTTGGTGCCGTGGGGCGACAGGATGACGTAGTACGCGTCACGGTTGGCGGCGGCCGTGGTGTTGCCGAAGTGGCTGGCCGCCTTCACGGCCTCGACGCCGAGCTGGTGCCCGGTGGCGGCACTCGGTGACGCGGCCGAGTTGTCGTACCACGCGCCGGCGAGCACGCCGCCGCTCTGGTACGGGATGAAGTTGGCGTTGGCGGGGCAGCTGGTGGCGCCCGACGCGACGTTGGGGCCGTCGCACCACTGGGTCAGGTCGGCGGACCACCGCTCGTTGCCGGTGCCGATGTCCTTGAACATCTCCTGGGCGACGGGGGCGGCGCCCGCCGAGTCGCCGGAGAAGGTCAGGTCTCCGCTGCCGTTGGTGCTCTGTGTGCCCCACTGCGTGCCGTAGAACACCAGGTAGACCTTCGAGTGGCCGCTCTGGACACCGATGCCGTCGATGCCGCCGCCGTAGGACAGCGTCTGGGGCCCGGTCGCCGCGGTCGCGGCCGGGTGGGCGGCAGCCCAGGCCTTCATCTTTGCGTGCTGCTGGAGGGTCGGCACCACGCCGTGCCGATAGGCGTGCTGGTGCGCGGGGCTGTAGGGGTTGGCGACGGAGCCGCTCGGCGCGGGGGATGCCGTCGGTGCGGCGGCCGCCTGGGGTGCGGCGGCCAGCATGCCGCCGGTGATCAGGGCCGCGGCCGACAGCAGGGCGGTGGCCCCGCGGCGGGTGAGCCGTCGGAGCCGGTCGGGTCTCGCGTGGTCGTTGTTCTGCGATCGCAAGAGACTGCCCTCCATGGGGATCCATGCTCGTGTGTCAAGAGCATGACAATTGATCGCTTTCGGACAGCACGGGTCACGGTGCCGGTGGGCTGTGAGTGGCGCGCGTCCTTGGCTGTGAGCTGTCACCTCGTCAGTGGTGGCCTGGCCGAAAATAGTGACCCGCGCCCCCAAGGCACTACCGGGCATTGGTAAAGCCTGTGCTTCAGCTGTGAATTTCTTAGGCGTCAACCATTACGCGAGGGACAGGAGTTGACTGACGGGACCCTCGGGGAGACGGGGACGGCGGCGCCCCCACGGCCGGCGGGAGCCGTGGGGGCGCCTGGTCAAACCGCGTGACCGCTGTCAGGTCAGCCGCGGGGTACGACCATCGACTGGACGTCGGACAGGCCACGCCAGTCGTTGGACGCGACCGTGGCGTGCGCCTTGGCCAGTTGGGTGATCCGGGCCCGGGCGTCCGCGTCCGAGGGATTGGTGGCGTCCAGGGTGGGCGGCACGTTCTGGGCGTCGGTCATGATCAGCAGGTAGTGGTGGGTGTCGTACCAGCTCGTGTCGATGGAGCCGCCGAGGTACGTGGCCGCGTCGCCGTCGAACGCCACGAACCAGGGGCGCAGCGAGGTGTCGGAGTAACGGGTGCGCGGGTCGCCGGCCTGGGCGTTGTGGACCGAGGGGAAGATGTTCGCCTGTGCGGTCTTGCCCTGGGTGTGCAGGTCACGCAGGTAGCCCGCGTACTCCTTGTCCGTCCACAGGGTGTCGGTCGGGTTGTTCTCCTCGACAGTGCCCGGAATGATCTCGAAGATCACTTTGCCGGCGAGCGCCTGCCGGGTCGGCCAGTTGTTGGCGGCGGCCGCGTCGTCCAGGGTGGCGTACTGGCCGCCGCCGGCCTTGTTGAGCAGGTCGTTCGGCTTGAAGACCAGGTTGCCGAGGTGGCTGCTGATCGACTGGTCGAGCTTGGCCGGGCTCATCCCGAGGCCGGCCTGGAAGCCGGCCTTCATCTCCAGCTTGATGATCAGCGGGGCATGCCCCGGGTGCGCGCCGAGCCAGACCCGTACGTCGTCCAGGCAGCTTTCCAGGTCCTTGTTGGCGCCGCCGGTGTAGAGATCGGCGGGGGTGGACGCGTTGACGCAGTTGTTGCTGTTGCTCGTCGGGCTGTCGTGGCTGACCTTCCACTCCTGGGTGAAGAAGTCGTCCCAGACGTCGAGTTCGATCATCGAGGTGCCCGTGTCGAGCGCCTGCGCGAGGTAGGTGAACGCGGCGGGGTCGTAGGTGTTGTGCAGGCCGGACGTGGTGGCGCCCGAGAGCGGAAGCGTTTCCGTTCCGGTGGTGCCGGCGGCTGCCTTGCCGCCGCCAACGCCGAGGATGGGGAACGCCAGGCAGACGGCGAGCGTGCCCATCAGTGCCGTACGCAGTCCAACGGAAACCCGGCGGTTCGACTGACCGGTCACGTGTCCTCCAGTG
Organism: Streptomyces sp. NPDC111744; assembly: GCF_055634995.1. Lineage (NCBI taxonomy): Bacteria > Bacillati > Actinomycetota > Actinomycetes > Kitasatosporales > Streptomycetaceae > Streptomyces > Streptomyces sp. NPDC111744. The sequence continues at coordinate 39,481 of NZ_JBVKCG010000022.1, forward strand.
AGTGGCTTTGTGTCAGGACCTTGACGGGCACGCATGAATCGACGGAGACATGACAGGTAATGCGGTCGGGACTTCCGCTGTCAGCTTCATCGCTCCAGCCGTATGCGGAAGTCGGTCAGCGCCGGACGCCACCCACGAACGCGGCCCAGGCGCTCCGCGCGACGAGCAGGACCGGGCCGTCGGGGTTCTTGCTGTCACGGACGGGGACGACGGAGGTGAACTCGGGGGCGAATTCGAGGCACTGCCCGGCGTCGTCGTCGCTGTAGCTGCTCTTGATCCAGGTCGCCGCACTCAGCTGGTGATGGGTCATGGTCGCCGTACTCCTTCATCAACTTGCCGATCAGAGCGGCGGATTCACGAGTCGACAGGGTGTCCGCCCTGAGCACATCATAAATTCGGCTCATCGCGGCATAGACCTCCGGGTCGTTGTTGAAGTAGCCATGACTCAACGACTCCGTGTAGATCCAGCGTTCGGCGTCCGGCATGGTTACCAGCGACACCGGGCGGTTGGGGCGCACAAGGTCGAAGCGACCGGCCGGGGCCATCTGGATGCGGATGTTGGGGAGTTGTCCCAAGCTCAGCAGGTGCGCGCACTGATCCCGCATGACGGCGGGACTGCCCACCGCATGACGCAGACAGCTCTCGTCCAACACAGCTACGAACATGGGTCCGCCTTCGGCGAGGTAGCGCGGCTGTCGGCCCAGCCGGGCCCTGACCCGGTTTTCGAGCAGTTCACCGGAGGCTCGCCGAGAGAGCAGAGCCCGCGCGTAGTCCGGTGTCTGCAGCAACCCAGGCACGACCATGGTCTGGTACTGGTACATCGCGACGGCCTTTGCCTCCATCTCCACCCACCGCCCGAACCAATCCGGATGCTCCACCTGCGGATACCAGTCCACCCGCCCCCACAACCGCATCAACACCCCACCCGTACCGAGCACTTCGTCGCACTTCTTCACGAACGAGTCCTGCGGCACGCGCGTCCCCGCCTCCACCCGCGCCACCAACGACCGGTCGCAGGGGATCTGTTTGGCCAGCGCCTCCTGGGTGAGGAACGCGGCCTCCCGGAAGTGCCGCAGCAGCTCTCCGAAGAACTCGGCGTTGGTGGTCACAACTCTGGCCCCCTCCGTGACAGCGCCCGGTGGCACACCTCGGGCATTGATACCGACGGTGCCCGTCCACGACGCTCGATACACCCAGAGTTACGAAGTGGCGTCGGAGCGCACATGACTGAACACACCGAAAACGGGATCGAAGCGGGAACGGTCGTTTACGACACCCGTTTGAACAAGGTCGGCGAGTACCAGGGCAAGGCAGGGCCGTACGCCTCGCTACGGCCGCTCGGCGGCGGCCGGGAGTGGGAGGCGCGGCCGGAGTCGATCCGTCCGGCGACGGCGGAGGAACGGCTCAGCGCGGAGTTGCGGGCCGCCAACCACCGTTCCAGCGCGTTCACTTACCCGGTCATGGACACCCCGGCTCCGGAACCGGTGCCCGGCTGTGCCGCCTGCGCGGAGTTCGCCGCGCAGCGGGAGGACGCCGCGGCGCGGTCGGACGCCAGCACCGCCACCGACGCCGCCGTCCTGCTTCGCAGGCACCTCCGCCGGGACCACTGGGGAGCTCGTCCCCGCCGCGTCTTCCGTTTCGTGCCGTACCTGATCGCCCAGGACGACACCGTCGAGCCGGAGTACGAGGCGTACTGCGTGTCCGGGGAGGAGTCGGACTGCGGGGCGGCGTCCGGGCCGTGCGGGTCGCCGGAGGCCGTGGAGGAGTGGCAGCGCCGGCACACCCAGAAGACACAGCATCTGCGATACCGGCGCAGCTTCACGGACTACGCGGTACTGGAGCCGCAGGCCGCCCGCTAGCAGGACGGGGCGTCCGGCAGGTGATCCTTCGCCCACTCGCCGAGTTCCCTGAGGCAGGGCCCAAGGGCGGCGCCCGCCGCGGTGAGGCGGTAGGAGACGCGCAGCGGGGGCCCTTCGTCGACCTCGCGTACGACGAGTCCCGCGGCGCCGAGTTCGGCGAGGCGGTCGGAGAGCATGCGTTCGCTGATGCCGGGGATGGCGCGGCGGAGGCTCGCGAAGTGGGTGGGCTGGCCCATCAGGACGGAGAGGATCGGGCCGTTCCAGCGCTTTCCGAGCACTTGGAAGACGCGCGTGATGCCGGCGTCCACGCCTTTGCACTGTTCCGGGTCATGGGCCTGCTCCACCGCCATGGGATCAGGGTACAGGCCCACCACGAGAGGAAGGTGAAAAAAAGTAAGTACCTATGTTATCAATAGCTGAGTACGAATTCTTAGCCCCTCGCGCCTCGCGCCGGGCTCGCTATCCCGCTGTCTGGAGACACCCATGGCCACCCTTCTCCACATCGACTCGTCGCTCCTCCCGGGCGAGGCCTCCGCCTCCCGTGCCGTCACGGACGCCTTCCGCACGGCCTGGCAGGAGCAGCACCCCGGCGGCACGGTGATCTACCGCGACCTCGCGGCCGACCCGGTACCGCACATCAACGCGGCCGCCCACAGCGCCGGATTCGCCGATCCCGCCACGCACACGCCCGAGCAGGCGGCCGCCTTCGCGGCCCGGGTGAAGCTGATCGAGGAACTGGAGCAGGCGGACGCACTGCTCATCGGCGCGCCGATGTACAACTTCACGATCCCGTCCACGCTCAAGGCGTGGCTGGACAACGTGGTCCTGTTCGGCCGCACGATGGGTGAGGCTCCGTCCGCCAAGGGCACGCCGGTCACCGTCGTCGCCAGCCGCGGCGGCTCGTACGCGCCGGGCACTCCGCGGGAGCCGTTCGAGTACGTCCAGAACTACCTGGCCGCGGTTCTCGGCGACGGCCTCGGCCTCGAAGTCGACTTCATCGTGCCGGAGCTGACCATGGCCCCGCAGAACCCGGCGATGTCCGAGCTCGTGCCGCTCTACGAGGCCTCCCGCGAGCGTGCCCTGCAGGAGGCGGCGACCAAGGGCAAGACCCTGGCGGAGCGTCTCGCCGCGTAGCCCCGGTCCACGGTGGATCGCGCGGGTTCACCTTGGATTGCGCCGATCGGCCCAGCAGCGCATGCGGTCCCGGTGGAGTGCGGTTGTGATGGACGCGTTCTCACCCCCCTACCAGGAGGCTTTCATGCGCATCCGCGCTCTCGCCGTCACCAGCGCCATCGCCGCCACGCTCGCCCTGGGCACCACCGCCGCCTACGCCGACAACGGCGCCAACGCCAGCGGTTCCGCGGTCGGCAGCCCGGGCGTACTCTCGGGCAACGTCGTCCAGGTGCCGATCAACATCCCGATCAACGTGTGCGGCAACAGCGTCAACCTTCTGGCCCTGCTCAACCCGGCCGCCGCCAACACCTGCACCCACGGCTGACCCGGCCGGAGCGCTGCGCGCGGAGCTTCCGGAGGACGACAGGCCTACGGAAGCTCCCGCGTGCGTGCAGGGTGTACGCCGGTGAGCCGTCCGGAACGGACAATGCGCCCCTGGGCCGGACCGGGTGCGATCCCGACACTTACCTCGTATGACGACTGCTCCCGCCGGTTCCACCACCAGTATCGCGCCCGAGTACGGCGACCGTGTCATCGCCGTGGAGGCGGCGGGCTCGGAACCTATCCCGGACGCCGAACGCCACGGCAACCCGCTCCAGCTCCTGTGGACCTGGGCGTCCCCCAACATCGAGTTCGCGACCGTCTACATCGGCGTGATCGCGGTCCTCTTCTTCGGCCTGGACTTCTGGACGGCGACCGCCGCGATCCTGCTGGGCACCGCGATCGGCGCGGTCACGCAGGGCGTGCTGTCGCTGGACGGGCCGCGGTTCGGCGTCCCGCAGATGGTGGTCGGCCGCTTCTCCTTCGGCTACCTCGGCAACATCCTGCCCTCCGCCGCCAACGGCCTGCTCGCCGGCGTCGGCTGGTTCGCGGTGAACAGCGTGAGCGCTGCCTTCGCCCTGAACACGCTGACCGGCCTGCGACCCCTCCCCTCCCTCCTCCTGGTCGTGGTCGCGGAGATCCTGATCGGGTTCATCGGCCACAACTTCGTGCACACCTTCGAGAAGTACGCGTTCCCGGCCCTCGCGGTGATCTTCCTGCTGGCCGGGGTGTGGACCTTCAAGGACGCGGACCTCGGCGGGGGCGGCTCGGGCGGCGGCGTCGGCGGCTTCCTGCTCGCGTTCAGCGCGGCCTGGGGGTACGCGGCCGGCTGGAACCCGTACGCCACGGACTACTCGCGCTACCTCCCGCGCACGGCCAGCAAGGTCAAGACGATCGTCTATCCGGCGCTGGGCCTGTTCGTGTCGGTCTCGATCGTCGCGGTCATCGGCGCGGCCTCGGCGACGATCGTCGCGCCCAAGGACGCCACCCCGACGGCGGCCTTCACCGGCCACCTGCCCGGCTGGCTCGGCGACCTGGTGCTGCTCGCCATCATGCTCGGCGGGGTCTCGGCGAACGCCCTCAACGTGTACTCCGGGGCGATCTCCATCGCCTCCTTCGGTCTCAGGCTCCCCCCGTGGCTGAGCCGCAGCGCGCTGGTCGTGGTCTCGGGCATCGCCGGTACGGCGGCGGCCTGGGCCTCGCTGGACGACGCGGGGGCGGCGTACGAGGCGTTCCTGCTGGTCATCGCGTACTGGGTGGCGCCCTGGCTGGGTGTGGTCCTGGTCGAGCGGTGGATGCAGTCGCGCACGGCTACCGACGCGGAACTGGCCGGTCGGCTGACCGACCGCTCCTTCACCAACTGGCCTGGTCTCGCCGCTCTGTTGATCGGCGTCGTGGTCTCCGTCCCGCTCTTCTCCAACCAGGAGGACTTCGTGGGCTGGGTGCCGAAGCACCACCCCGCCTTCGGCGACATCACCCCGCTGGTCGGCTTCGCGGTGAGTGCCCTGCTGTACGCGGCCCTGCGGCGGCGCCCGCAGGCCTCCTAGTCCTCCTCCCGCAGCCGTCGCCAGATGCGGGTGCGGTGCAGCACTCGTCCAGTGGGCGGCCACCAGGAAACGCTCGCCGGCCAGGGCGTGCACATGGGCGATCCGGTCGTCGACGACCACCGGCACGACGAAACCGGCGACGTCCCCCAGGAATTCGGCCCGCGGGGACTCGTCCGGTCTGCCGAAACCAGTCCAGGTCCTCGTCGTCCAGCCCCAGCCGGCGAGCCACCGGCTCCTCCGTCGACTCCTATGCCGGGTCCGTCTCATCCGGCAGTTCGACGGAGAGGACCAGAAACGGGTCCCCGGCGAGCCGCCGATGGGCCTCCGCCACGGAGATACGATCATCGCCCTCACCGCTGATCCCGTCGGCCACGCCTCCCAGCGTCCGTGCGGTCCACGGTCCGCGCACCCGGAAGCGCCCGTCTGCCGCGCGGGACGGCCACCAACGGGTGAGCGCCCGGTTCGCTCACGCCACCGTGCGCAGCCCGCCGACCGCCGCCCCGGTCCCCCGCACCAGCCGGTGTGCGCAGGCCGCCGTCAGCAACTCCCCCAGCAGGTCGGGATCGTCGATCTCCAGGCCGAGGAGGGTCTCGATGCGTTCCAGGCGCTGGTAGAGGGACTGGCGTCCGATGTGGAGGAGGGCGGCGGTGCGGGTCGGGGAGCAGCCGTGCCGCAGGTGTGTCTCCAGGGTGCGGACCAGGTCGCTGGCGTGGGCCGCCTCCCAGGCCAGCAGCGGGCCGAGGGTGTGCTGGACGAGCGCGGTGAGGCGTTCACGGTTGGCGGCGATGCCACCCCGGGTCAGCTCGCGTTCCAGGGCGAGGGCGCGGGCGGAGGTCACCAACGGGCCTTCCGCCGGGGCCGGTTCCGCGGGCGGCACGGTCAGCGCCAGCTCCAGGGTCGTACGCGCCGCACGCAGCGTCTCGCTCCAGTGCAGCCAGCCGCCGCCCGCCCCGGCCGCATGGCCCACGGCGGCCGTCGCACCCGGCTCGGCGGCCGTACGGAACGCCTGCTGCACGGCCCGGACGGGGTCACCCGGGACCGAGGCCGGTAGGGCGAGGAGGGCGAGGACGTCTCCCGGGAACGCGGCCCGCAGCACCCCGGCCCCGCCCAGCGCCCGTACCGCCCGGTCCACGGCGCCCACTCCCCGGGTTCCGTGCAGCGAGACGCCGATGAGGCGGGCGCCCGGGCCGGGGTGGAACCCGGCGAGCGCGGCCCGTGCCTCCACCTCGGGCTGGCTGAGGGCCTGCCCGTCGGCGAGGTCGGCGAGCAGCGCGGCCGCGTGGTCCTCCTCCCAGGGCCCCCAGGGCCGGACGACCGTACGCCGGCCGGCCAGACCCCGGGCCACGATCGCCCGGTTGGCGGCCTCCGCGATCCGCACGAAGGGCACCACGCGGTGCAGGGCCAGCAGGGGCAGGCCACGGGCGCGGGCCTCGTCGGTCACCTCGGGCGGCATGCTCGGCAGCGAACGGCCGACCTCCACCGCGAGCCCGGCGGCACCGCGCGCGGCCAGCTCACGGACGTAACGGCGGCGGACCTCGTCACCGGCGTCGGTCAGCCCGAAGCCGTTGGTGAGCAGCAGCTCGCCGCCGTCGAGGAAGCTGGCGCCCTCGTAGACCTCGCTGGAGTGCACCCAACGGACCGGCCGGTCCAGGGCGTCCGCACCGGCGAGCAGCTCGGGGCCGGCCGCCCGCACCGGGTCGAGGGCCAGGACTTCGCGGAGGGAGAGTGCGGGCACGGGGACCTCCAGGGGACGAGCACGGGCGCTGACATTTCGTCCGGCCGCGGGTTGCCCGGAGGGTACTTTCCGCACGTTGCCCTCGTGTTTCGGCCACAGGAGAGTGAAGGCATGGATCAGCTGCAAGCACGGACCTGGCTCGCCACCGCCGTCGCCGAGGCCCGCGCCGGGCTCGCCGAGGGGGGCATCCCGATCGGCGCCGCGCTCTACGGCGCCGACGGCACCCTGCTCGGACGCGGGCACAACAGGCGGGTGCAGGACGGCGACCCCTCCCTGCACGCCGAGACCGCCGCCTTCCGCGCGGCGGGACGGCAGCGGTCGTACCGGGGCACCACCATGGTGACGACCCTGTCGCCGTGCTGGTACTGCTCGGGCCTGGTCCGCCAGTTCGGGATCTCCCGGGTCGTGATCGGCGAGGCGACCACCTTCCACGGCGGACACGACTGGCTCGCCGAGCACGGCGTGGAGATCGTCCTGCTGGACGACCCGGAGTGCGTCGACGTGATGCGCGCCTTCATCAAGAACCATCCGGCCCTGTGGAACGAGGACATCGGCGATGAGTGACACGACCAGCACCGGCCCCGGCCCCCGTATCCCCACCATCGATCTGCGGCCCTGGCTCGACGGCGACGAGGCCACCCGGCGGGAGATCGCCCGGACCGTCGACGCGGCCCTGCGGACCGCCGGCTTCCTGCTCGTCACCGGGCATGGCGTCGAGGACCGTCTGCGGGACGGGGTACGGGAGGCCGCGCGGGCCTTCTTCGCGCTGCCGGCGGAGGTGAAGGCGGCCTACGCGGCGAAGGTCGGCGGGCGCGGCTGGCTCGGGCCCGGTGCGGAGGCCAACGGCTACTCGGAGGGCACCGAGACCCCGCCGGATCTCAAGGAGTCGCTGACCTTCGCGACCCACGAGCCCTTCGAGGACCCGGTGACCAACGCGGAGTGGTACGCGCCCAACGTGTGGCCGGCCGAGGTGCCGGAGCTGCGGGCGGTCTGCGAGGAGTACCTGGAGCGGATGGCCGATCTTGAGAAGGAGCTGCTGGAGCTGCTGGGGTACGCGCTCGGGCTCGAACGGGACTTCTTCTCCCGGCACATGGACCATCCGACGTACGGCTTCAACATCAACTGGTATCCGGGGACCGAGGTCGTCGGCGAGCCCGAGCCGGGGCAGTTCCGGATCGGGCCGCACACCGACTTCGGGACGGTGACCGTCCTGGACCGGCAGGCGGGCCGGGGCGGGCTCCAGGTGTACACCGACGAGGGCGGCTGGGAGGACGCGCCGTACGACCCGGCCGCCTTCACCATCAACATCGGTGACCTGATGGCGCGTTGGACCGGCGACCGGTGGCGGTCGGGGCGGCACCGGGTGCTGCCGCCGCCGACGGACGCGCCGGGCGAGGAGCTGATGTCCCTGGTCTACTTCGGCGAGTGCACCCCGGGCACGGTCGTCGAGTCCGTACCGGCGCCGGTCGGACGGGTGGCGTACCCGCCGGTCGACTCGCATGTCTATCTGCGGGAGAAGCTGGACTCCATCACGGTCGAGTGACCGTCCGGAAAGTGATCGCATCCCTGTTTGAGGAGCCATCCGATCCGCTGAAAAGCGCGGACACGGTGTGTCCCGGCCGGACGCCGGTCCTTCCCCTGAGGTGCCCTGGAACTCCCGGGACCCCTTACCGCGATCGGAGACGGCGTGCGCATCACCGACATCCAGCGCTGCGAGGTCCGGCCCGGACGGCTCGTCGAGTGGACGCTCAGCCCGGCGGCCGTCGAGACGGCACGGGCGCTGCCGGAGGACTCCCGGCCCCCGGCCTACATCCAGGAGTCGCACATCCGCACCGCCCGATCCGTCCGCGAGGACGGGCTGTTCGTGCCGACCTGGATCGGTACCGCCTTCGACCTCCCGGGCCGGGCCGACCTCGACACCCTCCAGGAGGCGCTGCGCGCCTGGACCGTACGGCACGAGACACTGCGCAGCGGCTTCCGCTGGGCGGGCCCCTCGGGGAACGAACTGCGCCGGTTCACCCTCGACGCCGGCGCCGTGTCCCTGCGCCGTGAGGTGGTCGGCGACTTCACCGACGCGGACGCCCTGGTCCGCCATCTCCAGCAGCGCTTCGACGTCACGGCCGACGCCCTGCGCTGGCCGAACCTCATCTACGCGGCGGTCCTGCGGTCCGACTCCACCAGCGTCTACCTGGCCTTCGATCACAGCAACGTCGACGCCTACTCGCTCCAGGCGCTGCCCGCCGAGATCCAGGAGCTGTACACGGCCGGTGCGGGAGCGGTGGGCCGGCCCGCCGCCAGCTACATCGACTTCTGCGAGATCGAGCGGGCGGACGCGGACCGGATCGACGACGGCCATGACGTCGTCGCCCGCTGGCGGGACTTCATCCGGCGCTGCGACGGCACGCTGCCGCGCTTCCCCGCCGACCTCGGCCTGCCGCCCAACGGCGCACTACCCGAGCAGAAGATGCTGTGCGAGCCGCTGGTCGACGCGGCCGCGGCCGCCGCCTTCGAGGCGTACTGCCGGCCCCACGGCGGCAGCCTCGTCGGGCTGCTCGCCGCCACCAGCCTCATCGTCGGCGAGCTCGGCGGGCAGTCCGTGTACCGCACGGTCGTGCCGTTCCACACCCGGGCGAGGTCCCGCTGGTCGGAGTCGGTCGGCTGGTACGTCGGCGGGGCGCCCATCGAGGTCCCGGTGGCCGCCGACCTTCCCGGCGCCCTGCGGGCGGTACGTGCCGAACTGCAGGCGGCCCGGCCGCTCGCCCGGATACCGCTGGCCCGGGTGCTGCACCTGCTCGGCACCGACTTCCGGCCCACCTCACCCGACCTGTACTCGACCGTCTCGTACGTCGACACCCGGGGCGTCCCCGGCTCCGAACGCTGGTCCGAGCTGAAGACGTACGGCCTGATCCGGGTGTCGTACGGCGACCAGCTCTGCGCCTGGGTGCAACGGCTGCACGAGGGCCTGTGGTTCGCGAGCCGCTACCCGGACACCGACGTCGCCCACAAGAACCTGCGGCTCTACGTCGAACGGCTGCGCGATGTGATCACCTCGGTGTCACTGCCGGTGCCGGTTTCGTAACCAGACGGACATCACCGGCTCTGGTACGAAGCAACTCCCCCTTTCTACACTGGTGTTAAGGGGGAGGTGCCTTGCACAGACGGTTGCACGGGCGTGGGGCGCTGTTCGACGTCGAGCCGGCCGGGCTCATACCGAGAATCGTCGGGCTACGCCCGTACCAGCACCGTGCCCATCCCCTCGAACACCCCGGCGAGCTGCCGTTCGTGGTGCTGACCGGGGCACGGGGGCTCGGCAAGAGCGCGGTGCTCGGGGAGTTGCGGGACGCCTACCAGGGGCACACTCCGGTCGCGCTCGTCGACTGTGCGGAGGCGCAGTTCTCGGCCCCGCCCGCGGAGCGGGCCGCCGAGTCCTGGTCACCGGTCGCACAGGTGCTGCTGGTCGTCGCCGAGCAGCTCGCGGAACCGGTGACGGGCGCCGGGCGGATCACCTTCCCGCGTCTCATGTCCGGGCTGGTCGCGGTGGCCGCCGGAGGCTGGGGCGACGCCGACTCGGAGCGGATCCGGCGCGAGGTCGAGCGGATCCTGCTGCTGAACGAGAACGGCTCCTGGATCAGCGGCTTCGCGGGGCGGTGGGCCGGGAAGGTGACCGCGAAGGTCGTCGCCGCCGCGACCGGCACCGGGCCGCTGGTCTCCGGCGCCATCCAGGCCACCCTGGAGTCGATCGCCGAGGGCTTCGCCAGCCGCCGGCACCAGAAGGCGTCGGTCTGGTACCGCACGTATCCCAACGCGGGCGGGCACGCACAGCGCGGGCTGATCCTGCTGTCCGGGCACTTCCGGGCCGGCGGCACCTCCCGGGAGCACGCGGAACGGTATCTCGTACGGGCCCTGCTCGCCGACCTGACGGAGGCGTACGCGGGCGCGCTGCCCCGGATGCAGCGACTGGGCCGCCCGCTGGTGCTGGTCGACAACGCGCAGACCGGGCCGGGACCCGGCCTGCTGGACGCCGTGCTGCGCGACCGCGCCGACGGGGCCGCCGACCAGGTGGCGTTCGTCGCCGGGCTGCGCGGCGACGGCCGGGAGCTGCTGCGCAACGGCGTGCGACGGGAGCTGGCCGAGGTCGCCCGGCGCACCGAGTGGGCACCGGACGCGGCCGTACCGTCCTCGCGGGCGCTGCTGGTCGCGTTACCGCCGCTCTCCACCGACGACACCCTGCACCTCGTCGCCACCCCGGCCGCACCCCAACTCCCGCACGCCGTGCACCGGTTGACCGGAGGGAATCCGCTGGGCATCGCCGTGCTCGCGGAGGCCGCGGCCCAGCACCCGGACCGGGCCGACGCGCTGGGCGAGCTGCTCACGGCCGAGGTGCGCCGCACGGAGGACGGGCCGGCCGCCCCGGTCTACCGCGAACTCCTCGACCGGCTGGTCCCCGAGGACCGGCTCGACGAACTGACCGTCCTCGCCGCCGCCCACGACCACGACTCGGCGTGCGCCCTGGCCGCCGCGCTGCTCCCGGACGACTTCGGCCCGGCGGACGTACGGGCGTTGCAGAGCCGGCTGGCCCGCGAGGGGCTGCCGGTCGTGCCCGGGCAGTTCGTCGGCGACCCGTTCGTACGGACCCTGCTGCTGCTCCGCCTGCATCTGCGGGACGCCGACCACGACGGCTGGCGCACCGCCCACGAGACGCTGGCCGCGTACTACACCCAGGACCGCCCCAACGGGCAGGACCGGTTCCGGCTCCACCACCAACTGGCCCTGGGCCGCACCGAGTCGGCGGTCGACCACCTCCGGGACACCTTCCCGGTCCTGGACACCCGCGCCTGGCTGCACACCCTGCGGTTCGTCGCCTCGGCCCCCTACTTCCACGCCCATGACCCGGAGGGCCGCGACTCCACCGGGCACGGCGACCGGCGGGCGGCGGTGGCGCTGGGCCGCACGGACGCCGGACAGCAGGTGCCGGACGGCGTGGATCCCGTACTGCACCTGCGGATACGGCGGTTGCTGCACGCGGTGTGGCATCTGACCGATCCGCTGGTGCTGCCCGACCCGAAGGTCGGCGACCGGCTCCGCTTCGAACTGGAGCAGCTGTCCAACCTGCGGCCGGCCGGCAACGCGCTGCTGTGGCGGGCCTCCCGGGACTGGCCCGCGGCCGCGCTGGCCGGGCGGCCCCCGGCCGACCCGGACGACGACGAGGGCGACGACGAGCGGAGCGGGGTGGCGTGATGGCGCGGCGGGGCGTGGGCACGTGGTTGCGCGAAGGCGTGTGGGAGATCCCACTGCGCCGCTATCTCGCCCTGCTGGTCACGGCGGTGCTGATCGCCGGCCTGGTCGTCGGGGTGCGGGCGGCCGTCCACGACGACCGGTCCTGCGCGCCGGGGGTGGCCCGGCCCGAGGGCAGCGACGAGTGCGTGGGCGTGGCGACGACGGCGTTCGACTTCGGGCATCCGCAGCTGAGGGACACGGTTCAGGCGATCGCCCGCGAGAACGCCCGCCTGAAGGACGGCAGTTATGTGACGGTGGCGGTGATGCTGCCGTACACCGCGACGGCGGCGGCGAGCCTCGCCGACCTCCAGCACGAGCTCCAGGGCGCCTATCTGGCCCAGTACCAGGCCAACCATGACGCCAACGGTGAGTCCCCGGCGATCCGGCTGGTGCTGGCCAACCCCGGCGCGACCAGCCAGGACTGGAAGGAGACGGTCACCCGGCTTGCTGCCATGACCGGCGGCACGGCCCGGCTGCGGGCGGTGGCCGGGATCGGGCAGAGCACCGACGACAACAAGAAGGCCGTCAAGGAGCTGACCCGGCTGGGGATCCCGGTGGTGGGCTCGTCGATCACCGCCGACGACCTCGCCAACGGGCAGGGCGGCAAGGACCCTTATCCCGGTCTGGCACGGGTGTCCCCGACCAACACCGACGAGGCCCGGGCGCTCGCCTCCTTCGCCAGGGTCGGCGCCGGCCGGGCGCTGCTGGTCTACGACAAGCCCGGCGACCCCTACACACGGACCCTCCAGACGTCGTTCGCCGCGCTGATCAAGGGCTCGCCCTACGAGCCCCAGCCGTTCACACCGCCGGCCGACCGCAGCAAGGAGGGGACGACCGCGAACACCTTCCGGCAGATCACCAACCTGATCTGCGACACCTCACGGTCGACCGACACGATCCTGTTCGCCGGCCGGCACACACAGCTGCGGCAGTTCATCAACGCGCTGGGCGGACGGGGCTGCCAGGACCGGAAGTTCACGGTCCTGACCGGGGACGAGGGGTCGTACTTCACCGGCGAGAAGGACCTGGACCGGGACGCGCTCCGGCACAGTCTGTCGGTCCGGTACACCGCCCTCGCCCATCCGGACGCGTGGCTGAAGGGCAGCCCGAAGACGGGGGGTTCGGCGGCCGACACGGAGACGCTGACGCGGCTGCTGAAGAGTGCGGAGAAGTCACCGGTCGGGCCGATCGGGCCGGTGGCCCTGGAGGACGGGCAGCTGATCATCGCCTACGACGCGACACGGCTCGCGGTGCACGGGATCCGCGAGGCGGTGCCGGAGGGCAGGTCGGTGCCGACGCTCGCCGATGTGGGGTTGCAGTGGCCTCAGGTGAAGGGATCGCTGCGGGTGGACGGGGCGAGTGGGTGGATCTGCCTTGATGTGCATGGCAATCCGTACGACAAAGCGGTGCCGATCGTCGAGCTGCGGCCGGAGGGTGGATCGCGGTTCGTGACGATCGCCTGGCCGGAGGGAAAGCCGCCCAAGGCGGAGTGCCTGCCGCCGTCGTAGGCGGGTGCGGGTGCCACTCAGTTCAGGGTATCGATCAGGCGTTCGAGCCTGTCACGCCACGCCTGCTCCGTCTCCACCTCGCCCTTGAACTCGTGGGTGAAGCGCAGGGCGGTGCCGCCCTCCCCGTCCCGCTCCAGGTGGAAGCGGATTCTGCCGCCGCCCTCCACCGTGTACTCGGCGACCCGGTCGACATCCCAGGCCGTCACCTTGCCGGTGCCCAGGTCACCGAGGGTGACCGTGCCGCCCAGTCTCGGTTGCAGGACGTCGACCGGGGTGAACCAGGCGGCCAGGCCCTCCTGGGTGGAGAGGCTCGGCCAGACATGGTCCGCCGGCCTGGGCAGTCGTACCAGGAAGTGGAGGATGTGCGTGTTCCCGTGGGTCTGACTGGTGCCCTGCGCGATGGAACCGGTCATGACACCAGACTGACCCGGGGCCCGGCGATCCGCACCCCAGGGTCCTCACGGACGCTCCCCCCAAGGGGGTCTTACACGCCGGCGTAGGAGTGCTTGCCGGTGACGAAGATGTTGACGCCGTAGTAGTTGAAGAGCCAGCAGCCGAAGGCGAGCATCGCCAGGTAGGCGGCCTTGCGGCCCTTCCAGCCGGCGGTGGCGCGGGCGTGCAGGTAGCAGGCGTAGGCGACCCAGGTGATGAAGGACCAGGTCTCCTTGGGGTCCCAGTTCCAGTAGCGGCCCCAGGCGCTGCCCGCCCAGATCGCGCCCGCGATGATCGTGAAGGTCCAGAGCGGGAAGACCGCCGCGTTCACCCGGTACGCGAACTTGTCCAGCGAGGCCGACGCCGGGAGGCGTTCCAGGACCGAGGTGGCGAAACGGCCGGGGGTGCCGCCGGTCTCCAGCTTGTTCTCGTAGGAGTCCTTGAACAGGTAGAGGATCGTGGCCACCGCGCCCACGTAGAAGACCGCGCCGCAGAAGATGGCGGTGGAGACGTGGATGTACAGCCAGTACGAGTGCAGGGCCGGGACCAGCGGCTCGCTCGCCGTGTAGAGGACGGTGACCGCGAGACCGAGGTCGAGCAGGACCGTGGTGATGAGGAAGAGGCCCATCCAGCGGACGTTCTTCTTCAGGGCCAGCAGCGAGAGGTAGATGGCAACGGCGACCGTGGAGAAGGTGATGTTGAACTCGTACATGTTGCCCCACGGCGCCCGCTGCACGGAGGCCGCGCGGGTGATCACGCCCGCGAGCTCCACGAGGAAGGCGAGGACCGTGAGGGAGATCGCGATCCGGCCGTAGAGGTCGCCCTGCTCGTCGCCGCCGTGGGCGCCGGGGCCGTCCGGCACGTCACGGGAGCCCGCCGCGGAGCGGACGACGATCTTCGGGCGTTCGAGTACGGCGGTGCCGCCGGCCTTCTTGACCGTCACGGCCGGGGCCTTCTTCGCCGTGGCCTCGGTGGTGAGCGCGTTGGCCGTACGGGCGACCCGGCTGCGGCTGCCCAGCAGCCACTCGAAGATGTAGGCGAAGAAGGCCAGCGTGTAGACGGCCATCGAGGAGTAGATGAGCGTGTTGCTCATGCTCGCGAGATGTTCGTTGGTCGCGGCGGCGAGCGTGGTTGCGGCGGCGGAAGTCATCGCTTCTCAGCCCCTTCGGCAGGTACGGGGGATTCTGCGGAACGGTCGTCTTCGTCGGGGTCGGGAGCCCCCGGAGCCTGGTCGTAGATGATTCCCGCGAGGTCGCCCAGCTCCTCGGGCACCTTCGCCGACTCGCTGCGGCCGAGGCCGGCCATCTCGACGACGGTGACGCCGTCGGGTCCCGGCACGGCCCGTACCCAGACGCGGCGGCGCTGGATGAACAGCGAGGCGGCGAGGCCGAAGATCGCGGTGAGGGCACCGCCCAGGGCCCAGCCGCTGCCGGGCTCCTGGACGATCTCGAAGCCGGCCCATTCCTTGACGTCCTTCTCGAACGTCACGGAACCGGCGCCGTTCGGCAGCTGCATGGTCTGCCCGGGCCTGAGGTTGTCGCGCAGCTGCTGCCCGCCGGAGTTCTTGAACTCCGTCATGTGGGTCTTGTCGAGCTGGTACACGCTCTGCGGGATGCCCGAGTTGACGCCGAGATCACCGTGGAACGGCGCCAGGTTCAGTACCGGGTTGTTCAGCGCCGGGAAGGTGGATACGACGGAGGAGCCGCCGCCGTAGGTCGGCAGGAAGAACGCCTGGATGCCGAGCTGCTCGCCGACGCCCTTGGCGTTCTTGTAGCCGTCCATCACCTTGACCACGCCCTGGGAGGTGACGTTGGCGTCGAGCGGGAGCAGCGGGACGGCGTCGTGGTAGACGACGTTGCCCTTGCCGTCGCGGACCGTGATGACCGGGGCGTAGCCGTGGCTGACGAGGTAGACCTTTGAGTCGCTGATGTGCAGCGGCTCGTTGACCTTGATGGTGGTCTTCTTCGTCTTGCCGTACGCGCCCTCGTTGTAGGTGATGTCCGCCGCGAAAGAAGTCGCGGTGCCCTTGCTGGGGCCGCTGGTCTGGTAGGCGGCGTGGAAGTTCTTCAGGTCGAAGCTGAACGGCACCAGGTCGTCGGTGCTGAACAGGGAGCCGGACTTGAAGTCGTCGTACTGGAGGATCGAGTTGGCGAACCCGTCGCCCTCGACGACCAGCTTGGTGCCGTCCGACTTGTACATCTGGCCGGAGGCGAAGGAGATCAGCAGCACGATCAGCGCGATGTGGAAGGCGAGGTTGCCGAACTCGCGGACATAGCCCTTCTCCGCGGCGACCGCTTCCCCGACGAGGTGGGCGCGGAAGCGCCGCCTCTTCAGCAGCTTCAGCGCCGCCTCACGGACCTCCTCGGGCTTCGCCTCGGTCCGCCAGGTCGTGTACGCCGGCAGCCGGTCCAGCCGCCTGGGCGCGCCCGGCGGACGGCCGCGCAGCTGGCCCACGAACTGCCAGGCGCGCGGGATGATGCAGCCGACGAGGGAGACGAACAGCAGGATGTAGATCGCCGAGAACCACACCGAGCTGTAGACGTGGAACAGGCCGAGCTTGTCGTAGACCGGCGACAGCGTCTTGTGGGCCTTGCGGAAGTCGGCGACCTTGTTGATGTCGGCGCCGCTCTGCGGGATCAGCGAGCCGGGGATCGCGCCCAGCGACAGCAGCAGGAGCAGCAGCAGCGCGACCCGCATGGAGGTCAGCTGCCGCCAGAACCAGCGGGCCCAGCCGATGACCCCGATGCCTGGGACGATCGGCGGCTCGTCCTGGGAGGGCGCGGTGGAGAGCTGGGAGCCGGCCGCGCCGAGATCCTGATCGTCGGAGGCGTTCCTGGAAGTCGTGCTCATCGGTCAGATCCCTACAGTGAAGCCGGCGGTCCAGGACTGGAGATCCTGTACGAGACGATCCCACTCGCCGGTCAGCAGCAGCAGACCGGTCACGATCATCATCGTGCCGCCGATCCGCGTCACCCACACATAGTGGCGCTTGACCCAGCCGAAGGCGCCGAGCGCCTTCCGGAAGGCGACCGCGGCGAGCACGAAGGGCACGCCGAGGCCGAGGCAGTAGGCGACGGTCAGTATCGCACCGCGGCCGGCACTCGACTGCTGGGAGGAGAGGACGAGCACGGACGACAGGGTCGGGCCGACGCACGGGGTCCAGCCGATCCCGAACAGCGCGCCGAGCAGCGGAGCCCCTATCAGTCCGGACACCGGCCGCTTTTGGAAGCGGAACTCCCGCTGGGTAATCCAGGGCATCAGCCCCATGAAGAAAACACCCATGACGATCATGAGCACACCGAGCACCTTGCTGAGGGTGCCGGAGCGCTCCTGAAGCGTCTGACCGAAGTAACCGAACAGGGCCCCGCTCGACGCGAACACGACGGTGAAACCGAGCACGAAGAGGGAGGCGCCGACCACCATCCGACCGCGTCTGGCGTCGGCCAGGTCGGTGCCGGCCACCCCGGTGACGTAGGACAGATATCCGGGCACAAGGGGCAGAACGCACGGCGAGAAGAAGGAGACCAGTCCGCCGAGCAGCGCGATCGGCAGGGCGATCAGCAGGGCGCCGTTCATGACCGTGCCGTTGGTGCCCGTCGCGGCGGCGAGCATCAGGGTGTCGGTCACGTCACTTCTCCGCGACGACGGGCTTGATCATCTTCAGCAGGTTCTCCTCGCTGAGCGCCGCCAGCGAGCGCGCCGCGATCTTGCCCTGCCGGTCGAGGACCAGGGTGGAGGGGATGGCCTGCGGGTTGAGCGTGCCCTTCTTGAAGCGCAGCATCAGCTTGCCCGTCGGGTCGTACAGGCTCGGGTAGCCGATGCCGTTCTGCTTCTCGAAGGCGACCGCGGAACCGGTGCTGGTGTCGCGGGTGTTGATGCCGACGAACTGGACGCCCTTGCTCGCGTACTCCTTGGAGACGGAGGCGAAGTAGGGCGCCTCGGCGCGGCACGGGCTGCACCAGGAGCCCCACACGTTGAGTACGACGACCTTGCCCTTGTAGTCCGCGACGTCCAGCGTCCTGCCGTCGATCGTCTTGCCCGACAGGTCGGGGGCCGCCGCGCGGTGGCCCTTGGCGACCGTGTCGATGCCGTCCTTGCCGGTGACGAAGTTGGTGTTGCCGCCTCCGCCGGAGGTGCCGCCGTTGCCGCACGCGGACAGGGTCAGGGCCGCCGCGGCGGCCACGGCACCGAGCAGGACGGCGCGGCTACGGGTACTCATGTGAAAAGTTTCGCATGCCCGTTCTGAGGATCTTGCGCACCCCCCTTGGTCCGGGAGACGTCCCTTTTCAGGCCGCGGCCCCCTGCCTGAGGAACGTCTTCCAGCCGCCGGCCGGCTGCTGTCCCACGTCCAGCGTGCGGAGCTTCGCAAGCACCTCGGGCTTCTGTACGTCCATCCAGTCCACGAACTGGCGGAAGGAGACCATGCGTACGTCGGCGCCCTTCTCCTTCTCGTGGGCGATGTGCCTGAAGGCCTCCTCGACGGAGTCCATGTAGATACCGCCGTTCCAGTGCTCGAAGTGGTTGCCTATGAAGAACGGCGCCCGGTTCGTCGTGTATGCACGCTGGAATCCGGCTATGTACGACTGTGCCGACTGCCGACGCCAGCCCGGGTAGTTGTAGGCCGGGGCGTTCGTCGAGTTGACCGACTGGTTGGCGAGCATGTTGTAGTCCATGGACAGGACCTCGAAGGAGTGGCCGGGGAACGGTATCTGCTGGAGGGGCAGGTCCCAGATGCCCAGCTTCTTGTCCGGCCAGGTCTGGCGGCCGCCCGGCGAGGAGGCGTCGTAGCGCCAGCCGAGCTCGCGGGCGGTGGGCAGCAGGTTGTTCTGGCCGAGGAGGCAGGGGGTGCGGCCGCCGACCAGTTCCTTGTCGTAGTCGAAGGGGAGGGACGGCAGGTCGGTCCAGCCGCTGTTGGTCCGCCACTCCTTCACGAACGCCTTGGCCTGGTCTATCTCGCTGCGCCACTGCTTGGGCGTCCAGTGGCCGACCGTGCCGTAGCCGCCGCAGAAGTGGCCGTTGAAGTGGGTGCCTATCTCGTGCCCTTCGAGCCAGGCGCGGCGGACGTTGGTGAGCGTCGCCTTGATGTGCTCGTCGGTGAGGTAGCCGATGTCGGACGCGCCGACCGGGTTGTTCGGCGGGTTGTAGAGCCGCTTCTTCGACTCGGGGAGGAGATAGAGGCCCGAGAGGAAGAAGGTCATCGACGCGCCGTGCTCCTTGGCGAGGTCGAGGAAGCGCGGGAAGAGGCCGTTGCCGACCTCGCCGGCGCCGTCCCAGGAGAAGATCACGAACTGCGGCGGGGTCTGGCCCGGCTCCAGCGGCTCGGGGGCGCCGGGCTGGTGGGGCTGCTTGCCGGTGTTCGAGGTGGAGCCGTCGCCGAGGGGGTGGGCGGTGGGCGTGGGCTTGCCGGAGGGCTCCTTGCTGGAACCGCCGGCATGGGTCGTCCCGTCCGACGGTGTGTGAGTGCCGCAGCCGGCGAGACCGAGGCCCGCCGCGGCGCCCGCGCCGACGCCGAGTATTCCCCTTCGGGTGAAGGTCCGCATGGATCCCCGATTCGTTCGTCACGTCCTCTGGTGGTCACCCAGTCAGAGGGCGTGACGAACGAGCGGGTTCCTTCACTTCTTCGCTGATTTACCGTCGAATGTGACGAAGGTACGGTCAAGTGCCGCACGTCATGGGAGCCTTACGCCCCTGAGCCGTACACCCCCGGGCGCTACGCCCCGAAGGCCTTGTCCTTCCCCTTCACCGGCTTGGCGCCGGCGCGGAGGTGGGCCGGGACGAGGTCGATGGCCGGCTCGCTGTAGCCGACGGAGACGATCCTGTCCCCCACATATGTGAAAGTCGTCAGGGACGCGAGCGTGCACTGCCGCTTGCGCGGGTCGTGCCAGAGCCGGCGCTTCTCGACGTACGACCGCAGGATCCAGATCGGCAGCTGGTGGCTGACCAGCACGGCCTCATGACCGCGCGCCTGGTCCTTGGCCGCGTCCAGCGCGCCTCGCATCCGGACGACCTGGTCGACGTACGGCTCGCCCCAGGACGGCCGGAACGGGTTGACGAGGTACTTCCAGTTGGCGGGCTTCTTCAGCGCCCCGTCGCCGACGCCGAAGGTCTTGCCCTGGAAGATGTTCTCCGCCTCGATGAGCCGCTCGTCGGTGGCGAGGTCGAGCCCGTGCGCCTTGGCGATCGGGGTGGCGGTCTCCTGCGCCCGCTCCAGCGGGGAGGCGGCGACGTATGTCACGTCCCGCGAGGAGAGGTGCTCGGCGACCCGGTCGGCCATCTGCCGGCCGAGCTCGGAGAGGTGGTAGCCGGGGAGTCTGCCGTACAGCACCCCGTCGGGGTTGGCGACCTCGCCGTGCCGCATCACATGGACGACGGTGATGTCCTGCTGCTCGCTCATTCTGCCGTGGCCTCCGCGGCCGCTCGGGCCGCCGCCGGGAGGGCGTCGGCGATCTTCTGGATGGCCCGCTCGTCGTGGGCCGTGGAGACGAACCAGGACTCGAAGGACGACGGCGGCAGGTAGACGCCGTTGGAGAGGAGGGAGTGGAAGAAGGCCGTGAACCGGAACGACTCCTGGCGCTTGGCGTCCTCGTAGTTCCGCACCGGCCGGTTGGTGAAGAAGACGGAGAACATGTTGGAGGCGGTCTGCAGCTGGTGCGCGACGCCCTCCTTGCCGAGCGCCTCGGCGATCAGCGCCTGGATCTGCGTGGAGACACCGTTGATCCTGTCGTACGCGGCGTCGTCGAGCAGCCGCAGCTGGGCCAGCCCGGCGGCGGTGGCGACGGGGTTCCCGGAGAGGGTGCCGGCCTGGTAGACGGGCCCGGCGGGGGCGAGGTGGGCCATGACGTCGGCACGCCCGCCGAACGCGGCGGCCGGGAACCCGCCGCCCATCACCTTCCCGAACGTCATGAGGTCGGGCGCGACCCCGTCGATTCCGAACCACCCGCTGCGGCTGGTCCGGAACCCGGTCATGACCTCGTCGGAGATATAGAGGGCGCCGTTGCGGGAGCAGGTGTCCCTGACCCCCTGGTTGAACCCGGGCTCGGGCGGCACGACGCCCATGTTGCCCGGCGAGGCCTCGGTGATCACACAGGCGATCTCCCCGGGGTGCCGGTGGAAGGCCTCCTGCACGGCTTCGAGGTCGTTGTACGGCAGCACGATCGTGTCCCCGGCCTGGGCACCGGTGACCCCGGGGGTGTCGGGCAGCGCGAAGGTCGCCACCCCTGACCCGGCCGCGGCGAGCAGCGAGTCGACATGCCCGTGATAACACCCGGCGAACTTGATCACCTTGGTACGCCGGGTGAACCCGCGGGCCAGCCGGATGGCGCTCATGGTGGCCTCGGTGCCGCTGCTGACGAGCCGCACCTGCTCCAGGGGATCGATCCGGGCGACCATCTCCTCCGCGAGGGCGACCTCGCCCTCACCGGGCGTACCGAAGGAGGTACCGCGGGAGACGGCGTCCTGGACGGCGGCGATGACCTCGGGGTGGGAGTGCCCGAGGATCATCGGTCCCCAGGAGCAGACGAGGTCGACGTACTCGCGGCCGTCGGCGTCGGTGAGGTAGGCCCCCTTGCCGGAGACCATGAAGCGGGGGGTGCCGCCGACGGCACGGAAGGCGCGCACCGGGGAGTTCACGCCGCCGGGCGTGACCGCGGAGGCGCGGTCGAAGAGCGCCTGTGAGACGGGCGCGTCGTAGGGATAGGGCGTTTCGCTCTGGGCGCTCATGACGTGCGGCTTCTCCGGCTTCTCGGACTCCGGTTGCTGGGTGACCTCCTCAGGGTAGGCGGAGGACGGTGGTCTTCTCACAGCGGAGGACGGCGGTGCCCGCACGGTACCCGAGGCATCTGCGAGACTGTGACCCGATACACCCAGCTCATCCGGTACGTAGCCGGCCGGAGGCTGTAAAGATCCTGCGGACTGATGTTTCGACGCACGTTTCGGCGGGCGGCCGTGGGGGAGGTCACTGACACGATGATCGGGTTGCGCGGCGGGGGCCACGCGTCCTAGAAAAGCAGTCGGGTGGAGATATGCATCGCGGTGGCGGACTGGGCGAGGGGACTGATGACCTGGGTCCTCGACGTGCCCGGCGGGGAAGGCACCGGCGCGACGCGGAGGAAGCGGCTGAGGCAGCACGTCAGGAACAGGGCGGCGCACCGAGTGAGTCCGAGCGGCGCGACCGACGTATTGATCAGTGGGACCAGAGGGGCCAGCGGATCGATCGCAGGATCGACCGGCTGCAGACCGGGAGCAGGAATGGTGGTCGGGTGGGGGTGACGTACAAATACTTCGGCGCACCGGACGGCGCGACCGCGGCCCGCGTCCCGATCTCGATGCGACCCGAGGAACTCGGCGGCGACGAGCTCGGCATGAACGGCATGTTCACGAAGATCAAGCCGGAGACCATGGCCGCGATGGTGCTGACGGGCATCGAAGGCGTACCTCTGCACAAGGTGCCACCCCTGGAGCTGGTCGTCCTGCACCCGGACTACGCGGTGGTCAAGCTCCCCATGACGGTCGTCGACCCCCTGCGCGGCATCGGCGAGGAAGCGGTGGGCGCGGCAGCCTTCATCTGGTCGACGGTCCCGGACCGAGGCGGCCCGAGGGACGCGTTCAACGTGTACCAGCTGCTGCACGAGTGGCAGGACTTCAGCCATCGGCTGCATGAGGCGGGGCATCAGCCGTATTGCCTTGTGTGGCCCTGAGCTGGGGTTTCGGTGGTTTCGGGCGGGGCTTTAGGGTCCCGCCCTTGTCGTATGCCGGGAGGGCCCCGTCAAGCGATCAGGGCACCCTGTGCTGTCGGGCCGTCAGCTCCAGCGCGAGGCCAGCCGGGCCCCTCCCGCTCAGGGCCCACAGACTGCTGACCCGGCGCGCCCAGTGCCAGACCGGATCAGCTGTGTCCACAGGGGTGTGGAAGAACAACACGTCGACGCCACGAACCGCGAACGGGTCGAGATAGCGCATACCGCCGGTGCCGCACAGGTAGTACGTGCTGTAGGTCGCAGCGGCAAGGTCGGCAAGCCGCTCGCTTCGGCTTCGGCGCGTCGGTATGGCACCACTGCTCAGCGCTTCGCCGTGCCAGCCGAGCATGGTCAGCAGGGCGAGCGTCGACATCCTGGCAATGTCCGCCACACGGTCGGTGGTGGCGAACTCGGCGAGGACGGGGTCCAGAGCTTCCCGTATGGCTGACCAGTGGCGGCTGCGCCCGTAGTACTGCCGGACCAGCAGCTCGACCGTGCGCCGTGAGCGACGAGGCTCCGCCAGCCGGGCCTCGCTGATCAGTGTCGGACGTCCATGAGGAAGGTGAGTGGGAAGGTGAGCCAGTGCTGCCAAGCAGGATTGTCCATGGCGGCGAGCCGGGCACGGTGCTGATAGTCGCGGCGCGCGAACTGCACGTCGTCGAGGACGATCCACCGTCGGCCGCGTACAGCTTGGCCAGCCGTGGGAACAGGTTCGGCTGGTGGATCGCGCACACCCCGCCCGGCGATTGGGCGCCAGGCGGATCAGGTGCTGATGAGGCGGCTGTCGAAGCCGGCGCCCAGGAGGCGCTCGTAGGCGTCATATACATCCCCCGGTACGTCCTGCTCGACGGCGAAGCCGGGCTTCGGGTACTCGATCACCCGTTGCAGGTCGCCGACGAGCATGTCGACGACAAGCTTCTCGTCGCCGATCGACTTGATGTAGTCGTCCAACTCCAGCGGCTCGGAGGCGCACACGACCTCAGCCTCGGGCCACAGCTTGCGGCAGGTCGCATACGAGCGGCGCTCCATGTACGGCTTGGAGATCAGCAGCAGCGACTGCACTTCCACCCCGGCCTCGGACAGCAGTTCGCGGGAGAAGGTGATGTTCTGGCCAGTGTTTGCGGCCTTCGACTCCACAATGATCGCCTCGTCCGGCACCCCCAGGCTCAGCGCGTGCTCGCGGTAGTGCACTGCCTCGCCGCGCGGGAAGCGAGCGCGGGTGGTGGGGCTGTTGCCGCCGCTGAAGACCACGACCGGGAAAAGGCCAGCGCGATAAAGGTCGACCGCAGTAGTCGCGACCCCAAGGTCGTGGCTGCCCAGGCCGATCGCCGCCGAGCAGGGCCGCTGCTCGTGGCCCATCTGGTGGTAATTCCAGATCAGCGTCGCGTCGTGGAACTGCTCGTCGGTGATCTGGCGCTGCTCGTGCTGCGGCACTGGCACTCCCTGGCTCATCCCTGCTGGTCCTTTCGGATGCCCTCGATACTGCGCAGCTGGTGGCTCAGCCCGTACTGCCGGGCCACCTGTGCCGCCTGATCGAGGACGGACAGCCCATCATTCCGGGTCGCCGCATCCGACAGAAGGATGTGCCCGTACGCGGTGTCCAGCCTCACCCGCTGCATCGGGGAGTCGACCGTGCCGGTGGTGCGCGCGATGTCGATGTAGTGCAGTGCCTGCTTCAGGTCACCGGCACCGCGATGGGCCAGGGCCAGCTTCTGGTGGGCGACCGACCAGTCCTCCGGCTCGCCCAGGTCCTCGAAGGCACGAGTGGCGGCCGTCATCGCGTTGGTGGCGTACGCGTTGTCGCCCTCCTTGCTCAGCGCCGTACCCACCCACAGCCGCGCCCTGGCACGGTCACGCGGGCTCAGGCGCTGGTCCTCGGCGAGGAGTTCGTAGTGGCGAGCGGAGGATTCCAACTGGCCCGACATCTCCTGGACGACGGCCAGGGACAGCTCGATCTGAGCCACCCGGCGCGGGATGTCGAGCTCGGTGAACATACCGCGAGCGGTCAAGTAGGAGTGCCGGGCTGAGAGTGGGCCGAGGATCGCACCCTGATCGCGCTGGAGGTCGCCAAGGAGCACGAGGGAACGGCCGTACAAATAGAGGCCCTTGTCGTCCAGCTGATGAGGTGCACGGCTGCCCAACCAGCGGTTCAACAGGGTTGAGGCGAACGGGAAGTCCTGGCGGCTGATGCAGACAACAGCCCGCTCGATGTCCTCGGTCCAGGTCTCGTAGTCCGCCGGCCGCGCGCTCTTCCGCTCAGGGAACAGCACTGCCTCGAAGCGGGCTTGGGCGGCGGAATCCGCCCGTGCGAGTGCGGTGTCGAGGATGGCCTGGGTGTCCGGTCGGGGCTGCGTCTCCGCGCCGAGGCTCTCCCACTTCGCGACCGTGCGCAGGGCGACACCGAGGTGCTCGGCGAAGGTGCGCGTGCTCATGCGCAGCGCGGCGCGCAGGGCGCTCGCCTCCCGACCTGTCCACTGCTGCACGCTGACCACGGATGACCTCCCTCCGTCACGTATGGAAGCACTGTCGGTGACGACGTGGGGTGGGAAGTGCAACGGAAGTACAACAGCAGGTCATTTCGAGGCCGTTCACGACGGCCGACGCTGTGGGCATGGACGACGACCTCATCACCGAACGCCGCCGCGTCGCCTTCCCCCAGGTCTTCGGCTACCTACGCCACGTCACCGGCGGGCTGCCCCGCCACGCGGCGCTCGTCGACTGCCTCACCGAGTACTGCGACCGGCACGAACTGGCCCTGTGCGGCGTCTTCACCGAACGCGACTCCACGGTGATCATCCGCTCCCCCGCCTTCGTCGGTCTGCTCGACGCGCTCGAACTCCCCGATGCCTACGGTGCCGTGGTTCCGGCTCTCAGCCACCTCGGCCCGAAGGGCCTCGGCACCGAGCGCAAGCGGCAGATAACAGCAGCAGGCGCTCGTCTGATCGTGGTCCGCCACCTCACGCCGACCACGGAATCCACCTCTTCGCTCGGCGCGAGCCACAGCTTCCGGCCGCTGGGGGATGCGTGATGTCCGTGCGTGACGCGTTGCGAAGGGCTCCCATGGTGAACGACGTGCCGGGGCTGCGGCTGCTGAAGGTCGGCGACGGCTGGGACGTCGTGCGCACCTCCGCCGAGATCGGCCTCCTGGCCCTGGCCTACCTGCGCTGCATCGGTACTTCCGTCGGCCCCGTGCTCTACGACAGGCCCAACGGGCGTCTCTACTACGCCGTCCCGACCGGCACCGCCACCAGCTGGGACGATCTGCCGGTACGGCACCTCTCCACCAACTCCTGGCTCGTCGCACCCGGCCTGGAGCTGCTCGACGACTGGTTCGGCGGGTGGTGCGAGCTGCCTGACGACGACACCCTCACCGACGCGGAGGCCCTCCGCGCTGCTCTCCAGCACCCCTACGTCGCCACAGCCCTGGAGGCGGTTCGATGACCAGCCGCACGATCATGCGCCACCAGGAGTGGACCCTCCAGCCCGACCGGGAACCCGACGCAGAGCCCACCACGTACGCGATGCAGTGCGCGGTCTGTGGCGAGACCTCGCCGTCCGGCACCGACTTCGCCGAACCGCAGAGCTGGGTGTTCACGCACGGTGGCCGCAATCCCTCGCACCATACGTACCGGGAGATCATCACCCGCCCGTGGAGGGCCTGGTGGAAACCGTAAACGGCCGTCTCGCCGCCACGGTCGCGCAGCCTGCCCGCTATGCCGGACCACTGCTGATCGTGCTCGTGTCCGCCTCGTACGGCTTCGCGATCGGCGTGACCGCCTCGACATGCACGGATCACACCCTGACCCCGCTTGGCCAGGGGATCCACCGGTTGCTGGCGGCCAACCTGATCGCCGCCCACGACCAGGACCGACCGAACGCTCATACCCAACCCGTGGAGGTTCCATGACCGAGACAAACAGCAGCGCCGAGGAGCTGGGGACCAAAACAGCTCCGCGGCTCGTGGCCAGCCCGTTTCTCGCCCAGTACCTCCTTGTCCAGCCCGGCCTGGCGGCCGGCGTGCGCATCCCGGAGGTCCGCTATGAGGAGCTGCGGGCTGCGGGGGCGGAAGGACGATCCGTCCCGGAGTGGCTGGCCGACTCGGCGAGGGAGGCGTGGGGGACCGAACTGCCCTCGTCGCCAGTCGGCGACGTCGTCCTCGTCCGCGAGCGGTCCCGGTACGGGTACGGCAAGGCGTCGTGGGAGATCAACCTCGGCTGTGACTACGACTGCGAGTTCTGCTACCTCGGGGAGAAGCGGTTCGAGAGCCTGGACTGGGCGGGTAAGCAGGCGCTGCTCCAGACGCTGAGGGACGCCGGTGTCCTGTGGTTGCAGATCACAGGCGGTGAGGCGCTGATCGACCGCGAGTTCGGCGCGGCATACGAGTACGCCCACCAGCTCGGGATGATGGTCCAGGTCTCGTCCAACGGCTCCTCGCTGCGGAAGCAGCCGATCCGGGACCTGTTCGCCCGCCACCGGCCGTACCGACTGACCCTGAGCGTCTACGGAGCCACAGCCGAGACGTACGACAAGGTGACACGGAACCGCGGGGCGTTCGGCCGGTTCCTGATGGGCCTGGACGCCGCTCGCGAGGACAGGCTGCCGGTCCGCCTGAACGTGATCGTCTCGGACGGCAACTCGCACGAGACAGACGCGATGGTGCGCCTCGCGAAGTCGTACGGCTTCCCGCACCAGGTCTTCACGAACATGTCGCCCACGATCGACGGCGAGGCGAACCCCCTGGCGACGCAGGCACTGGGGCATCTCAAGGCCCGCAGCGTCTTCACTGGCTGCAACGCCGGCCACACGTTCTTCCACGTCAACCCGCACGGCATCGCGTCGATCTGCAAGGTCGGCCGTGACCCGAGCGTGAACCTCATCACCGAGGGCGTCGAAGCCCTCCCCCGACTCGGCGCGGTCGCCGAGTCCCTACAGCTCCGCACCGGTGGATGCTCCGGCTGCACGAAGGTCGGCACGTGCCGCACGTGTCGGCCGCTGGCCAGGCTCTACCAGGAGGCGGGGGACCGACGAGAGCTCTACTGCCAGCATGGAGGTTACGGATCATGACTCCGTCCACCGCAATCCTGACCCCGCCCCGCGAACCGGTCATGCTCACCCTCGGCCGACGTCCGATGGAAACCCCGACCAGTGCCCCTCCGATGCCACTGACCGCCGTGTCGATCAAGGACGACGAGTTCGAAATCATCGCCGACCTGGACGAGGCTGCCGAGGGCGCCGAGTGCAGCTGCTCGGCCGGTGACGACCAGCCGTACTAGATCCACCACGGGTGGCGCCCGTGCCACCCTCTCGTTCCATCCCCTCAGTAGCGCCCCGGCCGTACCCTGGCCGGGGCGCTACTCCCCATATCCGAGCACCCTGAGGAACCGCGCGTGTCCATGTCCCGCATCGCCTACGAGCAGCTTCCCGCCGACGTCCGCCACGCCGTCGCCGACAAGATCGGTGCCGTGCACAGGTCGCTGACTACGCAGGGCGGCATGAACTCCGGCATCGCCTCCGTCCTGGAGACGAACAGCGGCAGGGTCTTCGTGAAGGGCATCCCGTCCGACCATCCCCAGGTCGCTGCCCAACGCCGCGAGGCAGCCGTCGCCCCGTACCTGCCGGCATCTTGTCCGCGTCTGTACTGGCACCTGGAGTTCGGCGGCTGGAGCCTGCTTGGCTACGAGGTGATCGACGGCCGCCACGCCGACTACACACCAGGCTCGCCCGACCTGCCGCTCGTGGAAGCCGCGCTTGTCGAGCTGCAGGACGTCACAGCGCCCCCAGGCATCGGTCTCAAGGACGCTGTCGACCGGTGGGCGGACTACGCACCGCCGGGTTCCCTGCACTATTTCGAGGGCAGCGCTCTCCTGCACACCGATTTCGCCCCGGACAACGTTCTGGTCACCGGTGACCGTGCGCGACTCATCGACTGGGCCTGGCCGACCCGAGGGGCGGCCTGGATCGACCCCGGCGCCCTTCTCCTCCAGCTCATGGACGCCGGGCATTCCGTGGAGGAGGCGCTCGCCTTCGCTAGTCGGTTTCCGTCCTGGCGGGAGGCAAAGGTCGAGGCACTCGCGGCGTTCAGCTCGGCCACGGCGGCACTGTGGCGGGAGATCGCCGAAGTGGACCCGACTCCATGGAAGTCGGGGATGGCGGAGCGGGCGGCGACGTTCGCGAGCATCCAAAACGGGAACCTGTAGGCGCTAGGTGTATTGACCCGTCTTATCCTCCACCAGCGCCTCACCGGGCACGATGCCGAAGGGCCCACCGTTCGCGGTGTGGCCCCTCGGCGTACGTAATTGCGCCGCCTCAGCTGGCGGCAGCCGGTGCACGGTCCGAGCTACACGGCGGGCAGCCCAGCGCCGCAGAGGCGGTTACTCGGCCGTGCCGGTCGGGACGGCGAATCGAACGTGAAGCGGGGCCGCAGAGCAGCACTACCTCTCCGCATAGCGCAGGAACTGGCAGCCCAGGACAGCCAGGGCAAGTGTCTGCGCGAGGGAGACGATCACGAGTGAAGGCCCGACGGCGGGAGAGCACCAGAATGCGGCCACGGAGATCATCGGCAAGGCCAAGTACGTGAACAGATCCACAGCGGTCTGTAATCGCTTGCGGGTGCTGCGGCTCGCATCGTCGCGGTGGTAGATCTCCCAGCCGAACACTGCGCCGTGGGCTCCGCTGAGCTCGGCCAGCCGCGGTCCCAGCTGGTCGCGGATGTAGCAGCCGACCGCTGAGATCTTCTCGTCGTTGACCAGGTAGGTCCAGCCCAGGACCAGGCAGATCACCGGGACGACGAGCAGCAGTTGAGCCTGCCTGCTCTGGACGGTGATCGCCAGGACCGCGGTCGACGCGGCGAGCGTGAAGTAGAGCAGGTTGTCACGGAATCCTATCCGGGTTTTCTGCTCCTCCTTGATGCGGTCGTACTCGGCCAGCAGCAGTCTGCTCTCGGTGACGTCTTCTGTGGCGGCCATGGCCATTCCTAAGCTCGGGTCCCGGCTGGGCTGATGAGTGGGCGGGCAGGGATCCGGCGCTCCGGACCCTGCCCGCTCCGGAGGCCCGGAAGACTCAGCCGACAGCATGGAAGGACGGCACGTTTTTGGGGTTGTTTCGTTCGATCCAAACCTTTCCGTCCGCCGCGATTCCCTCCAGAAGGCGGAAGGTGTGGATGAAACCAGCCGAATCGAGGTTGATTTCGGCGATTTCCTCGGCGTTCTCGTCCGGCGCAAGTTGATGGGTGTCGGCGTCTTTAACGCGAATGTTCCTGGCCGGTCCGTTGGTGAGGAAGAGCTCCAGGTCATAGCCGACCTCGCTGCGTTCCGTGACCTGCACGGAGGACAACGAGTCGAACCGGTAATTGCTTCGCTGCCGGTTCCCGCGTTTTGCATCGGTGAAATCGAATTCCGAGCTGACTTCACGAACGCCATCCTGTGTGAACAGGAAAAGACGGAAGCTGTAGCGCGAGTACCGCCAAGGACCGCCCTTCACACGCCCTCGCTTGTAGGGGCGCGCGGGTGTCACCAGGATGGTGTGGGTGATCACATCGCGCCAGGTGAGCTGGTAGTGGCGGAGTGCTTCGTCGACGAACAGCGTCTTGTCGCAGGCGAGCCAGGTCTCCATTTCCAGCTCGCTGGGTCGCGTGACGTCCAGGAACGACTTCCAGTTCTGGTACGCGGCTTGCCGCGCGGCCAGCTGCTCCTGGTATTCCTTGGTTTCCTCGGCCACTCGATGGTCCTCACCCCGGGCCTCCAGCCACGAGGACCCAGCCGCGCGTCCGGACCAAACCGCGCCGCCTACGGCCAGGACGGCCAGCAGCAGCTGCGACGCGCCGGCACCTGAGGCCACTGTTCCGAGCAGGGCCAGAGTCGTGAGGCCGAGAGCGCCGAGGGCGACCACGCACAGCGCCTTCGCCCCCGCCGACGTCTGGTTCTGGTGGTGATGATCGAACAGAGTACCCTTGCTGTGGCGGTCCCGGGCATCCTCGGCGAGATAGCGGATCAGCCAGTTGACCCGGTCCACGCTGATTCGGCTTTCGCGGTAGAGAACCGCGATCTCGGCGACGAGGCTGTTGCGGATGTGGACGGTATGACCGAGCCATTCGTGCGGGGCGAGTCCGTGGGGCACGCGGGTGCTGAAGTAGTGGTCGAACGAATGACGGACGTGGTTGGTGAACCCGTCCCCGGCAGAGGCGGGATCGCGCGGGTGCGGGATCTGGAACACACGATTCTTGGTCTTCAGCCGATGTTCTTGGAACCACCATCGGCGGCCGAAGTGAGCCGCCGTCAGGCCCGCACCGAGCGCCACCAGTACGTCGATGGCTGCCGCAGCCGGGTCTGCGACGAGGGCCAAGACGCAGAGGAATGCGGTGGCGACGACGAACAGGCCAGCTCGGACCGGGAGGGCCGTCTGGGCGGCAGCAGCGGTGCTCGGACGGGGCGGCAGGGCCCGTGGCCCGATGGGGTCGGGTTCGAAATAGGCCCAGACCCGTTGGACCCGGTCGTTGCCGAAGCGAGCCGCCTCGGCCCGCTCGCGGCGCTCGGCCCACAGGCTGTCCTTCAGCCCTCCGGTGAGCACCAGGTCGAAGTGGTGGAGGATCGTGT
This sequence comes from Streptomyces sp. NPDC111744, assembly GCF_055634995.1. NCBI lineage: Bacteria > Bacillati > Actinomycetota > Actinomycetes > Kitasatosporales > Streptomycetaceae > Streptomyces > Streptomyces sp. NPDC111744. The sequence continues at coordinate 70,656 of NZ_JBVKCG010000022.1, forward strand.
CACGCAGGCTGGGTGACAGGGCTCGCAACCGCTCCAGTACGCGTCCTGTTTCGCCGTCCGGGGTGCTGAGCATCTCCAGCAGTTCGAAAGCGACGCGCAGAGTGTCTTTCCACTCTCCCTCGGCATAGGTCCGTACGAGCCCGGAGGCGCGGTGCAGCCGCTGAAGCTCTTCGGTGCTGAGGTCGTCGTAGGCGCGTCCACTGAGCATGGCAAGCACCCAGTGGAAACGGACCTCCGCGTTGTCGTGTCCGTTGGCGATCGCGTCACTGATCAAGTCGCGAGCACGGCTGGGGACGCCATCCTCCAGGAACCGCACACCGACCTTGTACTTTTCCTGAGGCGACGCATCCTGGTGGCCGATGGAGACGTGGGCGTTGTGTACGACCCCGGCTTGCATTCCGACGGTGGAGCCGTAAGCGGCCGAATTGTGCGTGACACTGCTGCCGTCGTTCATGACAAGTCACCCGCCGCGACAACCAGTGGTGCCAGCCTGGCCACCAGCTCGGGAAACTCCGTGATCAGACCGCGTAACCTCTTGAGTGCCATGGTCGCCCTCTTGGACGCCTCGGGAGTGTTTTCCCTTGCTGCCCTGCGGGCAACGCCCAGCTCGGCCAGTGCCTCTCGGTAGGTGTCGTCGTCGAGGGCGCCCTCGGCGCGGTGAAGCTTCAAGGGCTCACGGAAACCGTCCAGTTCCGCGACCAGGTCCGCCGGACCGGTCACCTTCGGGTCCGCGTTCACGTAGACGCTGCTCTCCTTGACCGAGCCGGCCATGATGCCAACAGTGCTGTTATGGGCGGTGTTGCTGACGTGCTCTTTGAGTCTGTCGGCCGTATGGGCCTTCTCTGCCTGGGACATTGCGATCTGCTCCTGTTCTCCCACCAGTTCCACGGCCAGCCGTGTGGCGAATGCCGCCGCGTTCGCCGCGGCCCGTGGTTGCCAGTTACGGTCCTTCGCGCTGCTCTTCGTACCGTCCGCCCGGTCGCTGATTCCCCGGATGATGGCCACCGGTGCCCCGTTGAGATGACCGGCCTGAGCCACACCGGCGGCCTCCATCTCGATCGCGAGCGCGTCGTTGTAGTGCTGCCGGATCCACCGCGCCTCGGCCGAGATCGTCGAGTTCTGTACGACCTCACCGGCGGCGATCGCGCCGAAGCGCACCTGCGGCACGCGCCCATGATCGGGCGTGTCGTCGACCCAGTCGTTCACGCGAGCCAGATGCGAGCCGAGCTGGCTGATACCGTGCGCCGTCTCCCACACCCGGGGACGGGCCTTGAGCCCGTCGTCCTCGCTGGTCCCGCCGTGGTAGGCGTACACGTGTGTCGCCATCACCACGTCACCCAGCCTGGCGGTGTCCCACAGCGCACCGGCGACGCCGACGAACAACACGGCCACCGGCGAAAACTCCTGTATCGCGCGCTCAGCGATCACCGCGGCGGAATGATTCCCCTTATTCGTCAGACCGATCGCGACACAACATGAAGTGCCCTGCACGGTTCCCACCTCGAACCGCGTCCCACGCTCATGACGGTGTACCCGTGGACCGGCCAGTTTCCGGCGCACGGCCTCGTACTCGAGATTGAGGGCGGTGAGAATCACCACCACGTCTTTCGACATCTATTCCCCTTCCTCTCTCGTTTCCTCTTCCGTCCTGGACGGCACAGGTCGGATCAGTGGTGGGAACAACACCGTCTTCGGTCCGGCCCGATACAGCCGCGCGGGCCGTCCTCCCGTGGTCCTCCGTCCCGAGCCGGCGGGGATGATGAATCCCTTTACGGCCTGGACTTTCCGGTAGAAATTACGGGTGTCGAGCTCGGTGCCCCAAACCGCCTCGTACACCTGCTGCAACTCGACTATGGTGAAGCTTTCTCCGCAGAATGCCGTGGCCAGCGCCGTGAATTCGAGCTTGGTACGCGCGCGTTCGATTCCGTCGGTCGCGATCCGGCGGTGATCGAAGGCCAGTTCCACGTCACCGGACAGGACGGCTTCCGCGGGAATCCACGCAGCATCCATGGCGTCCGTTCCCGCGACCGGTTCAGGGAGTCCCGGCGCGATCGCCAAGTGGGCCACGGAAACGACTCGTCCCCGTGGATCACGGTCTGCGGCCCCATAGATGGCCAACTGTTCAAGATGCACCGTCCCGGCAACCAGAGCGGTTTCCTCACTCAACTCACGATGGGCGGCGTCCAGGATCTCCTCACCAGCGTGATTGAGGAATCCGCCGGGCAGAGCCAGCATGCCCTGAAAAGGATCTTCGCCCCGCTCCACGAGCAGGACACACAGTCGCCCCTCACGCAGCGTCAGGATCACGAGATCGACCGTCAGCAGCACGGGCGGGGGTGACCACACGTCAGCTTGCATGCCACTTACGGTACTTCAGTTCCTGTCACTTTGACAAGAATGGCGCCACGGAGGTTGCTGGTGCTGTATGGCGGAGACGCACCGAGCGGTCGACTCGTCGTCCGCTCCGCAGCCAGGCTTGGGCCCTCCAAGCGGCGCGGGAACGGGTACCTGCATTCCAGGAAGGTGTGGAGGGAAGCCTGAGCTGACAGTCGGGCGGACGGGGGTGTGTCCACGTCGGTCAGGCAGAAGAAGTCGATGTCCTCGCCCGCCGCCTAGCGGGACAGGCGGCGGTTGGACGTAGTTGAAGGGGAAGGCCAGCACAGTAGGCTTCGGCGCCTTCGCCAGGTCATGTCAGCCGCTCCAGCTCCCGAGCCCAGCCCAGCCCAGCCCACGAGCGACAGTCCCAGGGCACATCCAGGGCACATGAGCCCGGGAAACAGCGTTGACCCGTGAGAACTACGGAGATGGGTTTCCCCAGGTCAACGCACAGTCCCCTGTGAAACCCCAGGTCAGCGCCCTCCCACCTCCAATCGCTGCACGAGTGGCAGGACTTCAGCCATCGGCTGCATGAGGCGGGGCATCAGCCGTACTGCTTGGTGTGGCCCTGAGCTGGGGTTTCATGGCGTGTGCGCGGGGTTTTCGAACCCCGCCTTTTTCGGTGCCCGAAGCGGACGTCCACGCGCGGGTTCAGCGGATGCGGGCCACGCCCGCGTAGATACCGCTGCCCTCGGGGGCCGGGGCCGGGGTGGCGGGGAACCACTCCGTCGCCGTGACCAGGCCCGGTGACACGAGATCCATGCCCTCGAAGAACCGTTCCACTTCCGGGCGGGTACGGAAGGCGAGTCGGATGCCGCCCTTGGCGTACTCGGCGACGACCTGTTCGACAAGGTCCGGGAAGAGGTCGGATGCGGCGTGCGACAGGATCAGGTGGCTGCCCGAGGGCAGCGTGTCGACCAGGGCACGGACTATGCCGTGGGCGTCCTGCTCGTCACTGATGAAGTGCATCAGCGCGATGAGCGACAGCGCGACGGGGCGGTCGAAATCGAGGACGTGCCGGGCGTGCCGGACGATCGCCTCCGGGTCGCGCACATCCGCCTGGATGTAGTCGGTCGTCCCCTCGGGACGGCTGATCAGCAGCGCCTCCGCGTGCCGCAGTACGATCGGGTCGTTGTCGGTGTAGACGACCTTGGCCGACGGCACGACGTTCTGCACGATCTGGTGGAGATTCGGCTCGGTGGGAATTCCGGTGCCTATGTCCAGGAACTGGTCGACGCCCTGTCCGGCGAGCCACGCGGCGGCCCGGTGCATGAACTGACGGTTCTGCCGGGCGGCGTCCCTCGCCTCGGGCGGCAGCTTCTCACCGACCGCCTCGTCGACCGGGTAGTTGTCCTTGCCGCCGAGCAGCCAGTCGTAGACCCGCGCAGGGTGTGCCCTGCTGGTGTCGATCGACGCAGACGGCTGAGGATTGGTCGTCATGGCAACTCCATCGCGCCGGTGAGAAGTACAGAGCGAGTTCGCGGTGATCGTACTCGTCATCTCATCTGCCTTGGACAGAGGGCGACTTGAGCGGCGCAGGGCGCTGGCACGCCTGGTGCCGTAGCGAAGGAGGGCTTCTGATGCGCAGGGTGAACCATTCGATGGGCGTCTCGCTCGACGGCTACGTCGTCGAGCCGGACGGCGGCTTCGCGTGGACCGGGCCTGACGAGGAGGTCTTCCGCTTCGTCACCGACGAGATCCGGGAGGTCGGCGTCCACCGGTGCTCGCCCGGCGGCGTGTCGTCTTCCTGGTCGAGGCACCTGCCCGAGCGCCGGTGACCGAATCTGCACAGCGAATGCGCAACTGCGACGCCACGGCCCTGTCGGGGCGGAGTTGCCGTGTTCGGATCCGCTGCGTCAATACCTGTCAGCCTGCTGTGCCGCGCCTCATGTGGAGAAGCTGCCCCCAATCAGTGTGCACAACGACACGGATGAGTAGCCGGAGCGTTCAACTGCCCTGCCGTGGGCACCGATCGACTGGATGCCCGCCGCACTCCGTGATTTGATCCCTCGCGCTGCAGGGTTCGCGCCATCGCGTCCGGAAACGGATGGCGTATGCCTGCGGTCGCGGTCCGCCGTTTGTCCCCAACGGATCCGCTTCCCGAAACATCCATGCGAAGGGCAGTTTCCTCATGAACTCCGCTCCCCAGGTTCAGACCCTTGAGATCGCCGACGCCGAGCTCGACACCGTCTCCGGCGGCCTGAGCCCGCAGGTCGGCATCGTCGCCGGTCCCACGGCGATCACCAGCTCGGACGTCCTGGCTCAGCTCGACGCGGCCAAGGACGCCGCCCTGGGCGCCGTCGGTCAGTACCACCAGGTCGGCGTCACCCTCTCCTTCTGATCGCCCGGTCGGCGACCGTGCCGCCGGCCGACGACCACGACGACGAGCCCCCTACCGGCGGAGAGCCGCAGGTAGGGGGCTTGTTCGCCAGCTGACAAGCGAACCGGCGATCACGTTCCTCGTCGGCCGACAGCCGACCTCGCGAGGCCACCGGGAAAGCCGGTTGGGCCAAGTTTCCGCAGGTCAACGTACATTCGCCGAGAAACCCCAGGTCAGTACCCCGCCTCTCCCCCCCTTTTCAGTGCCGGGAGAGGCCGGCAGGCGGCCATTGAGGGCACAGGGGTTTCGCCGGGGGATCCGGCTCTCAACTGCCGTGCGGACCCGGCCCGCACGCTGGAACACCACCGCGGCCGAGAATCGGACGCCGGGCGGGTACTCGCAGCTTGATGGACGTCGTGTCTGACATCTGCGTACGGCTACCTCTGTATGCCGTACCCGGGTGGGACGGATACGGCATCGAGAGAGTGAAGCGGAGGAGAGCATGTCCGACGAGCGGCAGCACCAGGTCATCGTCTTCGACGTCAATGAGACGCTCAGCGATCTCGGCTCGCTGGGCAAACGCTTCGAGGAGATCGGTGTACCCGGGTATCTGATGCCGGGCTGGTTCGCCGGGGTGCTGCGGGACGGGTTCGCGCTGACGGCTGCCGGTGGGTACGCGGACTTCGCGGACGTCGCTCAGGACGGCATGCGGGCGGTGCTCTCCCAGCTGGACGACTGGTCGGGAGACGAGGAGGGCGCCGTCCAGCATGTGCTGGACGCCTTCGGCGAGCTGGACGTGCATCCTGATGTGCCCGACGGGGTGCGCAAGTTGAGCGATGCGGGCTACCGGCTGACGGCGATGACCAACGGCAGCGCAGACCTGACCGAGCGGCTGCTGGACAGGGCCGGAGTGCTGGACCGCTTCGAGGCCCTGTGGGACGTCCGGGGCCCCCGCTGCTGGAAACCCGCCCCGGCCGCCTACCACCACGCCGTCGAGCGAGCCGGCGTGCGGCCCGACCAGGCCGTACTGGTGGCCGTGCACCCCTGGGACATCGACGGAGCCCGGCGCGCCGGGTTGGCCGGCGCCTGGCTGCGGCGCGGCGCCTGCCTGTACCCGCAGACGATGACCCGGCCCAGCTACAGCGCCCGGGACCTGCGGGAACTTGCCGACGTGCTGACCGCCGGTCGATCGTGACGTCGCCGAGGAGATGGGGCCTTCGGGCCTCGCCCCTGCTGCCGGACGGCGCCGCCGACCGCTTCCTCGACGCCTACCGGCCGGCCCCGGACGCCGCGACCCTGCGCCGGGCCGGCGGCTGGGCCGTGCGGCAGGCACTCGGCGGCATCCTCATCGGCAACGCCGGCGTCCACGGCCTCCCCGGCGGCAAGCCAACCTGGGGCCCGCCGGCCCGCGCCGCCCTACGGCGACTCGCCGCAACGGCCCGCTGAGGGAGCGGGGCGAGCAGGCCGGCCGCACCGTAGCGCCCGGGCCGTTCGACCTCCCGCTCTCAGATCCAGCTGTCGAGCCACATCCTGGCCTGCCAGCCGGAGTACGGAATGGTCTGCCCGGTGTAGATGGGGAAGAAGTAGATGAAGTTCCAGGCGATGAGCAGGACCAGTACGCCCGCGGCCACCGCGCCCGTCTGCCGGCGCCGCTCCGTCGCGCCCGGCGGCCCCAGCATGGCTCCGATCATCATCGTCACGGCCAGGCACAGGTACGGCACGAAGACGACCGCGTAGAAGGAGAAGACCGTACGGTCCTGGTACAGGAACCACGGCAGATAGCCGGCGCCCACCGCGCACAGGACGGCGCCGGCCCGCCAGTCGCGGCGCAGGGCCCAGCGGTAGAGCAGATAGACCAGGGCGCAGCACGCGGCCCACCACAGGAGCGGGGTGCCCAGGGCGAGGACCGTCCGGGTGCACGCGGAGCCCGTGTGACAGCCGTCCTCACCGGGTTGCGGCGAGTCGTAGGAGAACAGCACGGGGCGGCCGAGGACCAGCCAACTCCAGGGATTGGACTGGTACTTGTGGGGAGTGTGCAGCCCCACGTTGAACTGGTACACCAGGTACTCGTAGTGCCACAGGCTGCGCAGCGGGGCCGGGATCCACGACCAGGTGCCGCCGCGTCCGTCCGCCCAGTGGCGTCCCCAGCCGTCGTCGGACAGGAACCAGCCGGTCCAGGTCACCAGATACGTCACGACGGCGACCGGTGCGAGGGAGAGCAGCGACGGGCCGAGGTCCCTGCGCAGCACCGCGCGGTACGGGTGGCGCGCCCCGGTCACCCGGCGCGCGCCGACGTCCCACAGCATGGTCAGGACCATGAAGAAGGCCAGGAAGTACAGGCCGTTCCATTTGGTCGACGCCGCCAGGCCCAGGAAGAGACCCGCCGCGAGCCGCCAGGGCCGCCATCCCGTCCCTGTACGGTCACCGGTGTCGCCGTCCGGTCGTATCCGGCCGTCCGCGCCGATCGGGAGGGCCGCCGCGAGCCGGGCACGCGCGTGGTCCCGGTCGATAAGCAGGCATCCGAACGCCGCCAGGGCGAAGACCATCACCACGAGGTCCAGCAGCGCGGTACGGCTCATCACGACGTGCAGGCCGTCCACCGCCAGCAGTGCGCCGGCCAGGCAGCCCAGGAAGGTGGACCGGAACAGCCGGCGTCCGATGCGGCACAGCATCAGCACCGAGACGGTGCCCAGGAGCGCCGTCATGAAGCGCCAGCCGAACGGGGTGAGGCCGAACAGCCCCTCGCCGAGAGCGATCACCATCTTGCCCGCCGGCGGGTGCGCGACGAAGGACCCGGCGTCGGAGAGCGGGATCACCTGCGGGTGCGCGAGTATCTGCGGGTCGGCGATCTTACGGTCCGGCCAGGTGCCCTCGTAGCCGAGGTGCAGCAGCGACCAGGCGTCCTTGGCGTAGTAGGTCTCGTCGAAGACGACCTCCCGCGGCCGGCCGAGCCGCCAGAACCGGATCGCCCCCGCCAGCACGGCGACCAGCACCGGCCCCAGCCAGTCCATCACCCTCGCGACGCGGCCCACCGCCGCGGGCGCGAGCCCGACAAGCGCCCACAGCCGGGGGGACGGTTCCGGAAACGGCGGGACAAGTCGCTCCCGGACATCGGCATGGGGACTCCCGGGAGCCCGCCCCGCGATCCGGCGAGCCCGGAGGCGTTCCATCGCGTCCATTTCATCGAGCAACTGAGCCACGTCAGTTGGACGCGTTTTCCCCAACCGGGGTTGCAGTTCCGGGCGCCTTCGGTGTCACTCCTGCATCAGAGTCACTCGCACCGCGGTCACTCCTCGCCGTGCTCGCCGTGCTGGCGGCGGATTCTGGCGGCCACCTCGTTCTTCTCCGTCTCCCACCAGGGGCGGACCCGGTCGGCGGGCGGGGCAGACGGTGCAGACGGGGTGGGGCCGGGGGCGGGGATCATGGCGGCCAGCTGCTCGTCGAGGTGGCGGTCCAGCGCCGCCGTCTGCACCCGTTCCGCCCGCGCCCACTGGAACAGGATCGTCAGCAGGAACGGCACCGCGACCAGCTCGGCGATGCTCAGCATCGCGCCGCCGCCGATCTGCTGGTCGTGCCGGACGTCCGGGGACCAGGACGGATGGTGGTGCAGATACCAGGCGCCGGCGATCAGCGTGCCGTGCGTCATGACGACCACGCCAGGGATCGCGTCGATCACACCGTCCAGGAAGACCAGGGCCGCCCGGACCGGGTGGGTGCACCAGGCGGGGAGCGTCTCCTCCCGGGTCAGCACCGGTACGACGAACAGACAGCCCGCCGCCAGCAGGTGCAGATACATCAGCTCGTGCAGCCAGCCCACCCGCAGCGCGGTACCGAAGTACGGGGTGAAGTAGATGGTCAGCTCGGTGGTGAGCACCAGCGCCGTACTGACCAGGGGGAACGTCAGGAGGCGGATCACGCGGCCGGTCATCGTGCGGCGGAGCCGTGCCGCCGCCGGCTCCGGCAGCGCCTCCGCCGCGAGCCGGAGCGGGTCGCCCAGCGCCAGGCCGAGGGGCGCGACGAGGTCGAGCAGGATGTTCTGGACGGCAGCCGGCCAGAACAGCACATGGTCGTAGACGGCGAGGGCCGACATCGTCGCCACCACCAGCGCGCCCAGGCCCAGGAACACGAAGGCGGCGGTGCGGACCGGTGACCAGGGCTCGCCCTTGGCGCGTAGCCACAGCACGCCCCAGCCGTACAGCCCGCCCAGAACCACGACCAGCAGCAGCGCCGATACGTCCAGCTGCCACGACGTCAGCAGCCGGCCCGCGGTCAGCTCGGCCATCCCGCTCACCCTCCTTGGGTCCTTCGGTCCGGGACGAAACGGGTCAGGCCAGACCCACTGCGCGACGCTATACCCGGCCGGCCCGGCCCCTGCACCGGGGTTGCGTGCGACACGCCTGTTTCGTGGCGCCTGCGTCACAGTTCCGTGCCGGGCCCGAGGTGATCCTTGTTCACTTTCGTCGGATCGTGCCTAGGGTGATCACCGCGGTTTACGGATCTTGACCGGGTCCGACTCCGCAGGGACTTGTTTCACGCACTGGGGGGCGTCTTCATCATGGGGGAACGATCAGTCATGCCTCGGCGTGTGCCGACGCGGCCCGTCGCCGCTGTTCTGGCCGCCGTCGGGGTCGTTGCCGGGGTGCTGGTCGGCAGACCGGGGCTGGAGTCGGTGGCGGGGTGCGGGATGTCGGGGGACTTCTATCCGTCGCAGACCGCGAAGGACTGGGTCTCGTACGCCGACCATGTCGTCGTCGCCAGCCCGACCCGGGAGCAGGAGACCAACCGGCGGAACTACGGCAAGGGGGCGATCGCGTATGCGATGGACCGGCTGGTGAGTTTCCGCACCGACAGCCGGCTGTGGTCCCGCACCTCACCGCGGCACGCCATCGGGTCGGACTTCGACGTGGTCGCCCCCGGCTGGGAGGTCTACCGGTCCAGCGGCACCCGCGTCGCGCAGATGGCCACCGACGCGCCCCGGCTCCAGGTCGGCCACACCTATCTGCTCGCCGTGCGATGGCGCGAGGGCGCCTGGGTGGTCCTCGGCGAGGGCGGGGCCGTGCCCTCGACGACCACATCGGCGACCAGGGCGAGTGGTGCGGACGTGTACTGAGCAAGGAGGACGTCGCCGAGGGTGAACGGTTCTCCCGGCATGACGACCACAGCATGGAGAAGGCGCTGCTCGGCCAGAACGAGCAGGCCGTCAGGCGCGCCCTCGACGGCGCAAGCCGCGACTGAACCGGGAAGACGGCCGACCCACACGGCCCGACCACGGCCGCACCACCGAACCGGCCTCGCCGGGCCGACCACCGAACCGACCTCGCGCGACCCGCGCCCGAACCAGCCGCACCCGACCCGACCACGCCCGAACCAGCCGCACCCGACCCGCGACCACGAGCGGGCCCACCACCGAACCGACCACGACCGGCCCAACCATGAGCGGCCCCGCTCTTGGACGAACCAGCTCGCCCGGCTCCTGGCTCAACTCGCTCCCCGCCCGTGGCCGGACTCCTGCGCCCGGACCGCGGCTCAACTCATTGATCCAGCACGTGCCTTGGTTCACCCGTCACCCGGCCGCAGCCTCCGCGCCCGGCCCCTGGCCGAACTCACCCCGCTCACAGACCACTTCGCACCTGCTCACAGGCACCCACACCTCCCCCACCCAAATGGCATGAATAGTTCACCTGCTCTCCACGTACGACGCGTTGGTGCGCAAGGAACCGGCCATTGACTCTCCCCGCGCGGCACCCCATACGGGGCCGTGTAGGGGAGAACCGTTTCCGTATAGGGGGGCACAGTGGTGTCCGCGATCGAGGGTTCCGCCGGGGCGGAATCCGAAAGACCCGTGCCCAGGCGGCTGTCCGCCGCCCGAGGGCTCGGGGACCGGATGTTCCGGTACCAGTTGACGGCCACGGGTGGCATCGTCCTCGCCATCATGGCCGCCGTAGGGCTGTTCCTGCTGCTCCGGGCCGGGCAGGCGCTCCGGGCCAGAGGCGTGTGGGCCTTCCTCACGACCGCCGAGTGGCAACCGGACGTGCACAGGTTCGGCATCGCGGCCGTGCTCACCGGCACGCTGCTCATCGCCGCCGTCGCCGTCACCATCAGCGTGCCGCTGGCCCTCGGCACCGCCCTGTTCATCTCGGACGTAGCGCCCCGGCCACTGCGCCGCACGCTCGTCACGATGGTGGACCTGATGGCCGCCGTACCGTCCGTGGTCTACGGCCTGTGGGGGCTGTTCTTCCTCCAGCAGCATGTGATCGGGTTGTCCCGCTGGCTGTCGGACTGGTTCGGGTGGATCCCGTTCCTGCACGTCGACGGCACCCAGCCGGGGGAACCTCTCGCCTCGCAGAGCGTCTACACCGCCTCCACCTTCGTGGCCGGAATCGTCGTCGCCCTGATGGTCGCGCCGATCCAGTGCTCGGTGATGCGCGAGGTCTTCGCTCAGGCGCCGGCCGGTGAACGCGAGGGCGCCTACGCGCTCGGCGCCACCCGCTGGGGCATGATCCGCTCGGTCGTACTGCCGTACGGCATGGGCGGGATCATCGGCGGCACCATGCTGGGCCTCGGCCGGGCGCTCGGCGAGACCATCGCGGTCTACCTGATCATCTCCCCGGTCTTCGCCATCCAGCCGCACATCCTGCAGACCGGCTCCAACTCGGTCTCCTCCCTCATCGCCCTGCACTACGGCGATGCCTCCACCTTCGGCATGTCGGCGCTGATGGCCGCGGGCCTGGCGCTGTTCCTGCTCACCCTGGCGGTCAACTTCACCGCCTCCTCGATCGTGGCCCGGTCACGGTCCGGCGCGCAGAGCGAGGCGTGACGATGACCGTCGTAGACCTTGAGAAGAACGTCCCGCAGGACGCCCCCCGGGACGTCCCCGCGGACGGCACCGCGAACGACATCGTCGCCGAACTCCCGGACATACCGCGCCGGATCGGCGGGCTCACCCGCTCCGGGGTGCTGTCGCTGCTCGGCGCCGCCGCCTCCGGGCTGTGCACCGCCGTCCTGCTCTTCGGTGAACTCGCCCCGTTCTCCGGGGCACTGGGGTTCTTCGTCACCGCCTACCTTTCATTCCTTGGTATCTACGCGGTGTTGACAGGCCTTGAGGAGGACGGGCAGGCCGTACGGGACCGGGTGATGACCATCGTCCTGTGGACCGCGGGCGGGCTGATGTTCTGCGCGCTCACGATGGTCGTCGGTTTCACCGCCTGGCGCGGCCGGGAGGCCCTGCCGCACGGCAACTTCTTCACCCAGGACATGCAGGCGGCGGGCCCCCTCGACCCGCTGACCCACGGCGGCATCGCGCACGCCATGCTCGGCACGCTCATCATGATCACCATCGCGCTGGCGATCACGGTCCCGCTGGGCCTGGCCTGTGCGGTGTACCTCAACCAGATCCGCGGCCGCTTCTCCCGGTTCGTCCGGACGATCGTCGAGGCGATGACCGCGCTGCCGTCGATCGTGGCCGGCCTGATGGTGTACGCGGTCTGGATCCTCGGCCTCGGCATGCAGAAGTCGGGCCTGGCGGCGGGCTTCGCGATCAGCGTGATGATGCTGCCGATCGTGATCCGCGCGGCGGACGTGGTGCTGCGCCTGGTGCCGGGCACGCTGACGGAGGCGTCGGAAGCCCTCGGCGCCCCGCGCTGGCGGACGGTGTGGCACGTGGTCCTGCCCACCGCCCGCTCGGGCCTCGCCACCGCCGTCATCCTCGGCACGGCCCGGGGCATCGGCGAGACCTCCCCGGTCCTGCTCACAGCGGGCTTCACGGCGGCGCTCAACGCCGACCCGACCCAAGGCCCGATGGTCTCCCTCCCTCTGGCCGTCTTCAACTTCGTCAAGTCCCCCGAGCCGACGATGATCGCCCGCGGCTTCGGCTCGGCGGCGGTCCTGATGGCGCTGGTCCTGGTGCTCTTCGCGATCGCCCGGGTGATCGGTGGCCGCGGCCCCGGCCACCAGAACAAGCGGCAGGCGAGAAGGGCGGCCCGAGCATCCCGCCGGGATGCTTCGAGATACGCCGAACTGCGGGCACCGGGGCTCCAGCTCTTCAACACCGGTGACAGCGACTCCCTTCCTGGGGGCGCGGGGAACGTCGCGACCAGCCCCCACGCACCCGCACCCGACGACGAATCCGATCTCAGCGGCACCACAGGAGACGCAAACTGATGTCCAGCCAAGTCATCAACGCCCTAAGACGGCTGGGCATCCTGGCCGCACTGCTCGGCATCATCGGCACCCTCGCCGGTACCCCCGCCGCCGTCGCCGACAGTTACACGCCCATCGCCGGCGCCGGCTCCACCTGGGCCGAGAACGCCGTCGACGAATGGCGTCGCGCGGTCAACCAGTACGGCATGCGGATCAGCTACGCCGGCACCGGTTCGTCGGACGGCCGCCGCCAGTTCCTCTCCGGCACCGTCGACTTCGCCGTCTCCGACATCCCGTTCCAGACGAACCCCACCGACGGCAGCGCCGCCGAACGCCCCGCGAGCGGCTCCTACGCCTACATGCCGATCGTCGCCGGCGGCACCGTCTTCATGTACCACCTCACCGTCAACGGCAAGCGGGTCACCAACCTCCGCCTCTCCGGGGACGTGGTCACCAAGATCTTCACCGGGGCCATCAAGACCTGGGACGACCCGGTCATCAAGGCCGACAACCCCGGCCTCCAGCTCCCGCACCGCACGATCGTCCCGGTGGTCCGCTCCGACGGCTCCGGCTCGACCGCCCAGTTCACGATGTGGATGGCGAACCAGCACAAGTCGCTGTGGAACGCCTACTGCGCCAGGGTCGGCCGCTCGGGAGCGTGCGGGCAGACGTCGTACTACCCGACCGTCTCCGGCATGATCGCCCAGTCCGGTGACCTCGGTGTCGCCGGTTACGTCGCCCAGAACTACGGCGAGGGCGCGATCGGGTACGTCAACTACTCGTACGCGCTCAACGCGCACTACCCGGTCGCCAAGGTCCTGAACCACGCGGGCTACTACACCGAGCCCACCCCGCAGAACGTGGCGGTCTCGCTCCTCAAGGCGAAGATCAACACCAACAAGAACTCGTCGGACTACCTCACCCAGCAGCTCGACGGCGTCTACAACGACTCCGACAGGCGCAACTACCCTCTGTCCAGCTACTCGTACATGATCCTGCCGCTGAAGGTGCAGGGCACCTTCACCAAGGACAAGGGCAAGACACTCGGCGCCTTCTCCTACTACTTCATGTGCCAAGGGCAGCAACAGGCTCCAAAACTCGGCTACTCGCCACTGCCGATCAACCTCGTCCAGGCCGGCTTCGACCAGATCCGCCGGATCCCGGGTGTGAAGACGCAGAACATCAACATCAAGAACTGCAACAACCCGACCTTCACCACCAGCGGCCAGAACAGGCTGGCGCAGACCGCGCCCTATCCGGCCGCCTGTGACAAGAAGGGCGCCGCGCCCTGCACCACGGGCACCGGCGGCACCAAGGCCGGCTCCGGCAACAACAGCGGCAGCACCTCCGGCGGCAACGCCGGCACCAGCTCCGGCGGCGCGACCGGCACGGGCGCCGACAGCGGCGGCTCCTCCGGAGGAAGCAGTGCCACGCCCTCCGTCGACCCCGACACCGGCCAGACCCTCTCCCCGGACGGCACCGGCTCCGGCGGCACCGGCTCCAGCGCCGGTACGACCGCCGGTGGCACCGTCGCCCTCGCCCAGCCGGTCACCGTGGCCACCGCGCACGGCTGGACCGGCACCCAGACGCTGATGCTGCTCGCCGCGGTCCTGGTCTTCGGCCTGCTCCTGCTGCCCTCGCTGGTCTCCCGGCTGGTCGGCAGCAAGGGCAACGGCCGTTCAGGTGACGGGAGTTCACGATGAGACGGCGGATCAAAAACGTTCTCGTCCGGCTCCTCGCCGGCGCCACAGTCGGCGCCCTCGCCGGTCTCGCCGTGGCCCAGGCCGCCCCCACCGCCAGCGCGGCCACCGACAGCGCGGTGACGGTCTCGGGGCGCGGTGAGTTCAAGGACATGAAGTTCACGGTCAGCCAGACCAGCCACCTCACCAGCCAGGCCGTCACGGTCAGCTGGACCGGCGGTACGCCGACCACCTTCGCGGGCACCCAGTTCAACACGGACTTCGTGCAGATCATGCAGTGCTGGGGCGACGACGACGGGACGGTCCCGTCGAATCCCGGTCCGGCGCGGACCCAGTGCCAGTACGGTGCCTCGCCGACCACCGGTCGCACCAGCTGGCCCGGCAACGGCCAGGACGACACCCGGCAGGTGTTCTACAACGCCGACCCCACCAACTACGGCCAGGACAACCGGTACGGCGCCGCCAACCCGAACGCCGGCGGCGAGGTCCCCTTCAAGTCGGTCGACGGCACCACGATCACCACGAACACCCAGAACAACGCCTTCTACAGCTACAACACCACCAACGAGATCGACTTCGCCCGCACCGGCGCCAGCGGCACCGGCAAGGAGTTCTTCGAGGTCCAGACCGCCAACGAGGCACCCCACCTGGGCTGTGGTGTCCCCGTCACCACCAACGGCGTGACCAAGCCCCGCTCCTGCTGGCTGGTGATCGTCCCGCAGGGCCACCTGGACCTGGACGGCAAGCCGTACGCGGACAAGAGCCAGGTCAACGCGGGCTCCCCGGTCTCCTCCACCAACTGGAAGAACCGGATCGCGGTCAAGCTGGACTTCAACAGCGTCGGCAACAACTGCGCCCTCGGCGCCGACGAACGCCCCACCACCGGCAGCGAGCTGGCGGCGGACGCGATGACCAGCTGGCAGGCCCAGCTCTGCTCGGTCGGCAAGGTGTACAGCTACACCGAACTCGGCGAGCCGGACACCCGGTCCCGGCTGATCGCGGACG
Organism: Streptomyces sp. NPDC111744; assembly: GCF_055634995.1. Classification (NCBI taxonomy): domain Bacteria; kingdom Bacillati; phylum Actinomycetota; class Actinomycetes; order Kitasatosporales; family Streptomycetaceae; genus Streptomyces; species Streptomyces sp. NPDC111744. The sequence continues at coordinate 86,196 of NZ_JBVKCG010000022.1, forward strand.
GTTCCTCCGGACTCGCGTTCACCACCCGGAAACTGGGGGCGGATCCGGCCGCGCCGGCACCGTCGGGTACGACCACGTACGCGCCGGTCGCGCTCTCCGGAGCGGTCATCGGGTTCACGATCGAACGCAGATCCTCGTCCGACGCACCCAAGTCCGAACAGAAACTCGACGGCACCAAGGTCGAGTCCATCAAGCTGAACCCCCGCCTGGTCGCCAAGCTGCTCACCGAGTCGTACCGCAGCTCCACCTGGGGTTCGGTCATCAGCGGCACGGCGGCCAAGGGATACGGCTGGGCGCGGAAGAACCCGTCCGGGCTCGCCACGGACCCGGAGTTCCTGGCGCTGAACCCGGAGTTCGCGTACCTGTCGATCGCCGAGACCCCGGCCACCGACACCGACCTGCTGACCTCGCTCGGCCACTCCGACACCGCCCGCGCGATCTGGCAGTGGATCTACGCCGACAAGGACGCCCGGCGGTTCCTCGCCGGTGTCCCCGACGACGACGGCATGCGGGTCAATCCGTACTACAGCACCAACGCGGATCTGAACCCGCTCGGCATCGCCTTCGACCCGTCGAACACCGACGAGTACCCGAAGAGCGACCCGTGGTGCACGGTCCCGCCCGGCTCGGACGCACCGTCCACGAACAAGCAGTGCATGATCGACTTCCACCCCTATGTGGGGGACATGCACGCCGGCGCCCTGCACGCCCGCCGCGCGGACGTCCTGTGGAAGTCCACGTGGGACGCACTGGCCACCCCGCCCACGTACAAGACCTCCGGCCCGCAGATCGTCGGTTCGCGCTTCGTCATCACCATCACTGACACCGCCTCGGCCGCCCGCTACGGCCTCCAGACGGCCGAGCTGAAGAACTCCGCGGGCAAGTACGTGGCCCCGACCACGGCCGGCCTGACCGCGGCCGCCGCGACCGCCACCGGCTCCGGCGTCGCCGAGATCACCCCGGCGAACGTTACGGCGAAGGACGCCTACCCGCTGGCCGAGCTGGTGTACGCGGCGGTCCGGCCCGGCAAGGTGAGCAAGGCCGCCCGCCTGGACTACGCGGCACTGCTGCGCTACGCCTCCGCCACCGGCCAGACGCCGGGCGCCGACCCGGGCAAGCTGCCCGACGGGTACGCCCCGCTCTCCAAGAAGCTGCGCGCCCAGACCGTCAAGGCGGCCGACGCACTCGTCGACTACACCGGCCCGACCTCCACCGGCGGCGGCTCGGCCGACGGCGGCGGCACCGACACCTCGGGCGGCGCCCCTTCCGGCACCGACGCGGTCGCCGGCGGCACCACCGGCGGCGCCGGCACGGGCACGCCGGCCGGCGGTTCCAGCGCCATGCCGAGCCCCAAGGCGTCCTTCGACGGCGGCAAGGCGCTGGAGACCACCGCCGCCGGCAACACCCCGGCCGACCCGGCCAACCCGCTGCGGTACGCCGTCCCGGTCGGGGCCGCGCTCGGCGCGGTCGCCGGAGTCGGCGCGCCCTTCGCTGGCGGCAACCGGCTGCGGCTGCCCCTGCGCCTCCCGCTGCCCGGCGGGCGGACCGTGACCGTCGTACCCGAACTACCGGAGCTGTCACGGCGACTGCGCCGACTGCTCCCGTAGCACCCGAGCGCCTCGCGCGCTCCCCACAGACGGCCGCCCGCCCCGAAAGGCAGTCGGGGCGGACGGCCCGTACCACCCTGTCAGATCCCTTCGGCAACACCCAGCTAGCTAGCTCTCGTCAGGAGACTCTCGATGCGCAGACTGCGCTCTCAGGCGGCGTTCGTCGCCGCGGCCGTGGTGGCCGGCGGCATCGCCCTCGCCAGCCCGGCCGTCGCCGACCCCGACGCCGGTGCCTTCCGCCAGCTGGTCGGCGTGGGCTCGGACACCACCCAGGACGTGCTCAACGCCCTGGCCGGCGACACCGTCAACACCACCAGCTACACCGCCACCGCCGTGAAGTCGGTGAACGGCGCGGGCATCGCCTCGTACGACGCGATCCAGCCCGGCACCGGCGCCACCGGCACGAAGATCACCACCCGCACCGGCGGCACCACCTTCCTGCGCCCGAACGGCTCCGGCGCCGGCCGCACCGCCCTGAGCGAGTCGCTGACCGGCGACCTGGACAGTACCGGTGCATCGGTCAAGGGCCAGGTCGACTTCGCCCGCTCCTCCGGCGGTCCGTCCGGCTCCGGCACCGCGCTCACCTACATCCCGATGGCGCGTGACGCGGTCGGCGTCGCCGTCAGGGGCGCGGGCCTGGACACCCTGACCGTGAAGCAGCTGCACGACATCTACATCGGCCACCTGACCGAGGTGAACGGCCAGACCGTGCACCCGAAGATCCCGCAGCAGAACTCCAGCACCCGCAAGTTCTTCCTGAACGCGATCGGCGTGGCCGACAGCGACGTCCCTGCGAGCATCGGCGTCGTCCAGGAGAACCAGGCCAACGCGGCCCTCACCGAGGACGGCGCACTCGTCCCGTTCTCCGTCGGTTCCTGGATCGCCCAGAACAACGGCGTCTCCCCCGACTACAGCAAGACGGCGGCCGCGGCCGGCGGTCACCTGGCCTCCGTGCAGCTGCCCGGCGACGACGGCGCCACCAGCCCGGTCACCACGGTGAACGGCAGGCTGGCTCCGGTCTACGCCTACTACGAGAACTCGACGTTCGGCCGTGACGTCTACAACGTCGTGCCGAGCCGGGCGATCGACCCGACCAGCATCTTCTACGACAAGGACCTGTACGACGTCTTCGTCACCAGCGGCAGCCACACGGCGCAGCTGGCGTCGGACTCCGCCGAGTCGGTCATCGCCAAGTTCGGCTTCGTCAACGAGTCCTACAACGGCTCCATCTCCGTCGCCAAGCACGCCAAGCTCGGCGGCCTGGAGGAGGGCGGCACCTTCGACCACTCGGTGCCGAACGCGCCCACCCTGAAGTCCACGGTCGGCGACGCGAGCCTCAAGCTCAGCTGGAACCCGAGCAGCATCGTCCCGGCCATGCCGGTGACCGACTACCGGATCACGCTGACCGACACGGACGGCGGGGTCGTCGCCACGAAGGACGTCGCGACCACCACCACGTCGTACTCCTTCACCGGCCTGGCCAGCGGCACCTACACCGCCACGGTCACCGCCAACAACGTCAACGGCGCCGGCGCCGCGGCCACCTGGACCGGTGCCGTCAAGTACGCCAGCACCACCACGGCCACCACCGCCACCACCGCCTACGGCAAGACCCCGAAGGTCGCCGTCACCGTCGCCGGCTCGCACAGCGTCAAGCCGACCGGCAAGGTCACCGTCAAGGACGGCACCGCGGTCGTCGGCACCGGCACCCTGGACGCGTCCGGCAAGGTCACCATCGGCCTGTCGAACCACCTCAAGGTCGCCACGCACTCCCTGTCGGTCTTCTACGCGGGCAGCTCCAGCCTGAACGCTTCGTCCACGACCGTCTCCCTGAAGATCACCAAGGCGTCGCCGACCGTCTCCGTCTCGGCGCCGACGTCGGTGAACCACACCGCCCACGCCAAGGTCGCCGTCAAGGTCACCGCGACCGGCACCACCCCGACCGGCACCGTCCGCATCTACCAGGGCGCCAAGGTCATCGCGACCGGCACCCTGAGCGGCGGCAAGGTCACCATCACCCTCCCGAAGCTCGCCAAGGGCAAGCACACCCTGCACGCCTTCTACGTCGGCTCCTCGACCGTGAACTCGAAGACCGGCGCCAACTTCACCATCACCTCCAAGTGACCGTCTGACGGGCCCGCCGGGAGCCTGGTGGCTCCCGGCGGCCCCGCACACATCTTCCGAAGGAGGCGGGCCCCGTGACCGTCGCCGTACCGACACCGAAAGCTCTGGCTGCGGCCGTGCCGCGCAGGCCCGTCCGCAGCCGCACCTTCGTCCGCCACCTCTCGCGCGGCGGACTGCTCAGCCTCGCCGCCCTGCTGCTCGGCATCACCGTGCAGCTGCTGGTGGTCAGTGGCGCCCAGCAGCACTCCGCGCAGCACGCCGACTTCGACCAGCTGCGTGAGGAACTCGCCCTCGGCACCGCGCCGGTGGCCCAGACCGGCCAGGACGGCAAGCTGCTGGCACCCGGCACACCGCTCGCGCTCATCGACATTCCCAAGCTGGGTCTGAGCCAGGTCGTCCTGGAGGGCACCGACTCCTCCGTGCTGACCGACGGCCCCGGGCACCGCCGGGACACCCCGATGCCCGGCCAGGCCGGCACCAGCGTGCTGATGGGCCGGGCGGCGGCGTACGGCGGCCCGTTCGGCAAACTGTCCCAGCTGACCACAGGCGACACGTTCACCGTGGTCACCGGCCAGGGCAAGGCGAAGTACCTGGTCATCGACGTACGACGGGCCGGGGACCCGGCACCGGCCGCGCTCGCCGCCGGCAAGAGCCGGCTGGTGCTGATCACGGCGACCGGACCGAAGTTCATGCCCTCGGGCATCCTGCGCGTCGACGCCGACCTGGTCTCCGAGCCGTTCCAGACCCCCTCGGCCGTGATCCGCGCCGGCACCCTGCCGGGCTCCGAGGAACCCCTCGCCCGCCCCTCCGGGGTGCCGTGGCCGCTGGTGATGTGGCTGCAGGCGCTGCTGCTCACCGCCGTGGCCGCCGTCTGGACCTGGCACCGCTGGGGCCGCCACCAGACGTGGATCGTCTTCGCCCCGGTCGTCGCGGTGCTCGGCCTCCAGGTCGCGACACGGACCACCGAACTGCTGCCGAATCTGCTGTGAACCAGGTGAATGAGATGACCGAGACCGCGACGACCGAAACTGCCGCGACCGACACCGCCGCGACCAATACCGCGACGACCGACACCGCCGTGCTGCCCGCCGCCCCGGTGGCGGACGGCCCCGCCCCCGCCACCCTCGAAGCCCGTGCCGTCTCCGCCTGGTTCGGCTCCCACCAGGTGCTCAGCCGGGTGTCGCTGACCATGCCCGCGGGCGAGGTCACCGCGCTCATCGGGCCGTCCGGCTGCGGCAAGTCGACGTTCCTGCGCACCCTCAACCGGATGCACGAGATGATCCCCTCGGCGCAGTTCGGCGGTGAGGTGCTCTTCGAGGGCGAGGACATCTACAACCCGTCGTGGCGTCTGACCGACGCCCGCCGCAGGATCGGCATGGTCTTCCAGAAGCCGAACCCGTTCCCGGCGATGTCGATCTACGACAACGTGGTGGCCGGCCTGAAGCTGACCGGCACGAAGGTGAACCGCCGGGAGAAGGACGAGCTGGTCGAGGAGTCCCTGACCCGCGCGGGCCTGTGGAAGGAGGTCCGCGACCGGCTCCGCCAGCCGGGCGGCGCGCTCTCCGGCGGCCAGCAGCAGCGACTGTGCATCGCGCGGGCGCTGGCGGTCCGCCCCCGGGTGCTGTTGATGGACGAGCCGTGCTCGGCCCTGGACCCCACCTCCACCCGCCGTGTGGAGGAGACCATCAAGGACCTGGCCGGCCAGGTCACCATCGTGATCGTCACCCACAACATGCAGCAGGCGGCGCGTGTCTCCCAGCAGTGCGCGTTCTTCCTGGCCGAGCAGGGCACCCCGGGCGGCATCGTCGAGCACGGCGCCACGGAGGCCGTCTTCAACTCCCCGCAGGACCAGCGGACGGCGGACTACGTGGCGGGCCGGTTCGGCTGAGCCGGCTCAGCAGTACGGGGGTTGGTTGGTGAGCGAGGCGGCCACCCGCATCCAGACGCCGAACTGCCGGTAGAGCGCGGGCAGTGGACCACGGGCCTGGACGGTACGGCTGTCCGTTGCCGTGACGCCCGGGATGCCGAGGAGGACGGCGGGGACCGAGGCGGACTGCCAGCGGACGACGAGGACCGACTCCCCCTCGGGTGCGGCGGGCCGCTTCGGCGCGGGCGAGAGGGCCTCGGCGACGGTCTCCTCGATCGCCCGGCGGGCCTCCTCGGCCGGACGCAGCTCGGCGGCGAACCGGTCCCGGGCGTACTTCACCGCGACGGTGGCGACCGATTCGTCCCATGCCGTCATCTCGGCGCACGCCGCGTCGTCACCCGTGAGGGCTACGACGGGGACGCCGAGCGCGGCGGCGGTGGCGTGCGCGAGGCCGATCTCACCGGCCGGCCTCCCGTCCAGCCAGATGTCCTCGATCTCGTGGCCCATAAAGCTGTGACTGAGGACACCGAGGGCACCGGCCCTGGCGTGATAGCCGACACATATCGCGGCGTCGTGCCCGTCGGTGAGCCCCTCCAGCATGCTCATCCGCTTCGGCTTGCCGCGCACCAGGCGGGCGGCGGGGTGCAGGGCCTCGGGGAGCAGGTTCCGCATGGGACCGTGGGCGTCGTTGACGAGAACCTCCGTCGCCCCGGCGGCGACCGCCCCGCGTACGGCGGCGTTCACATCCTCTGCCATCATCGACCGGCCGCGTTCGTAGTCCCGGCCGTCGGGCTGCACATCGTCCCGGTCGACGAGCCCGGTGATGCCTTCCATGTCCACGCTGATGTAAATACGCACGTCCTGACGTTATCCAGACCCTACGTATTGTAGGTTCCCCAACGGCCACGGCGGCTCGTCAGCTCATCGGGGGTACTCATGCAGGGCACGGACACACAGGAGGCACGGCGCAACCTCACCCCCACGGTGGCGGTGCTGGTGGCGAGCCTGCTGATCGCCGCCGTGGGCGTGTACGAGCTGTCCGGCTTCGGCCTGCACAGCCTCGACCGGCGCCCGCACCTGTTCAGCGACGGGCTGGCGACGGGCGGGGTGATCGTCGCGGCGGTCGCGGCGGGGGCGGCGATCGGGAACCTGGCGTGGGTGCTGGTGGCCCGATGGCGGGCCGAGCGGGAGTGTCCGTAAGCCGAGCGCCGGTTTCCCGTAAGGGCCACGCCCCCGTTTCACACCGTTTTCCGTACCGCGGCAGGCTCCTCTCCCGGGCCCGCACAGTTACCCTACTGACCGTAGGGTCAGCCCCTCCGTCGTCATTCCCCGTCCCCAAGGTGACCGGCCCCCATGCCCCCACAGCTGTCGACCCTGATCCCCGCGCGGGCGTCCTCCGACCGCCGCGCCGCCGCCGCGTCCGGCGGGGCACTGCGCAGACGGGCCGCCGACGCCACCGTCTGGTACCTGCGCCTGATCGCCGTGCTGAACATAGTGGCGGTGATGTCGCTCCCGTTCCGCCAGGAGGTCGACGAACACAACAACGGCCGCATCACCCTCCACCTCCACCGGCATCACGCGCACCACTCCGGCCAGTTCTTCACGCCGTACCTGGCCACGGCGGGCCTGGTCTCGGCCGCCCTGGCGATCTTCTTCGTCCTGGTGATGCGCCGCCGCAAGCGAGCGGCGTGGGTGGTCAACGTACTGCTGTCCACCCCCCTCTTCGCCCTCTACGTCCTCGCCCTCACCCAGCACGAGTACCGCGCCCACGTCTTCAACTGGGTCTCGGCCGCCCTCACCGGCCTCTTCGTGGCCGCGTTGCTGATCAGCCGCCGGGAGTTCAACGCGGTGGGCGACCCGTCGAACCCGAGGCTGGCGCTGGCGGTGGGCGTGGGCGGCGTCGCCGTCACGGGCGTCCTGGGCACGCTCCTGGTCCACGCGACGAACAGGTTCCCGGGCGCCACGCTCTTCGACGAGATCGCCTACACGCTCCTGAGAGGCGTCAGCGTCGGCCCGCTCGCCGACCATGTCACCGCGGTTCACGCCCCCCGCTGGACCGACATCATCATCAACATCCTCCTCGCGGCGGCCTTCTGCCTGGTCCTGTACGCCCTCTTCCGCTCCCCACGGGGCCGCCGCCTGCTCAGCGCGGAGGACGAGTCGAAGCTGCGGTGCCTGCTGGACAAGCACGGCGCCCGCGACTCCCTCGGCTACTTCGCCCTGCGCCGCGACAAGGCGGCGATCTTCTCGCCCACCGGCAAGGCGGCGGTCACGTACCGGGTCGTGGGCGGCGTCAGTCTGGCCTCCGGCGACCCGATCGGCGACCCGGAGGCGTGGCCCGGCGCGATCGACGCGTGGCTGACGGAAGCGCGGCAACACGCGTGGACGCCCGCGGTCATGGGCGCGAGCGAGGAGGCGGGGACCATTTACGCCCGCCATGGCCTGGACGCCCTGGAACTGGGCGACGAGGCGATCGTGGACATCGCCGACTTCACCCTCGAAGGCCGTGCGATGCGGGTGGTCCGCCAGGCCCACAACCGCGTCCGCCGAGCCGGCTACACGGTCCGCGTCCGCCGCCACGAGGACATCCCGCCCGAGGAGATGGCGACGCTCATCGACCGGGCGGACCACTGGCGTGACGGCACCACGGAACGCGGCTTCTCAATGGCCCTGGGCCGCCTCGGCGACCCGGCGGACGGCCGCTGCGTGATGCTGGAGTGCCGGGACGCCGACGACGTGCCCCGCGCCCTCCTCAGCTTCGTCCCCTGGGGCGAACAGGGCCTCTCCCTTGACCTGATGCGCCGCGACCGCGACTCCGAGAACGGCCTGATGGAGTTCATGGTCGTGGAACTCCTGCTCAGAGCCGCCGCGTTGAAGGTGGACCGGGTCTCCCTGAACTTCGCGATGTTCCGCGCGGTCTTCGAACGCGGCTCCCGCCTCGGCGCCGGCCCGGTCCTCCGCCTCTGGCACGCGATCCTGACCTTCTTCTCCCGCTGGTGGCAGATCGAGTCCCTGTACCGGGCGAACGCGAAGTACCGCCCGGTGTGGGAACCGCGCTACCTGCTGTTCGCACGGAGCAGCGACATCCCGCGGATCGGCCTGGCGAGCGCCCGGGCGGAGGGGTTCGTCACGGTTCCCTGGGGGTCATGACGGGGCCGGAGACCTGGCAGAGTGAACGGGCCGAGGGAGTCGGTCACGGCCACCCCCTAGTTTTGGCTTGCTCTGCGAGGGCAGGACGGCCGAGTGCTCCGAGTCTTCGACGAGCAGTGGGCCCTCAAGGCCGCCCTGCCCAGCGTTTTGGCTGTCTCGCTGCGCGTTGTGCCATTCAGGGTGGATTCCCATGCCGCCGCGTCAGGGTTCCCGCTGCACCCGCAACGTGACTTTGGAATTTCCATCGAACTCGCCAAATTCGCCGAAATGGTACCGCCAACCGTCCCCGTCGGAATCGACACCGCAGAAGTACCGTGCGCCCGGGGCCTTCCAGTAAAGCAGGTCCAGGTTCCCCAGAGCGCTATCCGCTTCGCACACGAGTCCGGGCTGACGAGTCGGCGGTGAGTCACTGGCTCGGGGGCACCGTCCCTCGCGGCGCGGTGCGCGGATGCATCCTCGAAGCTCTCTCCCGCCGCCTCAGCCGCCCCGTCACCCATGCCGAGGCCGGGCTGCCGGTTCCACGCGATCGCTCCTCCGCGGCTGCGGATACCGTGGAAGGGGTGATCGACCTGGGGAGGCTGGATATGGACCCGTCCCGCCGCAGTGTCCTGGGTGCCGGCCTGTTCTCCGTGGCCGTCACCATTCCCGGCTGGCCTGATGTGGTCGGGCGTGCCGATGCCATTCGGTCCGGCCGCACGACCCGCATCGGCATGAACGAAGTGGACATGGTCGTCGCCATGACCGAGCGTGTCTGGGAACTGGACGACGAGTTCGGCGGCCGTCACGCACGCCCCATGGCGGCCTCGTTCATGGGCAACACCGTGGCCTCCTACCTGCGTGCCGACGCACCCGAGGACGTACGCAAGGCGATGCCCCAGCGCGTACCAGCGCACACGAGTACACCGTCGCGGACTGTTGGCAGAGCGGCAGTTGGAACTCGGCCACCTGGAAGCGGCCTGCGTCAGGCTCTCGACGACTACCCCAAGGTGCAGTCCGGCCGCGCCGACGAGCGCGTGAAGGCGATGTTCGGTCTCTTGCGCCCTCATCTGAAGAACGCAACGGCGCTCGACCTGTACGACCGAGCACGGACGATCGCACCACCGTCGCTGGTCGCCTGATCCCTGTCGCTCCTTCAAGCTCAGCCACAGAAAGTCAGCCACGACGGCGGGTGCGCCGACAGATCACCCGCCACGTGTGCTTCCAGCAACCCCGCACCGGCCTCAACCACGCCTCTTCCTTCCGTCACAGCATCCGCCCCGCTCCGGCCTGGCCGCTCGGCAGCGGGATGGGCTGCTCGATCTGTGGCTTCACCTGTGACCCACGCCGACGACGATCGATCGCGGCCTTCGGTTGCCGCAGCCTGACGTGGTGCTGTGCGGCGTTCGGCGGAGCGGCCTGGCGGCGTCGCTGCGGTTGCTTCCGGGATCGTAGTCGGCTCGCTTGCCTGCCACTGCGCGCCGAGTGGCCGGCGGGCGTCGCCAGCGGGGCGGCAGACAGGAGCGGGCGGCGGCCACCGGCCGCCGACGCGCGGCGGCCCGCGCAAGCGGGACGCCCTTCTTGACTGAAGTGAACGTGTCATTCGTTACTCGCGAGAGCTTCAGAAGCCACAGTAAGAGCCTCCCTCAAAGAATCTACGACCGTCGGGTCGAGCAATCGAGGATTCTCCACACGGTAGGAACCTCCAGAAAGTGGAGTAATGCTCACTTCCTGGGCCCCTTGCTCTCGGCGCACCGATCTAAGCCGTAGCGTTCCATGGCTGAGAGTTGGGAAGGAATAGCCGAACCGACCATCTGCGTAGGCCGCTTCCACTAGCGGGCGCTCCTCGGAGAACTCCTCAGCAGTCCGCAACCAATTCCACTGAGCGGGTACCGAGTCTCCCGACTCGTGGGCTCTCGCTAGCCGCCCCGGCATCATGAATGGGAACCTTTCAGTGAAGTCATCCACCGAAATGCCATCCCGCCATGCAGCCAATGCCTCAATCAGATCGCCTAGATCATCAGTGGCACCCTCAGCCCATGTGAATCCCTGCCCCTGGATTGCTACGTAGAAGGTCCTGCTTTGGCTACCGAGCTGAATAGAAGCCCTTCCGCGACTCGAATCCAGCTCAGCCGTGGCTAGCAGGCCAGGTCCCGATGCGTAGTGACTGTAGAGCCGCCCCAGGTCGAGATCTTTCTTTGCCGACGCTAGCTCCATCGCCGAGACGAGGCCGCCCGCAGCGAAGAGGTCTGGGTAGAGACCAGGGTCAAGCGAATCCATGCTCGTGAACCCCCCTTCGGTTCGTTTTGCTAGCAGCCACAGAACTTCCCTGCATCCGATATGAAGGGCCGGAGCCTACCGAAGCTCGCCCAATCTGGTTCCGCGACATCGACTCTTTCAAGAGCCCCCTTCGCGTTCGGTCGATAGAAGTCAATGGAGGACCATGACCGTTCGCCATTACCGACAGCTCTGGCGATCCAGCCCATCTCCATATCAGTGGCGTACGCTCCTGGCTGGAGCCCGGCCTTCGCCGATTCAGTGAAGTTGCCCAAGCCGCGGAGATTTACGTGAAGCGTCACCGACGAGTCCCGGATCGCGTTCTCCACTGGGCCCTGCCATGCGTCAGGAGCATAGCCGCCAAAGTGCTTGAACCCCTCACCGTCCGCCCATGAATAGGTGCCTTCCGCCTTCTGCCCCAGCGCCAGTTGGCCGCCCAGCTCTTGCCCGACGTGTTGGTGACGGTGACCCACATGGCTCCGTCGATGTTGTGCGCGGGCTGCACCGCGAAGGGCTTCTCGGGGGTGTAGGTGGCGCCGTAGGGAGCAGGGCTTCGGCGTAGTCGCATGATGTCCGGTTCGTGATCACGCGAGCCCCAGGAGAGCGAGCGGGCGCCGTGCGTCGCGAGCGTTGTGGCGCAGGCCGGCTGCGATGTTCCTGACGCCGGTCAGTCGCAGGGCTCCGACGGCCAGGTTGCGCCAGGTCGCCATCGCGCGGGGCGCGTTGCCGGTCCGCAGCTGTGAGGCGTCCTCGGCGAAGGTGGTGTCCCGGACGTGGTGCAGGGCCTCCACCTTCCAGTGGTCACGCACGAGTGAGGCCAGTTGCGCGGGGGTGGCCTGCTCGGCGGTGAGGCTGGTGACGGCGTAGACAGTCTTCACGGTGGTCTTGCCGGTTTTGCGGTCAGTGCGGCGGCGCTTGATCTGGACGGCCTGGCGCGCGCCGGGAAAGAGCAGGTTGCTCACGGTGCACGCCTTGATCCGGCGGATCTCGTAGCGGCCGTGGCCGACGTTCCGGGTGCGCCCTTGGAGCGGGATCCGCTTCCAGGGCAGGGACTTCAGCTGCTTGCGCAGCTTCTTCTGGTTGCCCTTGACGATCACGATGTAGTGGGCGCCGCGGCTCAGCAGGTAGTCGGCGTGCTCCCGCTGGGTATGCATGGCGTCGCTGGTGACCACGGTGCCCGCCAGATCGGCGACGGCCTCCAGCAGCGGCTGGAAGCACGTGATCTCGTTCGTCTTCTCCCGCACGTCCAGCTGGGCCAGGACCAGGCCGGTGGAGTGGTCCAGGGCGGCGAGCAAGTGGATCTTCCGGCCCCTGGCCCTAGCCGCTCCACGCAGGCTCTTGCCGTCCACGGCCAGAGCGCGCGGACCACTCGCAGTGCGGGAGCCGCGGTCGGCGAGCCAGCGGCCCACGGCCTGGTCCAGGGCGTCACCGTCGATCCTCGCCAGCAGTCGGCGAACCGTCGATTCCGCAGGCAGGAGCCGCTTGGGAAGCAGAGGATCGGGACGCGCGCCGACAGCTTGCAGCACCTGCGGCGGGGCGTCGGCGATCCACTCGCCGACCGCCAGCAGAGACCTCGCCCCGGCCAGTACCGCGCACGCGGTGAGCGCGAGCACGACGACCAGGGCGTGTCGGACTCCGCGTGGATCACGCGGGTCGGGCACTTCGGTCAGCCGTTCCAGCAGGCCCGGCACGTCAGCGGGTCGGACCCGTGGATAGCCGCGGAGTTCGTCAAGAGCGGGTGGGATCGAGGATGATGCGTCGGCAGGCACGGTCTTCCACTCGGATCACGGGGCGTAGAGAACTCCATGATCTTGGGAGCCCGTGCCTGTCACGTTCCCGGATGACCTGACGGATCGTCACGAACCGGAGACTCCTGCAACGACGCCGAAGCCTGTCATGAGCCTTACTAGGGCAATCGCCTAAGCCACAACACGGCAAGGCCGTAGGCGACAGTGGACACAGCAACTCCCGCGAGGAACGTAGCCGTGTACGCCCAGTCGGGCAGCGTCTGCCTGAAGAACCCGAACGTGACGTCGCGAGTGATGAAGAATGCTGCGACGGCGGCGAACGTCGCACCCGCTGACTGCTTGGTCCACCGTCCCGTCTTTGAGGCGACGCGGCCATCTGGGCAGGGGGCAAGAGGTTCTGTCACCCGTCACTTGTACCGGTCCCCATGCGACTCATCAATAGCAGCCGGTCCAAACCGCACGCCGCAGGGCTTCCACGTAGTTGCGCGATCACGAACCGGACATCATGCGACTACGCCGAGGCCCTGCCGTAGGGAGGGGCCGGTGTGCCACCGGTCGAGGTGGTGCACGGGTTTCCCGTGGCGGCGCTCAGGGCGCTCCTGCGGGCCTGGCCGCCGGAACCGCGACTGCCGCCTGTGCTGCCTGTACCACCGGTGCCGCCGGTGCCGCGGGTCTGCCACCTGACGTGCTGTGGCGGACGTTTCGGCAGCAGGTGGGCGGCGCGCAGTGCGGCGGTCTGCTTCCGGGCCTTTCGCTCGGCTGTGGTCGGCGGGGTGGAGAGCGGTGCGTGCCGGGTGTTGCGGGCCCGCAGCCCGGCGTGGAACCGTTCGATCGCGCGGTGCCAGGCGTCCCCCGGCTTGCCCCGGCTCTGGGTGGGCCGGTTCGGGTCGGGCTTGGCCGGCGCGGAGAACGCGCCGGGCGGCAGCGGCTTGGAGGTCACCACCGATGCGCCGGCGTGCCCCACGTCCGGACCCAGCAGGCCGGTGAGCAGCGCGAGCGCAAGGACGAAGACAAGCCGGATCCGTACGGCGGCAGGGCGCACGATTCCCCCAGGTGATGTGGACCTGGGAGGACTAGACCATCCATGCTCATGCCAATTCAGTCAGATTCAATGAACGAAGTCTGAACAGATCATCAACAGGAAACACGCAGCTTCCCCACAGAATCGACAGATTGCGCAGATTCCATGACGGCCCTACGGATGAGCTGGCCACCGCCCGCCGCGCGCATAATTCATGCCCGCTCCGCTCCGCCCCCCGCGAATCCCCCGCCCACCGTGAAGCCGATCACCGCGCCGCCGCCCTCCCGGCGGAAGGCGAAGGGGGCTCCGCCGTGGGCCATCGCGACCTCGCGGACGATGGAGAGGCCGAGGCCGGAGCCGGGGAGGGAGCGGGCGTCAGCGGCGCGGTAGAAGCGGTCGAAGATGCGGATCAGGTCGCCCTCGGCGATACCGGGGCCGCGGTCGAGGACCTCGACGCGGACCGTGCCCGGCCGGGCGGGGCCGGTGACGTTGATCTCGATGGGGGCCTTGCCGTCCCGGTCGAACTTGGCCGCGTTCTCGACGAGGTTGGAGACGGCCCGCTGGAGCATGCCGGGGCGGCCGTCGGTGGTGGTGTCGCCGCTGACGCGGAGCAGGATCTCGCGGCCGGTACGGCGGCGGGCCAGCCCGGCGACGTCCTCCGCGATGTCGGCCAGGTCCACGCGCTGCGGCGGCTCCGAGTCGGACTGCCCGGCCGCGAGGTCGACCAGTTCGTTGACCAGGTCGGTCAGCTCGCGCGCCTCCTGGCCGAGGTCCGCGACCAGTTCGTCGCGGGTCGCCGGCGGGAGTTCGTCGATTCGGCGAAGCAGGGAGATGTTCGTACGGAGGGAGGTCAGCGGGGTACGGAGTTCGTGGCCGGCGTCCTGGACCAGGCGTCGCTGGTCCTCCTCCGACTGGGCCAGCCGCCCCAGCATCCGGTCGAAGGCCCTGCCCAGGCGGCCCACCTCGTCGAGTCCCGTCACCGGGACCTGGACGCCGAGCTGCCGGGTGCGGGCCACGTCCTCCGCGGCCGAGGTGAGGATCACCAGCCGCCGGGTGATCCGGCGGGCCAGCCACCAGCCGAACAGCCCCGCGGCCACGACCACCGCCGCCATGAGCGCCAGCGTCCGCTGCTGGAGCGCCCGCAGCAGGTCCTCCGTGTCGCTGAACTGCTGCGCCACCTGCACCGCGCCCCGGCCGTCGCCGAGCGCCACCGTGGCGATCCGGTACAGGTCGTCGCCGACTCGGACGTCCTTGTGCTGGGCCGTCGTCCCGGCGGCCGCGGCCATGGCGGCCGCCCGGTCCGCGTCGGTGACGGGCAGCGCCGGGCTGCCGTGGTCGACGATCTCGCCCTGCGGGCCGAGCACCTGGACGTCGGTGCGGGCCGGCCGGACCAGGTCATGTCCGGGCCGGGAGGAGGAAGTGAAGTCCCCCGGGACCATCCGGTCCTGCTTGACCTCGTCCCGGACGTCGGAGACGACCTGGCTGAACACCGACTGCTCGTCCACGCGGACCAGCCGGGCGGCGGCGTTGTACGACAGGATGCCGACGACGATGGTGACGGCGGCGGTGACGGCCGCGAAGGAGACGACGAACGTGGTGCGCAGGGAGACAAGCCGGGGCCGACGCCTGACCAGCGCCCGCCGGAGCCGCTGGAGGCGGCCCACTCAGTCCTCCCGCAGCACGTAACCCACGCCCCGGACGGTGTGGATCAGCTGCGGGGCGCCCGGCTCGTCGAGCTTGCGGCGCAGGTAGCCGACGTAGACGGCGAGGTTCTTCGAGCCGGGGCCGAAGTCGTAGCCCCAGATGCGGTCGTAGATCGTGGAGTGGTCGAGGACGATCCCTGCGTTGCGGGCGAGCAGCTCCAGGAGCTCGAACTCGGTGCGGGTCAGCTCCAGTTCGCGCTGGCCGCGCCAGACCCGGCGGGCCTGGAGGTCCATCCGCAGGCCGGCGGCCTCGATCTGCCGGTCGGAGATCAGGGCTTCACGGCCGGGGTCGGGGGCGGTGCCGCCCGAGCCGCCGGTGGTCGCCGGGATGGTCCGCCGCAGCAGGGCCCGCAGCCGGGCGAAGACCTCTTCCACGTCGAAGGGCTTGACGACGTAGTCGTCGGCGCCGGCGTCCAGTCCCGCGATCCGGTCGGCGGTCTCGACCAGCGCGGTCAGCATCAGGATGGGGGTGCGGTCGCCCTCGGCGCGCAGGACGCGGCAGACCTGGAGGCCGTCGATGCCGGGCATCATCACGTCCAGGAGAAGGATGTCGGGCTGGTCACGGTGGGCGTGCGCCAGGGCTTCCACACCGTCCGCGACCGCCGTCACCTCATATCCCTCCAGGGAGAGGGCCCGCTCCAGGGCGTGTCGGATGGCGCGGTCGTCTTCGGCGAGCAGCACAGTCTGGGGCACCCACCCAGTCTGCCAAGGCCGCCGAGGGTTCGGCCGGGGTGAGCGGGCCTACGATCACCCTTTTTACCTGCCTCTCACCGTCACAGAGGCAACCGGGCGCGTCGCATTTCGGGTGCGGGGCCGGTGGGGGCTGGTCGCGCCCACGCGGCGGTAGCCGCACATCGATACGACCCCGCACCCCCAAAGGGGCTACAGCGCGGGCCCACTTGCCGGGCGCAGGCGGCACCTGCCGGCCCGGTGAGCGAGACCCCGCCGCCCCAGCCCCACCTCAGCTCGCCGCCAGCCTCGCCAGCTGCTCCTCGAACGGCACCACCACCGGCGGAGCCTCCCGCTTCGCACCGCTCAGCCCCGTCATCAGCGCCGCGAGCTCCCCCGCCGCCCGTTCGATCCGGTCCTCCAGGCCCTCCGCGCCCCAGTCCTCCGACGCCGCGTACACGCCCGTCGGTGCGACCACCGCCCGCAGGTACGCGAACATCGGCCGCAGCGCGTGTTCCAGCACCAGCGAGTGCCGGGCCGTACCCCCGGTCGCCGCGATCAGCACCGGCTTGCCCACCAGCGCCTCCTTGTCCAGCACGTCGAAGAACGACTTGAACAGGCCGCTGTACGACGCCGTGAACACCGGCGTCACCGCGATCACGCCGTCCGCCTCCGTCACCGCCTCCAGCGCGGCCGCCAGCCTGCGCCCCGGGAAGCCGTTCGTGAAGTTGTGCGCGATCTCGACGGCGAGGTCGCGCAGCTCCACCACCTCGACCTCGACACCGGCGGCCTGCCGGCCCACCGCGGCCGCCAGCCGGTCGGCAAGCAGCCGCGTGGACGACGGAACGCTCAGTCCCGCCGAGACGACGACCAGCTTCATGCCCCGACCTCCTTCTTCTCCGACTCCACGGCGGCAGCGGCGAGCAGCGAGGCGTGCGTGGGCGCCTCCGGGACGTCCGCCGGACGGCCGTTCGCGAACTCCTTGCGCAGCACCGGTACGACCTCCTCGCCCAGCATGTCGATCTGCTCGAGGACCGTCTTCAGCGGCAGCCCCGCGTGGTCGACCAGGAACAGCTGGCGCTGGTAGTCACCGGCGTACTCCCGGAAGGCCAGGGTCTTCTCGATGACCTGCTCGGGCGTGCCGACGGTCAGCGGGGTCTGGTCGGTGAAGTCCTCCAGGGAGGGCCCGTGGCCGTAGACCGGCGCGTTGTCGAAGTACGGCCGGAACTCGCGCACCGCGTCCTGCGAGTTGCGGCGCATGAACACCTGGCCGCCGAGGCCGACGATCGCCTGCTCGGGCGTGCCGTGCCCGTAGTGGGCGTACCGGGCCCGGTACAGCTCGACCATCCGCTTGGTGTGGTCGGCGGGCCAGAAGATGTTGTTGTGGAAGAAGCCGTCGCCGTAGTAGGCGGCCTGCTCGGCTATCTCCGGCGAGCGGATCGAGCCGTGCCAGACGAACGGGGCGATCCCGTCCAGCGGCCTCGGCGTGGAGGTGAAGCCCTGCAGCGGCGTGCGGAACTTGCCCTCCCAGTCGACGACGTCCTCGCGCCACAGCCGGTGCAGCAGGGCGTAGTTCTCGATGGCGAGGTTGATGCCCTGCCGGATGTCCTGGCCGAACCAGGGGTAGACCGGGCCGGTGTTGCCGCGGCCCATCATCAGGTCCACCCGGCCGTCGGCCAGGTGCTGGAGCATCGCGAAGTCCTCGGCGATCTTCACCGGGTCGTTGGTGGTGATCAGGGTGGTGGAGGTGGAGAGGATCAGCCTCTCGGTCCGCGCGGCGACGTAGCCGAGCATGGTCGTCGGCGACGACGGCACGAACGGCGGGTTGTGGTGCTCACCGGTCGCGAAGACGTCAAGCCCGACCTCCTCGGCCTTCAGCGCGATCGCGACCATCGCCTTGATGCGCTCCCGCTCGCTCGGCGTCCGACCGGTCGTGGGGTCCGGCGTGACATCGCCGACCGTGAAGATCCCGAACTGCATGGTCGCTCACCCTCCAGGTTGTTTACGATTCAACTATACCCGGAGAACGAGACCCCACCCACCGGTATTCCCCACGCCTCCTCCCCGCGCCGCTGTCTCACGCCTTCCAGCCCGGGTCCCGCCCGGTCACCCCCAGCAGCCGCTCGAACGCCGGCGCCCCCTCCGCCACCCCCACCGGCTCCCCGAACATGCCCATCGCCCGCGCGGTCGGCGCCAGCCCCGCGACCTGCCCCGCCAGCTCCGCCACCACCGCCGGGTCGGCCGACGGCTCCCGCTGCCCTGTGGCCCGCGCCAGTTCCCACCCGTGCACGGTCACATCGAGCAGCGCCATCGAGCCCAGCGTCCGCGCGGGCATGTCCATCGCCCCCGCCGTACCGTCCTCCGCCCCGGGCACGGACCAGGCCGCCACCAGCCGCTCCGCCGCCTCCGCGAACCGCTGCCGCCAGTCCGCGCCCTCCCCGACACGATCGGGTGTACGCGTGAAGTCCACCGACCCCTTCCCAGCCAGCTTCCGGAACTCCACGACCACGTGGAAGAGGTGATTGACCAGGGCCTTCACGTCGTACTCGGCACAGGGCGTGGGCCCCGCGAGCGCCCCGTCCGGGATCCCCCGCACCACCGGCAGGGCCCCGTCCACCGCCCTCCCCAGCAGCTCACCGATGCCGTACTGCTTCGCACTGTTCGTGTTCGTCTCCATGGCGACGACCGTACGAACGCGCACCGGTGCTCCTCTTGAACAAACGCGACGCGCCGCGTCCGGACGTACGATCCGGCCATGGCCGCCGCCTCCGTCCACGACACCCGCGGGATCGTCGACCCCGCCGGACTCCTGTCCCGCGTACGGTTCCGCCGCCACCGGCCCGCCGAACCGCTGCGCGGGCACATCGAGACGTACTGGTTCATCGACTGGGACCTGCCCGAGCCGTACGTCTCCCACGTGGTCCCGCATCCGTCCGTCAACCTCACCTTCCAGTGGGACGGGGCCGACCGGGACGACGCACCGCCCTACGCCGAACTGACCGGCGTCGCGCTCGGCCTCTACGCCCGCAAGCTGACCGGCCGCGGCCGGGTGTGCGGCGTGAAGTTCCGCCCGGGCGGCTTCCGGCCGTACGCCCCGGCCCACCCGGTCTCTCACTGGACGGGCCGGGCGGTCCGGGCCGACGAGGTGTTTCCGCAGGCCACGGCGGCCACGGCCCGGGACATCGTCACCCCGGCCGACGACCGTGACCGGGTGGTCGCCCTGGACGCCTTCCTCCTCGCCCGCGCACCGGCGCCCGACCCCCAGGCCGACCGGGCCATGGCCCTGGCCGACCGCATCCGCTCCGACCGCACGGTCAGCCGGGTCGCCGACTTCGCCGAGAGCCAGGGCCTGTCGACCCGAGCCCTGCAACGCCTGTTCTCCGCGTACGTCGGCATCACCCCGAAGTGGGCCATCCTCCGCCACCGGATCCACGAGGCCCTGGAACGGGCGGGGAAGGAAGGAAGGGAAGGAGACGTCGACTGGGCGGCCCTGGCCGCAGAACTCGGCTACGCCGACCAAGCCCATCTGATCCGCGACTTCAAGGCGACGGTCGGCGTCCCACCGACGGCTTACGCGGCCGACCTCTGAGACGGCACCGCGCAAAACGCGGTGCCGATGGCGCGCGTTCAGAGGCGTGGGCGCTCCGCTCAGCGCGCCGACTGGAAGGCCCGACCCGCCGCCGTGGCCGTCGTGCCGTTCGTGAACAGCCCGCTGCTCGGCTTCGCCGGATCCGCGCCCAGCCCGAACCACGCGTAGCGCTGGAGGTACGGCAGTGCGTCCAGCGCCTTGGCGGACGCGGTGACGAAGTCCGCCTGCTGCTGCGCGGACGGGAAACGCGTCCCCTGCGAGAAGTCGATCAGCGCGTACTCGGTGAGCCAGATCGGCTTGTGGTACCGCTCGTACACCGCCGACAGGTACGAGGTCAGCTGCTGCACGGCCTGCGGGGTGCGGAAGTCGCCGCCGTACCAGTGCAGGGTGATGAAGTCGACCCGGTACCCCTTCGCCTTCGCCTCCGACATGAACCGGTCCAGCCAGCCGCCGGGCGTGTCCGCGCCGTACGCCACCGCCGGACTGCCCAGCACCTTGCCGGCCCCCATCAGCCTGGGCCACAGCGCCAGCGCCTGCTCGACCGTCATGTTCGACTGCTGCGCCATGTCGGGCTCGTTGAACGCCAGCAGGTACGGCCCCTGCGCGCGGGCCTGCGCGAGCGAGGCGTCGGTGACGGAGGCGGCGCCCCAGATCATGGGCACGAAGGTGGCCGAACCCGGGGTGGTCACGCCCTGGTGCTGGGTGTTCCAGGTGTAGTACCAGCTCGCCCCGCTCGCGGCCAGCGCCTGGTTCACCCCGTCGAACGACCACACGCCGACGCCCTTCCGGGCGCTGGCGGCGACCTGCACGTGGGCCACGGTGTGCGGGGACGGCGTCGGCTTCACGGACCGGCTCGGGGACGCGCCCGGCCTGGAAGGGGACGGGGAAGGCGACGGAGAGTGCGAGGGCGTGGGGCTCGGGGAGGCGGCCGCCACCGGCGTCGGCGGCCGCGGGACCGTCCGGGCCACCGGGGCCGCCGGGCCCGCCGTCAGCCGGGCCGCGACCAGCGCGGCCACCGCGACGACCGCGACCGCCGCCGAGCCGCCGACCATGACGTGCCTGCTCACAGCCCGCCGGGCCCGGCGGGCCCGGCGGCCCGGATGCCCGTGCCGCCCGCGAGAAGTGCCGGACGAACCCGGAGCAGCGGAAGCACCCGGAGTACCGGAGGATGCCGTGACGTGGGCGAGCACCCGCGCCGGATCGAGACCGGCCGGCACCGCAACCAGCGGCAGACCGCTCAGCAGCCGGTCCATCGGCAACAGCCCCCGCTCCAGGCCCGCGCACTCCCCACAGCCACGTATGTGGCGGCCGAATCGCTTACGCCACAGGGGACTCGGCGTGCCGTCCCACGGCGCGGCGATCTCGTCCAGCCGGGCGCAGCGCGGATCGGCGACCAGCCCGCGCACCACACACCGGGAGACCTCCATCTGCTTCTTCATCCGCTGCACCCGCACGGCGGCATGCCGGTCGGACAGTCCCAGCGCACCGGCGAGGTCGGCGCGCTCCAGCTCACCGGTCTCCTCCAGCCACCACAGGGACAGCAGTTCCTGGTCGTCCGGATCGAGCCAGCGCGTCGCCTCGGCGATCTCCCGGCGCTGCTCGGTCAGCCCCAGCCGCAGGATCGTCAGCCCGGCGAAGTCCAGGTCGGGGTCGGCCAGCACCTCCGCGTCCTCCAGCCGCGCCCTGCGGTCGCGGTCGGTGGCCCGCAGGCTCTCCCGGTTCCGTACCTGCCGGATCGTGATCGCGACCAGCCAGGACCGGAACACCGACGGATCCCGCAGCTTCGGCAGCCCGCGCACCATGCGCAACAGCGTCTCCTGTACGACGTCGTCGACGTCGGCGTGACCGTTCAGGGCCCGGCCGACGATGTTGTAGACCAGCGGCAGGCAGTGGGCCACCAACTGCTCCAGGGCCCGCCCGTCACCCGCGCGTGCCGTCGTCACCAGGCCGGGGTCGGGCCCCCTCCGGTGGTTCTCGATCATGTGGGTCTGTTCCTCCGCGCAGGGATCCGGCCGGTGGGCCGAGTCTTGGACCGGCTGCAGGGCCGGCTCTTGGAACGGAGACCCCCCGAGACACACGAGGACAACAGAAAAACCGGTGGGTCGACGCAGAAACCTGTCCGGGTCCGCAATTTATGTTGTACGGCCGCCGCACGCGAGGTCTCCGGGAGGCAGGCGTACCGCCGGCACAGCCCGAGGAAGGCCCGAGGATGGCACGAGGACGCAGAAGACACGGCGCGAGACCACCGCGACGCCGCTGGTGGTACGCCTCGGCGGCAGCCGCCCTGGCGACGGCGGCCACCGTACTGATCACCTACGGCGCGTGGACACCGTCACCCGGAACCGACACCGCGAGCACACCGGACCGCCGGACGGCCGTGGCCGCCCCCTCCGCACCGCCGGTCACCTCGCCCGCGCCTTCCGCCGGCCGCAGCGCGTCCCCGTCCCCCTCCGCATCCCCGTCCCGCTCGGCCAGGCCGTCGGCCACCGCCACCACCACCCGCAGGCCGGCCGGCGTGCCTGACCAGCAGGCCCCGGCATCGGCACCGGCCGGCCGGCGCCTGATCACGGTCGTCAACCGGACCGCCCAACCGGTCTGGGCGATCGTCACCGACACCGCCGTCTACCCGGCCGGCCGCAGGCTGGCCCCCGGCCAGAGCCTCTCGCTGACCGTCGCCGACAACTGGGGCGGCCGCATCTGGGGCCGTACCGGATGCACCGGCACCGCCGCGGGCCGCTGCGCCTCCGGCGACTGCACCAGCGTCTGCACCGGACCCAACCCGCCCACCACCCTGGGCGAGTTCACCTTCGACGCGTACGCGGGCATGGACTTCTACGACGTCAGCATGGTCGACGGCGCCAACCTGCCCATGTACGTCAACATCTCCCACACCACGACCACCGACCCGGTCAGCGACGCCGGCTGCTACCGGGGCGCCTGCACCACCGAGATCGACTGTCCCAAGGCGATGCAGGCCCTCTCCGGCGGTCAGCAGATCGGCTGCAAGCCGCCGTGCGCGGCGTTCGGCGGCGACACGTACTGCTGCCGCGGCGCCTGGGCGGGCCGCGACCACTGCGTCCCCGCCAAATGGCCCGTCGACTACACCCAGGTCTTCAAACGGGCCGCCCCGTACGCCTACTCGTACGCCTTCGACGACGCGGCGACCATGTCCTGCAAGGGCACCTGCTACTACCGGGTGACCTTCGGAACGACCTAGATCCAGGACCTCTGTCGGGCGGTCCGGTCAGAAGGCGTACGGGTCCCCGGTCGCCAGCACCAGAACCCGCTGCTCGTCGTTCGTACGGTCGTGGTCCATCGCGCCCCCGCCCCACGCCACGTCGACCGCCACCGTCACCTCCGACGGCCGCTCCCGCAGCCGTACCGGAACCACCAGCTGCTCGCCCGGCATGTCGACGGCGAGCGCCCCGGTGCCGCACACCACCTCCCGGTCGCCGGTGCGGGCGCACGCGGCGGGCAGCTGCTGCGAGTCCGCCAGCGCCGCCGACCAGCTCAACCGCACCGTGGCGCCGGACACGGGTTCCGGCCCGAGATCGTGCGGGGTCACCCGGACCTCCACCAGATCCCCGATCATCACCACCGACCCGTGCACCTCGAGATCGGCGTCCCCGGCCCACGCGGCACCCCCCGCCCCGACCACCAGCGCGCCCACCGCCACCGCCCCGACCACCGCAAGCCCGCAACGACGCATCGCCATGCCACCCGTCCCGTCCGTCCCGTCCGTCTCCGGCGTTCGTACGGATGTATGCCACCCGAACCCCGCCCCAGGCGCCCTCCAACAGGTGACAGCCGGACCTCGTGGCAGGCTGCGGGCATGCTGATCCTCCGCTCCGCCGCCCTGTTCGTCGTCGCCGCCTTCTTCGAGATCGGCGGCGCCTGGCTGGTCTGGCAGGGCGTACGGGAGCACCGGGGCTGGCTCTGGGTCGCCGGCGGCATCCTCTCCCTCGGCGCCTACGGCTTCGTCGCCACGTTCCAGCCGGACGCCCACTTCGGTCGCATCCTGGCGGCATACGGCGGAATCTTCGTCGCCGGCTCGATCCTGTGGGGCGTCGTGGCCGACGGCTACCGCCCGGACCGCTGGGACCTCACGGGCGCGGCGATCTGCCTGGCGGGCATGGCAGTGATCATGTGGGCGCCGAGGAACGGCGGCTGACCCTCACCTACGCTGGAAGGAGCCGACCGCCCACCGAGCATCAGGAGCACCGCATGGCCACCGCACCGTCCGCCGCCTCCCGCATCGCCGTCGTCACCGGTGCGAGCAGCGGAATCGGCGCCGCCACCGCCCGTAGGCTCGCCGAGGCCGGCTACCGCGTGGTCCTCACCGCCCGCCGCGAGGACCGCATCGAGGCGCTGGCCAAGGAGATCAACGAGGCCGGCCACCAGGCGACCGCCTACCCGCTGGACGTGACGGACCGCGCGGCCGTGGACGAGTTCGCGACCGCCTTCAAGACGGTCGCCGTCCTGGTGAACAACGCCGGCGGAGCCCTCGGCGCCGACCCGGTGGCCACCGGCGACCCGGCCGACTGGCGCACGATGTACGAGACGAACGTCATCGGCACCCTCAACATCACCCAGGCCCTGCTGCCCAGGCTGGAGGCGAGCGGCGACGGCACGGTGGTCGTCGTCTCGTCCACCGCGGGCCACGGCACCTACGAGGGCGGCGCCGGCTATGTCGCCGCCAAGCACGGCGCCCATGTCCTCGCCGAGACGCTCCGCCTGGAGATCGTCGGCAAGCCGGTCCGGGTCATCGAGATCGCCCCCGGCATGGTGAAGACGGACGAGTTCGCGCTGACCCGGTTCGGCGGCGACGAGGAGAAGGCGGCGAAGGTCTACCAGGGCGTCGCCGAGCCCCTCACCGCCGAGGACGTGGCGGACACCATCACCTGGACGGTGACCCGCCCCAGCCACGTCAACATCGACCTCCTGGTGGTGCGCCCCCGCGCCCAGGCCTCCAACTCCAAGGTCCACCGGGAACTGTGATGCCCGACCGTCCGGGGACGCCGAGGCCGCCGCGGAACTCAGGCGGGCCGAGAAAAGGTGCGGCATCCGCCTGTGGCGCCTGCGGACCGCCCAGGCCCCCATGCCTGCCGCGCGGTAGCCGATCAGGTGAGTCCTCCGGTTCGGAACCGGAGGACTCACCTGTCAGCCCTTCACACAGACGAACTGCTTCAGCTTCGCCACGACCTCCACGAGGTCGCGCTGCTCGTCCATGACCTGGTCGATGTTCTTGTAGGCGCCCGGAATCTCGTCCAGTACCCCGGAGTCCTTGCGGCACTCCACACCCCGCGTCTGGTCCTCCAGATCCTTGGTCGTGAAGCGACGCTTCGCCGCGTTACGGCTCATACGCCGACCCGCGCCATGGGACGCGGAGTTGAAGGCCTTCTCGTTTCCGAGCCCCTTCACGATGTACGAGCTGGTGCCCATCGAACCCGGGATGATCCCGAACTCACCGGAGCCGGCCCGGATCGCGCCCTTTCGGGTCACGAGCAGGTCCATGCCTTCGTACCGCTCTTCCGAGACGTAGTTGTGATGACAGGAGATCTCCTGCTCGAAGGTCGGCTTCGCCTTCTTGAACTCCTTGCGGACCACGTCCTTCAGGAGTGCCATCATGAGCGCACGGTTGTACTTGGCGTACTCCTGCGCCCAGTAGAGATCATTTCTGTAGGCCGCCATCTGCGGGGTGTCCGAGACGAAGACCGCAAGGTCGCGGTCGATCAGCCCCTGGTTGTGCGGGAGCTTCTGGGCCACGCCGATGTGGTGCTCCGCGAGTTCCTTGCCGATGTTCCGGGAACCGGAGTGCAACATGAGCCAGACCGAATCTGACTGATCGAGACACAATTCGATCATGTGGTTTCCGGATCCGAGCGTTCCCATCTGCTGATGCGCCCGCCCCTCACGGAACTTCACCGCTTCCGCGACCCCGTCGAACCGCCCCCAGAACTCCCCCCACCCGGCCGTCGCCAGCCCGTGGAAGTCCCCCGGCTCCACCGGATCCGCATGCATCCCCCGCCCCACCGGAATCGCCTGCTCGATCTTCGACCGCAGTCGCGACAGGTCCCCGGGCAGGTCGTTGGCCGTCAGTGACGTCTTCACCGCCGACATCCCGCAGCCGATGTCGACGCCCACCGCAGCCGGGCACACGGCCCCCTGCATGGCGATGACCGACCCGACCGTCGCACCCTTCCCGTAGTGGACGTCCGGCATGACCGCCAGGCCCTTGATCCACGGCAGGGTCGCGACATTGCGCAGCTGCTGGAGCGCCACGTCCTCGACGGCCGCCGGGTCGGTCCACATCCGGATCGGCACCTTCGCGCCCGGCATCTCCACGTACGACATGACTTCCTCATTCCCCCGCGAACAACAAAACAAAAAGGACAAAAGTACTTAATTCCAGCAGAACGCAAATGCGTCGCCAAGGGCGCCAAAACAGACATGGAACCGGCGTTGACCGCAGTGCGTGCGATACACATTGTCTCCAGGGGACGCCCCGCTGCGGCAAGCGATTAACCTGCGGGGACACTGGAGCAGGACCGAGCGACCCAGTGAACGGAAAGGAGCCTGACCGTGCAGCGGAAGGCGTACGTAACCGGCACCGCCGCCCTCCTCGCGGCCCTGCTGGCCGGCTGCACGAGCGGTTCCAGCGGTGGGAACGACATCACCGACAAGAACGCGGACACCGGCACCTCCGCCGTCGCGGCCCAGCCCGGCAAGTACCGCACCCTTCCCGAGCCCTGCGGCGCGGTCAGTCACGACACCCTCGACTCCCTGCTCCCCGGCATCGCCCAGATCACCGACCAGGATCAGCGCGACAAGGCGTACGAGGGCGAGGCCACCCTCACCTACGACACGGACCGCAAGGTCGGCTGCCACTGGAAGGTCGAGTCCACCGACGCCACGGACCGGCTGACCGTCGACTTCGAGCGCGTGGTGTCCTACGCCAACGCGGTCAGCGACGACAACGAGGCGCAGACGATCTACGCGCAGAGGGAGTCGGCGGCCGACATCCCCGAGTCCGCGCCCCCGAGCGCGACCGCGTCGGAGTCGCCCTCGGGGTCGGCGTCCGGGACGCCGTCACCGTCCGCCTCCTCGTCCACGTCGCCCTCGGGATCCACCGGCCCCTCCGGCTCGGCGTCGACGTCGTCGTCCACCTCGGCCTCGCCCTCGACCGCCCCGGCCGACCTGCAGCCCCGCACCCTCACCGATCTCGGCGACGAGGCGTATCTCGACGACCAGCTCAGCGGCTCGGGGTCAACGGCCGAACAGCGCACGGTGACTGTGGTGTTCCGCACGTCCAACGTCGTGGTGACCATCCAGTACGAGGAGCAGCCGATGGCCACCGGAACCGTCCCGGACAGCAAGGAACTGCAGGACAGGGCCCAGAATCTGGCCGCCCGACTGGCCCAGGACCTCAACAGCTGAGCGCCCGGACACGCCCTCTCCACCCCGCCCGCAAAGCCCGCGAACCGAAACCGCACAGCATCCTCACCGCGTACCGTGGCCCCTCGGACCCGATCCGACCGCAGGAACCCCGAGCGTATGAGTGAAGGAACCATGCAGCGAGTAGCAGTCCAGCGAGACGACCAGCGTGCCCGGAACGAACGGAACGCACAGCGACGGGCGGGGCGCCTGCGCCGCGGCCTCGTCTGTGCGGCCGCCGTCCCCGCGGTGGCGCTGTTCGCGACGGCCTGCTCCTCGGGCTCCGACAGTGCCGCCAAGGAGACGGGCGGCGGCTCGAATCCGGCCAGCGCTCCCTCCGGCTCCGCGGCGGCGCCTTCGCCGACCGTCCAGGCGGCCAAGTACCGGAAGCTGCCGGAGCCGTGTGCGGTGCTGTCGAAGGAGACGCTCACCGCGCTCGTACCGAAGGGCGCGAAGTCGGGCAAGAAGGGCGCTTCGGGTGATGTGGCCGCCCGGGGCAGTTGCTCCTGGAGCAGTCTGGACAACAACGGCGTGAAGGGCTCGCAGTTCCGCTGGCTCAACATCGCCTTCCTCCGCTTCGACTCGGACAGCAACCGCGGCTCCGGTGAGAAGCAGGCCGCGGCGTACTACGCGAGCCAGGTGCAGGAGGCCCGGTCCGTGACCGGCGCCAAGAACACCAGGTCGGAGCCGGTGACCGGGACCGGTGACCAGGCGACCGTCGTGCGCTACGACCTGAAGAAGAAGGAAGGCGCCTTCCGGCAGCAGACGGTCGTGGCACGGGTCGCGAACGTGGTCGTCACCGTCGACTACAACGGCGCGGGTCTGGCCGGCGAGAAGACGCCGGACGGCGACACGCTCACGAAGGCGGCGGAGAAGGCCACCAAGGAGGCGGTGGCCTCGGTCGCGACGGCCAACGGCTCTGCTGCGGCTCCGAGTTCACCTGCGGCGACCCCCTCGAAGTCCGCCTCCAAGTCGCCCTCCGCCAGCGCGTCGCCCTCCAAGTCGTCAGCCAAGAAGGGCTGACCGGCAACACGCGCGCCGCACTGATGTGCCACCCTGTTGCGCGCAACAACAGGCAAGGGGAGGGGAGTACGGGTGGCCGCGCGAATACAGCTGACTCGGATGCACCGCGTTCTCATCGGTGTGGTCGTGACCGGCGCGATGATCATCGCCGGTATCGGCTTCGCCGGGTCGTACGCGGCCGTCCGTGAGCTGGCCATCAAGAAGGGCTTCGGGAACTTCTCCTACGTCTTCCCGATAGGCATCGACGCGGGCATCTGCGTCCTGCTCGCCCTGGACCTGCTTCTGACCTGGATCCGCATCCCGTTCCCGCTGCTGCGGCAGACGGCCTGGCTGCTGACCGTCGCGACGATCGCCTTCAACGGCGCGGCGGCCTGGCCGGACCCGCTGGGTGTGGGTATGCACGCGGTGATCCCGATCCTGTTCGTGGTCGCCGTCGAGGCCGCCCGCCACGCGATCGGCCGGATCGCGGACATCACGGCGGACAAGCACATGGAGGGGGTCCGCCTCACCCGCTGGCTGCTCTCCCCGGTCCCCACGTTCCTCCTGTGGCGCCGGATGAAGCTGTGGGAGCTGCGCTCCTACGACCAGGTGATCAAGCTGGAGCAGGAACGTCTCGTCTACCAGGCGAGACTGCGCTCCCGTTTCGGCAGGGCGTGGCGCCGCAGGGCCCCGGTGGAGTCCCTGATGCCGCTGAGACTGGCCCGTTACGGCGTCCCCCTGGCGGAGACGGCCCCGGAGGGCCTGGCGGCGGCGGGCATAGAGGTGCCCTCGCGGCCTGCCATCCCGGCTGCGGAAGTACCAGCCGTGACGGCGGGCAGTCGTGCCGCCGGGGCGGCGCCCGTCCCGCAGCAGGCGGCACCTTTCGGCGAGCAGCGCCCCGAGCTGGTCCCCAGCCCCAACGCCGAGCAGCCGGCGAACGCGCCCGAGCCGGAGCCGGAGCCGGAACCCGATCCCCAGCTGAATCCCTGGCTGCACGCGAGGGACCCTCAGCAGATCGAGTACCAGGGCGACTACGACCCGACGTTCGAGCCCCAGTACACCGAGGAGCAGTTCGCGGCGGCGGCCTGGCAGGCGCAGCAGCAGTACCAGCAGGAGCAGTACCAGCAGGAACTGCTCCGGCAGCAACAGCAGTTCCCGCCCGCCCGGTTCGCGGAGGAGCAGTTCCCGCCGGAGCAGCAGCCTCTTCCCGAGGAGTCCCCGTCGGAGACGACCGGCAGCTTCCCCATCCCCTCCGGCCCCGGCCGCACCCGTGAGCTCGGCGAGGGCGGTGGCCCGCCGGAGCCGACCGAGGAGGACTTCTACCTGGTCTTCAAGAAGTCCATAGACGGGGGCTACCCCAGCTCGGGCCAGTTCAGGGGCGACGTGGAGGCGACGTACGGCATCACGCTCCCGCAGCGCGAGGCGGAACGCATGGTCAACCGCTTCACGAACCGTCACACGGCGGAGCTGCAGGAAGACCACATCGCGTAAGAGGTACGACGGCATGAAGAAGGGGCCCTCCGGTCGGAGGGCCCCTTCTTCATGCCGGGCTACTCCCCGAGCAGCCGCCGCACCCGCTCCTGCCCCACGGCGAGCAGCAGAGTGGGCAGCCGGGGTCCGGTGTCGCGCCCCACGAGCAGGTGGTACAGCAGCGCGAAGAACGTTCGCTGGGCCGTCTTGATCTCGGCCGGCAGCTCCTTGGGCGTGGCGTCGGCGGGGAACCCGGCCTGCACCTTGGGCACGCCGTACACGAGGTGCGTCAGGCCGTCCAGCGACCAGTGCTCGGCGAGCCCGTCGAGCAGCAGTCGTACCGACTGCTGGGACGCCTCGTCGAGGGACTTCAGCAGCTCGGCGTCCGGCTCGTCGCGGACGATGGTGCGCTGGTCGGCCGGCACCTGGGTGTTGATCCAGGCCTCGGCCTTGTCGTACCGGGGCCGTGCCTCGTCCACCGAGCCCAGCGGGTTCGAGGGGTCCAGTTCGCTGAGGATCCGCAGCGCCTGGTCCTCGTGCCCGGCGGTGATGTCGGCCACGGAGGCGAGCGTCCGGTACGGCAGCGGTCGCGGGGTCCGCGGCAGCTCACCGGCGGCCGTGCCCACCGCACGCGCGTGCGCGGCGACGTCGGCGGGCAGTGCGGCGCCCTCGCTCACCTTGGCGTCCAGCTTGTCCCACTCGTCGTAGAGCCGCTGGATCTCCTGGTCGAAGGCGATCTTGAAGGACTGGTTGGGCCGCCGGCGGGCGTAGAGCCAGCGCAGGAGCTGCGGCTCCATGATCTTCAGCGCGTCGGCGGGCGTGGGCACGCCACCGCGCGAGGACGACATCTTCGCCATCCCGCTGATGCCCACGAACGCGTACATGGGACCGATGGGCTGCTCCCCGCCGAAGATCCCGACGATCTGCCCGCCCACCTGGAACGAAGACCCCGGCGACGAGTGGTCGACACCGCTCGGCTCGAAGATGACGCCCTCGTAGGCCCAGCGCATCGGCCAGTCGACCTTCCAGACCAGCTTGCCCCGGTTGAACTCGCTCAGCCGGACGGTCTCGTTGAACCCGCACGCGGTGCAGACGTAGGTCAGCTCGGTGGTGTCGTCGTCGTAGGACGTGACGGTCGTCAGGTCCTTCCCGCAGCCGCCGCAGTACGGCTTGTACGGGAAGTATCCGGCGGAGCCGGCGGAACCGTCGTCCTCGCTCGCCGCGCCCGAGCCCTCCTCGGCGTCCAGCTCGGCCTCGTCGACGGCCTTCTGCTGCTGCTTCTTCGCGGGGGCCTTCCTGGTGCGGTACTGGGCGAGGATGGCGTCGATGTCACCGCGGTGCTTCATGGCGTGCAGGATCTGCTCCCGGTACACCCCGGAGGTGTACTGGGCGGTCTGGCTGATCCCGTCGAACTCCACGCCCAGCTCGGCCAGCGACTCGATCATCGCGGCCTTGAAGTGCTCGGCCCAGTTCGGGTACGCGGACCCCTTCGGGGCGGGCACGGAGGTGAGCGGCTTGCCGATGTGCTCGGCCCACGTCTCGTCGACGCCTGCGACGCCCGCGGGAACCTTGCGGTACCGGTCGTAGTCGTCCCAGGAGATCAGGTGCCGGACCTGGTGCCCGCGCCGCCGGACCTCGTCCGCGACCAGGTGCGGGGTCATGACCTCGCGCAGGTTCCCCAGGTGGATGGGGCCGGACGGGGAGAGCCCGGACGCGACGACGACCGGTTTGCCCGGGGCCCGACGCTCCGACTCCTCGATGACCTCATCCGCGAAACGGGAGACCCAGTCGGTGGTCTCGGTGCTCTGAGCCACGATCGGCACGTCCTTCTTTCTGGCATGGGACAGCCGGTACGGTCGCACGGCTGACCGCTCCATTGTCCCAGCCGAGGCCGCATCCACGAAAACGGCTTTACACCAGCGCCCCCGCAGGGGCGCGGGGAACTGCGCGACCAGCCCCGACCCGCCCGCGCCCGGCCCTCCACCGCACCCTCCGAGCTCTCACCCGCGAAAACCCCTTTACCCCCCATGAAATACTGGTCCCGTCTACCCGCACCCACGAGGAGAACGGCTCCCACCCCATGGCCTCGGTCACGTCGCTCACCGATCTCGTCAATCAGCGTCTCGCGGACGCCCTCTCGGCAACCCTGCCGGAGGCCGCCGTCGACCCGCTGCTGCGACGCAGCGACCGGGCCGACTACCAGGCGAACGGCATCCTCGCCCTCGCCAAGAAGGCCAAGGCCAACCCCCGGGAGCTGGCGACGCAGGTCGTCTCCCACATCGTCACCGGCGAGGACCTGATCAAGGACGTGGAGGTCTCCGGCCCCGGCTTCCTCAACATCACCCTCTCCGACAAGGCGATCACCGAGAACCTGGGCGCGCGGTACGCGGACGGCGGCCGTCTCGGCGTGCCGGCCAAGGAGAACCCGGGCGTCACGGTCATCGACTACGCCCAGCCGAACGTCGCCAAGGAGATGCACGTCGGCCACCTGCGTTCCGCGGTGATCGGCGACGCCCTGCGCGGCATGCTCGACTTCACCGGCGAGCGGACCATCGGCCGGCACCACATCGGTGACTGGGGCACCCAGTTCGGCATGCTCATCCAGTACCTGATCGAGAACCCGGACGAGCTGTCCGCGGAGACCGACACGGACGGCGAGCAGGCCATGTCGAACCTGAACCGGGTCTACAAGGCCTCTCGGGCGGTCTTCGACGCGGACGAGAACTTCAAGGAGCGGGCCCGGAAGCGGGTGGTCGCCCTCCAGTCCGGCGACAAGGAGACGCTGGACCTGTGGCAGCGGTTCGTGGACGAGTCGAAGGTCTACTTCTACTCGGTCTTCGAGAAGCTCGACATGGAGATCCGGGACGACGAGATCGTCGGCGAGTCGGCGTACAACGACGGCATGCCCGAGACCGCCCGCCTCCTGGAGGAGATGGGCGTCGCGGTCCGTTCCGAGGGCGCGCTCGTGGTCTTCTTCGACGACATCAGGGGCAAGGACGACCAGCCGGTCCCGCTGATCGTGCAGAAGGCCGACGGCGGCTTCGGGTACGCGGCCTCGGACCTGACGGCGATCCGCAACCGGGTCACCGACCTGCACGCCACCTCGCTGCTCTATGTCGTGGACGTGCGTCAGTCTCTGCACTTCAAGATGGTGTTCGAGACGGCACGACGGGCCGGCTGGCTCACCGACGGCGTGACCGCGCACAACATGGGCTACGGCACCGTGCTGGGCGCGGACGGCAAGCCGTTCAAGACGCGTGAGGGCGAGACCGTACGGCTGGAGGACCTGCTGGACGAGGCGGTGCAGCGGGCCGCCGAGGTCGTCCGGGAGAAGGCGCAGGACCTCACCGAGGCGGAGATCCAGGAGCGGGCCCAGCAGGTCGGTATCGGTGCCGTGAAGTACGCGGACCTGTCGACGTCGCCCAGCCGGGACTACAAGTTCGACCTGGACCAGATGGTCTCGCTGAACGGCGACACGAGCGTCTACCTCCAGTACGCGTACGCCCGTATCCAGTCGATCCTCCGCAAGGCGGGAGACGTCCGGCCCGCCGCGCACGCGGAGCTGGAACTGCACGCGGCGGAGCGGGGGCTGGGCCTGCACCTGGACGCCTTCGGCGACACGGTCTTCGAGGCCGCGGCGGAGTACGCCCCGCACAAGCTGGCCGCGTACCTGTACCAGCTGGCGTCGCTGTACACGTCGTTCTACGACAAGTGCCCGGTCCTGAAGGCCGACACCCCGGCCCAGGTGGAGAACCGCCTGTTCCTGTGCGACATGACGGCCCGCACCCTGCACCAGGGCATGGCCCTGCTGGGTATCCGGACGCCCGAGCGGCTCTGAACGACTCGGCAGCCGGTGTTGTTCACTGGCTGGACGGACCGCTTCATGTGATCGCCAATGTCGTTGTCAGTGGGCGCCCTTACAGTCTGTGGCATGGCGACTCTTCCCAACCCGCTGCCCAAGCTGGCGACCGACCCGAGCGGTCGTTCCCTGGGGCTCCAACTCCCGCCCGGGACACTGCTGGACGAGACCCTGGACGGCCCGTGGCACCAGCCGTTGCTGTGGTACGCCGGGCAGCCCGCCGGTCCCGGGACCTGGACCGCGCTGGGCGCGCCGGCGGCCCGTGCGGGGCTGCTGCCGGTGCTCATCGACGTGTCCGAGGTCGACGACTGGGACTTCGCGCCCGAGGAGACGTCGTACCCGGGGGACCACGACGCCGACGAGGTGCTGGAGGACTACTGGGAGGAGGACCCGCCGGACGGCGAGGAGTGGCCGGGGCTCGCCCTCGCCCCGGCGCTGGTCGCCGATCCGGACGTGCGGGCCGCCGATGTCGCCGACGCGCTGAGCCAGGGGCGGTCCTGGCTGAAGGAGCCGCACCTGGCTCTGGTGTCGGCCCGGCGCAGCGCGGACATACCGGCGGCGATCGGCTGGAGCGGGCCGGTGAATTACGAGGAGGACGTGGCCCGGCTGTGCGCGGTGCTGCGCTCCTGGGAGGACCGCTTCGGCATACGGGTGGTGGCCCTCGGCTTCGACCACCTCGCGCTCTCCGTCGCCGCCCCGCCCGCCGACCTCGACGAGGCTGAGGCGGTGGCCGCCGAGCACTTCGCGTTCTGCCCGTACGCCGTGCTGCCGGGCGCCGACGACACCCTGTCGTCGTACGCCGAGCAGCTGGTCGGCGAGCGGCTTTGGCACTTCTGGTGGGACTGAGCGACCTGGCTAGCCGTTGAGGCCCTTCGCCAACCTCCGCAACCCTTCCCCGATCTCCTCCGGCGTCTGCGTCACGAAGCACAGCCGCAGCGTCGAGCGGTCGGGGTCGGCGGCGTGGAAGGGCTCCCCGGGGACGTAGGCCACGTTGTGCTCCACCACCCGGCGGAGCAGGGCGGTGGTGTCGTACGACTCCGGGAGCCGGGCCCAGAGGAACATGCCGCCCTCGGGCCGGTTCCAGGTGGAGCCGGCCGGCAGGGCGTCGGCGAGGCCGGCCAGCATGGCGTCCCGGCGTGCGCCGTACACCGCACGCACCGTGGCGACATGGCCGTCCAGGACGTCCAGGTACCGGGCGGCGGCGAGTTGGTTGAGGGTCGGGGTGTGCAGGTCGGCCGCCTGCTTGGCCACCGCGCAGGCGCGGCGCAGTACTTCCGGGGCGCGGAGCCAGCCGAGGCGCAGGCCGGGGGCCATCACCTTGGAGAAGGAGCCGAGCAGGACCACCCGGTCCGCGGCGCCGGGGAAGGACGCGATCCAGGGGACGCGGTGGCCGTCGTAGCGGAGTTCGCCGTAGGGGTCGTCCTCGACGATCCACAGGCCGTGCCGGGCGGCGGCCGTGGCGAGGGCGGCGCGGCGGGCGGCGGGCATGGTGCGGCCGGTGGGGTTCTGGAAGGTCGGGACGAGGTAGAGGAGTTTGGGCCGTTCGGCGCGGACCAGTTCCTCCAGGGCGGCCGGGTCGACGCCGTCCGCGTCGCCCGGGACGGGCAGGATCCGGGCCCCGGCCAGCCCGAACACCTGAAGTGCCGCCAGATAGCAGGGGCTTTCGACGAGGACCGTGTCGCCGGGGTCTATCAGCGCGCTCGCCAGGAGGGAGAGGGCCTGCTGGGAGCCGGTGGTGATGAGCAGGTCGTCGGGCCCGGTGGGCAGGCCCTGTGCGGTGACGCGTGCCGCCAGTCCGGATCTCAGGGCCGGCTCGCCCTCCGTCGTCGAGTACTGCAACGCCCGCTCCGGCGACTCCTCCAGCACCGTCCGGAAGGCTGCCGCGATGCCCTCCCGGTCGAAGAGTTCGGGGGCCGGCAGCCCGCCCGCGAAGTTGATCACCTCGGGGCGTGCGGTCACCGCGAGGATCTCCCGCACCGGGGAACCGCCGACGGTACGGGCACGGGCCGCGAGCGGCGGAAGGGCGGCTGGGGCACTGGTGACGGTCATGGACGGCTCCTCGGGCTGATCCTCGTCTTGGCCGGAGCCTAGAGAGGTACATGCCGTCTACACCCGTGATTCCGCGATACGGACGAGCGGCGCCGGAGCCGCCCGTCCGGGTACCCGGGCGTCCCGTCCCGGCATCCCAGGAGACGGGATCCGTGCAGGTCGGAGGCGTGGATCGGACTCACCCGTCCCGAATCACCCGCGGGGTCTGGCGGTCCGGGCACCCTGCCCCACAGGCTGAGGGCACACCGAGATCGCCGATCACGGCGATCACGGCGATCACACCGATCACGCCGACGACGCCAAGGGAGCCCTCGCATGTCCGCCACGCGCCCCACCCCGGCCGCCGGCCGCCGTCTCCTCGCGGCGGCAGCCCTGGCGCTGGCCGCCACGGCCGCCCTCGGCGGCTGCCGGGACGGCGAGGGCGTACGCGACGAGGGCCCCTCCGCCGCCTCCCTCTCCCGGCCCGCCGCCGACGCGGCCCACCAGGCCGCCCCGCCCAGCAGGAACTCGTAGGCGGGCCACCCGTTGTTCCCGCTCGCGCGGAACGGCCACCCGTGGCGGCGCCTCGGCGACACCGCCGCCGCCGGCGAAGGGCGTGTACTACGACAGCTCGCTGCGGGTGACGTACTGGCAGCAGGACCGGGACGACGCCCTCGACTGGTGAGCCGAGGGCGGCAGGTGCCTCAGGCCTTCGCGCCGAGCCCCGCGTAGACGTTGATGTCGGCGTCAGTCACGTCGTTGATGTCGGCGTAGCGGACCCGCTCGATGTGGTCGAGGGACTCCAGGATCGCGGCGTCCGGCTGCTCGGGGACGGGCGCGGCGTTGTCGGGGCGCCAGCGGTGCACGGGGACCACGCCCGGCTCGGCCAGGTCGAGGGAGTTCTCCGTGAAGAAGCGCTCGACCTCGGCCCGCGACCGCAGCACGAAACTGAAGCCGCGCGAGGTGTACTCCCGCTGGACCGCCCGGATGTTCTCGGGGTTGAGGTCCTCGGTGAGGTGGCTGAGCACCACCCGGCTGCCGGCGGGCAGCGCCTCGACGAGCTCGCGGACGATCGGGTAGGCCTCCTCGTCCTCCACGAAGTGCAGGATCGCCACCAGGCACAGGGCGATCGGCTGGTCGAAGTCCAGCGTCTTCACGGCCTGTTCGAGGATCTGCGCCGGGTTCTTGAAGTCGGCGTCGATGTAGTCGGTACGGCCCTCGGGCCCGCTGGTGAGCAGGGCGCGTGCGTGGGCGAGGACGATCGGGTCGTTGTCGACGTACACGACCCGGGAGTCCGGCGTGATCCGCTGGGCGATCTGGTGGACGTTCTCCGCGGTGGGCAGGCCGGTGCCGATGTCGAGGAACTGGCGGATGCCGTCCTCGATGGCCAGCGTGTTCACGGCGCGGCGCAGGAAGTCGCGGTTGTGCCGTACGTCGAGGTAGCCGCGCGGGTTGGCGGAGAGCGCGGCGGAGGCCGCGGCGAGGTCGGCGGGGTAGTGGTCCTTGCCGCCGAGGAAGACGTCGTAGACGCGGGCCGGGTGTGCCCTGGTGGTGTCGATCCTCCTTCTCAGCTCGGCGGGGTCTTGGCTGAGGGCGTCGCCGGACATGGGCGTCTCCATCGATTCAACTAATCAACACAGAACCAGAGGTCAACAACCTAACTCCGCAAGGCGACTTGAAAGTGCCCGCTGCGCAATCTCACAGCGGGCACCACCCCTGCCCCTGGGCGTCAGCCCAGCATCCGCGCGGCCTCCACGGCCCAGTACGTGAGGATGTTCTGCGCGCCGGCCCGCTTGATGCCGGTCAGCGTCTCCAGGATGGCCCGGTCGCGGTCGATCCAGCCCTTCTCGGCGGCGGCCTCGATCATCGAGTACTCCCCGGAGATCTGATAGGCGGCGACCGGCACGTCCACGGAGTCGGCGACCCGGGCGAGGATGTCGAGGTAGGGCCCGGCCGGCTTGACCATCACCATGTCGGCCCCCTCCTCCAGGTCCAGGGCCAGCTCCCGCAGGGACTCCCGCACATTGGCGGGGTCCTGCTGGTAGGTCTTCCGGTCCCCCTTCAGCGAGGACCCGACGGCCTCCCGGAAGGGCCCGTAGAAGGCGGAGGCGTACTTGGCGGTGTAAGCGAGGACGGCGACGTCCTCCCGCCCGATCTGGTCGAGGGCGTCGCGGATGACGCCGATCTGCCCGTCCATCATCCCGCTGGGCCCTACGACATGGGCGCCCGCGTCGGCCTGCACCTGGGCCATCTCGGCGTACCGCTCCAGAGTGGCGTCGTTGTCGACGCGCCCCTCGGCGTCGAGCACCCCGCAGTGCCCGTGGTCGGTCGTCTCGTCGAGGCAGAGGTCGGACATCACGAGCAACTCGTCGCCGACCTCGGCCCGCACGTCCCGCAGCGCGACCTGCAGAATCCCGTCCGGGTCGGTGCCGGGCGTCCCGAGGGCGTCCTTCTTGCCCTCCTCCGGCACACCGAACAGCATGATCCCGGAGATCCCCGCTTCGACGGCCTCCAGGGCCGCCTTCTTCAGGGTGTCCCGGGTGTGCTGCACGACGCCGGGCATGGTGGCGATCGGCACCGGTTCGCCGACGCCCTCGCGTACGAACGCCGGGAGGATGAAGTCCGCGGGGTGCAGCCGGGTCTCGGCGACCATGCGCCGCATGACGGGGGTCGTCCGCAGTCGACGCGGCCGCGTGCCGGGGAAGGAGCCGTACTTCGTCATGCTCTCTACGCTACGCCCGTCACCTGGGCGCACTTGCCGACGTGACGTCGGTGCCCCGGCCCGGGGCGGCCCGGAGCATCCGCTCACGCTTCAGGGTGCGCTGCCTGGCCGGGACGACCTCGGTGTCGCCGGCCGCCGTAGAAAGAAAGCCGGGGGGTCTGAGGGGCGCAGCCCCAGACCCCCCGCCGTGCAACCTCACGTAGTGCTGCGTCGCCGCCGGGCCCCCGGCCGCCGCTCACTGGGCCGGGTCACCGGATCGCCGGCCTGCACGGCGGCGGCGCGCCGCCGCAGCCCGAACTCCGCCAGCGCCTCCGCCAGCTTGGCGACCGACGGCTCCGGAGCCATCACGTCCACCCGCAGCCCGTGCTCCTCGGCCGTCTTGGCCGTGGCAGGACCGATGCACGCGATGACCGTCACGTTGTGCGGCTTCCCGGCGATACCGACCAGGTTCCGCACGGTGGACGACGACGTGAAGAGAACCGCGTCGAAGCCGCCGCCCTTGATCGCCTCCCGGGTGTCGGCCGGCGGCGGCGACGCCCGCACGGTCCGGTAGGCCGTGACGTCGTCCACCTCCCAGCCCAGCTCGATCAGCCCGGCGACCAGCGTCTCGGTGGCGATGTCGGCGCGCGGCAGGAACACCCGGTCGATCGGGTCGAAGACCGGGTCGTAGGGGGGCCAGTCCTCGAGCAGCCCGGCCGCGCTCTGCTCCCCGCTCGGCACCAGGTCCGGCTTCACGCCGAAGGCGACCAGGGCCTTCGCGGTCTGCTCGCCGACCGCCGCGACCTTGATGCCCGCGAAGGCGCGTGCGTCGAGCCCGTACTCCTCGAACTTCTCCCGTACGGCCTTGACCGCGTTCACCGAGGTGAAGGCGATCCACTCGTAGCGTCCGGTGACGAGGCCCTTGACCGCGCGCTCCATCTGCTGGGGCGTGCGCGGCGGTTCGACGGCGATCGTCGGCACCTCGTGCGGCACGGCGCCGTAGGACCGCAGCTGGTCGGAGAGGGTCGCCGCCTGCTCCTTCGTACGCGGCACGAGTACCTTCCAGCCGAACAGCGGCTTGGACTCGAACCACGACAACTGGTCGCGCTGGGCGGCGGCGGACCGCTCACCGACCACGGCTATCACCGGCCGGCCGCCGTCCGGGGAGGGCAGCACCTTCGCCTGCTTCAGGGTCTGGGCGACGGTGCCCAAGGTGGCCGTCCAGGTCCGCTGCCGGGTGGTGGTACCGGCGACCGTGACCGTCATCGGGGTGTCCGGTTTACGGCCGGCGGCGACCAGTTCCCCGGCGGCCGCGGCCACCGAGTCGAGGGTCGTCGACACCACGACCGTGCCGTCCGAGGCACCGACCTCGGTCCAGCAGCGGTCGGAGGCCGTACGGCCGTCCACGAAGCGGACGTCCGCGCCCTGGGCGTCCCGCAGCGGCACACCGGCGTATGCGGGTACGCCGACCACCGCCGCGACACCGGGCACGACCTCGAAGGGAACACCGGCGGCGACGCAGGCGAGCATTTCCTCGGTCGCGTACGTATCCAGTCCCGGGTCCCCGGACACCGCACGGACGACCCGCCTGCCACCCCGCGCGGCCTCCATGACAAGATGAGCCGCATCCCGCGCGGGCGGGAGCGCAGCGGTTGTTGACGCTCCGTCAACAACCGTCAGTTGAGGCGTGCCTGTGCCCGGATACGGGTCCGACGAGGAACCCGGATTCGTGAGTACGACGGAGACGCCCTGCCTGGCGTGGGCTCTGATCACGTCGAGCACGTCGTGCTCGGCGACCAGGACGTCCGCGCTGGACAGTGCCTCCACGGCACGCAAGGTCAGCAGTCCCGGATCCCCGGGTCCGGCACCCAGGAAGGTGACGTGCCCGTGTTCAAGGCCGGCGGGAAGGTTGGTGGGGCTCAATGTGCTCGCTCCCCCATCAGACCGGCCGCGCCCTGGGCAAGCATCTCGGTGGCGAGTTCGCGACCGAGCGCCGTCGCCTGGTCGTTTGTCTCGGGCACGGGACCGGTGGTGGACATCTGCACCATCCGTGTGCCGTCGGTCGTGCCGACGACGCCACGCAGGCGCATTTCCTTGACAGTCTGCCCGTCGGCCAGAAGGTCGGCCAGCGCGCCCACAGGGGCGGAGCAGCCGGCCTCCAGGGCGGCGAGCAGTGATCGCTCGGCGGTCACGGCGGCCCGCGTGAACGGGTCGTCGAGTTCCTCGAGCGCGGCGATCAGCGACGCGTTGTCCGCGGCGCATTCGACCGCCAGTGCCCCCTGGCCGGGGGCGGGCAGAACCGTGTCGACCGACAGGAAGTCGGTCACCTCGTCGATACGGCCGATGCGGCTCAGTCCCGCCGCGGCCAGCACCACGGCATCGAGTTCGCCGTCGTGTACGTATCCGAGCCGCGTGTCGACGTTCCCGCGCACGGGGACGGTCTCGACGTCCAGCCCGTGGGTGCGCGCGTACGCGTTCAGCTGCGCCATCCGGCGCGGCGAACCGGTGCCGATGCGCGCCCCGCGCGGCAGGTCGGTGAACTTCAGCGCGTCCCGGGCGACGATCACGTCACGCGGGTCCTCGCGTACCGGTACAGCGGCCAGGACCAGGCCCTCGGGCTGCCTGGTCGGGAGGTCCTTGAGCGAGTGAACCGCGAAGTCGACCTCGCCGCGCACCAGCGCGTCCCGCAGGGCGGTCACGAAGACCCCCGCGCCGCCGATCTGTGCGAGGTGCTCGCGGGAGGTGTCGCCATAGGTGGTGATCTCGACGAGCTCGACGGGCCGTCCGGTCACCTGGCTCACGGCTTCCGCCACTCGCCCGGACTGGGCCATGGCGAGTCTGGATCGCCTGGTCCCCAGTCGCAGTGGGTTGTCACTCATGCCGGTCGGTCCTTCTTGTCTGTGCTGTCCACGGCCCGGGAGACGGAGGCCACCGTCTCGGGGTCGAGGTCGAACAGGGTCCGCAGCGCGTCCGCGTACCCGGCACCGCCGGGCTCGGCCGCGAGCTGTTTGACCCGTACCGTCGGCGCGTGCAGGAGCTTGTCGACGACCCGGTGCACGGCCTGCCGGATCTCTCCGCGCTGCCGTTCGTCCAGGTCTGGCAGGCGCCCGTCGAGCCGAGCGATCTCACCGGCCACCACGTCGGCGGCCATGGTGCGCAGGGCGACCACGGTCGGCGTGATGTGCGCGGCCCGCTGCGCCGCCCCGAAGGCGGCCACCTCGTCGGCGACGATCCGGCGGACCTGGTCCACGTCGGCCGCCATGGGGGCGTCCGCGGACGCCTCCGCCAGCGACTCGATGTCCACCAGCCGCACCCCGGCCAGCCGGTGCGCGGCCGCGTCGATGTCGCGGGGCATGGCGAGGTCGAGGAGGAAGAGCGTGGGGGCGGGCCGCACGAAGCCGGCGACGGGCTCGGGTTTGCGCAGCTCGGGGATCCGGCCGATCCGGGCGGCGGTCGCGGCGAGCGCGCCGATCAGCTCGGCGTCGGTCTCGGGCGTACGGCGTCCGGCCTCCCGGATGTCGACCGTGCCGTTGTCCACCCAGGCCGCGTGCTGCTCCAGCTCCGCGGCGGCCATCCCGGCGACGGCGGCCTCACCCATCACGGAGAACCCGCTCTGTGCGGCCGTGAGGTCGAGCGGGCAGTTCTCGTCGGTGCCGAGGCCGGTGGGCCGCTGCACGGTCTGCGCGGGACGGTCGTCCTCGATCTCCGCGACGGGCTCACCGGTCCGCCCCTCGACCGCCGCGGCGACCGCGTCGGCCGTGAGGACCAGACCGGTCGCGCCCGTGCAGGAGACGGCGACGTCGGCACGTGTCAGCTCGACCGGCACCGAGTCCATCGGTACCGCGCGGGCCACCACGTCCGTGTCGTCGCTGTCGTTCAGGAGCTGGGCGAGGCGCTCGGCGCGGTCGTACGTCCGGTTCGCCACGACGATCTCCGCGACGCCGACCCGCGCCAGTGTGGCGGCGGCCAGCGAGGACATCGAACCGGCGCCGATGACCAGCGCCTTCCTGCCCTTGACCCAGGCCTCGACGTCGGTACCGGCGGCGAGCTGTTCCAGGCCGAAGGTGACCAGGGACTGTCCGGCCCGGTCGATCCCGGTCTCGGAGTGGGCGCGTTTGCCGACCCGGAGCCCCTGCTGGAAGAGGTCGTTCATCAGCCGGCCGGCACTGTGCAGTTCCTGCGCAAGGGCGAGCGAGTCCTTGATCTGCCCGAGGATCTGTCCTTCGCCCACGACCATCGAGTCCAGCCCGCAGGCCACCGAGAACAGATGGTGGACGGCCCGGTCCTCGTAGTGCACATAGAGATAAGGGGTGAGCTCGTCGAGGCCGACCCCGCTGTGCTGGGCGAGCAGCGTGGACAGCTCGGCGACGCCGGCGTGGAACTTGTCCACGTCGGCGTAGAGCTCGATGCGGTTGCAGGTGGCGAGCACCGCGGCCTCGGTGGCCGGTTCGGCGGCGAGCGTGT
The DNA here is from genome assembly GCF_055634995.1 of Streptomyces sp. NPDC111744. NCBI lineage: Bacteria > Bacillati > Actinomycetota > Actinomycetes > Kitasatosporales > Streptomycetaceae > Streptomyces > Streptomyces sp. NPDC111744. The sequence goes on from NZ_JBVKCG010000022.1 coordinate 128,885, forward strand.
CCTGGACCAGCTTGACCTGGGCGTCCGTGGTGAGCGCGGCCCGCTCCAGGACGCTGACCGGGGCGCTGCGGTGGCTCAGCCCGACGACGAGGAGACTCATGCCGGCATCACGGCGGGTACGTCCCCGTCGGGCCCCTGCTCGGTGGACTCCTGGTGCGCGGCGACGGGCGGAACCGCCGCTTCGTGCTCCTCGCCGGCCTTGCGCTGCTCGTGGAAGGCGAGGATCTGCAGCTCGATGGAGAGGTCGACCTTGCGCACGTCGACACCGTCCGGGACGGTCAGCACGGTCGGCGCGAAGTTCAGGATGGAGGTGACCCCGGCGGCCACGAGCCGCTCGCAGACCTGCTGGGCGACGCCCGGCGGAGTGGTGATGACGCCGATGGAGACGCCGTTGCCGGAGATGATCTTCTCCAGGTCGTCGCTGTGCTGCACGGCGATCCCGGCGACCTGCCGCCCGGTCATCGCCGGATCGGCGTCGATGAGGGCGGCGACCCGGAAGCCACGGGAGGCGAACCCGCCGTAATTGGCGAGGGCGGCACCCAGATTTCCGATACCGACGATCACAACCGGCCAGTCCTGGGTCAGGCCCAGCTCACGGGAGATCTGGTAGACGAGATACTCGACGTCGTAGCCGACACCGCGCGTTCCGTACGAGCCCAGGTAGGAGAAGTCCTTGCGCAGCTTCGCGGAGTTGACCCCCGCGGCGGCCGCCAGCTCCTCGGAGGAGACCGTGGGGACCGAGCGCTCCGACAGTGCGGTCAGCGCCCGGAGGTACAGCGGAAGCCTGGCGACGGTGGCCTCGGGGATCCCTCGGCTGCGGGTCGCCGGTCGGTGAGTTCGGCCAGTTGCCACGGTGCTCCTGCGGGTAGAGCGGGGCTGCGGACGGTCACACGTTCCCAGACCGCCCCGTCGACAGCAGGCTATGTCTTTGTGAACGCGTGCACAAAGATGGTGTCCGATTTGCCCGGCCAACGTGACCGGGGTCACGCGCCCCCGGCGCAGCCGTGGGGAACCGGCGCACACGCGCTCGCGCTCCATCTCCAATAGGGGCAAAACCGTACACACTCCTCACGAATCCCGCCCCCGAGACCAAGCCGCCGTCGATCCTAGGCGACTTTTGCGGCCCGTTTGGACTAGTCAGTCAGTGCCTTGCGGAGGCGCTGTTCGTTCACACGCCAGAAGGTGTGCTGTTCACCGTCGACGAGTACGACCGGAATCTGCTCCCAGTACAGATCGTGCAGTCGCGAATCCTGGGTGATGTCCTTCCCTTCCCAGGGCACCCCCAGCTCGCCGCACACCTTCTCGACCACGACCTGTGCGTCATCGCACAAATGACAACCGGGCTTACGGATCAGAGTGACCAAACGCGCACGAGACGCAGGTGCCTTCCGGCCGAAGAGAGGACTCATGCGGTCCATTCTCCCGCGCTGCCGCGCCCTGCTCGACGGGTTGCTTAACGGGCCGGTCGTGGAGAGTTCACACCCATCCAACTCCCGCGACTCCGGGACCACCGAGCAGACTGGCTATGCTCACGACATGGCCGCTCTCGGATGGCTCACTCCCCGTAGGCGCTCCGCCACGGCGCGGAGCGTGTTGGCAGGCGAGGCCTCGGCGGAGGCCGCGCGCAAGAACCAGGAAGCCCTGGCAGAGGACGCCGTGTCCGCCGCCCCCAGGGACACCGCGGAACCGCCGTTCCCGGTGCTCGGCGACGACAAGGCCGCCGCGTTCTTCGACCTCGACAACACGGTCATGCAGGGCGCCGCCATCTTCCACTTCGGCCGGGGCCTGTACAAGCGGAAGTTCTTCGAGACCCGCGACCTGGCGAAGTTCGCCTGGCAGCAGGCGTGGTTCCGGCTGGCCGGCGTCGAGGACCCGCAGCACATCCAGGACGCGCGGGACTCCGCCCTCTCCATCGTCAAGGGCCACCGGGTGGCGGAGCTCCAGACCATCGGCGAGGAGATCTACGACGAGTACATGGCCGAGCGCATCTGGCCCGGTACCCGCGCCCTCGCCCAGGCCCACCTGGACGCGGGCCAGAAGGTGTGGCTGGTCACGGCGGCGCCGGTGGAGATCGCCGGCGTGATCGCCCGCCGCCTGGGTCTGACGGGAGCACTCGGCACGGTCGCCGAGTCGGTCGACGGCATCTACACGGGCAAGCTGGTCGGCGAGCCCCTGCACGGCCCCGCGAAGGCCGAGGCGGTACGCGCCCTCGCCGCCGCCGAGGGCCTGGACCTCTCCCGCTGCGCGGCCTACAGCGACTCCCACAACGACATCCCGATGCTGTCCCTGGTCGGCCACCCGTACGCCATCAACCCGGACACGAAGCTGCGCAAGCACGCCCGGGAGATGGACTGGCGCCTCCGCGACTACCGGACGGGCCGCAAGGCGGCCAAGGTGGGCATCCCCGCGGCGGCCGGAGTGGGAGCGGTCGCCGGCGGCACGGCGGCGGCGATCGCGCTGAGCCGGCGGCGCCGGTAGCGCGGCGCACGCCTGAGGAGCAGCGCCGGCAGACCCGCGGGCCGCATCCCGGCCGCGGGTGAAACGTGTTTGCCCGCACAGTTCCCCGCGCCCCTGAAGGGGTGCGCTACAGCCACGCCCACCCCCGCCCCCGGCCCCCCACCGGCACCGAACAACACGCCGCCCCAAACCTCGCGCGCCCGAATTATCGCGCCGTCATCCCAACACGCCCTCGACTCTGCCTCAACACGCCTCTTTCTGATCAACAACCGATCACGCTGCGGCACTACAACCACCCCAGATCGGTTACAGAAGCGACGCAACCGGTGATTTGAGCAACTCGGTGTAGCAGTGCCTGCACGAAGCGTTATTCTCCTCAGACGCAAACCGGTACCCCTCCGTCGCTACGACGGGTGAAAGGTTCCGTACTGCACGTGATGGAAGCTCTGCCTCTGGGAGTCCCGTGTACCCACACGTCGGGGTTGACGCCTCGGGCCTGGCTACGCTGCGCGCAACTGTCGCAACGGTCAAAGAGACGCTGCGCGGCGTTGTCCCGACCGCGTACGCCGTCCCCGCCTTCGCCACCGCCGCACCGATCGGCCCGTGCTACGCACTGGCCGACGGCAGTGCGGCCGTCGGCAGACGCGGCCGTGCCACCGGCACCGCCGCAACCACCGCCCGCCGCCCGGCCGCGGACAGCGACAGCGCCCGGATGATGGACCTCGTCGAGCGCGCCCAGGCCGGCGAGTCCGACGCCTTCGGCCGCCTCTACGACCAGTACAGCGACACCGTGTACCGCTACATCTACTACCGCGTCGGCGGCAAGGCGACCGCCGAGGACCTCACCAGTGAGACGTTCCTGCGCGCCCTGAGAAGGATCGGCACCTTCACCTGGCAGGGCCGGGACTTCGGGGCCTGGCTGGTCACCATCGCCCGCAACCTGGTCGCCGACCACTTCAAGTCGAGCCGCTTCCGGCTGGAGGTCACCACCGGCGAGATGCTCGACGCCAACGAGGTCGAGCGCTCCCCGGAGGACTCCGTCCTGGAGTCCCTCTCGAACGCGGCACTCCTCGAAGCCGTACGACGCCTCAACCCCCAGCAGCAGGAGTGCGTGACACTCCGCTTCCTCCAGGGCCTCTCGGTCGCCGAGACCGCCCGCGTGATGGGCAAGAACGAGGGCGCCATCAAGACCCTCCAGTACCGGGCCGTGCGCACTCTCGCCCGGCTCCTCCCGGACGACGCACGCTGAGCCGGGCACGCTGGGCGACACCCAACTCACGTTCGGTGAAAGCCGGTTACCTTTCTCAGCCGATCAACGGTCGTCCGTAACCCAAGTGCCGAGCCGCTCGTTGTGCGGGATACAGGCTCCCTGTGGTCACGTCCTGGAAGACCCTGATCACACGATCGTGTGGATCGGTCGAGGGCGTGCAACCCTCAGGACCCCCTGGGGAGTCGACCGTCATGACGAGAGGAGGTGCCGCCAGTGATCGCGAACGTATCGGCGCACCGGCGGGCGAACGCCTTCGCCCAGGCCCTGGAGGAGCAGCCCGACCGGGACCCGGCGGCCGAGCGGTCCGAGGGTCCGGCGGGCGATCCGCCGGCCGCGGCGGATCGGGCCGAACGGACCGAGCAGGGCGAGCTGTTGGCCCTGGCGACAGGGCTCGCCGAGCTGCCCAAGCCGGTCCTCGACCCGGAGGTCAAGGTCGTCCACCGGGCCCAGCTGGTGGCCGCGATGGAGGCCATGCTGGCGGAGGGCACCCTGGGCGGGGCGGCGGACACGTCGGTTCCCGAGCAGCGGTCCGGCCGGTCCAAGGGCGCGCATCGGGCCAGCCCACTGGGCAAACTGCGACCGCGTTCCCGGCTCACCAAGGGGCTCGCCGCGGGCGGCCTGAGCGTAGGGGTGGCCGCCGGAGCCTTCGGCGGCGTGGCCGCCGCCAGCTCCGGCGCCCTGCCCGGCGACTCGCTGTACGGCCTCAAACGCGGCATTGAGGACTTCAAGCTCAACTATCTGGCCGACGGCGACGACCAGCGCGGCCAGACCTACCTCGACCAGGCCTCGACCAGGCTGATGGAAGCCCGCCGGCTGATGGAGCGAGACCGCGGCGGCCACCTCGACCATGAGTCCATCGGCGAGATCCGCCGCACCCTGTCCGGTATGCAGCACGACGTCACCGAGGGCCATCGGCTGCTCCACGAGGCGTATGAGCGCGACCCGAACTCACTGGGCCCCATCCAGGCCCTGTCCGCCTTCGCCCAGTCCCACCGCGAGGCCTGGGGCGCCCTGCGCGACAGACTCCCGGTCCAGCTCGGGGACGTCAGCCAGCAGGTGTCGTCGGTCTTCGACGCCATAGACGAAGAGGTCGCCCCGCTGCAGTCCCTGCTCCCCCAGCCGTCCCAGAACACCGGGGGCGGCACCGGCAAGCAGGGCTCCGGCACGGCGTCCACCGGTTCCTCCGGCAGCCACCGGTCGACGGCCCCGTCGTCCTCGGGCAGTTCCTCCTCGGGCCACGAGTCAGGCACCGGCAGCCCCAGCGGCTCGGCCTCCGGCAGCGCCGACGACGGCCTGATCGGCGGCACGACGGGCGGTCTCCTGGACCCCCCGAAGACCGGCACGGGCACCAGCGCCCCGCCGTCGACGGGCAAGTCCCCGTCAGCGGCACCGGACGTCACCCTGCCCCCGCTCCTGCCGGGCCTACTGCCGGGCCTGGGCATCGACGGCCAGGACGCGAGCGGCTGACGGAGACGGGGTGCCTCTCAACCGAGGGGCACCCCGTCGACGCATCGCCACTCAGAAGAACACCGACCGCCGCTGCACCAGCAACTTGTACAGCGTGTGCTGGATCTGCTCTCGCACCTGGTCCGTCAGATTGAACATCAGCATCGGATCCTCGGCGGCCTCCGGCGGATAGCTCCCCGTGGGGATCGGCTCCCCGAACTGGATCGTCCACTTCGTCGGCAGCGGAACCGCCCCAAGCGGCCCGAGCCAGGGAAAGGTCGGCGTCAGCGGGAAGTACGGGATCCCCAGCACCCGAGCCAGCGTCTTCGCGTTGCCGAGCATCGGGTAGATCTCCTCGGCCCCCACGATCGAGCAGGGAATGATCGGCACCCCCTGCCGCAACGCGGTCGACACGAACCCGCCCCGCCCGAACCGCTGGAGCTTGTAGCGCTCGCTGAAGGGCTTCCCGATGCCCTTGAACCCCTCCGGCATCACCCCGACCAGTTCCCCCTGCCCCAGCAGCCGCTCGGCGTCCTCCGCGCAGGCGAGCGTGTGCCCGAGCTTGCGTGCCAGTTCGTTCACCACCGGCAGCACGAAGACCAGGTCGGCCGCGAGCAGCCTGAGGTGACGATTCACCGGGTGATGGTCGTGCACGGCGACCTGCATCATCAGGCCGTCCATCGGCAGCGTCCCGGAGTGGTTGGCGACGATCAGGGCACCGCCCTCTGCCGGGATGTTCTCGATGCCCTTCACGTCGACGCGGAAGTACTTCTCGTACACCGGCCGCAGCATGGACATCAGGACGTGGTCGGTCAGCTCCTCGTCGTACCCGAAGTCGTCGACCTCGTAGTCCCCGGTCAGCCGCCGCCGCAGAAACGCCAGACCGCGGGCGACACGCTGCTCCAGGCCGGCGTCGTCGTGCGGCTTCTCCACGCCCGTCTCAGGGCTCTCCCGGGTCACATGCACATCTTCCTGCGCGGGGATCCGCCCGGCGAGAGGCTGGACCTCACGCACCACGCCGGACTCGCGCACCACCGCCTGCTCGCCGCCGCCCTTGCGCCGGTTCCCCGGCCCCCGGCGCCGGGCCGGCCGCTGCACGGCAGCCCCGCGGGACCGGTCGTCGTCGAACGGAATGACCTTGGCGTCCGCCATCGTGTTGCGCTCCTCAGTTGGCGCTCTGCGTCGGTGTCTTCCCGCCGCTCAGGACGGGGAGGGCGGCGATCCGGTCGACGGCGGCGGCCACCGCCTGTGGCGGCAGCAGCCCCGTGGCCTGGGCGCGCACGAAGTCCGCGAACGTCTCCGCCGTCGTGTACTTCGGCTGGAATCCCAGCGTCTCGCGCATCTGGTCGGTGGCGACCACCCGGCCGTGTGTCAGGAGCCGGATCTGCTCGGGCGAGAAGTCGCTCATGCCGAGGGTCCGCACCAGGGAACCGGCCCAGGTGACCGCCGGCAGCAGCAACGGCACGGTGGGCCGCCCCAGCCGTCGCGAACACTGCGAGAGCAACAGCACTCCGTCGCCCGCGACATTGAACGTGCCGCTGTTCAGGGTTCCCCGCGCCGGCTCGTGCGAGGCGATCCGCAGGACGTCGATCACATCGTCCTCGTGCACGAACTGCAGCCGGGGGTCGTACCCGAAGACGGTGGGCAGCACAGGGAGCGAGAAATAAGAGGCGAGCGGAGTGTCAGCGGTCGGCCCGAGAATATTGGCGAACCGCAACACGCACACCGCCACATCGGGCCGCCGTCTGGCGAACCCCCGCACATATCCCTCCACCTCGACCGTGTCCTTGGCGAACCCGCCGCTGGGCAGCGATTTCGGTGGGGTGGTCTCCGTGAAGACGGCGGGATCCTTCGGCGCGGAGCCGTAGACGTTCGTACTGGACTTGATCACAAGCCGTTTGACGTTCGGCGACTTCTGGCAGGCACCGAGCAGTTGCATGGTGCCGATGACATTGGTCTCTTTGACGGTGGCCCGGCTCCCGCTGCCGAGCGGCGTACCGGTCACATCCATGTGGACGACGGTGTCGGCACCGGTCTCGGCGAGGACGCGGGCGATGGTCGGCTGGCGGATGTCGGTCTGGATGAAGTCGGCCCCGCCCAGATGGTGCTCCGGCGGCACCGCGTCCACGGCGACGACCCGGTCCACTTCGGGGTCCCGCTGGATCCGCCGTACGAACCGGCCCCCAAGTTGACGGGCCACTCCGGTCACGAGCACGACCTTCCCCAAGATCAGCGCCTTTCTTCCGTGTTCCCGTATGCGAGCCAACTTAGCGGGTTGATGTTGCGCTGGCATGCCCTCAAGTGGGCCAGGGCGAGCCGTCTCGGCCGGAAAATGTGTATGGCCCCCCACCGTAACGGTGGGGGGCCATACACAATGCTCTCGCGGCTCGGCGCCGTAATTACTTCTTGTTACGGCGCTGAACGCGCGTGCGCTTGAGCAGCTTGCGGTGCTTCTTCTTGGCCATCCGCTTGCGCCGCTTCTTGATAACAGAGCCCACGACTACCCTCGCTCACTTCTCATCACTCGGTGCTGGGCGCCATGGGCCCATACGACCTACGAGGGGCTAGCCTACCCGCCCGAGCGCTGAGGTCGTAATCGAGGTGCTCCGGGTATCCCGAAACCGTCGTCAGGCGGTCTCCACCCCCACATAGCTCTCGCGAAGGTACTCGTGTACCGCTTGCTCGGGGACGCGGAAGGACCGCCCCACCCGGATCGCGGGCAGATGACCGCTGTGCACCAGCCGGTACACGGTCATCTTCGACACTCGCATCACCGCGGCGACCTCCGCCACGGTAAGGAACACAACCTCGTTGAGAGGCCTCTCGCCAGCTGCCATGACACACCTGAACCTTCCGCACTCGACGGGCCACCGGCTTCCCCTTCCGGTGACTCTTCGTCGTTGCGTGCTCACTCCCCAATGTAGGGGCGGGTGATGCGAGTGGGGAAGAGGTGCACCCATCGGCGGCTACTGTGACAGACACGCTCGATTGAGTACGTAGCGGGTAAGCGGCGTGTAGTAATCGGACCGCACGCCGTCATCAACCGGAACGGCGACGGACACGACCCCCTCGGCCTCGCCCACAAAGAGCGCAGGGTCATCCGTGTCCGCCAGCCCAATGGCCTCAAACCCGAGCTGACCAGCACCGCAGACCCACCCGTGGTCCCCCACCACCAGCTCGGGCAACGGCCCGCCGCCCCCCGCCGCCGCATCCAGCGCCACCCGAACCGGCAGCGGTGAGTGCGTGTGCGCACCCGGCGCACAACCGGGGCGTTCACCTCCCGATTCCCGCACCAACCCGACACCTTGTACGTAATCAAGGCTGCACGTACGTAGGCCGAACCGGGTCGTTATGTCGACACGGCGACCCTGCGCGGGGGTGAGGACCTCACACCCCGCCGCCGACAACGCGTCCGCGAGACCGGCGTAGAAGCCGATCAGCCGATGCGGATGCCCGGTCCCGAACAACACGGGCGCCCGCCGCCGGGCGACGTCCCCCACCCGCTCCGCGAAGGCATCGAGCGCAGCGACGGTCAACTCCGGATCGATCACATCATGCCCTGAAACACATCGAGGATCGTCCGAAACCCCACACTTGCCTGCCATCAACCGAACCAACTCGCGCTCGCTCCACGCCTCTTGCGGATCAATACCGATCAACACCCGAGGATCCCGAGCCGCGAACAGCCGATAACGGCGAATACTCCGCTCCCGGGAGGTGGCCACAACCCCAGCAAGCCCAACGGCCACCAGATAAGCCCGAAGCTCACCGACACTCCACACGGCTGAGATGGTGACGGACGCAGCCCCCGAAGAACCGGAGAACAGGCGAACACCGCACGGTTGGCGTAACGATTGGCCAAGCCCCCACCACCCAGCCCGTCCGGCGTTCGAGGACGAGGCCGTGCAGGCCGAAGCGGGGGTCCGGGGGCGGCAGCCACCAGGAGGGGGGTCGAAGGGGGCGCAGCCCCTGGTGATGGGACGGACAGGGGCGGGGGCGAGAAAACCACCCCTCCACCCCTACGCCAGCAACCCCCGCAACGGATACACGGCCCGCCGAGTAGCCAGCACCGCCTGGTCCAGGCGGTCAGCGGGGTCGTACCCCGCCTCCCACTCCGCCCACTCCACCGGCCACCGCCCATCGGTCATCCGCCCAGGACCCAACTGCCGAGTCCGAGCGAACACCTCCTGCCGCCACGCCTCGGGAACCAGCGCCTCCGGCTCGATCTCCCGCCCCGCGGCGATCGCCACCAGATGCGTCCACGACCGGGGCACGACATCCACCACCTCGTACCCCCCGCCCCCCAACGCGACCCACTTCCCCCCGGCGTACTCGTGCGCCAGCTCATGGCAGGCCACCTGTACAGCCCGCTGCGCATCCAGCGAGACGGCGAGATGCGCCAACGGATCCTCGAAATGGGTGTCGGCGCCGTGCTGAGTCACCAGCACCTGCGGCCGGAAGTCGGCGACCAGCTCCGGCACGACCGCATGAAACGCCCGCAACCACCCCGCGTCCCCGGTCCCCGCCGGCAACGCCACATTCACTGCGGAGCCCTCCCCCGCCCCGGCGCCGACCTCCTCCGGCCACCCGGTCTGCGGGAACAACGTACGAGGATGCTCATGCAGCGAGATCGTCAGAACCCGCGGATCCTCCCAGAACGCGGCCTGCACCCCGTCCCCGTGATGCACATCGACGTCCACATAGGCGACCCGCTCGGCACCGAGCTCCAACAACCGCGCAATCGCGAGCGAGGCGTCGTTGTAGATACAGAACCCGGAAGCCGCCCCCGGCATCGCATGATGCAACCCACCCGCGAAGTTCACGGCGTGATCGACGTCCCCCCGCCACACCGCCTCGGCCGCCCCCACCGACTGCCCGGCGATCAACGCGGACACCTCGTGCATCCCGGCGAACGCCGGATCGTCCATCGTCCCCAGCCCATACGACTGGTCAGCCGACCCGGGATCCGCCGAAGCCGCCTTCACGGCCTCGACATAGTCCTCCCGGTGCACCAGACGCAGCGTCGACTCCCCGGCCGGCTTCGCCGCGACGACATCCACCACCCGGTCGACCTCGAAGGCATGGACCAGTCTCCGGGTCAACGCCAGCCGGACCGGATCCATCGGATGGCCCGGACCGAAGTCATAGCCCGTTACTGCCTCGTCCCACATCAGCTGTGCGCGGCCGCTCATGCCCGCCACCGTATCGGTCCGGCCGAGCCGCGAACGAACGGGCGTACACCAACGTCACCAGCACCAACACCATCGGCACCAGCATCGCCCCGCGATAGCTCCACGCGTCGCCCAGAGCACCCACCAACGGCGAACCGATCAGGAACCCGACGTAGTTGAAGATGTTCAGCCGGGCGATGGCAGCGTCCGAGTCCCCGGGGAACAACCGGCCGGCCGCCGCGAAGGTCTGCGGCACCAGCACACACAGCCCGAGCCCCAGCAGAGTGAACCCGGCCATCCCCACCCACGCCCCGGACGCCCCGGCCACCACCGCGAACCCGACGGCCGCCACCAGCGCCCCGAGCCGTACGACCGCCACGGCCCCGAACCGCCGTACCCCGAAGTCCCCGATGGCCCGCCCGACCAGCGTGGTCACCATGTACACGTTGTACGGAACGGTCGCCAGCTGCTCACTGCTCCCCAGCACGTCCTTCAGATACTTCGCACTCCAGTTGGAAACGGTCGAGTCCCCGATGTAGGCGAAGGTCATCACCAGACACAGCGGCAGCAGCAGCTTGAAGACGACACCGCCACTGCCCCCGCTCGCGCCCACCCCGTGCTCCACCGGCTCGGGCTTGCCGTCCACATACCACCGGCTGCCCAACAGCGCGGCCGGCAACAACACCGCGACGACCGGCAGATACGACACCCACAGCGCGAGATGCCAGTGCGCCCCCACCCACGCCAGCGAGGCACCCAGGATCCCGCCCAGGCTGTACGCGGCATGAAAGCTGAGCATGATGCTGCGCCCGTACGTCCGCTGCAGGCTCACCCCGAGCATGTTCATCGAGGCGTCCAGCGCACCGACGGCCAGCCCGAAGGCGCCCAGCGCGACGGCCAGCTCGGCCATGTTCCCGCCGGCCCCGACCCCGAGCAGGGCCAGCATCACCACGGGCTGGGACCAGCGCAGCAGCCGACTGGGCGGTATCCGCTTCACCAGCTGCTCGGTGGTCACACTGCCGACGCCGGCCAGGATCGGCACGGCGGCGAGAAAGACCGGCAGCAGCGCGTCGGAGACGCCGTACCGGTCCTGGATGGCGGGAATGCGCGTCACGAGCAGAGCGAAAGTGGCACCCTGCGTGAAGAAGCTGAACGCCAACGAGGCCCTACCGCGCCGCAGCACATCTGTCATGGCGGCGAGCGTAGGGCCCCGGCGTACTCGTGGGTAGATCCAGCCAAAGATGAATTTCCTTCAGCTTTACCTCCGGCGGCGTCAGGCGGCGACAGCCACCTCACACTTCACGGCATCCTCCGCGGCCTTCACCTCGGCGCCGATCATCCGGGCCATCGGCTCGGCGGCGAGCCCACCGCTGACCACCATCCCGATCCCGATCGCGCTGACCAGGATGACCGTGCCGAGCCACACCATCGTGTCCACGGGCAGGGTGTACGCCCCCGCGACCCGCACCACGCACTCGGCGAGCAGCAGCACACCCCACACGAGCGAGTAGACCCGCTCCGACCGCCGGAACGCGGCGGACCCGGCCCGCAGCCGCTCGAAGGCCGCCTCCCTGGCCGCGTCGCCCTTCACCACGAACGGCTTGAGCCCCTCGGTCATCATCGGCCGGCCCAGCACCACCGACACCAGAATCGCGATCCCGATGACACTGCTGACCCCGCTGTCCTTGGCGAGCATCAGCCGCGGGTCGCCGGAGACGAAGCTCAGCGCCAAGGACACCAGGTTCACCAGCAGGATGAGCCCCGCGAACGCATTGCCCCGACGCTCCTTGACCACGCTCCACACCGTCCGCAGAGCCGGCACCACACTGCTCCAGGCGAGCGCCGCGAAGGTGCTCATCCCGAAGGCGCCCTTGAAGAGGTAGTACGACCCGAGCGGAACCGCCACGTCCACGATCAGCGGCTTGAAGTTCTCCAGCACGCTGGGCTGCGGCTTGGCCTGGTTGTTGTTCCGGGACCCGGCATTCGTCGTCTTCGTCATGCCCTCAGCTTCGCGTCCGGGCGGGGTCCCCCAGTAGAAACGATCGTCCGGAGCTCGGCATGACAATTGTCAGCCCCGCCACGATGCCCTCGGTCATTCCAGCAGGTCAGCCAATTGCCCCATGTCGGAGAAGAGTTGAGTGGCCCCCCGCAGCCGGTCGACCGGCGTCATCGCCGTGAACCCGTACACGTCCATACCGGCCGCGACAGCCGCCTGCACACCCAGCGGACTGTCCTCCACGACGGCACAACGCCCCGGCGCGACCCCCATCCGCTCGGCCGCGTACAGGAAGAGATCCGGCGCCGGCTTCCCCCTCCCTACATCCTGCGAACTGAAGACCCGCGACTCCTCGAACCACCGGTCAAGCCCGGTCGTCCGATGCCCCACCCGAATCCGCTCATGACTCCCGGACGACGCCACGCAGTACGGCACCCTGTCAGCCGCCAGCTGCTCAAGCACCTCCGCCACACCGGTGACGGGCTTCAACTCCGCCTCGAAGGCGGCGAACACCCGCGCATGGAAGACGTCGTCGAAGTCATCGGGCAGCCGCTGCCCGGTGCGCTCCTGGACGAGGTCATGGACCCGGTGCATCGCGGATCCCATGTAGTCCCGTATGGACTCCTCGTAGGAGGTGGGATGCCCGAGCTCGGTGAGACAGGCGGCCAGGAGCCGGTTGGAGATGGGCTCGCTGTCGACGAGGACGCCGTCGTTGTCGAAGATAACCAGGTCGTAACGCATACCACTGAGCATAAACGCACCCGTAAACGCAGAAAGGCCCACGCCATAACGGCGTGGGCCTTTCTCAATATTTGTTCGGCGGTGTCCTACTCTCCCACAGGGTCCCCCCTGCAGTACCATCGGCGCTGTAAGGCTTAGCTTCCGGGTTCGGAA
>NZ_JBVKCG010000023.1:0-132536 GCF_055634995.1 Streptomyces sp. NPDC111744
CGGTGGCCGTTCTTGTATCCGGACACTCACTCCGACGCCGGGGCAAACGCCCGGATCAGGTGGGAACCGGTACACCACTTCTCAGGACGCAACCCGACGCCACTGTGTTACTCATGCGCGCCTCCGGTATCTAACTTATCCCTCGGTTCCGGCACCTTTGCATAGGGTTTCAAAGGCTCACCTGGTCCACGTGGGCGCCCTTTCGGGTCGAGCCACCAGGGCTCGTATCCGGCGAGTTATGGCGGGCGGTGGGCGGAGAGAGCCGCCACCCGGATTCCCCGACCTTTCGGCCGACCGGCGTTCGCTTCTTGGACCATCCTGTTCCTGCCGGGGAGTTGGGCCTTCCTTACGGTCGGCTTACCGGATGCATCCGGACCCCGTCAGGGTTTCCGTGTTCCGCATTTCGAAGATGCGGCTGGGGTGGGCGCTCCCTATACCCCGGGGCCAACGGTGTCCTACTTCCGGTGTTGCTTGCACCGGAAGCCGCTGGCGCCTTGCAGCACCGGGCCCTTTCCCCGCGAAGACCAGCCATCCCAGGGTTCAATATCACGAGGCATCAACCAGGAGTTCACGCGTGTTCGCCCGTCCAGCCTTCCCCTTGCCTGTGGCCCTCGATGGCCGAGGCCCCTTGGGCGTGAACGCTCAGCTTCACACCCCGCCGTTTCCAGCGACGCATGTGAGTGCGGGGACGAATCCAGACACTGATTCGGAGGCAATTCCTTTGTCAGAACCTCTCCACGAAATCCACCTCACTTCGGAAAATGCGACCTCACGTCGCACAGCAAGTTGTCGCCTACGACCGTCCTACGGCCGGATCGCAGGCACGGGCCAGCCAGGGGGCCGACCCTTCACGTCCGTCGCCGGGCTCACCGAGGGCGGCGGCCTGCGTCGCCTCCGGCGGGGAGTCGCGCCCGACCGCACGTCGCCGGAGACTTACCGCATGCGGTGGTCCGCGTCCGGAAAGCTTCTGACGGCGTCGCCCGGCATGCCACACTTTCATCTATGACGCGCGCACTGCACCTGACCGCTGCGGTCACCCGTGAGGACGAGTGGTACGTGGCCCGCTGTCTCCAGGTCGAGGTCACCAGCCAGGGCGAGAGCATCGAAGAGGCCCTGACCAACCTCCGCGAGGCCCTGGAGCTGTACTTCGAGGACGCCCCCGCCCCCGAGGTCGTCGCCGACGTGATCACCGCACCGGTCGAGGTCCGCGTCGCATGAGCCCCGCCGTCCCCCACGGCCTGTCCGGCACCGAGATCGCCAAGGCACTCGAACGCGCCGGCTTCGGCCACATCGCGACCCGGGGCAGCCATGCCAAGTATCGCAAGGACGACCGCACCGTCATCGTGCCCCTGCACCGCTCCCTCGCACCCGGCACCCTCCGCTCCATCCTCCGCCAGGCCGACTGGACCGTGGACGACCTCACCGAGCACCTCAAGTAGCCCAGAGGCCCAGGCCGGGTCGGGACCTCTGACACGGCAGCTGTAGTTCTGGTGTCTGCGCTGGTCAGCTGCCTGCAGGGGCTGGATGAGGATATGGGTACGGCCACCGTGATCATGAACGTTTGTGACGACGTTTCAAGAAGCGGTGGCCGCGGAGGTCACGATAGCCCAGGCCGTCTGGGACCGGGTGTTCGGGGCGGCGATGGACGTGATCGCGGACTGCTTCGCGCGGCCTGAGACACGCGCGACGGCGGCGGAGATGATCAGCGGGCTGCTGAGGGAGGTGGACACCCGGAATTGCTTGACGCTGGCCCAGGCGCTGGGGCATCCCGGTCCGCACCGGCTGCAGCACCTGCTGTCGAGGGCGAGGTTCGACCACGACCGGGCCAGGGAAGAGGTCGCCCGCCTGGTCGTGCGGGAACTCGCAGGTCAGGACGTGGTGCTGGTCGCGGACGAGACCGGTGACGCCAAGTCCTCCACCGGCTGCGTGGGAGCCGGCCGCCAGTACTCCGGCGCGCTCAAGGGTGTCGGCCTGTGCCAGGTCGCCGTCCACCTTGCCGCCGTCACCGAGACAGCGAGGGTGGTGATCGACCGGACCCTGTATCTCCCGAGGGACTGGGCCGCGGACGAGGAACGCCGCGACGCGGCCGGTGTCCCGGAGGAGATCATGTTCGCGACCAAGCCGCAGCAGACCGCGGCCATGGTTGCCCACGCGCTCGAGCTGGGGGTGCGGGCACGCTGGTTTGCGGGGGACGAGGTCTACTCCGGCCGCGAACTGCGCACGGAAATCCGGGGGTTCGGGCTCGGCTACGCGGTCGGCGTGTCCCACACGCACGTGGTGACCGACGGAGCGGGCCGCAGGTGGCAGGCCCGCCAGGTGATCAACAAGGTGCTGCCCCGCCAGTGGATGCGCATGCAGGCCGGACACGGCATGAAGGGCACCCGCGAGTACGACTGGGCCTGGCTCGACGTCCGGGCCGACGACACCCCCGACGGACACCGGGAGAACGGCACCAGCGTCCTGGTCGCCCGCCGACACCGGTACACCGGCGAGCTCTCCTTCTTCCGCTGCTGGACGCCCGGGACCATCACCCTCGCCCAGCTCGTGGACGTGATCTGCCGCAGATGGCGGATCGAGGAGACCTTCCAGCTCGGCAAGACCTTCACCGGCCTGGACGAGGGCCAGGTGACCTGCTGGAACTCCTGGATGCGCTGGTCGCTGTTCTCCCTGATCGCCGCCGCCGTCCTCGCACTCACAGCTGCTGCCACGACCACCGTCGGCCCTGCAGGACCGGCCCGACTCGTCCCGCTGACCTGCCCCGAACTCGTCCGACTCCTCCGGGCGTTCGTCCTCAAACCACCCGTCCGGGAGACGGAACACATCCTGCACTGGATGGCCTGGCGCCGCCACCATCAAGCCGTCGCGCAAGCCTGCCACCAGCGCCGACACGTTCTCCAGGACCAGCTATGACCGGAACTACAGCTGCCGTGTCTGACGGCAGTAGTGACGGCAACAACCGCGAACAACCCCGGCCGAACCCGCACCCCAGCGGACCGCTGAATACCGCATGACCTGCGAAAACGCAGGTGGGGAGGGGTCGCGTAGCACACGTACTATGTGGAGGCAGGCACCCTGCCTGTGCTTGTGCACAACGACGATGGCGAGGCTTGCCCGCTTGCCATCGCGGCCTCTCGAAGCGCGACGCAGCTTCGGAACTCTCCTGGTCCGGCGACCGGTGGCTATTCGCTGCCGACGGTTACGGGTACCTGGCTGCGGGGTACGCCCGGTAATACTGCCCGCATTCCGGGCTAAGATTGCCGATCAGCTGCGTGGTAGGGAGTTCAAGAGCTTCAACGCTTTCCGAGAAGAGTTCTGGGAGGCAGTCGGAAACGGCCCGGATCTGTCTTCTCGCTTCACGCCTCAGAATGCTGCGGCAATGCGGAACGGAAATGCTCCGCATGTTGGCGATACTCAAACTTTCGGCGGGAACAACACTCTCATCCTGCATCACGCAACACCTATCCAGCATGGTGGCGGTGTCTACGACATGGATAACCTTCTAGTAGTCACTCCGCTGTTCCATGCCAATATCCTTGATGGGGGTTACCACTATGGCAATGGATAACGACCGGGAGAAGGGTCGGACTGAGCTGCTTCGGCGGGCCGTTCCCCTCATTGCGGCGATCAGGTCGGGGAGCTCAAGACGGAGGAATGCGACGCGAAGATCGCAGAGCTTCGCGAGCTATACCCGTACTATTCTAGGTGGCTTGATCTGCTGTTCTGGGAGAGCGCGGAGCTGAGTGACGAGGAAGTTATGCTCAAGGCGCTGGAGTATCGTCCGATCGCGATGTAACAGAGATCGCGTAGGTCCCGTCCTTCCGCGAGTGGAAGGCAGGTGCCCGTTCCAGTGCAACCGGCGAATGAGTCGCCCGATGTGGCCGAGCGGGAGCTCCCTGCGGAAGCTGGGCTTGCGGATCTGTCGTACAGGCTCGAACGCGCCCTGGAGCGGATCGAAGAACTGGAAGAGCGCGTCGAACGCCAGGAGCGAACGACAGCCAGGCCCGCGACACCGGCTGAGGCGAGCTTCCTGAAGCATCATGAGTCCCCGGAGTGGCCATGGCCTCCGGGACTCACGGGGTGTGGCCCGCTCAGGCTGGGACGCGAGGGTTGCCCGACCCGGAAACTGGGACGCGTTTGCCGGCGCGCAGGTCAGGCGTGCTGGGTAGGTTGCGGTGCGTCCAGTTCGTCGTCCTCGTCGTCGATGGTGTCGAGGTCTTCGTGAGCCGGTGAGGGCAGTCGCTCGCCCAGGCTGAACCTGCCCCGCTCGGCTACGAAACGACCGCAAGGGGCTTGACCGTCGTGCCGACCCGTGACTGACGGATGAGTCGCGGTTGCGCCGCCGTGGACTTCGAGAATGCAGAACGGCTAGTGGCCCGACATACACATGACGCCGGAGGAGGGCATGCGGGCCCACCTCGACCTGCAGGGCGGCGGCCCGCACGGAGTGCTGCTGCCGATCCACTGGGCCACCTTCAACCTCGCCCCGCACGCCTGGGCCGAGCCGGGGGAGTGGACGAAGGACGCCGGCGACGTGGCGGCCCAGGCGGTGGCGCTACCGCGTCCCGGCGAGGCCTTCGAGCCGTCCGTGAAGGTGCCCGCCGACCCGTGGTGGCGCGAGGTGTCGGCGCCGATCGCCCGGCCGTGGCGCCTTGCCGTCCAGCCGCGGAGTGAGGCCGGGCAGGAGGACCTCGACCTGGTCGGCGAAGCGGTGACGCCGGACGCGGACGATCTGGTGAAGTGAGGGCGCCGCCGTTGTCGCGGTGACATGAAAGAGCCGTGCGTGCCCCTGCGCGACCCCGGCAGGGGCACGCGGACTGACCATGTCCGCCTGTCAACTCCCGCTTCGTCAACGGGCCTTGAGCCGTCCCGGCGCTTCTGCACCGAGGCCGTACGCTCACTGCCGGAGGAGGCCGCGCCGGAACTCCGCGCTCGGCGGCCCGTATCGGCCCAGGTTTCGGTGTCACGCCGGCGGACCGGGTCGCCATCCCCACCCAGCTCCTCGCCGGGGTCACCGCCAGCGCCATTTTCCACGACGGCGTCCACGATCTCCCCGGCCCGGCCCGGCTCTCCCCGGCCCGGGCCGCCCGCCTGGTCCGCGAACTCATGCGGCTCTGCCTGCTGATATGGACCGGCGCCACCCGCCGTACGGCAAGTGGCTCGGCAGTGCGCTCGCCCAGGCCCCCCGGGGCCGCTCGGCTCGCCCCCGCTCTCGCCGCCAGGGGCTGGCATGCGCGCGAGCGGCGTCTGTTGCACGTGTACGAGATCGTCGCCCATCCGCACAACGAACTTGGGCTCACCGCCCGCGTCGACCCGGCCCCGCCCCTCCCATTCCCGGCCCTAACGGGTGCTGCACGCCGACCGCTTCACGCCTGCCTCGCCGCCCGCATCAAGAATCCCGGCATGTCGCTGTCCGGGCCCTGCAGCAGGCCGCTCATCCAGTGCGAGCCGAGGGGGGAGCGTCACCGTGAGTGATGTTCTGCGGGGTGGTGACAGGGGTGCGGCAGGTCGCACGGTCGTCCTGCCGGGGCGGCCGAGGGTGTGCGGACCGATGATGGAGGAGAGGTGTGGTGTGTCGGTCGTCTCGGCCCCAACTTCTCCTTGTGACCGTTTTTGAGCAGGTCGGATCGGTTGGTGGCCGGTCGGGAGTGAGGTGCCCAGGGGGATATCGGCCCTTCGTGCGACAGCTCATACCAGGGCGGGACCATCTCCGGGTGACTTTGTCAACTGCCCACCGCACATGATGCGTTGGCGACTACTGTGAGTGTCCGTCGGGCGACACGGGGCCGAATTCCTTTGCGGTCCCCTCGGCCGGCACCGCGATGGCGCATACCCAACTCGCGCGAGACGCGCGAGCATTCCAGGCCCGACGGACCAGTACGAGGACGCAGATGTCTCACCTCCGTGCACCGGCCGCCCGTGCCGACCGCCGTGAGGGCGGCCGGCACGGACGTCCGGTCGCCCGACCCGTTCCCGCGCTGCCCGAGACCCACATACGGCCTCAGCTCATGCGCCTCGCCGTGCTGCCGCCGGTCGCGGTGGCGCTCAGCGGCTGCGCGGCCGTCCTGTTCACCGTCCGCTCCACCGGAGCCCGGCCCAGCCTCACCCTGCTGGCCGTACTCGCCGGAGCGGTCTCGGTGACGGTCGCGGCCATCGTGATCGCCGCCGTGGCCGCGGGCCGCGCCGTCCGCTCGGTCAGCGACCGCGTCGGCATCCTGCGCCGCAACACCGCCCGCGGCGAGGCCGAACTGCTGGCCCTCGTCGACGCGCTGCGCCGCGGCCAGACCCCGCCCCCGCGCAAGTCGCGCGGTGGACCGCCCGAGGACGCCGACGACTTCGAACTGCTCGCCGCCGACCTGTCCCGCGCGCACGACGGCGCCGTCACCGCCGTCGTGCAGGCGGCCCAGCTCTCCAGCCAGGCCGGCAGCGAACAGAAGCTGGAGGTCTTCGTCAACCTGGCGCGGCGGCTTCAGTCCCTCGTGCACCGAGAAATCTCGATTCTCGACGAACTGGAGAACGAGATCGAGGACCCGGACCTCCTCAAGGGTCTCTTCCACGTCGACCACCTGGCCACCCGCATCCGACGGCACGCCGAGAACCTCGCCGTGCTCGGCGGCGCAGTGTCCCGCCGGCAGTGGAGCAACCCCGTCTCCATGACCGAGGTGCTGCGTTCCGCCATCGCCGAGGTCGAGCAGTACTCCCGGGTCAAACTCGTCCCGCCGATCGACGGCGAACTGCGCGGGCACGCCGTCGCCGACGTCATCCACCTCCTCGCCGAACTCGTCGAGAACGCCACGGTGTTCTCCGCCCCCCACACCCAGGTGTTGCTCCGCGCCAACCTCGTCACCTCCGGCCTCGCGGTCGAGGTCGAGGACCGCGGACTCGGCATGCCGGTCGGCGAACAGTCCAAGATGAACGCCCTGCTCGCCGACCCCGACCAGGTCAACGTCGCCAGCCTGCTGGCCGACGGCCGCATCGGCCTCTTCGTCGTCTCCCAGCTCGCCCGCCGCCACGGCATCAACGTCCGCCTCCAGAACAACATCTACGGCGGCGTCCAGGCCGTCCTCGTCGTCCCGCAAGGCCTGCTGGGTACGGCACCGGGCGTACCCGGTGCCGTACCGCAGCCGCGCGACGCCGGCGCCGGGGGCGGCGCACCGGGGGCACCGGGTGGTGCGCCGGGAGCCGGGGCCGCGCGCCCGTCCCGCATCACCGGGACACTGGAGGAGATTCCCGGCGCCGCCGCCGGACCCGACGCGGGAGCCGGGGACCGGGCGGCCGCCCCGAGCGGTTCGCCGGCGGACCGACGGCCCGGGCCGCAGCAGGGACCGGCCGCGGCCGCCGCCGGTGGGCGGCGCAGGCACGCACAGCACGGGGGCGCACCCGCGCCGCTGCCGGTACGCGGCGCCCAGGAGACCCGGCCCAACCCCGCCGAGGCGTTGCCCGGCATCCGACCCGAGGACCGGCCCTCGGTCGCCGAGCACATCGGCGCCCCGCCCGTCCCGCGTGTCGGCGCCGTGCGCGGCACCATGGGCAAACCCCAACTGCCGCGCCGACGCGCCCAGGAGCACATCGTCCCCCAGCTCCGCGGCGGCCCGGCACCTCGCCAGGACAACGAGGTCCCGGCCGGACACGACCCCGGTCTGATGGCCGCCTTCCAGCGCGGCATCGGCCTCGCCGAGGCCCAGCAGCATCTGGAGGCCACTCAGACGGAGCCGACAGCCACCGAGCCGACGGGCGGGACGCATGGAGAGACCTTCTATACCGGGCTGACCAGTGTGGACCTCGCAGACATGGGCGTCGACGACGGATCCGGGTCCGGCGAGGGGTCCGGGAACGCGGCGAGCAGCACATCCCACGCCACACGTGCGGACGCCGTGCACATGGAGTCCAGGCACATGGCTCCGGACCACACAGCCCCGGACCAATCGGCCCTGGACCGAAGGGCGTCGGATCCCATGGGGTCGGAACCCATGGCGTCGAGCCCCATGTCGCCCTCGGACCACATGGGCGCGGCCCACACGGCCCCGGACCACATGGGCGCGGCACACACGGCCCCGGACCACACGGCTCCGGACCACACGGCCCCGGACCACACGGCTCCGGACCACATGGGCGCGGCCCACACGGCCCCGGACCACATGGGCGCTGCGCACACGGCCTCGGCACACACGGCCTCGGCACACACGGCCTCGGCACACACGACCCGGGCGCACGGGGACCCGGCCGATCCCCAGTCCGCGTCACGCCCCCCGTCGCACCCCCCGGCCCTGCGCCCCGTGCACACCTCCGAATTCACCACCCGGCCCGACGGGAGCGCACCGGCCGGATGACCAGCACCGTTTTCACGCCCACCCCCACCGCCACTGCTCCCGTAGACCTTCGTACCCCAAGGAGTCGATCCACCATGGCGAGCGATGCGCCGACCGCCCAGGTATCCGACCTCGACTGGCTGATGAGCGGCCTCGTCCAGCGCGTACCCCACACCACCAGCGCGGTGCTCCTGTCCTGCGACGGACTGGTGAAGTCCGTCCACGGTCTCGACCCGGACAGTGCCGACCACATGGCGGCGCTCGCCTCCGGTCTGTACTCGCTAGGCCGCAGCGCGGGCGTCCGCTTCGGCGACGGCGGGGACGTCCGCCAGGTCGTCGTAGAACTCGACTCGACGCTGCTGTTCGTCACCACCGCCGGCTCCGGCACCTGCCTCGCCGTGCTGGCCGGCCGCGAGGCCGACGCCGCCGTACTCGGCTACGAGATGGCGATGCTGGTCAAGAGCGTCCGCCCGTACCTCGTCACCGCGCCCCGGCAGCACGCCGTCGAACCCACGGCGATGAGGCCTTGAGGGTGGCGGCAGCCGGCGACGGGCCATGGCTGGACGATGCGGCCGGACGCCTGGTGCGCCCGTTCACGATCAGCAACGGCCGCACCGAGCCCAGCATCGCCTTCGACCTGCTGTCGCAGGTGATGGCCACCGGGGCCACCCCCCTCGGTTACCTGGGTCCCGAGCACGCGCAGGCGCTCGACCTGTGCCGAGCACCCGTCTCGGTCGCCGAGATCGCCGCGCACCTCAAGCTGCCCGCCGTGGTCACCAAGGTGCTGCTCTCCGACCTCGTCGACTGCGGGGCGCTCACCGCCAAGCCCCCCGTGTTCCACCACAACCCCACTGACCGGTCTCTTCTGGAGGCAGTGCTCGATGGACTACGACGACAGCTGTGACCCCTTCCCCACCGCGCTGAAAATCCTGGTGGCCGGTGGGTTCGGGGCCGGCAAGACCACCTTCGTGGGCGCGGTCAGCGAGATCGCGCCGCTGTCCACGGAGGAACTCCTCACCACGGTGAGCGCCGCGACCGACAATCTCGACGGTGTAGAGAACAAGGTCGAGACGACCGTGGCCATGGACTTCGGCCGTATCACCCTGGACCCCGAGCACGTGCTCTACCTGTTCGGTACGCCCGGGCAGGAGCGGTTCTGGTTCATGTGGGACGAGCTGTCCGAGGGCGCGCTCGGCGCGGTCATCCTCGCCGACACCCGCCGTCTGGAGGACTGCTTCGCGGCCGTCGACTTCTTCGAGGAGCGCGGTCTGGGTTTCATCGTCGCCATCAACGAGTTCGACGGCTCCTACCGTTACGACCCCGAGGAGGTGCGCGCCGCCATCGACCTCGACCCGGAGGTCCCGGTCGTCCGCTGCGACGCCCGTATCTCCAGCTCCGGTGTCCAGACCCTGCTCACCCTCGTCCGCCATCTCATCGCCCATGCCCCGGTCTCCGCGCCGAGCCACGGCGCCCACATGTGAACCCCATACACCCCTCACGGAGCCCATATATGACCCACGTCCACAGCGACGGAGCCCGCCCATGAGGTACGACCCGTCGCGCCCGGCCGGTCGTCTGCTGCTCACGCCGGAGGACAAGGAGGTGCCCGTACGCACCCGGCGCCTCGGCCAACTGGGACTCGGCGAACGTCCCGACCCCGAGCTCGACGCCTACGCGGACCGGCTCGCAGAGGTCACCGGGACGCCGTACGCCATGGTCAACTTCATCGGTGCGAACCGGCAGTTCTTCGCGGGCCTGCATCTGCCGGCCGTGCCGCCGCCGGTGGTGAAGCCCGACGGCAGCACGCCGGTGCTGGGCCGTGAGCTGGCCCGCGACCATGGGTTCTGCCCCCATGTGGTGGTCCGGCGCAAGGCGTTGGTTCTGGAAGACGTCGGCGACTACCCGCGGTTCGCGGGCAACCCGGTCGTCGACGAGTTCGGCATCCGTTCCTATCTCGGCGCCCCGCTCATCGACAGCACGGGGACGGCGCTCGGCACGGTGTGTGTGGTCGACGTGGAGCCGCGGCCCTGGGGTCGGCCCGGTCTGGAGACCATCAAGGCGTCGGCGGCGGAGCTGGTGGCCCGCATCGAGCGACGCGGGGCGGACGGACTCCCGCTGCTGTGACCACGGGAACGGCTCCATCACTAGGCGACCGGTCTAGTACCTCCGTACGCTGGTGGCATGGGACGCACCAGTGACGCCAGGCGCAAGATCCTCGACGCCGCCCGCTCGTTGATCGAGGGGCGCGGCTACTCGGCGCTCGGGGTGGCCGAGATCTGCAAGGCGGCCGGGGTGCCGAAGGGCAGTTTCTACTACTTCTTCGAGTCCAAGGAGGCCCTCGCGCTCGCCGTCGTCGACGAGCACTGGGCGGCCCAGAAGCGCGAGTGGACGCATGCCCTGACCGGTGAGGGGGAGCCGCTCCAGCGGCTGTGGCGGCTGTTCGAGGAGACGGAGGCCGGCCAGCGCGCCGTGCAGCAGGGCTGCGGCACGGTGGCGGGCTGTCTGTTCGGGAACCTCACCCTGGAGCTGAGCAACCAGACCGAGGCGGTCCGTGGGCGGCTCCAGGAGATCTTCGACGCACAGGTCGGCATGGTGGAGTCCGTCATCGCCGAGGCCCGCGACCGCGGTGAGGTCGGCGTGACCGACACCCGGGAGGCGGCGCGGGCGGTGGTGGCCCAGCTGGAGGGCCAGGTGATGTTCGCCAAGCTGTACAACAACACCCAGCGGCTGGGCCCGCTGTGGCAGAACTGCCGGGCCCTGCTCGGCGCGGCAGCGGCCTGACAGGGGCGTGACAGGCAGGGCCTAGGGAGGTGTGGCCTCCGCCCGCTGTCGCATTCGTACTGGCACTGTGTGGTCGCCGCCCATGTGGTGCGGGAAGCCGATCCGCAGCACGGCGGCGGCCGCGGCCGCGGCGAGGACCACAAGGGCGGCCAGGAGCAGGGCCTGGTGGTAGCCGTGACGCAGCAGCGGGGCGACGACCAGGGGGCCGAGTATCTGGCCGACGGAGTATCCGGCGGTCAGCAGGGCGACGGAGCGCGGGAAGCGCAGATGTGCTCCCGTGGCCAGGGCCAGGGTGCTCACGCCCAGGAACGTGGCGCCGAACAGCACCGCCGAGCCGAGGGCGGCGGCCGTACTCCCGGTCACGGCGGGCAGGGCGATACCGACCGCCTGGACCGTCAGGGCGGTGAGCAGCAGGCCGGGGCGGGACCACCGGCGCCCCAGCCTGGACCACAGTGCCGAGGACGGTACGGCGGCCAGCCCCACCAGCACCCAGGCGCCGTTGCCGACCCAGCCGGGGGAGCCCTGGCCGATCGCCGCGACCAGGAAGGTGCCGGCGACGATGTAGCCGACGCCCTCCAGGAAGTAGCTGACGAACAGGGCGCCGAACCAGCGACGGGTCCGGGCCGTCACCCGACTCCCGGAGACCGGGGCGGCGGGCGCGTCCTCTGGCCGCAGATTCCACGAGGCCGCGGCCAGCACCCCGGCGAGCGCGGCGGCGGCCCACCAGGCAGCCCGCCAGTCGGCGACGGACCGCAGGGTCAGGATCAGCAGACCGGACAGGGCGATACCGGCGCCCACGCCGCCGAAGGCCCAGCCGGGCAGGTGCGCCGGATGTTCCCGCAGATGGTGCAGCAGGGAGGTGACGGCGACGACGAAGACCAGGGCACTCGCCGCCCCGGCCAGCAGCCGCAGCACGCCCCACATCGCCGTGCTGTGGGTGAGGGGCATGGCGGCGAGCGTGGCGGTCAGCAGGAGCAGGGAGCCGCGCAGCACGGTGCGGGACCGGACCAGCGCAGGAGCCAGGGTGCCGGCGAGCGCGCCGACGAGATAGCCGACGTAGTTCGCGGTGGCCAGGTTCGCCCCGGCACCGGCGGACAGGCCCGCCCGCGCGTGCATCAGCGGGAGGATCGGGGTGTAGACGAAACGGCCGACGCCCATCCCCGCGGCGAGCGCGGCGCCGGCCCTGGCGACATGGGTCCAGGGAGACGCGGTGGTCATCGCGTCCCGTCGACCCGGCCGGGGTCGTTGGGGTGGGACTCCAGCGGGGTGACGGTGACCGTCATCCACGGGCGCAGCGGCAGGGTGCCGAGCACCTTCTCGTGGAGCTCCTCCTCGTCGGTGGCGCGCCAGACGCCGATGCTGCGCAACTCGCCGACGGGGCGCCACAGTCGGGCCAGATGGCCGGTCGCGGCCAGTTCCCTCGCACGGACCGCCTCCGCGGCCCGCCGCCGGTCGACCTCCTCCTGGGCCGTGCCTTCGGGGACGGTAGTGGTGATCTGGACGAGGAACTCTCGCATGATGTGCTCCCTCCGGTGCTGGTGAGTTCATCCTGCGCCTGTCACCAGCATCGATGCCACGACCGGTTTTCTCGCTGCTGAGAGGCGTAGCCTCCCAGCGCGCGTAGCATGGCGCGCGTGGAATTGCGTCAGCTGCGGTACTTCGTCGCGGTAGCCGAGGAACTGAACTTCGGCCGGGCCGCCGAGCGACTGCTCATCGCGGGCCCCTCGCTCTCCCAGCAGATCAAGGCACTCGAACGGGACCTGGGCGTCCGCCTGTTCGACCGGGACCGCCGCTCGGTCTCGCTCACCCCGGCCGGCACCGCCCTGCTGCCGCACATCCGAGACCTGCTGGAGCGGGCCGACGACCTCAGGCGCCGGGCCGGCCGCCTTTCGGGTTCGCAGTCGGTACGGCTCGGTTACGTCAACTGGCTTCCCCCGGATCTGGCTTCGCGGACGGCCGCGGTGGCCCGGGTGCATGTGGACGCCTGGGTCGCCCCCTCCCACACCCAGGCCGCCCGCGTCGCCGACGGCAGTCTGGACCTCGCCGTGTGCTGGGTGCGCACCGAGGACCTCAAGCGGCTCGGGCTGCGGGCCCGGCTGCTCGGCGCCGACCGGCTGTACGCCGTAGCCAAGGGCACCGACGCCAGCGATCTGCCGGCTCGGGACACCGACGTCCTCATCGGCGACGACGTCACCTCGTGGGCCTCCTGGAACGTGTACGCCGAGGAGCTGACACAGGCCGTCGGTGCTCGTGCCGTGCGCATCTCCGACGGCGCTGTCACCGGGCCCGCCTTCTTCGACCACGTCCGCCGCTGCACCCGCCCGGTCCTCAACTCGCCCAAGGGCCAGACCGTTCCGCTCCCGCCCGACCTGGTCCGCCGGGAGATCGTCGCGCCGAAGGTGTACTGGACCTGGTCCCTGGTCCGGCGTGAGAGCGAGGACCGGGCCGGAGTCCTGGCGGCCGTCGACGCCCTGTGCGCCGGCGTCGGCGACCTCGGCATCCACGCCGCGGACGCCTGGCTGCCGGCCGACGACCCGTACGCGCTCCCGGGCTGAGCCGCGCTGAGCCGCGCTGAGCCGCGCTGGGAGGCTGCGCCTCCCAGCCGGAAGGAAACCGATCCTGGCGCCCCTGACCCGCCCGCCCTACCCTCCGGATAGTCGACCGGTCGGCTAGCTACCGGTCAGCCACTACGGAGAAGGCCACCATGACCACGCAGCCCCAGAAGAGCATCCAGACCCAGAAGGTCGCGATCGTCACCGGCGCCTCGCAGGGCATCGGCGCCGCCCTGGTCGAGGGCTACCGCAAGCTCGGCTACGCTCTCGTCGCCACCTCGCGCACCATCGCCCCCGCCGACGACGCCGACATCCTGACCGTGCAGGGCGACATCGCCGACCCGGCGACCGCCGAGCGGGTCGTCACCGCCGCCGTCGAGCGGTTCGGCCGTATCGACACCGTGGTCAACAACGCGGGCGTCTTCGTCGCGAAGCCCTTCACCGACTACACGGCCGCCGACTACGCCACCGTGACCGGCATCAACATGGACGGCTTCTTCCACCTCACCCAGCGGGCCCTGCCGCAGCTGCTCGCCCAGGGCGGCGGACACATCGTCAGCGTCACCACCAGCCTGGTCGACAGCGCGGACGCCCGGGTCCCGTCCGTCCTGGCCTCGCTGACCAAGGGCGGTCTGCAGTCCGCGACCAAGTCCCTGGCGATCGAGTACGCCACCCGTGGCATCCGGGTCAACGCGGTGTCGCCCGGCACCATCAGGACCCCCATGCATCCGGCGGAGACCCACGAGTTCCTCGCCGCCCTGCACCCCGTCGGCCGGATGGGTGAAGTGCGCGACATCGTCGACGCGGTGCTCTTCCTGGAGACCGCGCCGTTCGTCACCGGCGAGATCCTGCATGTCGACGGCGGGATGAGCGCCGGACATTGACCGTAGTCACATCATCGACCAAGGAGTGGACATGACCACGACGACGGCTGACACGGCGATCCTGAGCGGGGTGCTCGACCGGTGGAAGGCGGCCGTCGACGCTCACCAACCCGAGCGTGCCGCCGCCCAGTTCACCGAGGACGTCGTCTTCCAGGGACTGCACCCCTACAGCGTCGGACGGGAGGGTGTCGCCGCGTACTACGACTCCCAGCCCCTCGGCATGAAGGCCGCGTACCGCGTCCTGGAGACCCGGCGGCCCGCCGACGGCGTCGTCCTCGGCTACCTGGCCGTCGAGTTCTCGTTCACGGACCGGCCCCCGCTGGACGTCAAGCTCTCGGTCCTCGTGACCCGCGCGGGGGAAGACTGGTACATCAGCCACTACCAGGTCTCCCGTCTCGACTAGGGCCTGTCCGGCGGACCAAAGCCGCAGAAAATCGGCGGTGACTCATCGACGCCGGTGAGCGGCGCGACGCTGTGGGGGCACCCCCGGCCGAAGGCTGGGGGACGTCGGCGAGTGACGACAACGCCGCCGCACACCCAGCGCTGCCGCCGGGCGTCCTACGGGCGTGAAGCGGAGCTGTGGCGGCGGTTAAGAAATCCTCGATGGACCTCAGGCGCCCGAGTACGGCAGATTTCTGTGCGATTCCACCCCCCTCCCCGGCTGCGGGCCGCTTCGGCGTGCCCGCGACCGGGACCTCACGCACAGGAGCCGTAGCGTTGAAGGCGCTGGTCAAGGAGAAAGCCGAGCCGGGGCTGTGGCTCGCCGACGTGCCGGAGCCCGCGGTCGGACCCGGTGATGTACTGATCAAGGTGCTGCGGACCGGTATCTGCGGCACCGACCTGCACATCCGGTCCTGGGACGGCTGGGCCCAGCAGACGATCACCACCCCCCTGGTGGTCGGACACGAGTTCGTCGGCGAGGTGGTCGGGACCGGCCGCGATGTCGCGGACATCAAGGTCGGTGACCGCGTCAGCGGCGAGGGCCACCTGGTCTGCGGCAAGTGCCGCAACTGCCTGGCCGGGCGGCGCCATCTGTGCCGGGCCACGGTCGGCCTCGGTGTCGGCCGCGACGGCGCGTTCGCCGAGTACGTCGCGCTGCCCGCCGGCAACGTCTGGGTGCACAGGGTCCCCGTCGACCTCGACGTCGCCGCGATCTTCGACCCGTTCGGCAACGCCGTGCACACCGCGCTCTCCTTCCCGCTCGTCGGCGAGGACGTCCTGATCACCGGCGCCGGCCCGATCGGCCTGATGGCCGCCGCGGTGGCCCGGCACGCGGGCGCCCGCAACGTCGTGATCACCGATGTCAGCGAGGGGCGCCTCGACCTCGCCCGCAAGATCGGCGTGAGCCTCGCCCTGAACGTGTCGCAGTCCCGGATCGCCGACGGACAGCGGGAGTTGGGGCTGCGTGAGGGCTTCGACATCGGTCTGGAGATGTCCGGGCGGCCCGAAGCGCTCCGGGACATGATCGCGAACATGACGCACGGCGGCCGTATCGCCATGCTAGGCCTGCCCGCCCAGGAGTTCCCCGTCGACTGGGCCCGGATCGTCACCTCGATGATCACGATCAAGGGCATCTACGGCCGCGAGATGTTCGAGACCTGGTACGCGATGTCGGTCCTCCTGGAGGGCGGACTCGACCTCGCCCCCGTGATCACCGGCCGCTACGGGTACCGGGACTTCGAGGCGGCCTTCGCCGACGCCGCGAGCGGCCGCGGCGGCAAGGTCATCCTCGACTGGACCCTCTGACGACAGTCTCTGACGACAATCAAGGATTGATGATGTTCGACTCCGTGCGCGACGACCTGCGCGCCACCCTCGACGAGATCCGCGCCGCCGGTCTGCACAAGCCCGAGCGCGTCATCGGCACCCCGCAGTCCGCGACCGTCAACGTGACCGCGGGCGGCCGCCCCGGCGAGGTCCTCAACTTCTGCGCCAACAACTACCTCGGTCTCGCCGACCACCCCGAGGTGATCGCCGCCGCCCACGAGGCCCTGGACCGCTGGGGTTACGGCATGGCCTCCGTCCGCTTCATCTGCGGCACCCAGGAGATCCACAAGGAGCTGGAGGCGCGCCTCGCCGCGTTCCTCGGCCAGGAGGACACGATCCTCTACTCCTCCTGCTTCGACGCCAACGGCGGTGTCTTCGAGACCCTCCTCGGCCCGGAGGACGCGGTGATCTCCGACGTCCTCAACCACGCCTCGATCATCGACGGCATCCGCCTCTCCAAGGCCCGCCGTCTCCGCTACGCCAACCGCGATCTGGCCGATCTGGAAAGCCAGTTGAAGGAGGCGCAGAGCGCCCGGCGCCGGCTGGTCGTCACCGACGGCGTCTTCTCCATGGACGGCTACGTGGCACCGCTGCGCGAGATCTGCGACCTCGCCGACCGCTACGACGCGATGGTCATGGTCGACGACTCGCACGCCGTCGGCTTCGTCGGGCCGTCCGGCCGCGGCACCCCCGAACTGCACGGCGTGCTGGACCGCGTCGACATCATCACCGGCACCCTCGGAAAGGCCCTCGGCGGCGCCTCCGGTGGCTATGTCGCGGCGCGCGCCGAGATCGTCGCCCTGCTCCGCCAGCGCTCCCGCCCCTACCTCTTCTCCAACACCCTCGCCCCGGTGATCGCGGCGGCCTCGCTGAAGGTCCTCGACCTGCTGGAGTCCGCGGACGACCTGCGGGTCCGGCTCGCCGAGAACACCGCGCTGTTCCGCCACCGGATGACCGAGGAGGGCTTCGACATCCTCCCCGGCGACCACGCCATCGCCCCTGTGATGATCGGCGACGCGGGGCGGGCCGCCCGGATGGCCGAGCTGCTGCTGGAGCGGGGCGTGTACGTGATCGGCTTCTCGTACCCGGTCGTGCCGCAGGGCCAGGCCCGGATCCGGGTGCAGCTGTCCGCGGCCCACTCGACGGACGACGTCAACCGCGCGGTGGACGCCTTCGTCGCGGCCCGGGCCGAGCTGGCGGCCTGAGCGGCCTGAGCGCCCCGGGCCTATTGCGATAATCGAGCCATGATCGAGGCGCGGCGGCTCCACATCCTCCGTGCGGTGGCCGACCACCGCACGGTGACGGCGGCTGCCGCCGCGCTGTATCTGACCCCGTCGGCCGTCTCGCAGCAGCTGGCGGCCCTGGAGCAGGAGACCGGCCACCGCCTGGTCGAGCGCAGCGCCAAAGGGGTACGACTGACCCCGGCCGGCGAGATCCTGCTCGGCCACACCAACGCGGTCCTCGCCCAGCTGGAGCGAGCCGAGGCCGAACTGGCCGCGTACGGCTCCGGCGAGGCCGGCACGGTCACCGTCGCCGCCTTCGCCACCGGCATCGCACAGGTGGTCGCCCCGGCCGTGGCCCACCTCGCCCGCACCGCCCCCGGCATACGGATCCGGGTCCAGGACGCCGAGGGCGACGCCAGCCTGCCGATGGTGCTGGACCGGCAGGTCGATGTCGCGGTCGCCGTCGAGTACCGCGGGGCCCCGCCCGCCGACGACCCCCGGCTCAGCCATGTGTCCCTGTACGCCGAGCCCTTCGACGCGGTCGTCCCGCTCCACCACCGCCTTGCCGGGGCGAGCGAGGTCCCCCTCGCCGAACTGGCCAAGGACCCCTGGATCGGTCCGTACCCCGGCAACCCCTGCCATGACGTGGTCGTGCTGGCCTGCGAGAGCGCCGGCTTCCAGCCCCGCCTCGAACACTCCTCCGACGACTTCCGGGCGGTGGTGGCCCTGGCCTCGGCCGACGCGGGCGTGGCCCTTGTCCCCCGCTCGGCCCTGCGCGGCATGGACCTGACCGGCGTCGTCGTACGCCCCGTCGACGGCACCGCCCCGACCCGCCGCGTCTTCGCGGCCGTACGACGCGGAGCCGAGGGTCACCCGCTGATCCGCCCGGTGCTGGAGGCGCTGGGCAAGGCGGCACGACTGTGAGCCTTCCTTAACACCGTCGTTTCACATCAGGGATATCGTCCCGTATATGAAACGAGACGCGCCGGACGCGAAGCGAAACGAAAGGGTCGCCCTCGATTCCGCCCCCGATCCCTCCATTCCCGGCCTGGATCCCGCCCCTGACCCCGTCGACGCCCGTCTGGGCAGCCGTCTCGCCGAACTGCGGGCCGAACACGGCTGGTCCCTGGGTGACTTGGCGGAGCGTAGCGGAGTGAGCAAGTCCACTCTGTCCCGGGCCGAGCGGGCCGAGACCAGCCCCACGGCAGCACTCCTCAACCGGCTCTGCAACGTCTACGGGCGGACCATGTCCCAGCTGCTCAGCGAGGTCGAGGCGGCCCCCGCGCCGGTGCTGCGCGCGGCGGAACAGCAGGTCTGGGAGGACCGCGCCTCCGGTTTCGTACGGCGGTCCGTGTCGCCGCCGCACGGGGGACTGCGCGGCGAACTCGTCGAGGGCCGGCTCGACCCGGGCGCGGACATCGCCTACGACCGGCCGCCGGTGCCCGGCCTGGAACAGCACCTCTGGGTGCTCGACGGGAGACTCGCGGTGACCGCGCAGGAGGTCGAACATCTCCTGGACACCGGCGACTGTCTGCGCCTGCGGGTGTGGGGGCCGACGCGGTTCCGGTGCGCCGGGCCGGGGAAGACGCGGTACGTCCTGGCGGTGGTGCGGCCATGACGGCGCTGCGCCTCACGGCGGGCCAACTGACTGCATATATAGGCGAGTTGGCCGAGCTGCTGGCCGACACCGTGAACGGCGGGGCGTCCGTCGGCTTCCTCGCGCCCTTCGAGCGGGAGCGGGCCCTCGCCTGGTGGCAGGGACGGGTGGACGCCGTGGCCGCCGGGCGGCTCGCCGTCTGGGCGGCGCTGGACGGCGCCGACCGGGTCGTCGGCACGGTCAGCCTGGTCTTCCCCTTCCCCGGCAAGCCGAACAGCCGGCACCGCGCCGAGCTGGTGAAGCTGATGGTCCACCGCGAGGCCCGCGGCCAGGGCATAGGGAGGCGGCTGCTGGCCGTCGCCGAAGAGGCAGCGATCGCCGCCGGCATCACGCTGCTCCATCTCGACACCGAGACGGACAGCCCCGCCGAACACCTCTACCGCTCGGCCGGCTGGACCCGCGCCGGAGTCATCCCCGACTACGCGGCCGACCCGGGCGGGGTGCTACGGCCGACGACCCTCTACTACAAGCACGTCGGTGCTCTGACCAGCTGACTGTCAGTGGCAGGGGCTACGGTTCTGGGCATGCCGGAAGCCGAAGACGTACGCCGTGTCGCGCTGTCCCTGCCGGACACCAGCGAGAAGATCGCCTGGAGCATGCCCACGTTCCGGGTCGGCGGGAAGATGTTCGCCACGCTGCCCGAGAACGAGACCTCCATCGCCGTGCGCTGTCCCAAGGAGGAGCGCGACGAGCTGGTGCTCGCCGAGCCGGACAAGTTCTGGATCGCCGATCACGAGGCCCAGTTCGCCTGGGTCCGGGTGCGGCTCGCCGCCCTGGAGGACGAGGCCGAGCTGCGCGACATCCTCGCCGACTCCTGGAGACAGGCGGCCCCGCCCCGGCTCCTGGACTCCTACCCGGAGGTGGGGCTGCCCGGCCCGGACTGAGATCCACCGCGCCGCACCGGCCCGTACCGCCCCGGCCTCCGGGCCGAGCCGTCACCCCGCCCGGACAAAAGCCGTGCGCGACCACCTGTCCGAGTGCGGTATTGTTTCCTTGCGCGTTTCGACCGGAGAAATCCCAGGTCAAACAGCACCGGGACGTGGCGCAGCTTGGTAGCGCACTTGACTGGGGGTCAAGGGGTCGCAGGTTCAAATCCTGTCGTCCCGACGGTGCGAAGGGTCTTCGCAGGCGGAAGCCTGGGAGGGCCCTTTTCCGCGTGGGCCGCTCCCGGCTTCCGGCCGTCGGCGTGATCGGCTCACTTCCGCTGTTCGAAGAGCCGGTCCCGGATTCCCTCGATGGTGCAGGCGGCCCGCCAGGCGCAGACGTGGTTGGCGACGCTGTTCTCCGCCAGACCGGGCCACACCACCGTGCCCTTCTTCAGTGCCACGAAATTGACCGGGGTGTTCTCGGCCTTCATCGCGGCGGCGCAGGGGGCGAATTCCGCGGGTGTGAGCTGCCCGTTCCAGACGGCACGGGTGATCCTCGCGCCTTCCTTCTCGATGGTGTCCATGATGCCGGTCATTCCGGGGCACGCCGTCTCGTCGCACTCCGACACCACGGCCCAGATCTTCTGCCTGGCCAGCGGTTTGACCGAAGTTTGCCGGAAGGCTGCGGCGGCGGCCAGGGCCCCCTTGCGGCTCCCGTCTCCGACGGGGGCCGCGACGGTGCGCCAGTCGGCCATCGAGGGATCGCAGGATCTCCCGATGGCCGGCCGGCCGCGGGCGCCTGCCACGGGCCGATGCCGTGGCCCCGGCCCGGCAGCGTCCACCGGCGGATCAGACGGCCCTCGGCGGCCGCTTCCCGCAGGCACTCGGCCTCCTTGGCGGTCAACCCCGCCAGGGCCTCGGGGCTCGTTCCGGACGGCACCTCCACGGCGAACCAGACCAGGTACTCATCACCGTCCGCCGCGACCGGGACCCCGCCCGGGCCCGGATCTCTCCCGTGAAGACATGAGCCTTCGCCATGCACTCCACGGTCTCCTGGCCGACCGGCCCGCTAGCGGCTGCTGCAGGGGGAGCCGAACCGGCTGGCGGAGGCCGGGCTGGTCGGCGTCTCGAGGGAGGGGCCGCGCCGCAGCGAACCGCTGCTCAAGGAGTTCTACAAGCGGCTCACGGAGCTGAGATCCGGGCTTGAGCACGAGGACGGGCCGCTGACCGTCAACGGCCGGATCGCCCTCGAATACGGCCTGCGCCGGGCCGAGATGGAACGCGAGCGGGCCCGCTGGGCCGCCGAACAGCTCGGCCGAACACCGCCGGCGGCACCTCGGCCGTACTCAGCCCACGCACCCCACATGCGCCAGGGCCTGCTTCAGCAGCACCCCGTGACCGCCGGGCATCTCGCTCTGCACGGCCTCGGACACCGCGTCCTGCGGGCTGAACCACACCAGGTCCAGGGCGTCCTGGCGGGGCCGGCAGTCACCGGTCACCGGCACGACGTAGGCCAGCGACACCGCGTGCTGACGCGGGTCGTGGTACGGCGTGACACCCAGCGTCGGGAAGTACTCGGCCACCGTGAACGGCTGCAGGGAGGCCGGCACCCGGGGCAGCGCGACCGGGCCGAGATCCTTCTCCAGGTGGCGCAACAGGGCGTCGCGGACCCGCTCGTGGTGCAGGACACGGCCGGAGACGAGGGCCCGGCTGACCGTTCCGTCCGGGCCGATGCGGAGCAGCAGTCCGATGCTGGTGACTTCGCCGCTGTCGTCGACGCGTACGGGCACGGCCTCCACGTACAGGATCGGCATACGGGCGCGAGCCATCTCCAGCTCGTCGGAGGACAGCCAACCGGGCGTGGTTTCGGTCATGTCAGACATTGCTTGATCATACTTTCCGGGTGGGGCACGCGCTCAGTCGCGGCCGGGGTCCGATACGGGAAGTCCGTAGAGGCGACGGGCGTTGTCGCGTCCTGTCCAGGCGGCGATCCTCACTGCGTCGGCCGGGCTCAGTTCGTCGGCGTCCACCCGTTCCTGGAGCAGTCCGGCCAGCCCGTGCCGGAAGGACAAAGCGCCGAGATGGTGGAACTCCGCCACACCATAGGCGTCCGAGCTGTACAGCAGTTTGCGGAACGGGGTGATCTCCATCGCCTCCGCCAGGACCGCGCCCGCCCGGGCCGGCCCCACATAGTGCAGCGTGAGCCCCACGTCGAGGTGCACATGCTCGAACACCGTGGCCAGATAGGCGGCTTGGCGCTGGTACGGCCAGCAGTGCAGCAGGAGCACCGGGATGGTGCCCGCGGTCAGCCGCAGCCAGTCGGTGAGCAGGGCCGGGTCCGCCAGGTGCAGCCGCAGGTCCGAGTCCCCGAAACCGGCGTGCAGTTGGAGCGGCAGCCCGAGGGCGACGGCGGTCCACAGCAGATGGCGCATCAGCACGGGGTCCGTGAGCTTGCCGCCCCGCGCGAACCAGAGCGCGGCCGCCCGGGTCACCTCGGAGAACGTCGGCCGCGCCGGATCCAGGTCGAAGCCGGTGCGGTAGGCGGCGACCGACTTGACCGCGATCACTCCCGGCCCCCGTACCGCCTCCTCGGCCGCCGCGCGGAAGGCGGCGGCGTACTCGGCGGCGTCGATGCCCCGCGCGGCCACCTCCTCGGCGATGCTCTCCAGCCGTACCACCTCGTAGGCGGCGGCGCCGGACGTCTCCGCGAGGTCGGCGGGCGAGGTGACCGGGTGCGGGGCGTAACCGGTGTCCACGCAGAAGGTCTCCGCGTGCGCGGCCGTGAGGAAACGGCGGTTGACCTCCTGCCACCCCAGTTCGGCGCGGCGGGCCAGGTAGTCGGCGGCGGGCGCGTGCCGGTCCAGGTCGAGCAGGGGCGCGCAGTGGCGTCGTACGGCCACGCCGACCGGACTGTCGAACGGCGACACGCCCGGCCAGACCGCGCCCTCCGTCAGCAGCGACTCGAACTCCGTCGGGTCGAGGTCGGCGGTGACCGCGCCGTGGCAGTGGTGGTCGACCAGGGGGAGCGCGTCGAGGGCTTCCCGGATCGCTCCCGCCATCAGTACTTCCAGCGGTAGGCAGCCGCCACCCCGGCCTCGTCGAGCCCGGCCACGGCCGCCGTCTCGCCTTCGCGTACGGCGACCACCGCGTCCGCGAGGACCGGGCCGAGGGCCGTGCACACCACCTCGTCCTCGCGGAACGCGTCGACGGCCTGCGCCAGCGAGGTCGGCAGCCGTCGTACCCCCCGGGCCACCGCCTCGTCCGGGATCAGCCGGGCCGGGTCGTCGACGACCTCCTCGGGGAGGGCCGCGCCCGAGATGATGCCGTCGAGGCCCGCGACGATGGCGCAGCCGAGAGCCAGATACGGGTTGGCGGCCAGGTCGGCCGGCTTGATCTCCAGATTGGCGTCCTGGCTCTGGTGGCCTGCCGTGCCGGTGATGACCCGGACGCCGGTCTCGCGGGTCTCCCGGCCCCAGGCCGTGAACACCCCGGCCCACTGGGAGGGTTTGAGCCGCAGATAGCTGGCCGGGCTCGGCGCGATGACCGCCGTCAGCCCGGGCAGATGCGTCAGCAGCCCGGCCACGAAGGACTCGGCCTCGCCCGTCATGCCGTACCGGCCGCTGCCCCCGGCGTGCAGACTGTCCCCGTGGCGCCAGACGGAGAGATGGAGGTGGCCGCCGTTGCCGACGCCCCGCTCGGTGACGGCCGGCGAGAACGAGGCCCGCAGCCCGTGCTTCTGTGAGATCGCGCGGATGGTCTGCCGTACCAGCACGCTCTGGTCGGCCGCCGCCACCGGATCCAGGGCGCCGGTGGACAGCTCGAACTGGCCGGGGGCGTACTCGGGGTGGAACTGGGCGACCGGCACCTCCTGCGCGTCCAGGGCCGCGAGCAGGTCGGCGGCGTAGTCGCTCAGCTCGATCTGCCGGGTGGCGCCGTACGCCGGACCCTGGGTCGCCGGGGCGAACTCGTCGGCCGGGGCGGCGGCCCGGCCGAGCGTCCACTCGATCTCGACGCCCGCCTTGAAGGTGAGGCCATGCCGGGCCTCGGCGTCGGCGACGGTCCGGCGCAGGAAGGTACGGCTGCACCCCGGGTGCCGGTCGCCCTCCTGGGTGATCCGGTCGACGGGGGCCCAGGCCCAGCCGGGCTGCCCGGCCAGCACCACCAGCCGGTCCAGATCCGGGTAGAGCCGCAGATCGCCGTCGGGCGAGCCGAGGACGTCGGTGCGGACGATCGCGTCGTTCGCGAGGAAGGTGTCGAACACCGGGGACATGCCGACGCCCCACGCCACCGCCTGCTGGAGCCGCTGCCAGGGGACCGTCTTCACCCGGCAGATCCCGGCGGTGTCCACGTAGGCCAGCACGATCGCGCGCACGCCCTGCGCGGACAGCTCATGGGCGAGGGCATGCGCCCGGGCGAGATCACCGGGGCGCCCGCCGGGCACGGGGTCGACAAGGGGTGGCATACGACGTCCTCCTCGACGGGCTCGGATGCACACGTCCGGGTCAGGCTTTCACGGCGACCGCGCCGAACTGCGGCACCGGCGCGCCACTGCGAGCACGGCACCAGGCGGGGTGGCGTGGTCGTTCCACGACCGGACCGCCGCGATGTGGCGTCTCCCTGGCCGTTTCCGGGTCCGTCAGCCGCATGAGGGACACTGGTGTGCGAATACCGTCCCCGACCGGAAGCAGGACATGCCCGCCTCGCCCGCGTCCCTCCTCACCACGCCCGGCCTCCCCGTCGGCTCCGCCGACATCCGCCTCGTCGTCACCGACATGGACGGCACCCTCCTCGACGACGAGAAGCGCATCCCCGAGGGACTCTGGCCGATGCTGGCCGAACTGCGCCGCCGCGGTGTGCTGTTCAGCCCGGCGAGCGGCCGCCAGTACGCCACCCTGGCCCGGCAGTTCGCCGAGGTCGCCGACGGCATGGTGTTCATCGCGGAGAACGGCACCTACGTGGTGCGCGACGGCGTCGAGCTCAGCTCGGACGTCCTGGACCCGTCCGTCGCCGACGGCCTCGCCCGGACCGTACGGCGGCTGATCGCGGACGGTGTCGACGTGGGCGCCGTGGTCTGCGGAAAGCGGTCCGCTTACGTGGAGCGCACGGACGAGGCGTTCCTCGCCGAGGTCCGCCGCTACTACGTCGAGCACCGGATCGTGGACGACCTCACCGCCGTCGACGACGACGTGATCAAGGTCGCGCTCTTCGACTTCGGCCCGGCCGAGCGCACCACCGCCCCGGCACTGGCCGGCTTCGCCGGCACACACCAGGTCGTGGTCTCCGGTGAGCACTGGGTCGACGTGATGAACCGCACCGCCAACAAGGGCACCGCCCTGCGCGGCCTCCAGCGCGAGCTGGGCATCACCCCCGCCCAGACGATGGTCTTCGGCGACTACCTCAACGACCTGGAGATGCTCGACGCCGCCGACTGGTCCTTCGCGATGGCCAACGCCCACCCGGACGTCATCCGCCGGGCCCGCCACCTCGCCCCCTCGAACAACGACAACGGGGTACTGCGCACCGTCGCCCGGATGCTGGGCCTCTGAGCCCGCTCAGGTGTGGCCGTTGCGCCAGGCCCAGGCGGCGATCTCGACCCGGTTCCGGGCCGGCAGCTTCAGCTGGACGCTGGACAGATGCGTCTTGACCGTGGACAGCGAGACGTACAGCTCGGCGGCGATCTCCGCGTTGGTGCGGCCGACCGCCACCAGCCGCACCACGTCCAGCTCACGGTCGGTGAGCGGCTCGGCCGGTGTCTCGGCGGGGGACACCCCGGCCGGTTCCGGGGCCGGGCCGCGTTGCTCGGTGAGGTGCTTGAGCAGGCGGACCGTCACCCAAGGCGAGACCAGCGAGTCACCGGCCGCTGCGGGGCGGACGGCCTCCGCGAGGAGGGTGGGTCCGGAGTCCTTGAGGAGAAACCCGCAGGCGCCGCCGCGCAACGCGCCGTAGACGTACTCGTCGAGATCGAAGGTGATGACCACGACCACCCGCAGCGGGTCGGGCACATCCGGCCCGGCCGGCAGCCGGGTCGCCGCCAGACCGTCCAGCCTGGGCATCCGGATGTCCAGCAGGCAAATGTCCGGGCGCAGCCGCAGGCGGCACGCGGGCGACGCCGCCGAGATCGCCGTAGCGCTGCGGCGGGCGGGGGACCTGCTGGAGGTCACGGTGATCGACGACGGCCACGGCACCGCCCGGCTCCCGGACGCGGCGCACGGCGGCGGCTTCGGCCTGGCGCCTGGACGGTAGGGGCAATCAGGGCTTGACCAGCCGGTCCTGCTCGACCGGGGGCGTGCCGTCGTGCCAGGGCAGGGGCTTCCCGAAGCGGACCAGCTCGCCGTAGAGGGCGGGGTCGACGTGCTCGGCGAAGACCAGGTCGAGGACGGCGCGGACGGCGTCGGCGGGGGACTGGGCGTGGCTGTAGTCACTGAACCAGGGGCGGGACGTCGCCGTGTCCACCATGCCGGGGCAGACGGAGGCGATCAGGGTGCCGGATGCCAGGTCCTGTTCCCGGCGTTCGGCGGCGAGGGCGCGGACGGCGGCGACCTGGGCCACCTTCGAGGGGACGTTCAGCCAGACCGGCCAGCCCGCCTCGGTGGCGGTGTGCTGGTGGACGGCGCTGCGCCAGGACTCCACGGCGTACTCGACCTGGTCGAGGCTCGCGCCGTCGAACAGGTGGTGCAGCCGGGGGTCGAGATGGCCGAGCGTGCCGAGCGAGCTGGCCACGACCAGCAGTCTGCCACCCGGACGCAGGACGGGACCGAAGGAGCGCAGGATCGCATGGGTGGCGGTGTTGGAGACGTCGATGAACTCGTCGGCCCGCTCCGACTGCGGCTCGTCGGGCAGTACGCGGGCGACCGCGTTGGAGACGACGATGTCCACTCCGCCGTGCCGGGCGCGGAGTTCGTCGGCGAGCCGGGCGATGGCGTCGGTGTCGGTGACGTCCAGAACCCGGCTCTCGATCCGGGCGCGGGTACCGGGCAGCCCGGTGACTCCGGCGGCCGCGTCCGTCACACGCTGCTGGTCGCGGCCCGTGAGCAGGACCAGGTCGTCCGGGGCCAGACGGGCGGCGAGTCCTTCGACGAGGGCGCGGCCGAGTCCTTGGTTGGCGCCGGTCACCAGGGCGATACGGGAAGTCTTCATGGCCCCAACGCTAGGAACACCGGCTCCATGCGTCCAACGAAAGTCACGCACAGCTGGTATGCGTAGACGTCATGGACTTCAACGACGTGTCGCTGACCGCGCTGCGGGTCTTCCGCGCGGTGGCCGAACAGGGCACCTTCACCGCGGCCGCCGCCACACTGGGCTACACCCAGTCGGCGGTCTCCCGTCAGATCGCCGCGATCGAGCGGGCGGCGGGCGCGGAACTCCTGGAGCGTCGGCGCGACGGAGTACGGCTCACATCGGCCGGCCGGGTCGTCATGCGGCGCGCGACCGTCGTCCTCGACGAGATCGAGGCGACGGCGCGAGACCTGTCCGGGTTGCCCGAAGCGGCCGGGACGGTCCGGCTGGGCTGGTACCCCACCGCGGGCGCCGTGCTGGTGCCCCAGGCCCTGACCACACTCCGCCGTACCGACCCCGGACTGCAGGTCATCGGGCGCGAGGGCACCACCCCGGCGCTCGTCCGCGCCCTGCGCGCCGGGAGCCTGGACCTTGCCTTGCTCGCGTCGGCGCCGCCGTTTCGGCCGCCGGACGCCGAGTCGCCCCCGCTGGTGCTCCAGACCCTCACCGAACGCGCCCTGTGCCTCGCGCTGCCGTCCGCCCACCCCTTGGCTCGCGGCGACTTCGTCGACGTGGCCGACCTGCGCGGACAGCGCTGGATCTCCGGCCCCGCGTCCGGCGAGGACCGGCTCATGGGGGTGTGGCCCGGGCTGGACGAGCGGCCCGACATCGTCCACACCGCCCGTGACTGGCTCGCCAAGCTGCATCTCGTCGCGGCCTGCTGCGGGTTGACCACCGTGCCGGCCGCGCTTGCCGCCGTCGCGCCACCGGGCGTCCGGATCCTCCCGGTACGCGGCGGGCCTCAGGAACAGCGGCGCCAGCTGCTGGCGCGGCTGCCCCATCCGCCGACGCAGGCGGTCTCCCGCGTGGCGGCGGCCCTGCGCGCGGCGGCGCTCGACACGGACCTGCCGGACGGGCCCAAGTGAACCTCCCGGAGGCTCAGTTGTTCTCGGCCGCGAACATCCAGCGCTGCTTCTCCAGGTCGGCCGTGATGGATATCAGCAGGTCCTGGGTGACCGGGTCGGGTTCGTCGGTCGCGGCGATGCGCTCGCGCAGCCGTCCGATCGCCGACTCAAGCGTCCGCACCATCAGGTCGACGACCTCGTCGTCCCGCAGCCAGCCGTCCTTGGTGCCGGGCAGTGAGAAGGCCGCGGCGATCGTCTCCGGGCGGCCGTCCGGAGCCACGCCCAGCGCGGCGGCACGCTCCGCGACGGTGTCCGAGTAGGAGCGTGCGGTGGCGACCACCTCGTCGAGCTGGAGATGGATCGAACGGAACCGGGGCCCCACGATGTTCCAGTGCGCCTGCTTCCCGATCAGGGACAGCCCGAGCAGATCCACCAAGGTCTCCTGGAGAGCGGTCCCGGTGACCTGGAGCGCTCCCTCGGGCAGCGTGCTCTTCACCACGGTCATGCGCGCATTTCCCTTCTGTGCTGTGGTCGCAGCTCGGGTGCCCCCGCTGAACAGGCACAAACGGACAGACGCAGGGGCCGATCAGCGAGACGGTACTTACCGCATCGGCTTGTCCGGACATAGCATCGGTCACCGCATGAACACCATGACCCTCTGGCACATATCCGGCTGGGAGTTCGCCGCCCTGGCCCTCGCCGCGCTGCTCGTCGGCTTCTCCAAGACCGCCGTCAGCGGGGCCAACACCGTCAGCCTCGCCGTCTTCGCCGCGATCCTCCCGGCCCGCGCCTCCACCGGCGTCCTGCTCCCGATCCTGATCGCGGGCGACGTACTGGCCGTCGCCACCTACCGCAGACACGCCCACTGGCCCACGCTGTGGCGGCTGTTCCCCGCGGTCGCGGCCGGCGTGGTGATCGGCACGCTGTTCCTGGTGTGGGCCGACGACAAGGTGGTACGGACCTCGATCGGCGCGATCCTGCTGCTGATGGCCGCTGTCACCCTGTGGCGGCGGCGCAAGGCCGACAGCCCCGACGACCCGGACGCGGTCACCACCCGGGCGGGCCGGGTGAAGGCCCGTTCGTACGGCGTCCTCGGCGGCTTCACCACGATGGTCGCCAACGCGGGCGGCCCGGTGATGTCGATGTACCTGCTGTCGGCGGGCT
Source organism: Streptomyces sp. NPDC111744 (assembly GCF_055634995.1). Lineage (NCBI taxonomy): Bacteria > Bacillati > Actinomycetota > Actinomycetes > Kitasatosporales > Streptomycetaceae > Streptomyces > Streptomyces sp. NPDC111744. The sequence goes on from NZ_JBVKCG010000023.1 coordinate 29,321, forward strand.
TCCGGAAGCTCGGCTTCCTGGGCACGTCGGCGTTCTTCTTCCTGATCGTGAACGTCTCCAAGGTCCCCTTCAGTGCCGGCCTCGGTCTGATCGCCGGCAACTCGCTGCTGCTCGACGCCGCGCTCGTGGTGTTCGTCGTCCCCGGCGCGCTCCTCGGCAAGTGGGCGGTGGACCGGATCAATCAGCGGCTGTTCGAGCAGCTGGTCATCGCGGCGACGGTCGTCGGCGGTCTCCAGCTGCTCCTTCGCTAGCCGGTCCGGCGGCCCGGGAATGCGACCGCGGGAGGCGTTGTTACAGCCATCGTGATTGACATGCTCGGATCAGTGATCCCGGGTGTGGGCGAAGGGAGAACCTCATGGCACGCAGTACAGCGCGCCCCGTCGTCAGGCTGAAGTCGACGGCCGGGACCGGAGTCACCTATGTGACCCGCAAGAACCGCCGGAACAACCCCGACCGGCTGCTCCTGCGCAAGTACGACCCGGTGGCCGGCGCGCACGTGGACTTCCGCGAAGAGCGCTGAACCGCCGAGTACGACCGGGCCCGAACCCACCGGAAACACCACCGGACCAAGGCCCCAGGAAGGAAACCCCATGAAGCCCCGCATCCATCCCGACTCCCGGCTCGTCGTCTTCCGCGACCGCGCCGCGGACATCGCTTTCCTGACCCGCTCCACCACCGACTCGTCCCGGACGATCGAGTGGGAGGACGGCAACACGTACCCGGTGGTCGACGTCGAGATCTCGTCCGCGTCGCACCCCTTCTACACCGGCAGGGCGCGGGTCCTGGACAGCGCCGGCCGGGTGGAGCGTTTCGAGCGCCGCTACGGCCGTACCGCCGCCGCCCGCGGCTGACCCGGCCCGGCGGCCGACACGAGGAGAACAGAACCATGAAGGTGCGCAAGTCCCTGCGCTCACTCAAGGCCAAGCCCGGCGCCCAGGTGGTCCGCCGACGCGGCGTGGTCTACGTGATCAACAAGAAGGACCCCCGTTTCAAGGCCCGCCAGGGCTGACGGGAGTCACTTCCCACGACGGCCGCCCGGCCCCTCCGCCGGGCGGCCGTCCCGCGTCCCGGCCCCACCGCAGGGCCCCGTACGCTCGCCCCATGTCCCCGCACGTCCTGATCCTCGGCGGCACCACCGAGGCCCGCGAACTGGCCGCCGCGCTCGCCGTGCACCCCGGTGTCCTCGTCGTCACCTCCCTGGCGGGGCGCGTCGCCCGGCCGGGTGCGCTGGCCGGGGAGGTGCGCGTCGGGGGCTTCGGAGGGGCGGAAGGCCTCGCCGACTGGCTGCGCGAACAGCGTGTGGACGTCCTCGTCGACGCCACCCACCCCTTCGCCTCGACGATCACCGCGAACGCGGCCCTGGCCGCGGCGCGGGCCGGCGTCCCGGCCCTGGTGCTGCGCCGCCCGGGCTGGCGCCCCGGCCCCGGGGACCGCTGGCACCTGGTCGCGTCCCTGGCCGCCGCGGCGGACCTGCTGCCGCGCTTCGGCCCCCGCGTCCTCCTGACCACTGGACGCCTGGGCCTGTCCGCCTTCGCCCACCTGACCGACCGGCACTTCGTCGTCCGCTCGGTGGAGCCGCCCGAGGCCCCCATGCCCCCGCACACCGAAGTGCTGCTGGCCCGCGGACCGTTCACGGTGGCCGACGAGACCGCGCTGCTCCGCGAGAACCTGATCGACGTACTGGTCACGAAGGACAGCGGGGGAGCGGCCACGGCCGCCAAGCTCACGGCCGCACACGAACTGGGCCTGCCCGTGGTCGTCGTACGCCGCCCACCGCTGCCGGCCGGGGTGACGGCGGTACCCGACGTGGCGGGTGTACTGGAGCGGCTGGGGCTCGGCCCCGCGTGACGACCGAGCCCCGCGGGCCGAAGCCGCACCGAGCCTGACCGCGGCGGTCGGGGCCTGGGGTCGGCCGACGGCACGTTGCCCGGCTGCGGGCGCCGAGGCGCGTGTCCGCTTGGCCGGAGGGCGTCCGGCACGGGCGGCCGGGAGGCGTCGGGCAGTGCGGGCTCACCGGTCACCGACGATGTCACCTTCACACTGGTGGGCTGCCGTCGCATGCCGGAGTGGCCCACCCGGTACCGCTCAGCCCTCCTTCGGAACCTCCGGGTGGCGGCGCAGCAGATATGTGTCCATGATCCAGCCCTTGCGCTCCCGTGCCTCGGCCCGCAGCCGCTCGATTCGCGGGCCGGCCTCGGCGATCGGGCCGGAGACCAGGATCTCGTCGGGGGTGCCGATATAGGCGCCCCAGTAGATGTCGATGTCCTGGTCCGCGTACTGGCGGAAGGCCTGGTGCGCGTCCAGCATCACCACCACGTCGTCCACACCGTCCGGAAGACCTTCGGTGAGCCGCCGTCCGGTGGTGATCTGCACCGGCCGGGCCACCCGGTTCAGCCCCGTGCGATGCCGGGCCACCAGCGCCGACACACTGCTGATCCCGGGCACCACGTCGTACTCGAACGCCACCGCGCCGCGGACCAGCACCTCCTCCAGGATCGCCAGCGTGCTGTCGTACAAGGAGGGATCGCCCCACACCAGGAAGGCGCCGGTCTGCTCCGCGCCGAGTTCCTCGCGGATCAGCCGCTCGTAGATGTCCGCGCGGGCGCTGCGCCAGTCCCCGACGGCCGGTGAGTACGCCCCGCCGCTCGCGGCCCGGTCCCGGTCCGGGTCCCGCGCCTCGACCAGGCGGTAGCCGCCGTCCGGTATGTGCGTGTCGAGCATGTCCCGGCGCAGCTGGGTGAGGTCGCTCTTGACCTCGCCCTTGTCGAGAAGGAAGAACACGTCCGTGCTCTTCAGCGCCCGGACCGCCTGGAGGGTGAGCTGGTCGGGGTCGCCCGCGCCGATACCGATGACATGAATCTTTCGCACGCCCCCGAGTCTGCCGCATGCCACTGACAGCGCGGGTCACCCCGGTGCTACCGGGTGCCGCGCAGCCGGGGTGCTTCGTCCCCCGCCTCGACGCTCCCGGCACCGCTCTCCACCCGCCCGGCCAGCTCCCGCGCCCACTCGGCGAGCCCGTCGAGCTCCATCCCGTACGGCCGCCGGACCCCGCTGCCGGCCGCCCACTCCCCGACCGCGCCCGCGCCGCGCCGCAGCAGCCGCGCCCCGCCGGCCACGTTCCCGCGAGCCGCGTGCGTGAGCCCCACGGCCAGCTGGGCCAGCCCCCGCCACAGCGTCCGCTCCTCCTCGGGCCCGGACTTCCAGGCGTCCTCGAACACCTCGTGCGCATGGAAGGGCTTACCGGCGTCCAGCAGCGCCTGCGCCTCGGCGACGGTCTCGTCCGGAGTCCGTACGACCCCCTCGGCCTGCCGCTCGACGCCCGGCGCGCCGTACGGCAGCGGCCGCCCCAGCCCGTCCCGCGGCCGTGCGCTGCGCGCCCGCCCCTCGGTGTCCCGGTCCCGTGCCCCTGCCCCGGCGTTTCCCATACGGCCCATACGATCGATTGTCCCCCCGCCCCACGCCCTCCCCACGCCCTCTTTCGGCGCGCCCGGGGACGTGGGGTAAAGTAACGTCCGCGTGATCACGCGGGTCACCGCGAGTGAGCGCACCGGGACGTGGCGCAGCTTGGTAGCGCACTTGACTGGGGGTCAAGGGGTCGCAGGTTCAAATCCTGTCGTCCCGACGGTGCGAAGGGTCTTCGCAGGCGAGAGCCTGTGGGGGCCCTTCGTCTGTGTGGATCGCCTCCGGGTTCGCCGTGCAGCATGCCGCTCATCCTCACGGCACCTCCCGGCCGCGGTACTCGCTCATCGCGTCGATCAGCCAGCGCGCCAGGTAGTCGGCGAACGAGGACCGTGGGAAGAGCCGGTACGTCGGCTCGTCGTCGACCTGCCAGAGCAGGACCGCGACCGGGCCCACCGTGGTCGACGCCGCCCGGCCGGGGCCGAAGGCCCGGGGGTGCAGATCGAGCGGGCAGCCCTTCTCCAGCACCTGTCGGGCGGACGGTCCGGTCAGCTCCAGGGTGGTGCGGTTCGCCGAGACGTCCACGACCGAGCCCGGGTCCGCTCCGAGTGCCTCCCGCAACTCAGCGGCCACAGTGGTGGAATCGGCCCGGGACAGCACGAGCCATTCGTCGGGGCCGAGCCAGACGACCGTGTGAGGGCCGGACGCGGTGGTGTGGCCGCACTGCCGCGGAAGGGGTGCCCCCAGGGTCTTCGCGATGCGGTCGGCCGCTTCGGAAGCGGGGTCGACGCGCAGGTTCACCATGGTGAGGAAGGGCCACTCGGTCAGCGCGACGCCCCGAGCGCCGGTGACGGTGGCGGCGCGCATCCGTTCCTCCAGGTGCGCCAGGGGGCTGGTGCGCAGCGCCACCGGGCCGGAGCCGGTCCACTCAGCCATCTCGCTTGGTCCCTTCGGGGTCGTAGAGGACGAAGTCGGTCACCTCGACGGGCACCAGGTCCTCGCCCACCGGGGCGAGCAGGGTCTCGCCGATCCTCGCCCGCCCGTCGGCGACGAGAGCGAGGGCGAAGGGGCGGCCGAGGGCCGGGCTGTGGTAGCTGGAGGTGACATGGCCGAGCATCGGGACGGGCACCGTCTCCAGAGAGGTGTCCGCCGCGACGAGCTGGGTGCCCTCGGGCAGCCGGGTCGTGCGGTCGCTCGGCAGCAGGCCGACCAGTTGCTTGCGGTCGGTACGGGAGGTGTCGGTGCGGGAATAGGACCGCTTGCCGATGAAGTCCTTCTGCTTCGAGACCACCCAGGACATGCCGGCGTCCTGCGGGGTGACCGTGCCGTCCGTGTCCTGGCCGACGATGACGTAGCCCTTCTCGGCGCGCAGCACGTGCATGGTCTCGGTGCCGTACGGGGTGATGCCGTACGGCCGGCCCACCGCGTACACCTCCTCCCAGACCGCGAGCCCGTACCAGGCGGAGACGTTGATCTCGTAGGCGAGTTCGCCGGAGAAGGAGATCCGGCAGATACGGGCCGGAACGCCGGACGCCAGGGTGGTCTCGCGGAAGGCCATGAACGGGAAGGCCTCGTTCGACAGGTCGACGTCGGGGGCGAGATGGGCGACGACCTCGCGGGACCGGGGGCCGACGACCGCGATCGTCGCCCACTGCTCGGTCACCGAGGTGCAGTGGACGTCGAGTTCGGGCCACTCGGTCTGCAGCCACTCCTCCAGCCAGTCCAGGACACCGGCCGCACCGCCGGTCGTGGTGGTCATGAAGTAACGGTTCTCGTCGAGGCGCAGCGTCACACCGTCGTCGAAGATCATGCCGTCGGGCTTGCACATCACGCCGTAGCGGGCCGTGCCGGGCTTCAGCTTCTTGAAGGCGTTCGTATAGACGCGGTCGAGGAACTCACCCGCGTCCGCGCCCCGGATCTCGATCTTGCCGAGGGTGGAGGCGTCCATGAACGCCACCCCCTCACGCGCGGCACGGCACTCGCGGGCCACGGCCGTGTCCATGTCCTCGCCGGGCCGCGGGTAGTACCGGGGACGCTTCCACTGCCCCACGTCCTCGAACACCGCCCCGTTCGCCACGTGCCAGCCGTGGACGGACGTCGTGCGCTCCGGGTCGAACAGCTCGCCGCGCTCCCGTCCGGCCAGGGCGGCGAACGCCACTGGTGTGTACGGCGCCCGGTAGGCCGTGGTGCCGATCTCCCCCAGGGAACCGTCCAGCGCCTCCGCGATCACACCGATGGCGTTGACGCCGGAGGTCTTGCCCTGGTCGTTCGCCGTGCCGAGCGAGGTGTAGCGCTTGACGTGCTCGACTCCGCGCATGCCGGCGCCGGTGGAGCGCCAGACGTCGGCGACGGTGACATCGCGCTGGAGGTCGACGAAGTGGCTGTCCCAGCTGCCGGGTTCGCCGTCGGACGCGGGGACCACCCACAGTGCGCGCGTGGGGCCCGGGTCCTGGGCAGGGGGCAACGGGGGAACGGGCACCGGGAATCCGGCGTCCGTCGCGGCCCGCGCACCGGCCCGTGTCCCTTCGGCCACACAGCCGTCGAGGTCGTACGTCCCCCGGGCCGCACCGACGACCTGCTGGTCCCGTACCGTGCCGTCGGGTACGAAGGCGACCAGGTCCTCGTCCCAGCGCAGCCGGCCCTGGCGTTGGCTGTGCAGATGCACCACCGGGCTCCAGCCGCCCGAGACGGCGAGCAGCTCACAGTCGAACGACTCGGCGGCGCCGCTGAGCCGACCGTTCGCGTCGAGGGCCTGGACGGTGACGCCGGTGAGCCGTCGCTCGCCCGCGGTGGAGACCACCGCGCTGCCCGTGAGCACCCGCACACCAGTGGCCACGGCGACCTCGGCGGCCCGCGGGGACAGCTCGGGGCGTGCGTCCACGACGGCGGCGATGTCGGTCCCGGCCGCGTACAGATCGGCGACCGTGTCATAGGCGCTGTCGTTGGTGGTGCTCACGACGACCCGTGAACCCGGCACCACCGCATACCGGGTGAGGTACGTGCGTACGGCCCCGGCGAGCATCACCCCGGGCCGGTCGTTGCCGGCGAAGACCAGCGGACGCTCATGGGCACCGGTCGCCAGGACCACCTGGCGGGCCCGGATGTGCCACAGCCGCTGGCGGGAGACACCTTCGGGGGCATCGGGTCCGAGGTGGTCGGTGCGGCGCTGGAGGGCGAGCAGGTAGTTGTCGTCGTAGGAGCCGAACACCGTGGTGCGCCGGAGTACGACGGCCTCGGGGGAGGCGCCGAGTGCCGCGCGCACCTCAGCACCCCCTGAGAACAGCGAACCGCCCGGCTCGGGCTGGTCGTCGACGAGGATCACCCGGGCGCCGGAGCCGGCCGCAGCGGCGGCGGCCGCGAGCCCGGCAGGGCCGGCACCGACGACCAGCACGTCCGTGTGCACGTACTTCTTGTCGTAGACGGCCGAGTCGGGCGTCGGGTCGAGCCGGCCCATCCCGGACAGCGTGGTGGCGGACAGGCCGTCGTACAGCTCGACCGTCGTGGCCGGCAGCATGCCCTCCGAGCATGAACCGTCCACCTGCAAAAGGGCGTTGGGCTCCTCGACCCCCGCGGAGACGATGCCGCGCGGGCGACCTCGGTAGATCGACGGGGCCACCTCGACGAGACCGTTGGCCAGCATCGCCGAGGCGACGGTGTCTCCGGGATGCCCGGTCAACTCCCTTCCGTCGACGGTGAACCGCAGCACGCGGCCACGGTCGATACGGCCCCCTTGCGGCAGCCGGAATCGCTGGTCGGTCATCGGTCGTTCCCTCCGGCCTGGGGCAGTTCGGGTCGGGGCTCGTCGAGCCGGTAGGCGGCGAGCACCTCGTAAGTGACGGTGTCGCGCAGGACGTTGAACCAGCGGCGGCAGCCGGTGCTGTGCATCCACCGTTCGGCGAAGGGCCCCTTGGGGTTGGCGCGGTAGAAGACGTACTCGGCCCACTGCTGGTCGGTGAGGTCGGCGGGGGAACCGGGGTAGGGGACATGGGCCTGTCCGCCGTAGCGGTACTCGGTCTCGTCACGGGGACCGCACCACGGGCAGCTGATCAGCAGCACGACGTCCTCCTCAGTGGGCCACGGCTGCTGCGCCGTGTTCGTCGATCAACGCGCCCGTCGTGAAGCGTTCGAGGGCGAAGGGGGCGTTCAGCGGGTGCGGTTCGCCGGTGGCGATGGTGTGCGCGAAGGTCCAGCCGGCGGCCGGGGTGGCCTTGAACCCGCCGGTGCCCCAGCCGCAGTTGACGTAGAGGTTCCCGACGGGGGTGGTGCCGATGATCGGGGAGGCGTCCGGGGTGACGTCGACGATGCCGCCCCAGGTCCGCAGCACATGCGCACGGGCGAAGATCGGGAACAGCTCGACGGCGGCGGCCATCTGCTGCTCGATCACGTGGAAGGAGCCGCGCTGCCCGTACCCGTTGTACGAGTCGACGCCGGCACCCATCACCAGCTCGCCCTTGTGGGCCTGGGAGACATAGACGTGCACGTGGTTCGACATGACGACGGTCGGGTGCACCGGCTCGTGCAGTTCGGAGACGAGGGCCTGGAGCGGGTGGGACTGCACGGGCAACCGGAAGCCGGCCCGCTCGGCCAGCACACTGCTGTGCCCGGCGGACGCGAGGCCGACCCGCCCGGCGAGGATGCGGCCGCGGCTGGTCTCGACGCCCACGACCCGGTCGCCGTCCTGGAGGAAACCGGTGACCTCGCAACCCTGGATCAGGTCGACGCCCAGCTCGTCGGCGCGGCGGGCCAGCGCCCAGGCGACGTGGTCGTGCTTGGCGATGCCGGCCCGGGGCTGGAAGGTGCCGCCGAGGACCGGATAACGGGTGTGCGGCGAGACGTTGAGGATGGGGCAGACCTCGGCGATCTCGTCCGGTTCGAGCCACTGGGCGTCGACCCCGTTGAGGCGGTTGGCGTTGACGCGGCGCACGCCCTCGCGGACGTCCTGGAGGGTGTGCGCGAGGTTGAGGACGCCGCGCTGGCTGAACAGGAAGTCGTAGTCCAGTTCCTCGGGGAGCCCCTCCCACAGCTTGAGTGCGTACTCGTAGATCGCCGCGCTCTCGTCCCACAGGTAGTTGGAGCGGATGATCGTGGTGTTGCGCGCCATGTTGCCGCCGGCCAGCCAGCCCTTCTCCAGGACGGCCACATCGGTGATGCCGTGGTTCTTGGCGAGGTAGTAGGCGGTGGCCAGGCCATGGCCGCCCGCGCCGACGATGACGACGTCGTACGAGCGCTTCGGCTCGGGCGTGCGCCACAGGAAGTCCGGGTGTTCGGGCAGCGGTTCGGCGGTCATGCCGCAGCCCCCTGGACGTAGAGGGGGAAGGCGTCGGCGAGCTTCTGGACCCGGGCGCGCAGTTCGGCGTCGGGCTGTTCGCCCTTGAGGGCCTCGGCGATGATGTCGGCGACCTCCCGGAACTCCGTCGCCCCGAAGCCCCGGGTGGCCAGGGCCGGGGTGCCGATCCGCAGCCCCGAGGACACCATCGGCGGACGTGGGTCGAAGGGCACCGCGTTGCGGTTGACGGTGATGCCGATGCGGTGCAGCCGGTCCTCGGCCTGGCGCCCGTCGAGCGCGGAGTCGCGCAGGTCGACGAGGACCAGGTGGACTTCGGTGCCGCCGGTCAGCACGGTGATCCCGGCCTCGGCGACGTCGTCGGCCAGCAGCCGTCCGGCGAGGACGCGCGCGCCCTCCAGGGTGCGCCGCTGGCGCTCCCTGAACTCCTCGCCCGCAGCCACCTTGAAGGCCACCGCCTTCGCCGCGATGACATGCTCCAGCGGGCCGCCCTGCTGGCCCGGGAACACCGCGGAGTTGATCTTCTTGGCCAGGTCGGCACGGCTGAGGATCACACCGCCGCGCGGGCCGCCCAGGGTCTTGTGGGTGGTGGTCGTGACGACGTCGGCGTACGGCACGGGGTTCGGGTGCAGGCCCGCGGCGACCAGCCCGGCGAAGTGCGCCATGTCCACCATCAGATACGCGCCCACGGCGTCGGCGATCCGCCGGAAGGCCGCGAAGTCCAGCTGCCTCGGGTACGCCGACCAGCCGGCGACGATCATCCTTGGCCGGTGCGTGAGGGCGAGTTGTTCGACCTCGTCCATGTCGATGCGCAGGTCGGACCCGCGCACGTGGTACGGCACGACGTCGTACAGCTTGCCGGAGTAGTTGAGGCGCATGCCGTGGGTCAGGTGACCGCCGTGCGCCAGATCGAGGCCGAGGATCGTGTCCCCGGGGTCGAGCAGCGCGAACATCGCGGCCGCGTTGGCCTGGGCGCCCGAGTGGGGCTGCACGTTCGCGGCCTCGGCGCCGAACAGTTCCTTCACCCGGGCGATGGCCAACCGCTCGATGACGTCGACGTGTTCGCAGCCGCCGTAGTAGCGGCGGCCCGGGTAGCCCTCGGCGTACTTGTTGGTCAGCACCGAGCCCTGGGCCTCCATGACGGCGGCCGGGGCGAAGTTCTCCGAGGCGATCATCTCGAGGGTGGACTGCTGACGGTGCAGCTCGGCGGCGATCGCGGCGGCGACGTCGGGGTCGAGTTCGCCGAGCGGGAGGGAGAGGGAGGAGGCGAGCGTGGTGGTCGACGGGGTCGTTGCCATCTGTGCACCATCCTGGGAGCCAGTTAATGAGCGACTAATGAGCAACTGATATATCAGCCTGTGCGGTAAGGTATGGGAGCTCGCCGGACAGGTCAAGGGGGCATCCATGCAGCAGGCGGCGGCCGATCCCGGAGGCCGGGAGTCCAGGGGCGGGGAGCCCGGGGACGAGGAGCTGTCCCTCGCCGAGCGCGCCTATCGCGCCATCCGCGACCAGCTCGTCATGCTCGACATCCGCCCGGGCGCGCCGATCAACGAGGAGCAGCTGGCGCAGTCCCTCGGCGTCGGACGGACCCCGGTGCGCGAGGCGCTCAAGCGACTCCAGTACGAGCGCCTGATCACGACCTATCCCCGGCGCGGCACCTTCGCCACCGACGTCAACATCACCGACCTGGCCCATATCTCCGAGGTGCGCCTGGAGCTGGAGCCGCTGGCCGCCGCCCAGGCCGCGCGGCGCGCCACGGCCACGGACCGGGCGAGGCTGACCGCTCTGCGGCGGGAGCTGGAGAGCGTGGACTCCGGCGGGCGCGACGCCGCCGAGTTGATGCGCCTGGACCTCCAGGTCCACCGCGCCGTCTACGCGGCCACGCGCAACCCGTACCTGGAGGACACCCTTGTCCGCCACGACAACCTGGCCACCCGTATCTGGTGCCTGTTCGTGGACCGGCTGTCCGACATGGCGGGCCATGTCGACGAGCACGGACCGTTGATCGAGGCGATCGTCGCCGGTGACCCCGACCGGGCGGCACGGCTCGCCCGCAGCCACGTCGAGGGCTTCGAGCGGGCCGTTCGCGCGGCGATCTGAGCGCCGCACGACCGGCGGCTCCCGGTTCCGGCCGTCAGCGTGCGGCGCCCCGCGACTCCTCCCGGCGCGGACGGAGTCCTCGGTGAGCTGGGCGATCGTGTACCGGACGCAGCGCGGCGCTGAGTCTGCCGGCGGCCGAGCGGGTGGAGCGGTGCAAGTGGTTGGCCGCGGCGGCTACGGCGTTGCCGCCTGCGCAGTGGTTTCTGATCGGCGCTCCCGGCGAACGGCAGGCCGTAGTGGAGCAGATGGGCTCCGCTGTACGTCGTTCCCGTCGCCCTGTCCCGGTAGCGCGCCGCCGGGTCCAGTCCCCGCAGCCGAAGCCGGTCGGGGCGGCCGGGCAGCAGCGGGGCCCCGTCCAGACGGTCGGTGCCGAGCGCGGCGACGAGGGTGACGCGCCCACCGTCCTCGCCCGGGCCCGCAAGGAGCTGGGACCCGACCGGCCGCTGGGAGCCGGCACCGTGCTGACCGCCGCCGACGCCCGGGCCGCCCACCGCGCGGGCGCCGCCTTCGTGGTCACCCCCGGCCTGGGCGCCGGCGCCGACACCGCGCTGCAACTCGGCATGCCGGTCCTGGCGGGCGTGCTGACCCCCACCGACGTCATCGCCGCGCAAGCCCGGGGCGCGGCCGCGCTGAAGCTCTTCCCCGCCGCCGAGGCCGGGGGAGCGGCCTACCTGAAGGCGTTGCGCGGCCCGTTCCCCGACGCCGTGCTCGTCCCGGTGGGTGGCGTCGACGTCCCCGCCGCCCGGGCCCACCTGGCCGCCGGGGCGACCGCCGTCGGCGTCGGCGGCGCCCGGGCCGTCACGGCCGTCACCGCGAACAGCGTCCGCACGGTGCCCGCGCTGCGTACGACGGTGGTGGAACCCGTGCGAGCGGGCGATGCGTTCGCGGCGGGCTTCCTGGCCGGGCTGCTGCGCGGCGAGACGACGGTCCGTGCCCTGCGGCTCGGCCACATCACCGCGGTCTCCGCGCTCAAGGTGACGGGGGATCACGGGCCCCTGCCCGACACGGCGGAGACCGAGCGACTCCTCGGCCTGCCGGACGCGGACCGGGAGCGGTGCGAGGACCGGATCGACCGCGTGTTCGCACAGTAGCCGCCGTCCGGAAAACACGTGGACTCAGTGACCGTCGTCACGGCACACTTCCCTTTCCTGACCTGCCGATTCCAGGCCGCCGCGGAGATGCGGCGGCCGACTCGGCACGCCGTGCGACGACTACACAGGGTTGAGATGACATCCTCTGTCGATTTACCTGCGAACGGTCCGCGCAAGGGCGCCGTCCTGCTCGCACTCCGCTTCTACGGACGGGAACTGGCCCGACTCAAGTGGCTCACGCTGCCCGCGATGCTGCTGCCGGCGCTCGGCAACATCGGAATCAACTACCTGGCACCGCTGGTCGTGGCCAAGCTGGTCGGCCGGATCGCCGACGGCCACGGCCTGAGCCTCGGCACCACACTGCCGTACGTCCTCGCTTTCGCCGGTGTCCTGCTGCTGGCGGAGACGCTCTGGCGGATCGGTCTGCACGCCCTGAACCGCCTGGACGCCCTCGGTATCGAGCAGCTGTACGTCATCGGCATGAACGAACTGTTCGCGAAGGACGCAGCGTTCTTCCACGACAACTTCGCGGGCTCGCTCACCAAGCGGGTGCTGAGCTTCGCCACCCGCTTCGAGGAGTTCGGCGACACGCTCACCTTCAACATCGTGGGCAGCTTCGTGCCGCTGGCGTTCGGGTCGGTGGTGCTGTGGCGCTACCAGCCGCTTCTCGTCGTCGCGCTCCTTGCGATGATCGCGGTGACGGCGGTGTGCGTGCTGCCGCTGATCCGCCGCCGGCAGCGGCTGGTCGACCAGCGGGAGGAGGCGATCGCCCGGGTGTCGGGGCATGTCGCCGACAGCCTGATGAACATGGACACGGTCCGGGCGTTCGCCGCCGAGGAGCGGGAGGCCGCCGAACACCGGTCCCGGGTCGCCGAATCGCGGCGGCGCACCCTGCGCTCCTGGGACTACGGCAACCTGCGCATCGACACCTTCGTCGCGCCGATGTCCGTCGCGACCAACGCGCTGGGTCTGCTGCTCGCGGTGGCGCTGGCCGGCGGCGGGCACAGCGTGGAGGCCGTCGTGGTCGCCTTCACCTACTACACCAACGCCACCCGGATCATGTTCGAGTTCAACCAGATCTACCGGCGCATGGAGAGCTCCATGACGGAGGCGGCCCAGTTCACCGAACTGCTCCTGGAGCCGCCGACCGTGCTCGATCCGGTGACCCCGGAACCGCTCGCGCCCCGGGCCGCCGACGTCCGCTTCGAGAAGGTCTCCTTCACCCACGCGGGTGCCAAACCGCTTTTCGAAGGGCTTGAGCTGGACGTCCCCAGCGGCTCGAAGTTCGGTTTCGTCGGCCGGTCGGGCGGCGGCAAGACCACGCTCACCCGGCTGCTGCTGCGGATGACCGACATCGACGCCGGACGGATCACGATCGGCGGCCAGGACATCAGCCGGCTGCGCCAGGCCGACCTGCGCAGCCAGATCGCCTACGTACCGCAGGACCCGGCGATGTTCCACCGCACCCTGAGGGACAACATCGCCTTCGCCCGGCCCGACGCCACCGACGCCGAGATCAGGCTCGCCGCCGAGGCGGCCCACGTCACGGAGTTCGCCGACGCGCTGCCGGACGGCTTCGACACGATGGTCGGCGAGCGTGGCGTCAAGCTCTCCGGCGGCCAGCGCCAGCGGGTCGCCCTGGCCCGGGCGATTCTGCGGGACGCCCCGATCCTGCTCCTGGACGAGGCGACCAGCGCGCTGGACTCCGAGAGCGAGATGCTGGTCCAGGAGGCGCTGTGGCGGCTCATGGAGGGGCGTACGGCACTGGTGGTGGCGCACCGGCTGAGCACGGTCGCCTCCATGGACCGGCTCGTGGTCCTGGACCGCGGCCGGATCGTCGAGCAGGGCACGCACCACGAACTGCTGGCCGCCGAGGGCGCCTACGCCAAGCTGTGGCAGCACCAGTCGGGCGGCTTCCTCGACGAGGGCCCGGCGCGGGCCGAAGTGCACTAGCGGGACGCCTGCCGGACACGGGCGGGTGGTAGACAGGTGATCATGAGTGACCTGAACGCCCCCGTCCGCCCGGCCGGTGCCCGATGACCGCCGGAGTCGACACCCCCGACCGCCGGGGCCGCACCGGACTCGACCGTACCGGCCTGGACGTGACCGGCAACCCGCGCGTGAGGGTCCGGGAGGTGAAACTGCTGTCCAGCCACTGGTACGTCGAGCGGGCCACCACCTTCGACTACCAGCACGCCGACGGCACCTGGCGCACCGAGGAACGCGAGACCCACGACCGCGGCAACGGCGCCACGCTCCTCCTCTACGACGCCGAGCGCGAAACCGTCCTGCTCACCCGCCAGTTCCGCTTCCCGGTGTACGTCAACGGCCACCCCGACGGCATGCTGATCGAGACCCCGGCGGGCCTCCTGGACGCCGAGGACGAGCACCCGGAACACGCGGTCCGCCGCGAGGTCGTCGAGGAGACCGGCCACACGGTCGGCGACGTCCAGCACGTCTTCGACGTCTACATGAGCCCCGGCTCGGTCACCGAACGGATCTCCTTCTACGCGGCCGCCTACACCCCCTCCACCCGCACCCACGAGGGCGGCGGCCTGGACGAGGAGGGCGAGGACATCGAGATCCTCGAACTCCCCTTCCGCCAGGCCCTGCAGATGATCCGCACCGGCGAGATCGCCGACGCCAAGACGATCATGCTGCTCCAGTGGGCGGCACTGGACGGCCCGTTCGCGGCACAGCGCTGATGCGCTCGAGGCCCTTGACCTGAAGCGCACTTCAAGCTGAAGACTCCCCCACGCCTGGCTGCTGGCCGGGCCGCTGCCGGTCGTCCCGCTGGCCAGGGTGTCGTCGGTGGCCCAGCTGGAGGAGAACCTCGCCGCCGTGGACCTGGAGCTGACCCCCGACCAGCGGGCCCGCCTGGACGCGGCTCACTGACCGCGCGGCTCCCGTACGACGGCGATCTCGCCCGGGGCCACGGTGACCGTGCCGTCGGCCGGCTTCCCGGACAGCAGCTCCACCGATCCCGCCGCCACCGCGACCTCGGCGCCCTGTCCGGCGTGGTCGATCACGAACACGTAGTCCGCGTCCGTACCGCGCCGCAGGGTGACCTCCACGCCCGCCGGTGCGGTGCGGCCCGCGGCCACGCCCGCTTCCGTACCGATCCGGTCGAGCAGCCCCGCGAGGGTCTCCGCGTCGGGCAGGGTCGCCAGGTACCAGGCGCTGCCCGTGCCGTACGCGTGCCGTGTCACCGCGGGGACACCCGACAGCGGGCCGTCGGCGTACGACATGACCACCTCGGCGCCCTCCGGCCGCACCCGCTCCGACCAGAGCGAGCCCGTGCCGCCCCCGCTCAGCCGCACCCGCTCATCCGGCAGCAGCGGGAACAGCTCGTCCGTGCGGACGCCCAGCACGTCGCGGAACGCGCCCGGGTAACCACCCAGCCGGACATGGCTGTTCTCGTCCACCATGCCGCTGTGGAAGCCGACGGCGAGGGTGCCGCCTGCCTCGGCGAAGGACGTCAGGCTGGCCGCGCCCGCGTCGTCCACCAGGTACAGGCTCGGCGCCAGGACCACCCGGTAGGCCGACAGATCGGCGTCCGGGCGGACGAAGTCCACGGCCACCCCCGCCCGCCACAGCGGCTCGTACCAGGCGCGGACGACGTCCAGGTAGCGCAGTTCGCCGCTCGGCTGGGAGGGGAACTCCACCGCCCAGCGGGCGTCCCAGTCCCAGACCACGGCCACCTCGGCGGTGCCGGTGCTGCCCCGCACCTCCGCCAACGCCCGCAGATCCGCGCCCAGTCGGACCACGTCCCGCCAGATCTGGCTGTCGGTCCCGGCATGGGGCAGCATCGCCGAGTGCCACTGCTCGGCGCCCGCCTTCGCCGCCCGCCACTGGAAGTAGCAGATGCCGTCCGCGCCGTGCGCCACATGCGCGAGCGCGTTGCGGCGCAATTCACCAGGAGCCTTCGCCCGGTTGACGGGCTGCCAGTTCACCGCACCCGTCGAGTGCTCCATCAGCAGCCAGGGGCCGCCCGCAAGCGACCGCATCACGTCACCGCTGAGCGCGATGTCGATCTCCGACTCCGGGTCCGTGGACATCAGATAGTGGTCGTTGGCCACCACGTCCAGCTCCGGTGCCCAGCGCCAGTAGTCGAGGGCGTCGAAGTTGTGCATCACCATGAAGTTGGTGGTGGCGGGGATCGACGGGGCCGCCTCCCGGAGCACGTCACGCTCCGCCCTGTACAGCGACAGCAGCTCGTCCGAGCAGAACCGGCGCCAGTCCAGCTGGTGCGTCGGGTTGGGTACGGCACCGGTCGCGCGGGGCGGCAGGATCTCGTCCCAGTCGTAGTACCACTGGCTCCAGAAGGTGGTGCCCCAGGCGGCGTTGAGGGCGGCCAGGTCGTCGGCGTACTTCGCGCGCAGCCAGCGGCGGAAGGACTCCGCGCTGGTGTCGCAGTAGCAGGCCGCGTTGTGGCAGCCGTACTCGTTGTGGACGTGCCACATCTTCACGGCCGGGTGGCTCGCGTACCGTCCGGCGATGGCGCCCGCGATCCTGAGCGCGGCCTCGCGGTAGGCGGGGCTGCTCGGGCAGAACGTCTGCCGGCTGCCGTACGACAGGGTGCGGCCGTCGTGGTCCACCGGGAGCGCCTCGGGGTGGGCGCGGAAGAACCAGGCCGGGGGAGCGGCCGTCGGGGTGGCGAGGTCGGCGGCGATGCCGTTCTCGTGGAGGAGGTCGAGGATCCTGTCCATCCGTGAGAAGTCGTGGACACCCTCGGACGGCTCCATCAACGCCCACGAGAAGATTCCGACGCTCACCATGTTGACGCCTGCCTCGCGCATCAGACGGACGTCCTCGGCCCACACCTCCTCGGGCCACTGCTCGGGGTTGTAGTCGCCGCCGTAGGCGATGCCCGGGACGGAGAGGGTGCGGTCGGTCATCGGTGGACTCCGGTTGCTCCGGTGAGAAGGCGGCGGGTCGTGTCCACGCCCCACGGGTCGAGGGAGAGCAGCCGGTCGCTGGAGGCGACCAGGCCGCCGACGGCCTCCACATGGGCCGCCCAGCGGGCGCGGGTCTCCACGGCGGGGCGGGCCATCAGACAGTCGGGGTCGTTGATCCAGAGCCGGCCGTGCTGCCACTGGCGGCCGACGCCGGTGAACTCGGCCGGGTCCTGGCCCGGCTGGCTGTAGTCATCGGCCTCGGGGCGGCGGTGCGGGGCCGTGTCGGGGCTGACCCGCATGGCGTCGAACAGGCCGATGGAGGGCAGGATCGGCGCCCCGCAGCCCAGCAGATAGGCGTCCGCGCCGATCGCCTCGCGGATCAGGGCGATCCCGAGGCGGTACGCCGTGAGCGGGTCCGCGCCCGAGTGCCGTACGCCGTCCATCGCGCCCGCGTAGAGGAAGTCGACCTTGAAGTAGTCGTATCCCTCGGCGCGCAGCGTCGCGAAGACGTCGGTGAGGTAGGCCGCGGCGGCTGGGTGGGTGGTGTCCAGGACGTACAGGTCGTGGCCCCAGTTGCGGCCCGCGTGCAGCGGGTTGCCGTCGGGGTCGCGGACCAGCCAGTCCGGGTACGTCTCGGCGAGGGCGCTCGCCGGGTCGACCAGGAAGGGCGCCGTCCAGATGCCCGCCCGGCGGCCGCGGGCGCGGATGGCGTCCGCGATGCCCCGCCGGCAGCGGAAGCGGCCGGAGAGGTTCAGCCAGTCGCCCAGGGCGCTCTGGTAGCCGTCGTCGATCTGCACCACGTCGATCGGCAGGTCGAGGGTGTCCATCGCCCGCAGGTTCTCGTGGATGTCGTCCTCGGTGACGGCCGTGAAGTACTCGTACCAGGAGCACCAGACGGTGGGTGCCGGGCGGGGGGCCGGCAGGGCCAGGGAGTCCGCCCACCCGGCCAGCGCGGACTGGATGTCCGCGCCGGTCCACTCCTTGACCGTGCCGTCCGCCTCGATCTCGGCGGCGCCGCCCGTGACGGTCAGCCGGACCGACGGCACCTCGTGCAGCGGGTTCGTCGCCGCCCAGACGCGGACCGGGGAGCCGTCGCCCGGGTCGAGCGCCAGCAGGCCCTCGCCCTGGAAGGCCCCGGCGGGCACACTGCGGCCGGGGCGGTAACACACGGTCGCCCAGTTGTCGTTCCTCGGGCGGTGCGGGGCGGCGCCGAGAGCGTAGGAGCCGCTCGGTGACCAGGACTGCCAGCCCTCCTCGTGGACACGGGCGGTGCGCGTGTCCACGGGCAAGGAGGCGACCGGGGTGAACGGGTTGTGCACGGGGTTCTCTTTCAGAGGGGGCCGGATCAGCCCTTGGCGGAGCCCAGGGTCAGACCGCTGACGAACTGCTTCTGGAGCGCGAAGTACACGACCAGCGTCGGGATCGCGGTGAGCAGGGAACCGGCGGCGACCAGGTTCGGGTCGGTGAAGTACTGGCCGGAGAGGTTGTTCAGCGCCGAGGTGATCGGCATGTTCTCTCCGGTCGAGATCAGCACCAGCGCCCAGAAGAAGTCGTTGTAGATCCAGATCGACAACAGGGTCGCCAGGGCCGCCATCGCCGGCCGGCACAGCGGCAGCGTGATCTGCCAGTACAGCCGCCACACCGACGCGCCGTCCACCAGCGCGGCCTCGGTCAGCTCGTGCGGCAGCGACCGCATGTAGTTGCTGAGCACGAACGCGCAGAACCCGGACTGGAACGCCACATGGATCAGCACCAGGCCGAGCGCCGAGTCGTACAGCTTGCCGCTCGCGGTGATGCCCGGCAGGTTCGTCAGCAGGTACATCCGGTACAGCGGGGTGATGATGACCTGCTGCGGCAGCAGGTTGCCCGCCGTGAACACCAGCAGCAGCGCCAGGTTGAGCCGGAAGTCGAAGCGGCTGACGTAGAACGCGACCATCGACGACAGGAACAGCGTGATCAGCACGGCCGGGACCGCGATGATCACTGTGTTCATGAAGTAGTGGGTCATGTCCGACTGCGTGAACGCGTTCTTGAAGTTGTCGAAGTTCAGCGTGTGCGGCCAGGACACGTAACCGCGGTCGCTGGTCTCGCTGTACGGGCGCAGCGCCGAGAAGATCGCCCACAGCAGCGGGGCGAGCCACGCCAGCGCCGTGAGGGCGAGGAACACGTGCAGCAGGACGCGGGCCGGACGGATCGGGGTGCGCTGCTTGGCCAGCGCGCTCACGGTGCTCATGCGCGCCGCTCCTTCCGGAAGGTCGCGATCAGATACGGGATGATCACGATCAGCGAGATGACCAGCAGGACCACCGCGATCGCCGAGCCGTAACCGATGCGGCTGGACTCGCCGATGATGTTGTTGGTCACCAGGATGGAGAGCAACTCGGTGCCCTGGGCGCCCTTGTTGAAGACGAAGACCAGGTCGAAGGCGCGCAGCGCCTCGATGATGGTGACGACCAGGACGACCGTGTTGGTCGGCCGCAGGGTCGGGAAGATGACGTTCTTGAACGTCTGCCACTCGTTGGCGCCGTCGAGGGCCGAGGCCTCGCGCAGCGACGGGTCGACGCTCTTCAGGCCGGCCAGGTACAGGATCATCATGTAGCCGGCGTGCCGCCAGGACGCGGCGATCAGCACCGCCCACAGATTGAGCTTCGGGTCGCCGATCCAGTCGATGTAGTGGCCCGGCTTGTTGGCGCCGATGATGCTGTTGATCAGGCCCGTGTCCGGGTTGTAGATCAGCTGCCAGACGAACCCGATGCACGCCATGGAGATGACGACCGGCAGGAAGAACGCCGTCTGGTAGACCCGGGTGAACCGGATCCTCTTGTCCAACTGCACGGCCAGGAACAGGCCGAACGGCGTCGGGATCAGGATGAGGACGACGAACCAGATGACGTTGTGCTGGACGGCGGGCCAGAACTGCGGGTTGTCGCTGAAGAGTTGCTGGAAGTTGTCGAACCCGACCCATTTGATGGAGTCGAAGCCGATGCCGTCCCAGGTGGTGAAGGCCAGCAGGATCGAGGCGAGTGCGGTCACCCAGACGAGGAGGACATGGAGGATCGTCGGCACGCCGGCCATGAAGGCGAGCGTGATCCGGTCGCGGCGGGTCAGCAGGCGCTTGTGCCCCTGCCGGACCCGCTTCTTTTCGGACGCGCGCCCAGGAGGCGGCACGGCGGCCGCCTCCTGGGACTTCGTGGTGGTGTCAGTCATCACTCAGCAGGCTCACTCGGACGCGAAGATGGTCTTCTTCTGGCGCTCGATCGACGAGAGCAGACTGTCGACGCCCTTCGGATTCTGCAGGAACTTCTGCAGGGCGGGCTGCATCACCGTGGAGGTGAAGTCCGGCCGGGAGTCGCGGTCCATGAACTGGGTGAGGCTCTTGGCGCTGCTGATCATGTCGTACGCCTTCTTCTGCAGGGCGGAGTACGACGAAGTGTCCGCCTTGGAGGAGGCGGCGACCACACTGGAGTCGGCCTTGAGGTAGATCTGCTCCGCCGCGGGGGTGCCGAGGTACTCCATCAGCTTGAAGGCGCCGGTCTTGTTCTTTGGGGCCTTGCTGACCATGTAGCCGTCGGTGGGCGCCTCGACGGTGTCCTGGCCGTACGCGGAGTTGATCTCCGGGAAGGCGAAGAAGTCGAGGTCGTCCAGGTCGGCCTTGTTGGTGAACTGCTGGGCCACGAACGAGCCCAGGAGATACATGCCGGCCTTCTTGGAGACCAGGGACTGCGCGGCGTCCTGCCAGGTGCGGCCCATGAAGCCGTCCTGGTGGTAGGGGAGGATCTCGGACCAGTGGTCGAAGACGGTCTTGACCTTGGCGTCGGTCCAGGCGGCCTTGCCACCCATCAGGTCGACGTGGAAGTCGTAGCCGTTGATGCGGAAGTTGAGCTGGTCGAAGGTGCCCATCGCCGGCCAGGCGTCCTTGTCGCCGAACGCGATCGGGACCAGGCCGTCCTTCTTCATCTGCTTGCACAGCGCCACGAAGTCGTCCCAGGTGGTGGGGACCTTGTAGCCGTGCTGCTGGAAGACGCTCTTGCGGTAGAAGATCGCCCAGGGGTAGGTGTCCAGCGGCACGAAGTAGTACTTGCCGTCCTCCCCCTTGCTGAGCTTCTTCATGGCGTCGGGGAAGTTGTCGCCGATCTTGTCCCAGACCTCGTCGAGCGGGGTGGCGAGGCCCTTCTTCGCGAAGAACTGCATCCGGTACCCGGCGAACCAGTTGAACACGTCGTCCGGCGTGCCCTGGAGGTAGGAGTTGATCTGCTCCTGGAAGGTGTTGTGATCCTTCGTGTTGACATTGACCGTGATGCCCGACTGCTTCTTGAAGGTCGCGTACATCTCCGCGTAGGCCTTCTTCGGCACGGCGTCCGAGCCGTTGGAGCCAAGGGTGACCGTCTTCGGGTCGGAGGAGGACCCGCTGCCGCCGCAGGCGGACAGCAGGGGTATGCCGGCACCGGCGAGGAGGGCGGCCGAACCGGCACCGCGCAGGACGTTACGGCGGCTCGGACCCGGCACGTGAAGACCGGACGGGGAGATGCGCATGGCGGCTCCTGAGGAACAGGGTTCGGCAAGGGGAAGAGTTGATCTTCGAAAGGTCCCGAAACCGATCAGAAACCAACTCGGCCGAACATCGTGGGCGCAATAACAGCCGCTTGTCCCGTCATGCGTCAATAGCCTGCGGCTCTCTCACCCGTCTCTTGCCCGAAACGTAATCGACATGGTCGCCTGCCGGTTTGTTGAACGGAGCCGTACGACGGAGCCCCCAGGGGGCGAACTCCGTGGGGGCTCGTGTGCGGGCATGTTGGTTTCCCGTGGCAGGACCAGCGGTTAAACCGGCCGCGGCCGTACCGCCGCACAGCGTTCCACGCCTGTCCTACGGCCGTACGAGCAGCTGGAAGTCGAAGGCGTACCGGGAGGCCCGGTAGACGTGGCTGCCGTACTCCACCGGCCGCCCGGTGTCGTCGTAGGCCGTGCGCCGCATGGTGAGCAGGGCGGCGCCCTCCTTCTCGTCGAGGCGGGCGGCCTCCTCTGCGGTCGCGCTGCGGGCGCCCACCGTCTGGTGAGCGCTGTGCAGGGTGATGCCCGCCGTGCGCATCATCCGGTACAGGCCGGTCGACTCCAGGCGTTCCGTGGCCAGTTCGAGCAGGGTGGCGGGCAGGTAGTTGCAGAGGAACGCCACCGGCTGGCCGTGCGTACAGCGCAGCCGCTCCAGGACGACCACCTCCGCGCCCTCCGCGATGCCGAGCGCGGCGGCCACCTCGCCGGTCGCCGGGATCCGCTCGTTGCGCAGCACCCGGGTGGTCGGGCCCTGCCCGGCCGACTCCAGGTCGTCGTAGAGGCTGCTCAGCTCCAGCGGCCGCTTCACCTGGCTGTGCACCACCTGGGTGCCCACGCCCCGGCGGCGCACCAACAGCCCCTTGTCGACGAGGGACTGGATCGCCTGCCGGACCGTGGGCCGGGACAGGCCCAGCCGCACCGAGAGGTCGACCTCGTTGCCCAGGAGGTTCCCCGGGGCGAGGGCGCCGTGCTCTATGGCTCCCTCCAGCTGCTGGGCGAGCTGGTAGTACAGCGGCACCGGACTGCCGCGGTCCAGCGCGAAGTCCAGGGAGTCGAGTGCCGAGACGGTCGCGGTGCGGGCGGAATCACCGGTTCGGGCCACCGGGACACCTCCTTCCGGGGTTCGTGGGGTCACAGGTGCCGACGGCGCTCGGCGCGCTGCCGGTCGTAGTCCTCGCGGGCCCGTACGGCGGCCTCGCGGGCGGCGGTCTCGGCGACGGGCACGTCCCACCAGGCCTCGGCCGGGGGAGCGGTGGGCGCCGGGTCCGTCTCGACGTACACGCACGTCGGCCGGTCGCTCGCCCGGGCCGCCGCGAGGGCCTCGCGCAGCTCCCGCACCGTCTTGGCGCGCAGCACCTCCATGCCGAGGCTGGCCGCGTTGGCGGCGAGGTCGACCGGGAGCGGGGCGCCGCCGAAGGTGCGGTCGGCCAGGCGGTAGCGGTAGGCGGTGCCGAACCGCTCGCCGCCGACCGACTCGGAGAGGCCGCCGATGGAGGCGTACCCGTGGTTCTGGATCAGGACCACGTTGACGGGCAGGCCCTCCTGGACGGCGGTGACGATCTCGGTCGGATTCATCAGATAGGTGCCGTCGCCGACCAGCGACCAGACGACCCTGTCCGGGGCGGCCTGCTGGACGCCGATGCCGGCCGGGATCTCGTAGCCCATGCAGGAGTAGCCGTACTCCAGGTGGTATTGGCGCGGCGAGCGGGCCCGCCAGAGCTTGTGCAGGTCGCCCGGGAGCGAGCCGGCCGCGTTGATGACAACGTCGTCATCCCCGACGGCGGCGTCCAGGGCGCCGAGCACCTGCGTCTGGGTCGGCACGGCGTCCTCGTCGTCCGCGCGGTAGGCGGCCTCGACGACGGCCTCCCAACGCTCCTTGCCGGCCCGGTACTCCGCCTCGTAGGCCGCGGCCACGCGATGCCCGGCGAGGGCATGGGTGAGGGCGCCAAGGCCCGCCAGCGCGTCGCAGACGAGGGTGCGGGCGGCCAGCTTGTGGGCGTCGAAGCCGGTGATGTTCAGGTTGAGGAAGCGGACGTCCGGGTTCTGGAAGAGGGTGCCGGAGGCCGTCGTGAAGTCCGTGTACCGGGTGCCGACGCCGATGACCAGGTCCGCGGTGCGGGCCAGGTCGTCGGCGACGGCGGTCCCGGTGTGGCCGATACCGCCCAGGTCGGCCGGGTGGTCGTGGCGCAGCGAGCCCTTGCCGGCCTGGGTGGAGGCGACGGGGATGCCGGTGGCCTCCACAAGGGCCCTCAGGGCGTCCTCGGCGCGGCTGTGGTGGATGCCGCCGCCCGCCACGATCAGGGGGCGCCGAGCGGCCCGTACGGCGGTCACGGCGTCCGCCAGCTCGACCGGGTCCGGGGCCGGCCGGCGGACCCGCCAGACGCGCTCGGCGAAGAACTCCTCGGGCCAGTCGTACGCCTCCGCCTGGACGTCCTGCGGAAGGGCGAGGGTGACCGCGCCGGTCTCGGCCGGGTCGGCGAGCACCCGCATGGCGTTCAGCGCGGACGGGATCAGGGCCTCGGGGCGGGTGATCCGGTCGAAGTAGCGGGAGACCGGGCGCAGCGTGTCGTTGACGGAGACGTCGAACTCGACCGGGTGCTCCAGTTGTTGCAGCAGCGGGTCGGGCGCGTGGCTCGCGAAGTAGTCGCCGGGGAGCAGCAGCACCGGCAGCCGGTTGATGGTGGCGAGGGCGGCGCCGGTCACCAGGTTGGTGGCGCCCGGGCCGATGGACGTGGTCACCGCCTGCGCGGAGAGCCGGTCCAGCTGGCGGGCGTGACCGACGGCCGCGTGCACCATCGCCTGCTCGTTGCGGCCCTGGTGGTACGGCATGACGTCGCCGTACTCCAGCAGCGCCTGGCCGATCCCGGCCACGTTGCCGTGGCCGAAGATGCCCCAGGTGCCGGCGATCAGCCGGTGCCGGACGCCGTCGCGCTCGGTGTACTGGGCGGAGAGGAACCGCACCAGCGCCTGGGCGACGGTCAGGCGGGTGGTCGGCTGGCTCATGGGGACCTCATTCGGGACGGGGTGGTGTACAGGGGTACGCCAGGCGGGAGCGGGTAGGGATCGCGAGGCTCCCAGGGTGGGGCGGGATGCCTCTCAGGTGTAGATCGGGGCAGGTGGAGCTGTCAATGGTTTGTACTTACATTCGGACCTGCGTGTGAAATGATGTCTTAACAAAGTATTGACAGCGGGCCGCGCAGGGGCTTGTATCCCGTCCCAACGCACAGCGCCGACCCGGACCAGCACTTTCCGGGCCGGGCGGGATCCTCACGGATCCCCTTCCTCTCCCGTCGCACAGTGAGGTGCAGGCAAGATGGACCGCTCATCCCGTATCCGTCCGCGGAGACTGGCCCCCTTCGTGGCCGTGGCCGCGGCGGCCGTCCTGACCCTCGCCGGCTGCTCCAGCAGCTCCGGAGGAAAGAAGTCGGAGGAGGGCGGCGGGTCCGCCGCCGCCGGCAAGGCGAGCACCCCCCGCATGACGGTCGCGCTGGTCACCCACCAGTCGCCGGGCGACACCTTCTGGGACATCGTCCGCAAGGGCGCCGAGGCGGCCGCGGCCAAGGACAACGTCAAACTCGTCTACTCGGCCGACCCGAACGCCGGCAACCAGGCCAACCTGGTGCAGAACGCGATCGACCAGAAGGTCGACGGGATCGCCGTCACCCTCGCCAAGCCGGACGCCCTCAAGACCGTCATAGGCAAGGCGACCGCCGCGAAGATCCCGGTCGTCGGGATCAACTCCGGTGTGAGCGACTGGAAGAAGCTCGGCCTGCTGGAGTTCTTCGGCCAGGACGAGACGGTGGCGGGCGAGGCGCTCGGCAACCGGCTGAACACGGAAGGCGCCAAGAAGGTCGTCTGTGTCATCCAGGAGCAGGGCAACGTCGGCCTCACCCAGCGATGCGACGGGGTGAAGAAGACGTTCTCGGGGACGACGGAGACCCTGTACGTCAACGGCACGGACCCGACGGCGGTCAGGTCGACGATCACCGCCAAGCTCAAGACGGACAGCTCCGTCGACCATGTGGTCACGCTCGGCGCCCCCATCGCGCTGATCGCCGTGCAGTCGCTGTCCGACGCGGGCAGCAAGGCGCAGATCGCGACCTTCGACCTCAACAAGGACCTGACCGGCGCCATCAGCAAGGGGACCATCGAGTTCGCCGTGGACCAGCAGCCCTATCTGCAGGGCTACCTGGCGGTCGACTCGCTGTGGCTCTACAAGAACAACGGCAACTACATGGGCGGCGGTGAGCAGCCGGTGCTGACCGGGCCGGCCTTCGTGGACAAGTCCAACGTCGACAAGGTCGCCCAGTTCGCCGCGAAGGGCACTCGGTGATCGGTATGAGCCACCAGGTACAGCCGGCGGTGGCCACACCGCCGCCGGCCCCCGGCCCGCAGGAGATGGACGGCCGTACCGCACGACGCCCCCTGGCGCTGCGGGTGCTCGCCCGTCCGGACGTGGGCGTGTTCCTCGGCGCCGTCGCGGTGTACGTCTTCTTCCTGATCGCGGCGCCGCCGGTGCGGGAAGCCGGCTCGATGGCGAACATCCTGTACCAGTCGTCCACCATCGGGATCATGGCCCTGCCGGTGGCCCTGCTGATGATCGGCGGCGAGTTCGACCTCTCCGCCGGTGTCGCGGTGGTCACCTCGGCGCTGACCGCGAGCATGCTGAGCTACCAGCTGACGCTGAACGTGTGGGCGGGCGTGATCGTCGCGCTCATCGTGTCGCTCGCCATCGGCGCCTTCAACGGCTGGATGGTGGTCAGGACGGGGCTGCCCAGCTTCCTGGTCACCCTGGGCACCTTCCTGATCCTCCAAGGCGTCAACCTCGCGGTCACGAAGCTGGTCACCGGCAACGTCGCCACCGACGACATCAGCAACATGGACGGCTTCGACCAGGTCAGGAGCATCTTCGCCTCCTCCTTCCACATCGGCGGCGTCGAAGTGAAAATCACCATCGTGTGGTGGCTGGTCTTCGCGGCGATCGCCACCTGGGTGCTGCTGCGTACCAAGTACGGCAACTGGATCTTCGCGGTGGGCGGCAACAAGGAGAGCGCCCGCGCGGTCGGCGTCCCCGTGACCTTCACCAAGATCTCGCTGTTCATGCTGGTCGGCTTCGGCGCCTGGTTCGTCGGGATGCACCAGCTGTTCTCGTTCAACACCGTGCAGTCCGGCGAGGGCGTCGGCCAGGAGCTGATCTACATCTCCGCCGCGGTCATCGGCGGTTGCCTCCTGACGGGCGGTGCGGGCTCGGCGATCGGCCCGGTCTTCGGCGCCTTCATGTTCGGCATGGTGCAGCAGGGCATCGTCTACGCCGGCTGGAACCCCGACTGGTTCAAGGCCTTCCTCGGCGTCATGCTGCTCGGCGCCGTCCTGATCAACCTGTGGGTCCAGCGCACCGCGACCAGGAGGTGACCCGATGACAGACAACGGAACCGGAACCCACGGCGCCATCCTCCAGGACACGGCACCCGCCGAGGGCGCCCCGATCGTCGAACTGCGCGGCTCGGGCAAGTCCTACGGCAACATCCGCGCCCTGCACGGCGTCGACCTCAAGGTCTTCCCCGACCAGGTCACCTGCGTCCTCGGCGACAACGGCGCAGGCAAGTCCACCCTCATCAAGATCATCTCGGGGCTGCACCAGCACACCGAGGGCGACTTCCTCGTCGACGGCGAGCCGGTGCGTTTCACCACCCCGCGCGAGGCCCTCGACAAGGGCATCGCCACCGTCTACCAGGACCTCGCCACCGTCCCCCTGATGCCGGTGTGGCGGAACTTCTTCCTCGGCTCCGAGATGACCAAGGGTCCCTGGCCGGTACGGCGTCTCGACATCGCCAGGATGAAGGAGACCGCCGACCGCGAACTGCGCAACATGGGCATCATCCTGGACGACCTCGACCAGCCCATCGGCACCCTCTCCGGCGGCCAGCGCCAGTGCGTGGCCATCGCCCGCGCCGTCTACTTCGGCGCCCGGGTGCTGATCCTCGACGAGCCCACCGCCGCCCTCGGCGTCAAGCAGTCCGGTGTGGTCCTCAAGTACATCGCCGCCGCCCGCGACCGCGGCCTCGGCGTCATCTTCATCACCCACAACCCCCACCACGCCTACATGGTCGGCGACCACTTCAGCGTCCTGCGCCTCGGGACCCTCGAACTCTCCGCCGAACGCAGCGAGATCACCCTCGAAGAACTCACCAACCACATGGCCGGCGGCGCCGAACTCGCCGCCCTCAAGCACGAACTGTCCCAGGTCCGCGGAGTCGACACCGAGGAACTCCCGGAAGAGGAGGACCTCACCGCCCCCGCGGCGACCGGTCCGGAAGGAAAGTCCTGACCCATGGCGAACGCCCTCGACCGCATCCGCGTCGGCTCGGCCCCCGACTCCTGGGGCGTCTGGTTCCCGGACGACCCCCGGCAGGTCCCCTGGGAACGTTTCCTCGACGAGGTCGCCGAGGCCGGGTACTCCTGGATCGAACTCGGCCCGTACGGCTACCTCCCCACCGACCCGGCCCGCCTCACCGACGAGATCGGCCGGCGGAACCTGAAGGTCTCGGCCGGCACGGTCTTCACCGGTCTGCACCGCGGCCCCGCCGTCTGGGAGTCCACCTGGGAGCACGTCAGCCAGGTCGCCGCGCTCACCCAGGCGATGGACGCGAAGCACCTGGTGGTCATCCCGTCCTTCTGGCGGGACGACAAGACCGCCGAGATCCTGGAGCCGCACGAGCTGACCGGCGAGCAGTGGGCCCACCTCACCAAGGGCATGGAACGGCTCGGCCACGAGGTGAGGGAGACGTACGGCCTGGACATCGTCGTCCATCCGCACGCCGACACCCACATCGACACCGAGGAGCACGTGGAGCGCTTCCTCGACTCGACCGACACGGACCTGGTCAACCTCTGCCTGGACACCGGCCACTACGCCTACTGCGGCGGCGACAGCGTCAAGCTGATCGAGACCTACGGCGAGCGGATCGGCTACCTCCACCTCAAGCAGGTGGACCCGGCGATCCTGGCCGACGTCCAGGCCAAGGGCACCCCGTTCGGCCCGGCCGTGGCGCAGGGCGTGATGTGCGAACCGCCCACCGGGGTACCGGAGCTGGGCCCGGTGATGGAGGCGGCGCAGCGGCTGGGCGTCGATCTGTTCGCCATCGTCGAGCAGGACATGTACCCCTGCGAGCCGGACAAGCCGCTGCCCATCGCGGTGCGCACCCGGAAGTTCCTGCGGTCCTGCGGCGCCTGAGCCCGGGAACACCCGCCGGAACCCGGACGTTCTTCCGGACGACGGGACGAAAGCCAACTCCACCGTCGTGGCGGAGCGTCGCCGCGGCGGAGGAACGGGCCATGGGGGCGAGGATGACACACGAAGAGCACGCTGAGCCGGTCGTCGACGGTGCTGCCGCGGTGTTGCGGCAGCACCGTTTCGGGGTGTTGCCGGAGTGGATCCGCCCGGAGGACATGGTCGAGACCAGGCCGGCGATCCAGCATGACCCGGACCGGGACGCCTACGACCCGGACGAGTTCGCGGTCCGCTACGGACTCTGAGCCGGCGGGAGTTCCACCGCGCCGCGGGCAGGCAGGTTCTCGGCGCGGTCCCGCACCTTCTGCCGGGCCGGGCGCGGCTGCCGGCCCAGCAGCCGCGCCGCCTTCTCGGTGCTGTGCCGGTTGCGCCGGCCCAGTGCCGGGGTGATCTCCCGTGGCGCGGGGCCCCGGAAGCGGGCCGCGAGACGCACCGCGAAGTCCGGCAGCCGACGCGTCGGCACCC
This sequence comes from Streptomyces sp. NPDC111744, assembly GCF_055634995.1. NCBI lineage: Bacteria > Bacillati > Actinomycetota > Actinomycetes > Kitasatosporales > Streptomycetaceae > Streptomyces > Streptomyces sp. NPDC111744. The sequence goes on from NZ_JBVKCG010000023.1 coordinate 58,397, forward strand.
GCCGCCCGCGCTCGCCGAGGTCTTCCGTGCACGCACCGGTACCCCGCTCGACGTCGGCGCGGCGGACGGCACGTTCAAGCAAGGACATCGACCCGGAGGACGTACTCCTCCGGCTCGCAGTCAGGGGAAACGACGAAGGGGCGGCCCGGGACCGCGCTCCGGTCCCTCCGCCCGCCCCGCCGCCGTGCCCGGTGTCAGGCGCCGCGCACCTCCGCGATCGTCACCGGACGGTGCTCGTGCAGGGACAGCGTGCAGGCCTCCGCGATCCAGCCGGCCTCCAGGGCGTCCTCGACCGTGCAGGGCGAGGGGCGGTGGCCGGCCACGACCTCGGTGAACGCGGTGAGTTCGGCGCGGTAGGCGGCGGCGAAGCGGTCCATGAAGAAGTCGTGCGGCGTACCCGCCGGGAAGCTCACGCCGGGCTCGACCGAACGCAGCGGGAGCCTGTCCTCCAGGCCGACGGCGATCGAGTCCTGGAACCCGTGCAGCTCCATACGGACGTCGTGACCCCGTGCGTTGTGACGGGAGTTGGAGACCACCGCGATGGTCCCGTCGTCCAGGGTGAGGATCGCGCCGGTGGTGTCCGCGTCGCCGGCCTCCTTGATGTAGTCGGCACCTCGGTTGCCGCCGACCGCGTACACCTCGGTGACCTCACGGCCGGTCACCCAGCGGATGATGTCGAAGTCGTGCACCGAACAGTCCCGGAAGATGCCACCGGACACCGCGACGTAGGCGGCGGGCGGCGGGGCCGGGTCCAGGGTGGTGGAGCGGACGGTGTGCAACTTGCCCAGCTCCCCGGCCTGGACGGCGGCACGCGCGGCGACGAACCCGGCGTCGAAACGGCGGTTGTAGCCGATCTGGATCGGTACGTCCTTGCCCTGGACGGCCTTGAGTACCTCGACACCGTCACTCATGTGCTTGGCGACGGGCTTCTCGCAGAAAACGGGGATGCCGGCCTCGACGGCAGCGAGGATCAGGGTCGGGTGGGCGTCAGTGGCGGCGGCGATCACCACGCCGTCGATGCCCGCGGCGAGCACGGCCTCGGGCGAGTCCGCCACCTCGCCGCCGAACTTCTCCGCGGCTGCCTTGGCGGCGTCCGCGAAGGGATCGGCAAGAACGAGCGACTCGACCGCGTCGAGCCCCGAGAGGGTCTCGGCATGAAAGGCACCGATACGACCGAGCCCGAGAATTCCCATACGCATGGGCGTCTTACTCCTTGGTGTGTATGCGCCCCTCAGGGGCGCGGGGAACTGCGCGATCAGCCACAACGCAGCCGCAGACGACCCGCGGCCCGGGGGCGGCAACCCCTTAGTCGAGCCCACCCAGCACGTTCTGGTCCCAGTCGATCACCGACCCGGTCACCACCCCCGACCGCTCCGACAGCAGCAGCACCACGAAGTCCGCGATCTCGTCCGGCTGGCCCAGCTTTCCCATCGGCAGCCTGGACGCGGCGTCCTCCAGCCAGCCGTCCTCCGCCCCGTGGAACGCCCGCTGCGTCGCGTCCTCGCCCTCCGTCGCCGTCCAGCCGATGTTCAGGCCGTTGATCCGCACCCGGTCCCAGCGGTGGGCGTGCGCCGCGTTGCGGGTCAGCCCGATCAGGCCGGCCTTCGCGGCGACGTACGGCGCGAGAAACGGCTGCCCGCCGTGCGCGGACGACGTGATGATGTTGACGACCGTGCCGGGCGCCTTGCGCGCGACCATGTCGGCGACCGCCGCCTGCATCGCGAAGAACGGCCCCTTGAGGTTGATCGCGATGTGCTGGTCGAACAGCTCGGGCGTGGTGTCCAGCAGGGTGCCCCGGGAGGTGAGTCCCGCCGAGTTGACCAGGCAGTCGATCCGCCCGTACGCCTCGATCACCTCACCCACCGAGGCCTTGGCCTGTTCGGCGTCCGCGAGGTCGGCCCGTACGTACAGTGCCTTGCCGCCGGCGGCGGCGAGTTCGGCCACCAGGGCCTCGCCGGGCCCGGGGCGGCGGCCGGTGACGGCGACCGTGGCGCCCTCACGCACCGCGGCCCGCGCGATGGCCGCGCCGACGCCCTGGCTGCCGCCGTTGACGAGGACGATCTTGTCGTCGAGAAGTCCCATGGAATCCTTGGCCTTTCAGCTCTCGCGCCGGGCCGCGGCGGCCCGCAGCTCGTCCCGCAGTACCCGCGTCGCCCAGTCCTCGCGCAGCGCCCGCCGCACCAGGTCCGCCTGCGAGGGCGGGGCCATGCCGTCGACCGGCGGATCGCTGTCGAGGTTGGTCGGGAACGGGTAGCCCTCGGCGCTCGCGGCGATGACGTGCTCCAGCCAGGCCTCGGCGGCCCCCTCGGTCTGGCGCCGGCGCAGCACCGGGTAGACCGCGTTGGTCACCGCCTCCCGGTCCACCGTCTCCATGGCCCGTCCGAAGGCCGAGGACACCTGGAGCAGGTTGGCCATCCGCCGTACGTCGACGCTCCGGTTGGTGCCGGCCCCGTGGAACACCGCCGGGTTGAAGAACGCCGCGTCGCCCTTGGCCAGGGGCAGCTGCACGTGGTGGGCCTTGAAGTAGTCCTGGAACTCCGGCCGCCGCCAGGCCAGATAGCCCGGCTCGTACGTCTGCGAGTACGGCAGGTACATCGTCGGCCCGGACTCCACCGGCATGTCGCAGTGCGCGACCGCGCCCTGGAGGGTGAGCACCGGGGAGAGGCGGTGTACGTGCGCCGGGTAGGCCTCGGCCTGCTCGTCGGAGAGGAAACCGAGGTGGTAGTCGCGGTGCGCGGTCTGTGCCACGCCGCCCGGGTTGACCACGTTGACCTGCGAGGTGACCTGGTAGCCGGGGCCCAGCCAGGCCCGGGAGACCAGGGCCAGGATGTCGTTGGCGTAGTAGTCGGCGAACACCTCCGGGTCGTAGAGCGCCGCCTTCTCCAGCGCGTTCCACACCCGTTCGTTGGCCCCCGGCTTCGCGAAGTGGTCGCCGGCCTGCGCGCCCGACTCCTTCTGCTCCGAGATCAGCGCGTCGAACACCGCGGTGGCCCGGTCGAGGATCCTCGGGTCGGGGAACGCGCCCTTGAAGACGACGACACCGGGGCCGTCGGTGAGGGCGCGCACGAGTTCGGTCCGCACCTCGTGGGGCGCGTCGGCGGTGCGCAGCCGCTCGCTGTCGTAGACGAGGACGTTGCCCTCGACGGCCGAGGCGTACGGGTAGGCGGCCGGGTCGGTGGTCCGCTCGACCAGCGCGCGGAAGGTGTCGAGGTCGCAGTCCTGCTGCGAGAGCCAGGCGCGGCCCTGTTCGGCGGCGAGGGACATCGGTGTCCTTCTTTCGGTCACGGCCACGGTCACGGCCTCGGACAGGGCCGTGGGAGCGGTGGCGCTCTGTCATTCTTGTCAGTACAAACCCCTCGAACAACCAGCAGCGAGCCATCAAAAACCCCTCAAGGAGCCAGGCCGTGGGTCATCCCTTCCCGATCCGGGAAATCGCACGTCAGGCAGGGCTCAGCGAGGCCACCGTGGACCGGGTGCTGAACGGCAGGGGAGGCGTGCGGGAGAGCACCGTGCGGGAGGTGCGGCAGGCCATCGCCGATCTGGACCGGCAGCGCACCCAGGTCCGGCTGGTGGGCCGTACCTTCATGGTCGACATCGTGATGCAGGCGCCCGAGCGGTTCACCACGGCCGTGCGCGGCGCGCTGGAGGCCGAGCTGCCCTCGCTGCACCCGGCGGTGGTGCGCTCGCGGTTCCACTTCCGGGAGACCGGTCCGGTGGCGGAGCTGGTGAGGACGCTCGACCGGATCGCCCGCCGGGGCTCGCAGGGTGTGATCCTCAAGGCGCCGGACGTCCCCGAGATCATCGCCGCCGTGGGGCGCCTCGGGGCGGCGGGGATACCGGTCGTCACCCTGGTCACCGACCTGCCCGCCAGCGGCCGGCTCGCCTATGTCGGCAGCGACAACCGGGCGGCCGGCGCCACCGCCGCCTATCTCATGGGCCAGTGGCTCGGCGACCGGCCCGGCAATGTCCTCACCAGCCTCAGCAGCGGCTTCTTCCGCAACGAGGAGGAGCGTGAGATGGGCTTCCGCAGTGTCATGCGGGCCGCCCATCCCGAGCGGACCCTGGTGGAGATCGCGGAGGGGCAGGGGCTGGACGCCACCCAGTACGACCTGGTCCGCGCCGCTCTGGAACACGACCCGGAGATCCGCGCGGTCTACTCGATCGGCGGCGGCAACAACGCGACCCTGCGCGCCTTCGCCGAACTGGGCCGGGAGTGCGCCGTGTTCATCGCCCACGACCTCGACCACGACAACACCCACCTGCTGCGCGAGCACCGCCTGTCCGCCGTCCTCCACCACGACCTGCGGCAGGACATGCGCGAGGCCTGCCATCTGGTGATGCGCGCCCAGGGCGCCCTGCCCCCGGCGGGCCCGACCCTGCCGTCGGCGATCCAGGTGGTCACGCCCTACAACATGCCCGCCTCCACGACCCGCTGAGCGCGCTCACAGATTGATCGCGTACGCCTTGCGCAGCGTCTCGTGCACCGTCCACGTCGTACGGTCGCCCTCGCGCAGTACGGCCATGTCCCCGGGGCCCACCGTGAAGGTCGCCCCGCCCTCGACCTCGATCGTCGCCGAGCCACTGACCACCACGAACAGCTCGTCCGCCTCGGTGTCGGTGACCACGCCCGGGGTGATCTGCCAGATCCCCCTGACCTGCCTGCCGTCGGCCGACTCCCAGACCACCTTCCCGGTGACCTCGGGCGTGCCGGATACGATCTGCGCCGGATCCAGCGGGTCGGGTTCGAGTTCGGCGTCGGGGATGTGCAGGGCGAAGCTGTGCGTCGTCATACGGCGACCCTAGCGAGCCCACCGGCCCCCTGGGCGTGGACAGTGTGTGGGGCATCGGGCCTGGTGGGAGGACACTTCGTCGGGTTGCCCGGACTGGCGGGAGCGGCGCGCCGGGGTGATCGTGGAGAACATGGCCGACTCCACGGCGGCGGTGGCGGAGCCGCATACGAACGACACCCGCGAGGCCATCCTGTTCGGCGGGGTCTACGGCTCAGTGCTGGCCTCCTCGATGGTCGCCGCGCTCACCCAGTACGGCCACCCCTCCGCCGCCAGCCGCCGCTACGACGCCCTCTGGGTCCTGGTCACCGCCTGCGCCTCCGCGCTGGCCCACGGCTACGCCCACTACATCGCCGAGCGGGCCCCGCACCAGCGCTGGGACGCGCTGCGCACCCTGGCCGACGAGTGGCCGCTGGTCACGGCCGTCCTGCCCACGGTCTTCCTGCTCGCGGGCGCCGGCTGGGGCTGGTGGCCGCCCAAGGGCGTGGAGTACCCGGCGTTCGTCCTGAACATCCTGATCCTGTTCGGTCTGGGCCTCGTCACTGCCCGCTGGTCGGCGCGGAGTTGGCCCGCGGCCGTGCTCATCGGCATGCTCGACGCCTTGCTCGGGGTGATCGTGGTGGTGGCCAACGCGCTCATCAAGTAGATCCGAAAGCGGATCCGGTTCATTGAACGGTAAACGGGTTTACGCTCACTCAAGGTCACTGTTCCTCCGCGCAAGGAGCCGGCATGACAACCGAAGACGCGGTCACCACCGAGGCCGTCGACAGTCTGCGGGGCACCGACGACCCCCGGCTGCGCGAGCTGCTCGCCGCGCTGATCCGCCATCTGCACGGCTTCGCGCGCGAGACCCGGCTGACCCAGCGCGAGTGGGAGGCGGCGGTCGCGTTCCTCACCGCGACCGGGCAGACCTGCACGGACACGCGGCAGGAGTTCATCCTGCTCTCCGATGTGCTGGGTCTGTCGATGCTGGTCGAGACGATCAACGGGCACAGCGACCCCGGCAGCACCGAGTCGACGGTCCTTGGCCCCTTCCACATGACCGAGTCCCCGGTCCGGGAGCTGGGCGCGGACATCGACCTGGTCGGCACCGGCGAACCCTGCGTGGTCAGCGGTGTGGTCCGGTCCGCCGACGGCACCCCGCTGCCCGGCGCCGTCCTGGACGTCTGGCAGGCCGACCCGCACGGCTTCTACGACGTGCAGCGGCCCGACGTCCAGCCGCCCGGCAACGGCCGGGGCCTGTTTACGGCCGACGGCGAGGGCCGCTTCTGGTTCCGGACCTGCGTGCCCAGCGCGTACCCGATCCCGACCGACGGCCCAGTGGGCGCCCTGCTGAAGGCCACCGGACGGCACCCCTACCGCCCCGCCCACATCCACTTCATCGTCTCGGCCGAGGGACACGCTCCGGTCACCACGCACATCTTCGTCGCCGGCGGTGCGTACCTGGACTCCGACGCGGTGTTCGCGGTCAAGGAGAGCCTGGTCAAGGACTTCACCCCGACCGACGACCCGGCGGCGGCGGGGGAGTTCGGCGTGCCGAACCCCTTCCGGCACGCCCGGTTCGACCTCGTACTGGAGCGCTCGTGAACCCCCTGGACTTCGTGTACGAGACCCGGCCCGTGCGGGTGGTGTTCCGGCGCGGCGCCGCGCTCACCGCGCCCGCCGAGGAGGCCCGGCACCTCGGTCTGCGGCGGCTGTTGGTGCTCAGCGGAGAGCGGGGTGCCGAGACCGCGCGGGCCGTCGCCGACTCGCTCGGGCCCGCCTGCGCCGGCCTGCACACCGGGGCCCGGATGCATGTGCCCGTGGAAGTCGCGGCCCGGGGCGTCGCGGCGGCCCGGGCCGCGGGCGCCGACGGCTGTGTGGCCGTCGGCGGCGGCTCTGCCATCGGCCTCGGCAAGGCCATCGCCCTGCGCACCGGCCTCCCGCTGATCGCCGTGCCCTCGACCTACGCGGGCTCCGAGATGACCCCGGTCTGGGGCCTCACCGAGCACGGCGTCAAACGCACCGGCCGCGACCCCGTCGTCCTGCCGCGCAGTGTCGTCTACGACCCCGAGCTCACCCTCGCCCTGCCCGTCCCGCTCTCGGTGACCAGCGGGATCAACGCCCTCGCCCACGCCGTGGAGGCGCTGTACGCGCCGGACGGCTCGCCGCTGGTCGCGCTGATGGCCGAGGAGGGCGTACGGGCGCTGGCGAGCGCTCTGCCCGAGATCGCCGCCGCCCCCGACTCGGTACCGGCCCGCGCTCGCGCCCTGTACGGCGCCTGGCTGTGCGGGGCCTGTCTGGGCGCCACCACCATGGGCCTGCATCACAAGCTGTGCCATGTCCTCGGCGGGACTTTCGGACTCCCGCACGCCGAGACACACACCGTCGTGCTGCCGTACGCCTTCGCCTTCAACGCGCCCGCCGTACCGGAGGCGGCCGCCGCCGTGGCCCGGGCGCTGGGGGCGGACGATGCGCCGGCCGCCCTGCGGGAGCTGGCGGGCCGACTCGGCGCACCCCGTTCCCTCGCCGAACTCGGTCTGCAAGAAGCCGACTTGGCGGTGGCAGCCGGACAGGTCGCGGGGCAGCCGTACGCCAACCCGAGGCCGGTCACGGCCGACGAGGCCCTGAGCGTGCTGCGGGCGGCGTACGAAGGCGGCCCACCGCGCACATAAGGGCCTAGCGGCCCGCTCTCACCCCGTCCAGGGCGATCCCGAGGACGCGGTCGCGCTGAGCGTCGTCCTCGAAGGCCGTCGCCGTGACCCCGGAGACCAGCCGGAGCAGATCGCCGATCTCCATGTCGGTGCGGGCCGCACCCGCCTTCTGCGCCCGCTCCAGCAGCGGGCCGCCGGCCGCGAACATCGACTCGCGGCAGGTCTGGAAGATCTCCGACTCGCCGTCGAGGGCCTCACGCACCGCCCGCTTGGTCGCCGCGTAGCCCACGAAGCGGTTCAGCCAGGCCGCCAGTGCCTCCCACGGCTCCAGCCTCTCGGACAGTTCCACGGCGGCCTGGCACAGGGCGTTGACCTCGTCCGCGTAGACGCTCTGGAAAAGTTCGCGACGGGTGGGGAAGTTCCGGTAGAGGGTGCCGATCCCCACGCCGGCGCGGCGGGCGACGTCCTCCAGGGAGACGTCCGCACCCCGCTCGGCGAACGCCTCGCGGGCGGCCGTGATCAGTGCGTCGTAGTTGCGGGCCGCGTCCTTCCGGTGCGGCCGCCGGGACGCGACGATCTCACTGACGGCGAACGGGCTGTCCGTCATTGCTGCCTCCCGTGGGACACGGATGAACCGGAGGGGGTCCTCGACTTCGGTTGAAACGGAGGGTTACCTCCATTAGAGTGGAGGGGTACCTCCACTTTAGCAGTGGGGAGCGGTATGGCCATGGCCGGACGCGGCTCTGTGCCCGCACTCGCGCACGCTCACAGACATTTCCCTCCGTTCCGATGTCGGAGAGGCTCCTTCATGCCCCGGAAGTCCACCCGCCTCACCTTCGCGGTCCTCGCGACCGGTGCCGGCGTGTTCTCCATGCTCCAGTCACTGATCGCCCCGGCCCTGCCGACCGTCCAGCACGCCCTGCACACCTCGCAGTCCAACGCGACCTGGGTGATGACGGCCTATCTGCTGTCCGCCTCCGTCTTCACCCCGATACTCGGCCGGGTCGGCGACCTGACCGGCAAGAAGCGCACCCTCGTCGCCGTCCTCCTGGCCGTCCTGGCCGGCTGTCTGCTCGCCGCCCTCGCACCGAACATCGGCGTCCTGATCGTCGCCCGCGTCGTCCAGGGCGTCGGCGGCGCCCTGTTCCCGCTCTCCTTCGGCATCATCCGGGACGAGTTCGCCCCGGGCGAGGTCAGCGGCAGCATCAGCAACCTGTCCGCGGTGATCGCGGCCGGCGGCGGCGTCGGCATCGTGGCCGCGGGACCCATCGTCTCGGCTCTTGACTACCGCTGGCTGTTCTGGATCCCGGTCGCGGTGGTCGCCGTGACCGTCCTCATCGCCGCACGCTATGTCCCCGAGTCGCCCAAGAGGGCCGAGGGCAGCGTCAGTTGGCTCGGTGCCGGGCTGCTCTCCGCCTGGCTGGTGGCGCTGCTGCTGCCGCTGAGCCAGGCCGGGCAGTGGGGCTGGGGCTCGGCCAAGGTGCTCGGTCTGTTCGGCGTGGCCGTCGTGCTGTTCGCGGTGTGGCTGCTCGCCGAGGCCCGCTCCCGCACCCCGCTGATCGACCTGCGCGTCATGCGGCTGCCCGTCGTCTGGACCACCAACGCCGCCGCGCTGCTGTTCGGCGCGGGCATGTACGCGCTCTGGTCCTTCCTGCCCGGCTTCGTCCAGACACCGTCCGCCGCCGGATACGGATTCGGCGCCAGCGTCACGGCCTCCGGGCTGCTGATGGTTCCGATGCTGATCGCGATGTTCCTCTCGGGCATCCTCAGCGGCCGGCTGGAGCCCCTGGTGGGCGCCAAGGCGCTCCTCACCGCCGGTGCGGCCTTCGGCGCCCTCGCGCTCGGCCTGCTCACCCTGTGGCACACCGAGCAGTGGCAGATCGCCGTCGTCTCCGGCCTGTTCGGTCTCGGCATCGGCCTGGCCTTCGCCTCGATGGCCAACCTCGTCGTGGGCAGCGTGCCGCCCGAGCAGACCGGCGCCGCGACCGGTATGAACGCCAACGTCCGCACCATCGGCGGCTCCATCGGCGCCGCGCTCACCAGCGTCCTGGTCACCGGCCGGCTCCAGCCCTCCGGGCTGCCGTACGCCTCGGGCTACACCCACGCGTGGGCCCTGCTCACCCTGTTCTGCCTGACCGCCGCCGGGGCCGCGCTCCTCGTCCCGGTCCGCCGCGTACAGCGCGTCACCGCACCGGTCACGGAACGGGCGGCAGCGGCACCGGCACGCGTGCGGTAGTGTTGACCTGCGTGATCACGCGGCACTCACCGCGTGACTCCGCAGCGGGACGTGGCGCAGCTTGGTAGCGCACTTGACTGGGGGTCAAGGGGTCGCAGGTTCAAATCCTGTCGTCCCGACCAGCTTTGTGGCAGGTCGGAGGCCGTTCTCCCGTTTGAGGGAGGGCGGCCTTGTCGCGTTCCCGGAGGGCTGGTGGCCGCAGTGTGGTCGCGGGCCGGATTCGGAGCCGCTTCGCACCTGCGATCGCAGCTGACCGAAGTGTGGAACTCCCGTGCCGGGGACTTCCCATGCCGCCGCGTCGAGAGGGGCTCGTGTCCCGTTAGTCGGCCTTCGGCCCGGGCGCTCCCACCCGCAGTCCGTCCATGACCAGGTCGAAGAGGCGGGCGGCTCGCGCTTCCCAGTCGCCAAGCGGGTCGATCGTGAACAGGCCGTTGATGGCGAGGAAGAAGTCGTCCGCGGTGACACCGGGGCGGATGGTGCCGGCCTTCTCCGCGGCGCGGAGCAGGAGGTCGGACGCGGCGGACACCGGGGTGTGCTCGGGCTTCGCCGCCGCGCCGGGCGCGCGCGTGGCCTGGCGGATCGCGTCGGCCAGGCCGGCCTTGGCCATGGCGAACCGGGCGAGCCGGTCCATCCACTCGCGAAGGGCCCGGTCCGGTTCCCGCGTCTCGAGCAGGTGGACCGCCCAGTCGGCGACCTGCTGCATCTCATGGCGGTAGATCTCCAGGACGAGCGCCTCGCGGTTGGGGAAGTTGCGGTAGAAGGTGCCCTGGCCGACGCCCGCCTTCTTGGCGATCGCGCTGAGCGGGGTGTCGGCGCAGCGGGTCAGTTCGGCCAGTGCCACTTCCAGGATGCGCTCGCGGTTGCGCTGCGCGTCGGAGCGCAGCGGTGCGTCCTTCTTCTCCGGCACTCGGACCCTCCTCGCGGGCTCGCGGAGGGGCCCGGCCTTGCTAAGCGGACGGCTGTCCGGTACGTTTCCTGGTAGCGGACAGCTGTCCGGTTGGATCCATCATAGCCATGGCCGACCCGATCCAGCCATGTACTGAGCTGCCTTTTTGCCTCCCAACCACCCGCATTTCCCTTACGCCTGCGTGCGGACCGCCTTCTCGGCGCGTTCCGCATCTGTGAAAGAAGGCTGATCATGGACCCAGCCACCCCGTCGACGCACAGTGCCATCACCCTGAACATCAACGGCGAGAAACACTCCCTTTCCGTCGACCACCGCACCACCCTGCTCGACGCCCTGCGTGAGCGGCTTGCTCTCACCGGCACCAAGAAGGGCTGTGACCAGGGGCAGTGCGGCGCCTGCACGGTTCTGGTCGACGGCCGCCGCACCGTTTCCTGTCTGCAACTGGCGGTGGCCGTCGAGGGGCGGGAGATCACCACCGTCGAAGGCCTGGCCGACGGCGAACGGCTGCACCCTGTGCAGCAGGCCTTCCTCGACCTCGACGGCTACCAGTGCGGTTACTGCACACCTGGCCAGATCTGTTCGGCCGTCGCGGTGATCGAGGAGCACGCGGCCGGCTGGCCGAGCGCCGTCACCGGCGACGTACGGCCCGAGGCGGGACCGCCGCCGTTGACCGCCGAGGAGATCCGTGAGCGGATGAGCGGCAACCTGTGCCGCTGCGGTGCGTATGTGTCGATCGTCCAGGCGGTCGCCCAGGCGGCCGCTGCCGGGACGAAGGCCACGGAGGCGGCGGCATGAGGGAATTCGGCTATCAGCGGGTGCACGACGTCTCCGGCGCGGTCGGGTTGCTGGACGCCGATCCGGACGCGAGGTTCCTCGGCGGCGGCACCAACCTCGTCGACCTGATGAAGACCGGCGTCGAGCGGCCCGCCCGCCTCGTCGACATACGCGAACTGCCGCTGGACCGCATCGAGTCGACGCCCGACGGCGGCCTGCGGATCGGCGCCACCGTCACCAACAGCGACCTCGCCGCCCACCCCGAAGTGCGCCGCCGCTACCCGGCGTTGACGCAGGCGGTGCTGGCCGGCGCCTCCGGGCAGCTGCGCAACATGGCCACGGTCGGCGGGAATCTGCTCCAGCGCACCCGCTGCGGCTACTTCGCCGACGTGACCCAGCCGTGCAACAAGCGCAACCCCGGCAGCGGTTGCCCCGCCATCGCCGGCGAGCACCACAACGCCGCGATCCTCGGCGCCTCCGACCACTGTGTTGCCGTACACCCGTCGGACATGGGCGTGGCGCTCACCGCCTTCGACGCCGTCGTGTCGTACCAAACGGCCGACGGGCCCGGGGAGTTGCCGCTCGCCGAGTTCTATCTGCCGGTCGGTGACACCCCGAACCGGGAGACCGCCCTGCCGCAGGGCGCGCTGATCACCGGCGTCACCCTGCCGCCCGCACCGGTCGCCGCCACCTCGCGCTACCGGAAGGTGCGGGAGCGGGCCTCGTACGCGTTCGCGATCGGGTCCGTCGCCGCCGCGCTGGACGTCGAGGCAGGAATCGTACGGGAGGTGCGGCTCGCCCTCGGAGCGGTCGCGTCGCGGCCCTGGCGGGCCCGGGAGGCCGAGCGGGTGCTCACGGGCGCACCGGCCGATGCCCGCACCTTCGCCGCCGCCGCGGACGCCGAACTGGCCGCGGCCCGGCCCCTGCCGCACAACGGATACAAGGTGACCCTCATGCGCAACCTCGTGGTGGCCGTGCTGACCGAACTCGCCGAGGAGGCCGCCCGATGACCACCGTCACCCCCCTGACGGGCTCCGTCGGCACCGCGCACACCCGCGTGGAGGGACGCGACAAGGTCACCGGCGCCGCCCGCTACGCGGGAGAGATCCCCTTCGCCGAACTCGCCCACGGCTGGCTGGTGTTGTCCACGGTCGCCCGCGGCCGCATCCGCGCGATGGAGACCGACGCCGTCCTGGCCATGCCCGGTGTCCTCACCGTCCTGCACCACGGGAACGCCCCGCACCTCGACACCGACTACGACGGGCTCCTGGGGAACAAGCCCGACCCGTCCATCGCGCTCTTCCAGCACGACCGGGTGCCGCACGCGGGCTGGCCCGTGGCGCTGGTCGTCGCCGAGACCTCCGAGCAGGCCAGGGAGGCCGCGGAGGCGCTCGTGGTGCACTACGACCTGGAGCAGCACGACATCGCGTTCGCCGACGGACGCCCGGACGCGTACACCGCGGCGGGCGCGCCGCACGCCGCGGCCGTGACCGCGAAGGGCGACCTGGAGGCCGAACTCGCCCGGTCCGCCGTCGTCGTGGACGCCGAGTACAGCACGCCCGAGGAACACCACAACCCGATGGAGCCCCACGCGGCGACCGCCCACTGGGACGGCGGCCGCCTGGAGGTCGTCGACTCCAACCAGGGCGCCATCTGGGTGAAGGGCGAACTCGCGAACCTGTTCTCCCTCGACCCGGCCTCCGTGCGCGTGCGCTCCGAACACATCGGCGGGGGCTTCGGCTCCAAGGGCGTGCGCGCCCACCAGGTGGCCGCCGTCATGGCCACGACCCTCCTCCAGCGCCCCGTACGCGTCGTGCTGACCCGCCGTCAGATGTTCTCCCTGGTCGGCTACCGCAGCCCCACGGCACAGCGCGTCAGGCTCGGCGCCGACCCCGACGGACGGCTGCGCGCCCTGGAGCACCGGTCGCTGAACCTCTCCTCGACGGTGCACGAGTTCCTGGAGCCCGCCGCCACGCCGGCCCGGGTGCTGTACGACGCGCCGGCCCACCACACGGCCCACCGGATCGTACGGCTCGACGTGCCGACCCCGACCTGGATGCGCGCGCCGGGTGAGGCACCGGGGTCGTTCGCGCTGGAGTCGGCGCTCGACGAACTGGCCGAGAAGTGCGGCGTCGACCCGATCGAGCTGCGCGTCCGCAACGAGCCCGAGACCGGGCCCGTATCCGGGCTGCCGTTCGCCGGCCGCGGTCTGATCGCCTGCTTCCGGGAGGGCGCCCGAAGGTTCGGCTGGGCCGACCGCGATCCGCGTCCCGGCCTGCGCCGCGACGGCCGCTGGCTGCTCGGCACCGGAACGGCGGCGGCCACGTTCCACGCGGGAGCCGTTCCGTCCACGGCCGCGGTGACCGCCGAGGCCGACGGCGGCTTCACCGTCCGCATCTCCGCGGCGGACATCGGCACCGGCGCACGTACGGCCCTCACCCTGATCGCAGCCGACGCGCTGGAGGTGACGCCGGACCACGTCCGTGTCCTGATCGGAGACAGCGACTTCGGTCCTGCGATGATCGCGGGCGGCTCGATGGGCACCAGCTCCTGGGCCTGGGCGGTCACCGCGGCGGCGGAGGAACTGCGCGAGCGACTCGCCCTGGGCGGCGGCATCCCTGCGGAGGGCATCACCGTCCGCTCGGACACCGCGGCGGCCATCGCGGCACTGCCGCAGAAGGAACGGCACTCCTACGGCGCCCACTTCGCCGAGGTCGCCGTCGACGTCGCGACCGGCGAGGTGCGGGTCCGCCGGATGCTCGGCATCTTCGCGGCGGGCCGGATCGTCAACCCGCTGACCGCCCGCAACCAGTTCGTCGGCGGCATGATCTGGGGCATCTCCATGGCCCTGCACGAGGAGGCGGTCCGGGACCGGGCCTCGGGCGCCCACATCGGCGCCGACCTCGCGGGCTACCACTTCGCGGCCAACGCCGACGTCCCGCACATCGAGGCGGACTGGCTGGCCGAGGACCCGGACGAGGACGACCCCGTCGTCATCAAGGGCATCGGCGAGATCGGCATCGTGGGCGCCGCGGCGGCCATCGGCAACGCGGTCTGGCATGCGACCGGCGTACGCCATCGCAGCCTGCCCATCCGCCCCGACCGCGTCCTGCGGGCAGGCCGAGATGCTTGACCTCGCCGCCGAGTTGAGCGAGTGGGCGCAGGAGGGCCGCGACTTCGCCGTCGCCACGGTGGTGTCCGTCGGCGGCAGCGCGCCGCGCCCTCCCGGCGCCGCCCTCGCGGTCGACAGCGCCGGTACGGTCATCGGCTCGGTCTCCGGCGGCTGCGTCGAGGGGGCCGTGTACGACCTGTGCATGCAGGCCCTCGAGAACGGCGAGCCGGTCCTCGAAACCTTCGGCTACAGCGACGAGGACGCTTTCGCGGTGGGCCTGACATGCGGCGGGGTGATCGAGATCCTGGTCGCTCCGGTGACACGGGACGGAGTCGACAGGGACGTGTACGTGTCGGCGTTGTCGGCCGCGGCGAAGGAGGAGCCGACAGCACTGGCCAGGGTGGTCCGTGGACCGGCCGAACTTGTCGGCACACCTGTACACCCACCCACACAGGGGCGCGGGGCCGTGACATCTGCGGCTCCGCCGCGTGGGCGCGACCAGCCACACCCGGCCCGAACCCTACCCACGACCTTCCCCGTTGATCACATCACCGCCGAGGCCCTGGCCACGCTGACCGCCGGAGGCACCCGCACCGTCGAGATGTCCGAGGACGGCTCCCACTGCCCCGGCGGCCTCACCCTGTTCATCGAGACCCGTGTCCCCCCACCCCGCATGATCGTCTTCGGTGCGATCGACTTCGCCGCCGCACTGGTGCGCGCCGGAAAGCTCCTCGGCTACCACGTGACCGTGTGCGACGCCCGCCCCGTCTTCGCCACCCGGGCCCGTTTCCCCGATGCGGACGAGGTCGTGGTCGACTGGCCGGACCGCTACCTCCGGAGTACGGAGACCGACGCGCGCACGGTCCTGTGCGTGCTGACCCACGACGCCAAGTTCGACGTACCCCTGCTGGAGGCGGCCCTACGGATGCCGGTCGCCTACGTCGGCGCGATGGGCTCCCGCCGTACACACGCCGACCGGGAGCGAAGGCTGCGTGAAGTCGGCCTGGGCGAGGCGGAGTTGGCCCGACTCCGGTCGCCCATCGGCCTCGACCTCGGCGCCCGTACGCCCGAGGAGACGGCGCTGTCCATCGCGGCGGAGATCGTCGCGATCCGGCGAGGCGGGACGGGCGCCCCGCTGACCGGCTCGGGCACGCCGATTCACCGTCGCACGCCGCTCACCGACTCGGCGACCGGAGGCCAGGGGGCCGCAGGTTCATCTCCTGTCGTCCTGCCTTTTCGAAGTCATCTGCCCCAGATCTTCCGGTAGGCCTCCCGGTAGCCCGACGGGTCCCAGGCCGAGGCCCCTTCGCTGTTGGCCGCCGTGGAGACATGGACCGGCGCGACGTAACCGCTGGCCGGACGGCCCGAGAAGGCGCGGTTGAACTCGTCGGCGATCTGCCAGCCCTGCGACGACAGCGGCTCGGGGACGGTGGCCGCCTGGTACTGCTCGCCGTTGATGCGCTGGAAGGCGGACGGGTCGCCGTCACCGGCGCCGATGTTGAAGGGCGGGCCTGCGCCCCTCTCCCCGGCCGCGCGGAAGGCGGGGGCGGCGTCGGCGAAGTAAAGGTCGTTGATCGCGACGGAGTAGCTCCACCGGCTCCCGAAGCGGGCGAGGAGGGTGGAGACCTCCCTGGGGGTACGGCTGCTGGTGTCCGGGATCGGGATGTTCTCGTACGACAGCAGCCGCACGCCCGCACAGGCGGCCAGCCCCTTTCTGATCAGCTCGGACTTGTGGTGGGCGAACGGGATCGAGGCGTCGGTGAAGAGGACGACCCCGGCGTTGCCCCGGGACCGGGCGATGACCCACTGCGCGCTGATCGCGGCGACGTCGTCGACGTCGGTGGTGACGTTGGTGAAGAGCTTGGGTCGCACGCTGGGCCCGGGGGAGGTGACCGCGTGCCAGCCGATGAGCGGGATGCCCGCCGCGGTGGCCCGCGCCACCTGCTGCGAGGTCGAGTCGGGGTCGAAACCGCCGATGACGATGCCCGACGGCCTGAGGGCCACGGCCTCGCTCAGTGCCGCCTGGATGCCGGCGGGGGTGCCCTCGCCGTCGATCACCCGGACCTTCCAGCCGATGACGCTCGCGGCCTCCCGAAGGCCCTTCGCGACGCCCGCGACTCCGGGGTTGGTCATGGTCTGCGCGACATAGACGACGGTCTTGCCGGGCACCGCCGCGGGGCCGCTGGTGGGCCCGTTCCAGGGGACGTCGGTCCGCTCCGCCCGGGTGACGGCGGCCTGGGCCCGTCCCTGGACGGCGGGGCAGCCGCTCGGGCCGGTGGTGGAGACCGCTGGGCCGCCCGACGAGCCCCGCTCACAGCCCGCGAGGGCGGTTGCCGCCGCCAGCAGGGCGATGGAGACACATCGCGTGGGAGAGGGTTTGTGATTGCGGCGCACGGAAGCTCCTCGCGGAGGAGAAGGACGCGGGGGACTCATGGCGTGGGGCCCGCCGTGTCACCGTCCCGAGCCGAGGAGGGGGCGGCGGACGCGTCGGTTCCGGTGCGCAGGCGGCGGGCGGAGTAGCCGGCCAGTCCGACGGCGAGCAGGAGAGTACCGCCGTAGAACAGGGGGACCGTCCAGAAGTCGGCGCCCAGCTGGCCGATGCCGGTGAGGCCGACCGCGAGGACGGCGACGGCGACGAGTGTGCCCAGGGCGTTGGGGCGGCCGGGTCTGATCGCGGTGGAGCCGAGGAGGGCTCCGACGAACGCGGGCAGCAGATAGTCGAGGCCGACACTGGGATTGCCGATCTGCTGCTGGGCCGCGAGCAGCACACCGGCGAAGCCGACGAGCAGCCCCGACGCGGTGAACGCGTAGACGGTGTATCTGCGGGTCGGGATGCCGACGAGTTCGGCGGTGCGCGGGTTCGAGCCGACGACGTAAAGGTAGCGGCCGAGCGGCAGCCGTTCCAGCACCAGCCAGAGGGCGACGGCGAGGGCGAGCACGTAGAAGGCGGGCACCGGAAGCCCGAGGAACCTGGAGTCGTAGAGGTCGGTGAAGGCGGCGGGGAGTCCCCGCGGGCCGGGGACGATCCGGCCGCCGTCGGTGACCCAGCCGGTCACGGCGTACATCATGCTGCCGGTCCCGAGAGTGGCGATGAAGGAGTCGATCCGGCCGAACTCGACGACGACACCGTTGAGGACGCCCACGACGGCCCCGCCGGCGACCACCACCAGGCAGGCCCACGGCCAGCGCCACCGCTCGTTGACGATCAGCTGCATCGCCATGACGTGCGCCAGGCCGAGGCCGTAGCCGAGGGAGAGGTCGAACGCGCCGGTCACGATGGGGACAGTGGCGGCGAGCGCGAGGACGGCGGGGATCGACTGGTTGAGCAGGATCGAGTCGACCGTCTCCCGCGTGGGAAACGTGTGCGGCAGGGTGAGCGAGAAGACCAGGAACAGCAGAGCGGTGAGGGCGAGCAGGCCATAGGCGCTGACGAGGTGTCCGGCGGAGCGCCGGCTCGGCCGGGACGGTGACCTGGGCGAGGCGGTCATGAGGGGGTCGCGGTGCCGGCGGGTGGCATGGCCGAGGCCGCCCGGGTGAGCCCGGTGACCGTGAGGTCCGGACCGCTCAACTCGGCCGTCACAGAACCGCGGACGAACACCAGGGCGCGCCGGCACACGCCCGCGACCTCCTCGAAGTCCGTGGAGACGAGCAGCACGGCAAGGCCGGCGGCCAGTGCCTCGTCGAGCAGACGGTAGACGGCGGCCTTGGCTCCGACGTCCACGCTCGCCGTCGGCTCCTCCAGGATCAGCAGGCGCAGGCCCACCGGGTGCCAGCGGCCGATCATGACCTTCTGCTGGTTCCCGCCGGACAGCGTGCCGATCGGGGCCTCGCTGTCCCGGGGGCGCACCGAGAACCGTTCGATCAGCCCGGCGGCCACCGCGCGTTCACGGCGGGGGGAGATCCAGCGCAGCGCCGGCACGCCCGCGGCACGTGGGTTGGCCAGCAGGTTCTCCCGTACGGTCAGTTCGGCGGCACAACCCTCCCGCAGTCGGTCGCCGGGCACCAGGCCGACACCGAGACGGACCGCGTCGGTGACCGTACGGGGGCGGTACGGCCGCCCGCCGAGGAACACCCGGCCGTCGAGGAGGGGCCGGGCACCGGCGAGGGCCCGGCCCAGCTCCATGTGTCCGGCGCCCGAGAGGCCGACCAGGCCCAGGACCTCGCCCGCCCTGAGGTCCAGGCCGACCGGGCCCGCGCCGGCGGTCCGTACGCCGTCGAGGGTGAGGACGGCTGGGCCGTCGGCGGGGGCGGTGGCCGGGCGGTAGTGGGTGAGTTCCTCGCCGACGATGTCACGCACCAGCCGGGCGGGGCTGTGACCGGCCAGGTCGCCGTGGCTGACGAGGCGGCCGTCGCGCAGGACGGCGAAGGCGTCGGCGACCTCGTACACCTCGTCCAGCCGGTGGGTGACGTAGAGCAGACCGTGCCCCTGGTCGCGCAGGGCGTGCAGGACGCGGAACAGCCGGGCGCAGTCCGCGGCGGGCAGCCGGGCGGTCGGTTCGTCGAGGACGATGAGTTTCGCCCGGGTGGCCAGGGCCCGGGCGATGGCGACGAGTGAGCGCTCGGCGGGGGAGAGCCGGGCGACGGGCGCGGCGGGGTCGAGGTGTCCGGCGACGGTCCGCAGGGCCTCGGCGCACCGCTCCCGGGTGCGCCGCCAGGAGACCAGTCCGGCGCGGCGCCGGTATCCGGTGCTCAGGGCGATGTTCTCGGCGACCGTCATCCACTCGACCAGACCGAGGTCCTGGTGGATGAAGGACATGGCGGCGGAGGCCCCATGGCTGCCGAGCGGGTGCCCGTCGACCGTGACCTGTCCCGCCTCGGCGTGGTGGATGCCGGCGAGCACCTTGATGAGGGTGGACTTGCCCGCTCCGTTGGGGCCGAGAAGGGCGAGGACGCTGCCCGCGTGGACGTCGAGGTCGACCCCGTCCAGGGCGACGGTCCCGCCGAACCGCTTGGTGAGCCCGCGGATGCGGACCAGGGGTCGCGCAGAGGTGTCGGGAGGGTCGTGCACGGACATCTCCGAGGGTCGGCCTGGCGAGTTCTTCCCGACTGTCGCCAGCGATCCTAAGGCGACCATCTACGGCAATCGGGCATTCGCCGCTTTGTGTGACACCAACGGGTCAGCTTGTATGACGCCAACGGGTCAGCGACGCTGCCGGTCTCAGCTGGCCGCGAGGCCGCATTCGGCCCAGATGACCTTGCCCCGGGGCAGATAGCGCGTACCCCAGCTCTGTGCCAGCTGGGCGACGAGGAACAGTCCCCGGCCGCCCTCGTCGGTGCTGGCCGCACGGCGCAGATGCGGGGCGGTGTTGCTGGTGTCGGAGACCTCGCAGATCAGGGTGCGGTCGAGCAGCAGCCGTACCCGGATCGGGCCGGAACCGTGGCGGATGGCGTTGGTGACCAGCTCGCTGAGCATCAGTTCAGCGGCGAACGCGGCCTCGTCGAGTCCCCAGTCGGCCAGTTGCCGCATGGCGGCGGCCCGGACCTCGCCGACGAGGGCCGGGTCGGGTTCCAGGTCCCAGCAGGCGATCCGGTCCGGGGCCAGGGCACGGGTGCGGGCGACGAGCAGGGCGATGTCGTCCCCGGGGTGCGCCGGCGCCACGCTGTTGAGGACCACCTGGCAGGTCTCCTCCGGGGTGCGCTCCGGATGGGCCAGGGTCCTGCGCAGCTGGACGAGGGCCGCGTCGACGTCCCGGTACCGGTCCTCGATGAGTCCGTCGGTGTAGAGGACCAGCTGGCTGCCCTCGGGGACGTCGACGTCGACGGCTTCGAAGGGCAGGCCGGCCAGCCCGAGCGGAGGTCCGGCGGGCAGCTCGGGGAAGGACACCGTGCCGTCGGGGCGGACCAGCGCGGGCGGCGGATGCCCGGCACGGGCCATCGTGCACTGCTGCGTGGTCGGGTCGTAGACGGCGTACAGGCAGGTCGCGCCGAAGATGCCCGCTTCGGCGGCGGCCGGGTCCTCCCGGTCCAGGCGGCCCACCAGGTTGTCGAGGTGGGTGAGGACCTCGTCCGGGGGGAAGTCGAGTTCGGCGAAGCTGCGGGCGGCGGTGCGCAGCCGGCCCATGGTGGCGGCGGAGAGCATGCCGTGGCCGACGACGTCCCCGACCATGAGGCCGACCCGGGTTCCGGAGAGGGGGATGACGTCGTACCAGTCCCCGCCCACGTCGGACTCGGCGGGCAGATAGCGATGGGCGACCTCGACGGCGTCCTGGTCGGGCAGCCCATGCGGGAGCAGGCTGCGCTGCAGGGCCAGGACCATGGTGCGTTCGCGGGTGTAGCGCCGGGCGTTGTCGATGGACAGGGCGGCACGGGCGGCCAGTTCCTGGGCCAGCGAACGGTCGTCGTCGCCGAAGGGGGCGGAGCCCTGTCCGCGGTAGAAGGCGGCGACGCCCAGCACGACACCGCGGGCCACCAGCGGGGCCGCGATGAGGGAGTGGACGTGGGAAAGCAGCCCACCGGTGTGCTCGGGGTCGTGGGCGAGCCAGCTCACGGCGACCCTCAGATCCGGTTCCAGCACCGCCTCCCCGCTGGTCAGGCAGCGCAGATGCGGCGTGGCCGGGCTGTAGCCGATCTGCTTGCCGACCGGATAGAAGGGGCAGTCGTCGCGGATGCCGTGGACCACGGTGCGGCGCAGGTCGCTGTGCGGGTCGGCGGACTCCTCGCCGCGCAGTACGGCCTCGGGCAGGTCGATCGTGACGTGGTCGGCGAGCCGCGGCACCGCCGTCCGCGCCAGTTCCTGGGCGGTGCGGCGCACGTCCAGAGTGGTGCCTATGCGCGTACTGGCCTCGGAGAGCAGCTCCAGACGGCGCCGTGCGGCCAGCGCGTACCGCCCCACCTCCGGCTCCCCCACGAGCAGCAGCCCTCTCGACGGGGCCGCGGCGGCTGGACGACCGCCCTCCGCTCCTACGACCGTGACGCCTCGGCCGCCCGAGGCGACCGGGCCGGGCGCGGTGAGGGCGACGGCCCCGGACGGCAGGACGACACCGGTTGCGGCGGACTCGGCGGGGAAGTCCGGCAACCCGTCGAACCGCCATGGGGCGGCGAGGGGGTCTGGTGGTGCGGGGCTGGGCAGGACGGCCTCGATGGCCACGCCCTCGACCCCGGTGGCACTCGTCATCGGCCGGCTGAGCAGCGTGACACGCCGGCCGTCGGACAGGCAGACGTGGACGGCGGCCCGCTGTGCGCGGGAGAGCAGCTCGGTGGCCCTCTCCATGAGGACGGCACGGTCGCGCGGATGCTGTCCGATGGCCAGCTCGTCCAGCCCGATGCTGTGGCGACGGCCGACGGCGGCTTCGGCGGCGGTCTCCGCGTACGCCCGCAGCAGAGCCCGCTCACGTGCGGAACTCTGCCTCAGCAGCCGCCGTTCGATGGCTCGCGCCGCCTTGCGGATCACGGTGGCCAGCCGGGGGTCGTCGAAGGCGCGTGGATAGCCGAAGCACAGGACGCCCTCGATACGGCCGCTGAGCGGGTCGCGGAGCGGGAGCGCACGGCAGGCGCTCGCCTGGGAGCGTTCGGCGAAGTGCTCTGCGCCGTAGACGCGGATGAGCTGCCGTTCCGCCAGCGCGAGACCGATGCCGTTGGTGCCGGCGACCTGCTCGGCGAACACGAACCCCGGCACGCGCTGGATCGCCGGGAGGCTTCTGGCCAGGGACGCCTCTCCGAAACGGCGCAGCAGGACGGTGCCGCTCGCATCGGCGACAGCGATGTTCAGCCGGCTGCCGGCGAACCTGTACTGCAGCCGGTCGAGCACCGGCATGGCCGCGCGGACGATCCGGGCGTCCGTCTCGACATCCTCCCGGAAGGGAAGGTCGGACCGGTCCGCCGAGAGCCCCAGGTTCCGGCAGCGCTGCCACGAGTTCAGGATGGAGGTGCGCACGCCGGTTTCGACCGGCTCACCCCCCAGAAATCGCTCACGCGAACGCACGGGCCCCGTGCCGCCTGTCGCGCGCCCCGTGGGCGTCGGTGTCCCACCGAACCGAACCACGCTTCGCCTCACTCGCGATAGTCCGCTTTCCATAACACTCTGGCATAAATGAGAATACGGACATTAAGGGTGCGAGTCACGGGGTGGCATTTCTGTCATGGCGGCCTGGTCGGCTGTCACAGCACCGCCACCGGGTTGACCGGCGAGCCCGTCCCACCCGGCACGTTCAGCGGCGCCAGGAGCAGCAGGAACTCATACCGCCCGGCCTCCCCCGTGGCGGCGGAGAGGCCTTCCAGATCGAGGTTGTCCAGCAGCGGAACGCCCATCGCGGCCAGGGCCAGGGCATGGACCGGCGAGTGCACACCCTCGACGGGCGAGGGCCGTACGTCATTGTCACCGTCACCGCCGAGCAGCGCGATCCCGCGCTCAGCCAGCAGCGGTACGGCGTCCACATGGAAGCCCGCGCTCGCCGTGTCCGGGTCCCAGGCGCCCAGCTCCGTGCGGCGGCGGACGTGCCCGGACCGCAGCAGCACTGCGTCACCCTCGCCGATCGTCACCCCGAGCGCCCGCTCCGCGGCGGTGATGTCCTCTGCGTGCACCGCTTGTCCCGGCTCCAGCCAGCGGATCCCGAGGACGGCGGGGAGGTCGAGAAGCACGCCCCTGGTGACGAGGGGGCCGAGCGCCGACACCGCTCCGAAGCGGGCGCCCGCGGTGCCGACGACGTCGGCGGCCGTCCGGCCGTCGTACAGCTGCCCCCGGTAGGCGATATGGCACAGGGCGTCGAGATGGGAGACGCCCTTGCCGTGGTAGTCGGCGGCGATGAAGTCCTTGTGCGCGGTGGGCTCCGGGCTCTCGACGTCACCGAGATCGGTCATGTGGTGCAGCGCGGGCCTGTGGTTGTCGGGGCCGGCCCGGGTGTTCCACGGCAGCGCCAACGGGACGACCACCCCGGACCGCACTCCGGCCGTGGCCCGCCGTACCTGGTCCGCGGTCACCCGGTTCCAGGCGCCGCGGTCGGCGGGCTCCCAGCGGCCCCAGGTGCGGACCGCCTCGAAGAGCGCGTCGAACTCCCGCCGGGAGACGGCGGGCCCGTTGCCGGTGACGGCTGATCCGGGACCGGGCGACTTGGAAGGCATCGGTACTCACCGCTCTCCGGGCGTGACGCGCAGGAGTGTGGCACTTGTGATCGACTCCAGCTTCGCACAGGGGCCTGCGCAAGGAGGCCCAGGTGTGGGCCCCCTCGGTATGGGGCGACCATGGATGGAGACAGCACGCCCGCCTATGTGGCACGAGCCAGAGCACCGGGCGGGAGGGAAGATGAGGGATGGGCACGAGGGACTCCTCCCGAGCAGTCGCCGGCCGGACGGCGGCCGATCCCGCCGCGCCGCCCAGCGGTCTGCTGGATCTGCTCAGCGTCGCGGCGGTGGTGCTGAACGCGCAGGGTCAGGTGGTCTTCTGGAGCCCGAAGGCCGAGGAATTGTTCGGCCACAGCGCGGCGGAGGCGCTGGGGCAGTACGCGGCTCAGCTGATGGTCCACGAGGAGCACCGGGACGAGGTCATCGAGCTCTTCGCCCAGGTCATGGAATCCGGCCACGACTGGGCCGGCGCCTTTCCGATCCGGCACAAGGACGGCAGCACCCGCCTGGTGGAGTTCCGCAACATGAGGCTGCTGGACGACCTCGGTGAGGTCTACGCCCTCGGCCTCGCCGCCGACCAGGCCACGGTGGAGCGGGTCGAGCGGGATGCCGCCCTGGCCATGCGTCTGGTGTCCCAGTCCCCGGTCGGACTGGCCATTCTGGACACGGACCTGCGGTACCTGGCCATGAATCCGGCCCTGGAACGCATCACGGGCCAATCCGCCGCCGAGCGTCTCGGACGGCCGGTCGGCGAGGTCCTGACCTACCTGAAGACAGAGCCCGAGGCGCGTCTGCGCCGTGTCCTGGAGACGGGCGAGTCGGTCGTGGACCGGCACATCGTCTGCCGTCCGCCCGGCGACCCGGACCATGATCACGCCTGGTCCGTCTCTTACTACCGGCTGGAGGACTCCGGCGGGCGGGTGCTGGGCCTGGCCTATTCCGTCATCGACGTCACTGAGCGGCATCGGGCGGCCGCCGAGGCGGCACAGGCCCGGCAGCGGCTGGCGTTGATCGCCCAGGCTTCCGCCTCCGTGGGTACCACCCTCGATCTGGAGACGACAGCGTGCGAGCTGGCCGACGTCGTCGTACCGGCCCTGGCCGACATGGCAGCGGTGGACGTACTGGACAGCGCGCTCGACGGCCGGACCGCGCCGGACGACGGCCCGGCCCGCTTCCGCGCCCTCGCCGTCAGCGCGGCCCACGCCGCCGAGGCGGCCCGCGCGGCCGACCCGCCAGGGGAACTCGCCTCCTACGACAGCGACCGCCTGATCACCCAGTGCGTGCGCAACCGTCAACCGGTTCTGCTGCCCCACACCAGCCGCCGGGACCTCGATCGCATCGCCCGGCATGGTGAGGCCGCCTCCCTCCTGGCGGCGGCCGGGGTGCACTCCTACCTGGCCGTACCGCTGCTGGCCCGGGGCGAAATCCTCGGCGCCCTCGCCCTCACCCGCACCCGCAACCCCGCGCCCTTCGACGACGACGATGTGTTCCTCGCCTGTGAGCTGGCCGCCCGGGCCGCGGTCTGCATCGACAACGCCCGTGGCTACCAGGCCCAGCGCCATACGGCCCTCACCCTCCAGCGCAGTATGCTCCCCCAGCTCGCGACGCACCTGCCGGGCCTGGAGGTCGCCTGCCGCTACCAGCCCGCCGGCGCCACGAGCGAGATCGGCGGCGACTGGTACGACGCCATACCCCTGCAGGGTGACAAGACCGCCCTCGTCGTCGGGGACGTCATGGGCAGCGGTATCAACGCCGCCGCCACCATGGGCCAACTCCGCAGCGCCGCCCGCGCCTTCGCCGAACTCGATCTCACCCCGGAGGAGGCCCTCTACCACCTCGATCACCTGACCGAAGGGGTAGAGCAGGCCATCACCACCTGCCTCTACTGCGTCTGTGACCCGCACCAGGGCCAGTGCCGGATGTGCCTCGCCGGCCACCTGCCCCCGGCCCTGCTGCGGGCCGGCCACCCGGCGCGGCTGCTGGACCTGCCCTCAGGCGTACCGCTGGGCGTCGGCGGGGTGCCCTTCGAGGCCGCCACCATCGCCTTCCGTCCCGGCGACGAACTGGTCCTCTACACCGACGGCCTGGTCGAGACCCGGAGCGAATCCATCGACGCCCGCCTGGAGACCCTGCTCGACGCCCTCACCGCGACCCGCGGCCACGATCTGGAAGAGACCTGCGAACGCATCCTGGAGATGCTCCGGCCGCCCGGCGGCGAGGACGACGTCGCCCTGCTCATCGCCCGGGCCCGGCCGCTGCGCCCAACGAGACCCGATGGCGGATGAACGATGGACAAGCGGTGTCGGGGACAATCATCGCCATGAACGACCACATGGGCGATGCCGAGAACCGGCTGGCCAGGATCGAGCGGCTGCTGGCGGACGGCGAGCGCCAAGTGGTGCCCGCCTGGCGCAGAGCCACGCAGGGCGAACCACGGTGGGCCGTGACCGCCGTGATCCTGGTGGCCGTCGCGCTCCAGCTGATGCTGCCGCACCGGCTCGCCCTCCAGCCGTACTGGGCCCTGCCGGCGCTGGAACTGGTGCTGCTGGCCGGCCTGATCGTCGGCAACCCCCGGCGGGTCGAGCCCCGCACCCGGTGGCTGCGTCTGCTGGGCCTGGCCCTGATGTGTGCGATCAGCCTCGCCAACGGCTGGGCGGCGGTCCGGCTGGTGGCGGGCCTGGTGAACGGCACCGAGGGCAAGGACGCCGGACCGCTGCTGCTGACCGGTGGCGGCATCTGGCTGACGAACGTCATCGTATTCGCACTCTGGTACTGGGAGTATGACCGCGGCGGACCGATGGCGCGGGTCCGCGGCCACCACCAGTACGCGGACTTCCTCTTCGTGCAGATGCAGAGCCCCGAGACCGCGCCGCCGGACTGGGAGCCGACCTTCCTGGACTACCTGTACCTGTCCTTCACCAACTCCACCGCCTTCAGCCCGACCGACGTGATGCCGCTGACGCGCTGGGCCAAGATGTTGATGATGCTGCAGTCCTCCGTCTCCCTGGTGACGGTGGTCCTGGTGGTGGCGCGGGCCGTGAACATCCTGCACTGACGACCGGGCTGCCCTAGGTTCGTCGGTATGAGCGAAGACTCCCTGCGCCTGGTGACGGTCGAGCGCATCGGCACCGGCCGCTTCACCGCGACGAACGCACGCGGCGGCACGATCAGCTTCGGCACCGGCGACGGCACGGAATTCACCCCGGTGGAACTCCTGCTCGCCGCGATCGGTGGCTGCACCGCGGCCGACGTCGATTTCGCCACCAGCCGCCACGCGGAGCCGACCGCCTTCACCGTGACCGTCAGCGGCCAGAAGGTCGGCGACGAGGCCGGCAACCGGATGACGGACCTCGCGGTCGGCTTCTCCGTCACCTTCCCGGACGGTGCGTCGGGCGATCGCGCCCGCGCCATCCTGCCCCGGGCGGTCGCCGTCTCCCACGACCGGCTGTGCACCGTCAGCCGCACGATCGAGGCCGGAACGCCCGTGGCCGTCTCGGTCGAGGACGACTGATGTGAGTCGGCGGTGTGCCGGTGGTTCGTCATGTCCGGGGCGGCGAAACCGGGGGTCAGGGTGCCGTGCTTAGGTAGGGAGGTGAATCGTCTCCCTCTCCTCGGCCGGGCCGCCAGATGAGCACCGCTGAGGCGTTCCCGCTCGGTGCCTCGACCACGCTCGCCGAACTCGCCCGCGACCCGCACCCGCGTCTGGCACGGCTACGCGCCCATGAACCGGTCTCCTGGCTGCCCGAGTTGAACGGCTGGCTGGTCACCCGCCGCGACCTCGCTCTCGACGTGATGCGGGACTCCGCCACCTTCACCGTCGACGACCCGCGCTTCTCCACCGCCCAGGTCGTCGGGCCCAGCATGCTGTCCCTGGACGGTGCAGCACACACCCGCCACCGTGAGCCCTTCGCCGCTCCCTTCCGGCCCCGCGCGGTGTACGACGGCTTCGCCCCGTTCATCGAGCGGGAGACCGACCGCCTCATCACCGCACTGGAACCGTCGGGTGCCACCGAACTGCGCCGCGCCTTCGCCGGACCGCTCGCCGTCGCCGTCGTCACCGAGGCGCTCGGCTTGGTCGGGGCGACCACGGACACCGTGCTGTCCTGGTACGACGCGATCGTACGGTCCGTCTCGGACATCACCGAAGGGCTGGAAGCAGGCCCGGCGGGTGCCGCCGCCTACGCAGAGTTGCGGGCCGCTGTCCAGGCCACGGTCGCCGACCGGCACGCGTCCTCGCTCCTCGTCTCCGCCGCCGGGCGGCTGGGGTCGCCCGAAGTGGCCTCCAACGCGGCGGTCCTGATGTTCGGCGGTATCGAGACCACCGAGGCGATGATCGTCAACGCGCTGCTCCACCTGCTCGGAGACCCGGGCCAACTCGCCCTGGTACAGGCCGATTCGAGCCTGCTGGACGGTGCGGTCGAGGAGTCGCTGCGCCTTGAGCCCGGTGCGGCGGTGGTGGACCGCTACGCCACCCGCGACATCGTCCTCGGCCCGGCCGCCATCCGGCGCGGTGACCTGGTCACCGTCTCCTTGACCGGCGCCAACCGTGACCCGGCGGTCTTCCCCGACCCGGACCGTTTCGACGTCCGCCGGGACAACGCCCGCCTCCAACTGGCCTTCGCCCACGGCCCGCACCACTGCCTCGCCGCGCACCTCGCCCGGCTGGAGACCCGTGTCGCCCTTCAGCGCCTGCTCGAACGCCTCCCCGCACTGCGCCTCGACCCGGAGCGGCCCGCCTCGCCGTACGGCCTGGTGTTCCGCAAGCCACCCAGCCTGCATGTGCGGTGGTGACGGGCCCCCTGACTTTCCCAACGGCCCTAGAACACCGCCTCCAGGATCCCGAGGATCTGCTCCTCGGTCGGCTGCCGGGGCGCGTTTTTGGTGACCGCGTCCGCGAGGGCGCCCGCGGCGATGGGGCGCAGCAGGTCCGGGCGGACGCCGAGGTCGCGCAGCGGCTGCTTGATGCCGAGCGCGCCGGAGACCTCGCGGACGGCGTCGATCGCGGCGCGGGCCCAGTCGCCGTCGGCGGGCGGGGCGAGGCGCAGCGCGCGGGCCGTCTGCTCGTAGGCCTCCCCGGCCGCCGGGGCGCTGAACTCCAGGACCTCCTCCAGGACGGCGGCGAGCGCGACACCGTGCGGGGTGCCGGTGTGGGCGGTCAGCGCGTGCCCGATGCCGTGGACGAGACCGAGCCCGGAGATGGTCAGCGCCTGGCCCGCCAGGTGGGCGCCCAGCATCAGCTGGGCACGGGCCTCCAGGTCCGAGCCGTCCCGGTGCGCGGCCGGCAGCCAGCGGCCGACCATGGCCACCGCCTGCGTCGCGTACGCCACCGAGACCGGGTTCGCGCCCCGCGAGGCCAGTGACTCGATGCCGTGCACCAGGGCGTCCATGCCGGTGGCGGCCGTGATCCGGGCGGGGAGGCCGAGCGTCAGCTCCGGGTCGAGCAGCGCGATCCGCGGCTTGACCGAGGGGTGACCGATGTACACCTTGCGGTGGGCGGCGGTGTCCTCGATGACACCGAAGCCGTTGGTCTCCGCGCCGGTGCCCGAGGTGGTCGGGATCGCGATCAGCGGCAGGCCGTCCAGCGCCTCCCACAGCGCGTCCGCGTCGGCCGCCGCCGCGTCCGCGTTGCCGACCAGGAGCGAGATGCCCTTGGCCGCGTCCAGGACCGAGCCGCCGCCGAGGGCGACGAACACCGCAGGGCCGAACTCCCTTGCCCGGGCGGCGCCCTCGTCGACGTTTCCGGTGGACGGGTTGGCGCCGACCCCGTCGTACACCCCGTGTTCGACGCCCGCCGCGTCCAGCACCTTGAGCACCTGGCCGACGATCCCGGCGGCCCGCAGCCCGCGGTCGGTGACCACGAACGCGCGGCTCATGCCGAGGGAGGCGACCAGGTCCGGGAGGTGCGAGAGACGGCCGGGGCCGAACTCGATACGGCAGGTGGGATCGACGGTCAGCTGACTGGTGAGGGACTCGCCCATGGCGTACGGCTCCTGGAGAAACGCGGGGGAAGGGGTTGGGTTGGCTCAGGCGGGGCTCAGCAGGGCCTCCTCGGGGTGCGGGAGGCGGAACTCCCGCCCGGCCAGGGCCTCGTAGAGCCGCACCGGGCTCATCTCCCCGGCCAGGTCGCCGTGCTGTGCCCTGGAGCGGCGGTAGATCTGCTCCACGAGGGCGGACAGCTCCGTTGCGACGCCCAGGTCGCGGCCGAGGTCCACGGCCAGGCCGAGGTCCTTGCAGGCGAGGACCATGGCGAAGGAGTCGTCGTAGTCGCCGTCGACCAGCACGGACAGCAGGTCCTTCTCCAGGAAGTGCGAGGCGGCCGGGCTGGCCAGCAGCGAACTGCGCAGCACCCCCAGGTCCACCCCCGCCTTCGTGCCCATGGCCAGCACCTCGGAGGTGGCCACGAGGTGGGTGAACCACAGCAGGTTGATCATCAGCTTGACCGTGTAGCCGGCGCCGAGCGGTCCCACGTGCAGCACCTTGTCGGGGTCGCCCATGGCCTCGAAGACGGGCAGGCACATCCGGAAGTCGTCCGCCTGCCCGCCGACGAATATCTGCAGCCGCCCGGCCTCGGCGCCGTGCGCCATACCGCTGACCGGGGCGTCCAGCCGGCGCACCCCGCGCCGGTCCAGGACCTCGGCCGCGACACGGTCCGCGACGGCCGGGGTGGAGGTCGACATGTCGATCCACAGGGCGCCCTCGGGCAGCGCCTCGGCGGCCCCGCCGCGCAGCAGCACCTCCTCGACGGTGCGCGGATTGGGCAGCATCGTGATCAGCAGTTCGGCGTCGGCCGCGCACTCCGCCGGGGTGTCGGCCCAGCGGGCGCCGAGCGCCAGATGTTCGACGGCGGCCTCGGGCCGGGTGTCGTACACGGTGACCAGGTGTCCCGCGTGGATCAGGTGGCGGGCCATGTGGCGTCCCATGTTGCCCAGGCCGATGAAACCGATCCTCATCAGTTGTCCTCGCTGCGAATTCGGAAGGGAAGGAAGGACTCGCCGGTCAGGCGAGGTTGATCCAGGTGGTCTTCAGCGCCGTGTACGCGTCCAGCGCGTGCAGGGACTTGTCGCGTCCCGCACCGGTGGCCTTGAATCCGCCGAAGGGGGTGATGACGTCACTGGCGTCGAAGGTGTTGATCCAGACCGTGCCGGCCCGCAGCCGCTTCGCGGTGCGGTGGGCGACCGTGACGTCCCGGGTCCAGACGGAGGCGACGAGCCCGAAGTCGCTCTCGTTCGCCAGCCGTACGCCCTCGTCGACCTCGCCGTCGTACGACACGACGGCGAGCACCGGGCCGAAGATCTCCTCCTGGCCGACGACGGACGTGTTGGCCACGCCGTCGAGCACGGTCGGTTCGACGAAGGTGCCGCCGCTGTCGGTGCGCGTGCGTCCGCCGCCCAGCACGACGCGGGCCCCGTCCGCCTTGCCGCGCTCGATGTAGCCCAGGATCTTGGCCAGTTGGCCTTCGTCCACGATGGGCCCCATCACGGTGGCCGGGTCGAGCGGGTCGCCGACGTGGAAGGTCTCGGCGGTGATCTTCCGTACGGCGTCAAGGAGTTGGTCCTTGACCGAGGTGTGGACGACGACCCGGGAGCCCGCGTTGCAGGTCTGCCCCGCGTTGTAGAAGATGCCCCAGGCCACGGCGGACGCGGCGGCCTCGATGTCGGCGTCGGCCAGCACCAGCTGCGGCGACTTGCCGCCCGCCTCCACGGCGACCTGCTTGCCGTTGGACTCGCCCGCGTACACCTGGAAGAGCCGGGCCACCTCCGCCGAGCCGGTGAAGGCGATCTTGTCGACCTCGGGGTGACGGCCGAGGGCCTGCCCGGCGATCTCGCCCCGGCCCGGGATCACGTTGAGCACGCCGTCGGGCAGTCCTGCCTCGGTGGCCAGCTCCGCCAGGCGGAGGGCGGCGAGCGAGGTCTGCTCGGCGGGCTTCAGGACCACGCTGTTGCCGGTGGCGAGCGCCGGGCCCAGCTTCCAACTGGCGATCAGCAGCGCGTAGTTCCACGGTACGACCACACCGATGACACCCAGCGGCTCCCGGGTGATCAGCGCGAGCGCGTCACCGGGGGTCGGGGCCACCTCGTCGTATGTCTTGTCGATCGTCTCGGCGTACCAGGCGATGGTCTCCGCCGTCTTGGCCACGTCGATCCGCACCGACTCGGTGATGGGCTTGCCCATCTCCAGGGTGTCGAGAAGGGCGAGTTCCTCGGCGTTCGCCAGGATCAGCTCGGCCCAGCGCAGCAGGACCCGCTTGCGCTCCTTCGGCGCGAGATCGCGCCAGCGGCCGTCCTCGAAGGCGGCCCGTGCGGACCGCACCGCCCGGTCGACGTCCTCGGCCCCGGCCGCCTGCACCTGAGCCAGCACCGCGCCGTCCCGTGGCGAGACACTGGTGAAAAAGTCCCCGGAGGCGGCGTCGGTGAAGGCACCGTCGATGAACAGGCGTGTCTCGAAGGTGAGCTTGCCCGAGGCGCTGAGCCAGTCGTCGTACGACCGCGCCAGCAACTCGTCGATGGTGTACGTCACTTGATCCTCCAGCGGTCGATCGCGTCCTCGTCCAGCTCGACGCCGAGGCCGGGCACGTCCGGGATCTCCAGATCGCCCTCCGCGTTTACCCGGACGGGCTCGGCGAGCATGAAGTCGCGGCGTTCGGGGGTCCAGCCGGGCGGGTCGTAGGGGAACTCGAAGAACGGGCCGCCGCCGACGCCCGCCGCGACATGGAGGTTGGCGAGCACGCCGATGCCGTTGGTCCAGCTGTGCGGGGTGAACTGACGATGCTTCAGCTGGGCCAGCTCGGCCAGGGTGCGGGCGCGGTGCATGCCGATCGCGAGCACCACGTCCATCTGGTAGATGTCCAGCGCGTCCTCTTCGAGGTAGCGCAGCAGTTCGGTGGGGGAGTGGTGCATCTCGCCGGCGGCGATCCGCACCCCCGGGTTCTCGGCGCGCAGTTGCCTGAAGCCGTTCAGGTCGGCGTACGGCAGTGGCTCCTCGACCCAGAAGACGTCGAGTTCGGCGAGCCGGGCGACGGTCTTGCGGGTCTTGGCGAGGTCGGAGGCGTTCGCGGTGTCGCCGGCCATCCGCCAGGACTGGTTGAGGTCGACCATGATCTCGAAGTCGGCGCCGAGTTCCTCACGTACCGCACGGACCGCGGCGATGCCCTCGTCGACCCGGTTGCGGTCGATGCGGATCTTCATGGCGCGGAAGCCGGCCGCGCGCACCTTCAGCGCGGTTTCGACCCGCTCCGCGGGGGACTTCAGCTCACCGGAGGAGGCGTAGGCGGGCAGCTTCTTCGCCGCGTTGCCGAAGAGTTCCGACACCGGGCGGCCGTGCACCTTGCCGACGACGTCCCACAGCGCGGCCTCCAGGGGCCAGTAGTGGGCGCCGTGGAAGTTGGCGGTCTCGATCGCCCGGACGTGCCGGGTGATGTCGAGCGGGTCCTCGCCGACGAACAGGTGCTTGTACGTCTCGAAGCCGTCCATCAGATCACCGGAGCCGATGCCGGTGATCCCCTCGTCGGTGTGGACGCGGACGATCGTGGCGTCGAAGGTGCGGCGCGGCTCCGGGTCCCAGGCGGCGCGGAACGGCGGGTCCAGCTCCAGCCGCAGCCGGTCCAGGGTGATGTCGGTGATCTTCATCGGGCGAGCACCTCGGGGGTCGGCGTGTAGAACGGGTTGGTCGGGCCCTCCTTGGCGGCGGCCAGCACGTCGGAGACGGTCGGCGTGCCGGTCACGGCGGCCCGGACCGCGCCGTACGCGGCGGCGCGCTGGTTGCGGAAGGAGACGTCCAGGTCGTCGACGGCCGGGTTGACCCACACCGCGGCGATGATCAGCAGCTCGTCGGCCTCCCCGGCGGGGATCAGACCCTCCTCGACCGCGTCCGCGACCCCCTGGGCGAGCCCCGCCTGGGCGGACCCCCAGGTCGCACGCTCGTGCAGCTCGCCCGCGGCGGCGGCCTTGGTCACGAACAGGGTCAGCGGCTTCACCGGCACGGACGGCCGTACGACCGTCAGGAACGGGACGTGCCCGGCGCTCGGGGTGGCCAGCGCCGTCGCCCACGCGGTCTCGACCGGGCCGCCTTTGCGTCCGATCACGATGTTCGTGTGCGCGGCGTTCGCGCCCGCACCGACGAAGGACTCGCCGATGAGCGCGGTCGTGGCGAAGCCGGGCGGGCTGGCGGGTGAAACCGGCGTGGGCATCGGATCTCTCCTGGACCTGGGAAGCATGATTCGACGGGCGCGGCAGGATGAACCTCGCATTCGGTGCAGTTCATTCGGCCCGATGCGGCGAATCTAGGTCCGTCAACACCCCCTCGCAAGGCGGTCACAGGAATCGAAATGCCGGTTGCTCTCCTGACAACCTCGGGGTTGACCTGGGGTTCCTTTGCCTGGATGCGCGCCTACGATGGCCCGTGTGACCGACTCTTCCCCGGCCTCCCGCGGCCACGGCCTGCGCCGTGACATCGACCTCCTGGAGGCCCTCGCCTCCGACGAGGCCCAGAACGCGGGCGGCCTCGGCGTCGTCCGCCTCGCCCAGCTGGTGGGCCGGGAGAAGACCCAGATCTCCCGGGCCCTGAAGGCGCTGGCCGCCGAGGGCATCGTGGAGCGCGACCCCGACACCCTGGAGTACCGGCTCGGCTGGCGGCTGTTCTCCCTGGTCGCCCGCACCTCCGAGAGCCGTCTGGTGCGGGTGGCCGAGCCGGTCATGCACGCCCTGTCGGCGGACCTGGAGGAGACCAGCCATCTGTGCGTGCTCAGCGACCGTGAGGTCCTCACCCTGCTCTCCGTCTCGGGGCACTCCTTCCGCGTGCACGGCTGGGAGGGACGCGGGGTGCCCGCCTGGCGGCTGTCCGCCGGTCGCGTGCTGCTGGCCGACGCGATCCCCGACGAGCTCTACGTCCGCTTCGGCACCGGTGGGGAGATGCCGGTGCCGGAGCTGTGGGCCCTGATCCAGGACGCCAGACGGCGGGGCTACGCACGCGTCAGCGAGGAGTTCGAGGAGGGGCTGGTCGGTGTGTCGGCGCCGGTCAGGGACTTCCGGGGCCGGGTCGTCGCCGCCATCAACATCTCCGCCCCGAAGACCCGGCTTGGCGACCGGCTCGACGAGGCGGGGCGCACCACGGCTCGGGCGGCGGCCCGGGTGTCGTCGCTGCTGGGCTGGGAGCCCCGGCGCACCCCGCCGCAACGGGCCCGGCTCACCTGACCGCCGTACTCCCGCCCAAGATCGGCGAGTTGCCCTCAGAGCAACCCCCATTGCGATCCGCCGAGGTTGCCTTGTCCGCCTCATGACGCGCTCGTAAATTCACCGCGCATCGGACGAGCCCCGTCCTGAACGGAGAAAAGAGCAGCTCATGAACCTCGCCGGCATAGACCTCCTGGCCAAGGCGCCGCTCGCGGAAGGCGATGTGTTCCTCGGCGGCCACTGGCTCCCGGCCGCCGGCGGCCGGACCTACCCCGTGTACGACCCGGCCACCGGCGATCTGGTCAGGGAGGTCTCCGCGGCGGGACCGGAGGACGCCCGCGCGGCGGTCGAGGCCGCGGAGTCGGCCGCGGCCGGGTGGCGGGCGACCCCGTCCCGCCGCCGTTCGGAGATCCTGCACGCCACCTTCGAGCTGATGCGCGAGCACACCGACACCCTCGCCCGGCTCATCGTGCTGGAGAACGGCAAGGCCTACCGGGACGCGGCGGCCGAAGTCGGGTACGCCGCCGAGTTCTTCCGCTGGTTCGCCGAGGAGGCGGTCCGGGTCGGCTCCTCCTTCGGGGACGCCCCGGCCGGCGGCTACCGGCACGTCGTACGCAAACACCCCGTCGGCGTCACCGCGTTCGTGACCCCCTGGAACTTCCCGGCCGCCATGGCCACCCGGAAGATCGCCCCGGCGCTCGCGGCCGGCTGCCCGGTGCTGCTCAAGCCCGCGCCGGAGACCCCGCTCACCGCCCTGGCGGTCGCCGCGTTGCTGACCGAAGCGGGCCTGCCCGAAGGTCTGTTGAACGTCCTGCCGACCGACCGGGCCCCCGAG
Source organism: Streptomyces sp. NPDC111744 (assembly GCF_055634995.1). Classification (NCBI taxonomy): domain Bacteria; kingdom Bacillati; phylum Actinomycetota; class Actinomycetes; order Kitasatosporales; family Streptomycetaceae; genus Streptomyces; species Streptomyces sp. NPDC111744. Next base: position 93,906 of record NZ_JBVKCG010000023.1, read on the forward strand.
GTGGTCTCGGTCTGGCTCGGCGACGAACGGGTCCGCAAGTTCTCCTTCACCGGCTCCACCGCCACCGGCAGGCTGCTTTTGGAACAGGCCGCCGCGAACGTCGTGAACGTGACCATGGAGCTGGGCGGCAACGCCCCCTTCGTGATCTGCGCGGACGCCGACGTCGACGCCGCCGTGCTCGGCGCGATGGACGCCAAGATGCGCGGCGGCGGCGAGGTCTGCATCGCCGCCAACCGGTTCTACGTCCACGCCGAGGTCGTGGCGGAGTTCACCGATAAGTTCGGCGCCGCCATGGCCGCCGTACGCACCGGACCGGGCCTGGCCGACGGAGTCACCCTCGGCCCGATGATCAACCAGGCGGCCGTGGAGAAGATCCGCGACCTGGTCGACGACGCCCTGGCGCGCGGCGCGCGGATCGCCGCGCAGGGCGAAGTGCCCGAAGGACCGGGCCACTTCCACCCCGCGACCGTCCTCGTGGACGTCCCCGACGACGCCCGCGTCCTGCACGAGGAGGTCTTCGGCCCCGTCGCGCCGGTGACCACCTTCACCGACGAGGACGAGATGCTGGCCCGCGCCAACGCCACCGTCCATGGCCTGGCCTCGTACGTCTACTCCCGTGACGTCGGCAGGGCGCTGCGCATCGCCGAACGTCTGGAGGCCGGCATGGTCGGCGTCAACCGCGGTCTGCTGTCCGACCCGGCCGCGCCCTTCGGCGGCGTCAAGCAGTCCGGCCTCGGCCGGGAGGGCGGCCGTGAGGGCATCGAGGCCTTCCTGGAGACGCAGTACATCGCCCTCGACTGGCCCCTCTGATCCTCCTACCGCTGCCCGTCCCCGCCCGCTCACCCGCTCACCCCGAGGACCGCACATGGCAATGACGCCTGCGACCCAGCAACCGCCCGGCACCCCGCACGTCCCCGACCACACCCGCGAACGCCGCCGTCTGCACACGAAGTTGAAGCTCGCCACGCAGATAGGCGAGGGCATCGACGGTTACATCATCGGCGGCATCGGCATGGCCATGACCGCCCTCACCGCAGATCTGCACCTCTCCACCCTCATGGAGGGACTGGTCGGCGCATCCCCGCTGATCGGCATCTTCGTCGGCGGCCCGCTCTTCGGCCGGCTCGCCGACCGCTTCGGGCGCCGCCCGGTGTTCCTCGCCGACATGGTGATCTTCCTGGTCGGCTCGGTGCTCCAGTTCTTCGTCACCGACGGGCTCCAGCTCTTCCTCATCCGGCTGCTGATGGGCGTGGCGATCGGCGGCGAGTACGCCATCGGCGCCCCCCTCCTGTCCGAGTACGCCCCCAAGCAGGGGCGGGGCCGGCTACTGGCGAGCCTGGAGATCAGCTGGTACGTCGGCTACGCGCTGGCCACGGTCGTCGGAGCCCTGTTCGCGAACGTCGACGGCGGCTGGCGCTGGTCCCTGGCCAGCAGCGCGGTCCTCGCGGTGATCTGCGTGTCCCTGCGCGGCGGCATCCCCGAGTCGGCCCGCTGGCTGCTGAGCAAGGGCCGCCGGGAGGAAGCCGAGGCGCTGATCGAGCGGTACGGCATCGAGATCGACGTCGAGGCCGAACTCGACGAGCGGAGCGCGAACGGACAGGCCGGGTTCTGGGCGCTGTTCAGCAAGAAGCACATCCGCAGCACGGTGTTCGCGAGCGTCTTCTGGGCGGCGCTGGTACTGCCGTACTTCGCCATCGGCACGTTCTGGACGCAGGTCTTCGACGCCCTCCACATGGGCGACAACGCGGTCGCGGCGCTGCTCGTCTACTCGTTCACCGCGGTCGCCGGTGTCACCGCCGGCTGTCTGGTCGTGGACCGCATCGGCCGCCGCAGGCTGCTGATCCCGCCGTTCTGGATCACCGCCGGCTGTCTGGCGCTGGTCGCGGTGTGGCCGCACTCGACGCCGGTCATCGTGGCCGGCTTCCTGTTCTTCATCTTCCTCAACGCGGCCTCCAGCGCGCTCACCGCGGTCTACCCGCTGGAGGTGTTCCCGACCTCGCTGCGCGCCACAGGCGTCGGCTTCGCCACCGCGATGAGCAGGGTCGGCGCGGCCGTCGGCACCTTCCTGTTGCCGATGGGCCTCGACCGCTTCGGCGTGGAGTTCGTGCTGCTCGTCGGCGCGGGGGTGCTCGCGATCGGCGGCCTGGTCTCCCAGTTCCTCGCGCCGGAGACCACCGACCTGGACCTCGCGAAGGCGGCCCGCACCGCGCGCGGTCCGGTGAGCGGCTGACGTTCTCCCGACGCCGGGGAGGCCCCGCAGGCACGAACCTGCGGGGCCTCCCCGGCTGTCTCAGACCGTCGCCAGATCGAACTGCTCCCAGGTCCCGATCGCCGTCCGGTTGGCGATCAGCGCGTCGGCGCCGCCGTTCTCGGCCGTCACGTACCTGCCGTTGGCGGCGGCCAGCAGACTGACCGTGCCGTTGGAGTTCTTCACCAGCTGGAAGCTCTCGTAGCTGCCGATGGCCGTGCGGTTCGCGATCAGCGCGGCGGCGCCCGCGTTGTCGGCGCAGACGACACGGCCGTTGGCCCGCGAGCGCAGCGCGATGTTGCCGTTGCCCAGGTCGATCTGGTCGAACCTCTCCCAGGTGCCGGCCGTGTCGCGGTTGGCGATCAGGGCGGCGGCGCCCGCGTTCTCCGCCGTCACGAACCTGCCGTTGGCCCGCGCCTTCAGGGTGACCGTGGCGGTGGCCGGGAGGCCGGCCGAGGTGCCGTTGACATACGGCTGGGTCGGTCGGGTGGCGGTCAGGGCCAGGTCGCCCTTGAGCATGCGGCCGCCGTCGCCGGTCAGGCGCAGGTAGTAGTCGGCGGAGCAGGCGGTGCCGTCCTCGTCGAGGGCGAGCAGCCCGGAGTCGGTCGGTACCCAGGCCTGGGACTCGGCGGTCTTGGCGATCTGGTTGCCCTCGTTGTACTCGTCGTACATCGAGATGTAGATGCCCTGCACCCCGGCCCGGACCATGTTGTAGAACTGCCGCCACATGAAGTCGCCGTGCGCGCGCTGGCGTTCGTTGACATCGCCGGGCAGCACGCACGGCTGGTAGTCGATGCCGTGGGAGGCGCAGTCGGCGAGGTCCGGCACGGTCGCGTTGGTGTAGAAGTTGTCCGCGTCGGAGGAGTTGCCGATCCGGCCGACCAACCACGGCGAGATCATGTTCAGCGCGTGGTAGACGTCGGAGAAGCCCGAACGGGAGTCGCCGGTACCGGTCCGCCACCAGGTCGGCACCCCGCCGATGACGTAACAGCCCTGGTTCTTGAACCAGTTGATGACGTCCAGACAGGCGTCCGCGCTGAACGCGTGCTTGTCGTCGTTGAACCCGAAGCCCCAGATGCACACGACCGGCTTGCCGTTCTGCAGCGCGTACGCCGAACTCGCCGTGTGTGCCGACATCTTGTTCGTCCAGTCGGTCTTGATCTCCGACTGCATGTTCGTCCAGCCACTGACGTCGTACATGACGTAGAACTTCCGGCCGTACGCCTCGGCCGCGTTGCGCACCTTCTGCGTCATGTCGTCCCGCGTCGGGCCCTCGCTGCCGTTGGGGTTGAACCGCTGGAGCGCGGCGGTGTCGATGCCGTACTGCTGCATCCACAGGAAGTGGGTGTCCACGGTCTGCTGGTCGTACGACGAGAACAGCCCCGGGGCGCGGCCGTTGCCGAAGTTCGCGAACGCCGTCGCGTACGTCTTCGTGTAGTCGCGGATGTCCGGCCAGGCCTTGATGCCGTTGTTGGAGGGGGAGGGGGTCGAGGCGCTGTTGGGGGCCCAGTGCCACCAGGCGTTGATCGGCGCGCCGTCGCCCTTGCAGGCGAACCACCCCTGGTAGCCGACGGTGACCTTGCCGACGACGTCACCGGGGGCGCCGGCGGAGCCGGCCGCCGACGCGGTGCGGGTGACGGCGAACGCGCCGAGCGCGGCGGCCGCGGTGCCGCCGGCGGTCGCGCCGAGCACCCTGCGGCGTGTCCAGAGGGAGGTGCGGTGGGAGTTGGGCATGCGGGAACTCCGTAGACGGGGGGAGAAGCATGGGGGGAGGAGTTGAGCCGAGGACATACCTCAAGACGTGAGTTAAGAGGTGATGCCGACGGTGAGTCAAGGCGAGTGGGCAGCATGCGCGCCATGTGCGGAATGGTCTAATCCTGTTCTGAGGATGTCTTAAGGCGCGCGTGAGCGTCATTAAAGAAACGGCTCGCAGGCTCGGTGGCAGCTACCCCCTACGAAGGGAGCGCCATCATGGGCGCGTACGGCAGGAAATGGGTCATGGCCGCCGGGCTGACCGGTGCGCTGGTCGCCGTCACTCTGGGCGGCACGTCCGCCTCGGCGGCCCCCGCGGCCGGTCCGGCCGACGGCGGTGCGACCGGCATCGTCGACTCCACGTCCTCATCGGGCTTCACCATGTCGACGGCGACCGGCGTCAAGGTGACCGTGGACGAGACCTCGGCCACGAAGACCGTCGGCGGCCCGGCCAAGGCCGTGAAGACCGGTGCGAGCGTGCTCGTCCTGGGCACGGTGGACAGCGCGACCATCGCGGCGGACCGGGTCGTCGTGCAGCGCCACGGCGACGGCGGGGTGGCGGCCGCCGAGGCGGCCGGGGTGATCCCCTTCAAGCGGGGGACCCCGTCACCGGACAAGTCGGTCGGGCAGATCCCGGACTACACCGAGGGCGAAGGGACGATCATCAGCGGCAGGACCGCGGACAAGGCGGTCAAGGCCGCGCAGGCCGTCGTCCCCGGCGGCATCAACGACCGGGTCGTCCAACTGGCCGACGGCGAGTACGAGGTGCACAACATCAGCGTCAACTGGCCGCACCATGTGTTCGTCAGCAAGGACTTCAAGGTCGTCGGGTACGAGTAGGCCACGGGCCGCGTTCACGGCTTGTGCGTGAGCGCCCGGACGGTTGAGGCCGTCGGGGGACTCGATCTGCTGGAGGGCGTCGTGGGCCGCCACCTGGTCCGCTTCGGCACCCGCGACGAACTCCTCGTCGAGTGGCACCGCGACAACGGCGAGCCGGGCACCACCCAGAGCACCCCGAGGACCCGATGCCGCAGTGAGCTAGTCGAACTGGCTCGGCAGTGGTGCCGGGGTCTTGCCGGACAGGACGTCCTTGAGGCGCTGGGCGCCGTTCCGCACGGCCAGGGCGGTGCTGTCGTGGTCGACGCCGGACAGGCTGCCGTTGGTGACCGCCGCGCCGGAGGCGCCGACGCGCAGCACCACCACATCCGTCGTGTAGGTGGCGGGCTGGCCCTCGACGGTGCCCTTGACGGTCACCGTCAGGGCCTCGCGCGCGTCGCCCGACCTCGGCACCTGCGCCGACGCGACCCGCACCGTGCGCTTGCCGCCGTCCTTGCCGGTGGCCGTGAACTGGTTGCACTTCTCGGGCAGGGTCTTCAGCCAGGCCAGCGTGGCGTCCATGGAGGCCGAGCCGTAGTCGCCGACCTGGTACAGCATCCGGGCGTCCTCCGAGGTGAACCCGCTCAGCCCGGAGGCGCCGGTGGCGCGGCCGAGGAGGCTGTCGGAGTAGAGGCCGTCCAGGAGGCGCTGGCAGTCGGCGGCGTCGGACTTGGCGGTCAGGAAGTCGGCCACGTCGACCTTGCCGACCGCCATCGTGTTGCGCCAGGTCGCCGCGTCGGGGGCCGGCTGCCAGTTGTCCTCGATGTCGGCCGCAGTGATCAGCGCGGCCTGCGCGCCCGCCCCGGTCAGGGCGGGGGTCGCCGACGCGGACGCGGGGGAGCGCTCCCCGGCCGGCGAGACGGATACGGCCTCGGGGTCGCCGCTCTCGTCCGTACAGGCCGCCGTGGCGAGCAGGGTCCCCGCCGCCAGGGCTGAGGCGAGAACACGCACGGGTCGGGACGGACGGATCATCGCGACTGCCTCCTCGGGAACGCGGTACGTCACTCCGCGGGGCAGCGGTGCTGCGGCACTCCGCGGACAACGGCGGTACGTCCCTCCACGCCACCATCCGGCACGGTCGCCGACCACCCGCGCGTGCCATCCGGGTGAGCGTCATGATCCGGGAGCCGTGATCCGCACCTTCCGGCTGCCGCAGCGCGGGCACACCGCGTCCGTGAGCGGCGACCGCACGGCCCGGCCGGCCTCGTCGACGTACTCCTGGGTGCTCTGCAGGTCCGGGTCGGCGATCGGGTCGGTGAAGAACACCGCCTGGAAGGTCGCCTCCCAGACCTCGCCGCACCGCCTGCAGGTGAAGGCGAAGGTCTCGGGTACGGCGCCGGGTACGGGCCCGGGGCCGGGGGGCTCGCTCATCGCATCCGGCTCCTGTCACTCGGCCTGCGTCTCCAGCGGACAGCCTCTTGAAGCCGGCGGCAAACCGGGGCCGGGTGTCCCAGGCGTGGACGCCCCCTTGACGGGACGCGGAGGCCGATCGACACTCCAGATGGGAATCCTAGTGAAAAGGTAGGGAAAGATGGGTCGCCTGCGCACGGTCACCGGCAGACAGCGCCGAGGGAGCCGTACGCCCTTCTCCGCCCCGCTGCTCACCTCCCGCCTGCACATCGATCTGCTGCGCGTGTGCAGCGCCATCAGCCGCACCGGCTGAGCACCCGCCGCCGCCCGTACCGGCCGTCCAGCCGTGACCAGCCGGGCACCCGCAGCCGGCCGCACCCGCCGAACGCCCGCCCGCCGAACGCCCGCCCACCGAGCGTCCGCTCACCGGGCGCCCGCCCACCGACGAACGCTTCCGTCGCGCGTACGTCCGCGCGTCCGCACCCCCGGGGAGACGCATGTCCATCACTCCGCTCGCCGCCCTCCCGTCCGTCCGCACCAGTCCCGCCTTCCGCGGCCGCATCGGCAGGGACGCCCGCAGCGGGCACTACGCCGTGCCGCGCCGCTACCGGCTCCACCTCGCCACCGCCTGTCCCGACGGCCTCCGCATCGCCGTCGGCCACAGCCTGCTGGCGCTCGACGACTGTTGTCCGGTCACCTTCCTGCCCGCGGTCCCGGACTGTCCCGACGGCAGTCACACCGCGCTGCGCCCGCTGTACGAGGCGAGCGCCCACCGCTACGCGGGACCGGCCCTCGCGCCCGTGCTCAGCGACGACTGGTCCGGCCGGATCGTTAGCACCCACAGCCGGGACATCCTGCGCGACCTGGACCGCCACTTCGGCGACGGCGTCGCCCGGCTGTACCCGTGCGGTGCCGAGGCCGAGATCGAGGCCGTCGAGCGGCTCTGCGCGGAGGACATCGAGCAGGCAGCACAGCACGCCGGCCGAGCGGGCGGCGACCCGGAGGCGCTGGAGGTGCTGCTCGCCGCCATGGACGAGCTGGAGCGTCGGCTGACCGGCGCGGAGTTCCTGGTCGGCGGAGAACTCACGGCCGCGGACATCGAGTTGTGGGTGACCCTGGTGCAACTCGACACCGTGCACCGCAACCACCTGGACGCCTCCGCCGTGCACGCCATCGCCGGCTACCCGGCGCTGTGGGCCTACGCCCGTCGGCTGGCCGCGCACCCGGCCTTCGGTGCCCACCTCGACCTCGACGGCATCGCCCGCCGCCACCACGGCCGTTGCCAGGGCCTGGAAGCCGCCGGTGCGGCCGTCCAGATCCTGGACTGGGCGGCCCACGCGGCGGACGCTCCCGGCGCTCCGCGCAGGTGAGAGCGGCCCGAACCGTTCCGTCATCCGGACAGGCGTTGACATCCGTTCGGGCAACTGACTTACTTGCGGCACAGATTGGTCAAGAGCGTCAGCATCGAGCCCTGGCTTGCTGACCGGCAACCCTCGCATCGCGGTGGGGTGCCCCAGGTGACGACCCGACCGGATGGCGACGTTCGGTAAGCGCGAGGCCCCCAGGGGCCGCCACAACAGCGACAGGTGACGGACATGTACGCAGCTTCCAGGACGGCCGAGGGCCGCACCCAGGACTGCGTACACCCGTACCCGAGCCCGCTCGTCGCCGACCGCGCCGTCGACCTGCTCCGTGTCAACAGCGCCCTGTGTAGCCCGTGTACCGCACCGGGCTGTCCCCGCTGCCGGGTCTGACCAGGCCTTTCCACCTCGCCCGCAGCGCGGCTCCCGCAGCCTCGCGTCCCAGCGTCCTCGACGAAGCACCGGCCGCCCCGGTGTGCAGCCGTCCGCCCCGCCCCGTGTCCCGCGCGCCCCCGCGCACCCGTGCCGCGCCCGAACGCGGCCCGGTGCCGCGGCAACCGGCCGTGTGATCCGGGGTGTCCGACTCCGCCGGAGCCCATCATGAGTGAACCCCCAGGCGCCCTGTCCCTGGCCGAGGCACCACCGCCCACTGACGCACCGTCAAAGTTTGCCAGAAAACAGCGGGTTCAGCCGCTGCGCCGCCCCGGACGGTGGATCGCCACCGCCGTCGTCCTGGTGGTCGTCGCGCAGTTCGTCCACGGACTGGCCGCCAACCCCTTCTACCAGTGGGACCGCTTCCGCTACTGGTTCCTGCGCCCCACCATCCTCGACGGACTCGTCGTCACCCTCGAAGTGGCCGCGCTCAGCGCCGTCCTCGGCCTGCTCGGCGGTATCGTGCTCGCCCTCGCCCGGCTCTCCGGCAGCCCCGTGCTGCGGGCGGTGAGCTGGACCTACACCTGGCTGTTCCGCTCGGTACCGCTGATCGTCCTGCTGATCTTCCTCTACAACTTCTCCGCCCTCTACAAGACACTGAGCCTGGGCGTGCCCTTCGGCCCGTCCTTCGTCACCTTCGACGAGTCGAAGCTGGCCACCGACCTGGCGATCGCCGTGATCGGCCTCAGCCTCAACGAGGCGGCCTACGCGGCCGAGGTGGTGCGCGGCGGCATCCTCTCCGTCGACCAGGGCCAGCACGAGGCGGCCGCCGCGCTCGGCCTGCCCAAGGTCTACCAGTTCACCCGGATCGTCTTCCCGCAGGCCCTGCGCTCCATCGTGCCGAACTACGTCAACCAGCTCATCGGCCTGATCAAGAGCACGTCCCTGGTGTTCTACGTCTCGCTGCTCGACCTCTTCGGCTCGGTGCAGTCGATGGGCAGCACCTACCCCGGCGACATCGTGCCGCTGCTGCTCGTCGCCACCGTCTGGTACCTGATCCTGACCAGCGCCGTCTCCGTCGTCCAGTACTACGTCGAGCGGTACTTCGCCCGCGGTGCCACCCGGACGCTGCCGCCGACCCCCCTCCAGAGACTCCGCACCGGACTGGCCGGCCTGCGGGAACGCGTACGCCGGGAGGCCGCCGTATGACCACCGCACAGGACATCGTCCCGGACATCGCCCCGGCCGCCCTGGAGATCCACGACGTCCACAAGTCGTACGGCGCCCACCACGTCCTCGACGGCATCGACCTGACCGTCCGCCCCGGCGAGGTCACCGTGGTCCTCGGCCCGTCCGGGTCCGGCAAGTCCACGCTGCTCCGGGTCGTCAACCACCTGGAGAAGCCCGAGTCCGGCTACGTCAGCGTCGGCGGTGAGCTGATCGGGGTCAGACGGCACGGCGACGGGCTCAAGGAGCTCAGCGAACGCGCCATCCTGGCCCAGCGCAGCCGGATCGGCTTCGTCTTCCAGAACTTCAACCTGTTCCCGCACCTGACGGTCCTCGACAATGTCGCGGCCGCCCCTGTCGCCACCGGAAAGCTGACCAGGCCGGAGGCCCAGCGGCTGGCCAAGGAACTCCTCGAACGGGTCGGCCTCGGCGAGCGCGTCGGCGCCTATCCACGGCAGCTGTCGGGCGGCCAGCAGCAGCGCGTCGCCATCGCCCGCGCCCTCGCGCTGCGCCCCGGCATCATCCTCTTCGACGAACCGACCTCCGCGCTCGACCCCGAGCTGGTCGGCGAAGTGCTCGCCGTCATCAAGGACCTGGCGTCCAGCGGCACCACCCTGGTGATCGTCACCCACGAGATCGGCTTCGCCCGTGAGGTCGCCGACCGGATCGTCTTCATCGACGCCGGAAGGATCGTCGAACAGGGCCCGCCCGCCGAGATCCTCGACAGTCCGCGGCACGAACGGACCCGGGACTTCCTGCGCAAGGTCCTGTGAACCAGACCCCCTTTCACCTTTCACTGAAACACGAAGGACAGCCATGCCCACGCTCCTCTCCCGACGCAGCCTGATCCGCGGCCTCACCTCGGCGACCGCCGTCGCGACCCTCGCCACCGGGCTCGCCGCCTGCGGGGGCGACAGCGACGCGGCCACCACGACCGGCAGCGCCAACAACGGCGAGGTCGTCATCGGACAGGTCTCCAACGGCGCCGCCCAGCAGACCACCGTCAAGGTCTCCGAGGTCAAGTCCATCAGCGCCGAAGTGCCCGCCGGCGTCCGCAAGAGCGGCAGACTCGTCATAGGCGAGGGCGCCCTGCCCGCCGGATTCCCGCCGCTGGCCTACGTGGGCAGCGACCAGAAGACCCTCACCGGTTCCGAACCCGACCTCGGCCGCCTGGTCGCCGCGGTCCTCGGCCTCACCCCCCAGGTGAAGAACTTCACCTGGGAGAACATGTTCGTCGGCATCGACAGCGGCAAGGTGGACGTCGCCTTCTCCAACGTCACCGACACCGAGGAGCGCAAGAAGAAGTACGAGTTCGCCTCCTACCGGCAGGACAACCTCGCCTTCACCGTGCCGAAGAAGAGCACCTGGAACTTCGACGACAACTACGAGAACCTCGCCGGGAAGACCGTCTCCGTCAGCGCCGGCACCAACCAGGAGAAGATCCTCCTGGAGTGGAAGGCCAAGCTGGCCAAGGAGGGCAAGAACCTCACGGTCAAGTACTACCAGGACAGCAACAGCGTCTACCTGGCCCTCGCCAGTGGCAAGATCGACGCCTATCTCGGCCCCAACCCCGGCATCGCCTACCACAACCGCCAGGTCGCCGACACGCCCAACGCCACCCGCACCGCCGGCACCTACTCCGGCGCGGGCGGAAGCCTCCAGGGGCTGATCGCGGCCACCGCGAAGAAGGACAGCGGACTCGCCAAGCCGCTCGCCGACGCGATCAACTACCTGATCGAGAACGGCCAGTACGCCAAGTGGCTGGCCGCCTACAACCTCTCCAACGAGACCGTCGCCAAGTCCGAGGTCAACCCGCCGGGACTGCCGCTGGACAACTCCTGACGGTCGGCCAGAAGAGAACGTCACCATGACCTTTGAAGCAGCCGACGGTGTCCTCGACAACGCCGTCTGGTCCGCCCTCGCCGGTCCGCACGCCCACCTCGCCGAACGCTGCGGCCGGGCCGCCCGCTACCCCGAGGACGTCTACGCCTGCGCCGCCCTCGCCGATCCCGCCGACCCGGACGCCTGGGCCGACCTGCACACGCTCGTCGGCCCCGGAACCACCGTACGGATCAAGCCCGTCAAGGGGGCGCCGCCCGGCTGGGAGGTGGTCGGCGGCGGGGCGGGCGTCCAGTTCGTCGACACCGGACTGCGGGCCGAGCCGGACCCCGAGGCGGTCCGGCTCGGGCCGCACGACGTGCCCGAGATGTTGGACCTGGTGGCCCGCACCGAGCCCGGCCCGTTCCGCAAGCGGACCGTGGAGATGGGCGCCTATCTCGGCATCCGGCACAGGGGGAGACTGATCGCGATGGCGGGTGAGCGGCTGCGGCTGCCCGGGTGGACGGAGATCAGCGCGGTCTGCACCGACCCCGGGCACCGCGGCCGGGGCCTGGCGACCCGTCTGGTGCGCGCGGTCGCCGTCGGCATCCGGGAGCGCGGTGACACCCCGTTCCTGCACGCCGCCCCGGGCAACGCCACGGCGATCCGGCTGTACGAGTCCATAGGCTTCACCGAGCGCCTGCGCACCCGCACCCTGCTGGTGCGCAGCCCGGGAACATCCCCGAAGGCCGGGGCGTTGTGAGGGTTGACGAGATGTGTGAGGCGCCGCCACAGGGCGCCTTGAAAGGGGAGGTGACGGCCGTGACGCGGATATGCCACGCCGTGCATCTCCACTCCCGGCCCCACATCGACCTCCAGCGCGTGGCCGGCGCGCTCTGTAGCTCCTGACCCGTTTTCGCTGAAGCCGCACCCGCTTTTGAGTGGGTGGCGTGCGCCCTCGTACGGATCTCCAGGAAGGCACCCTCGTGTCCTCAGCACCCCTTTCTCCCCTGCATCTCGCCGTCGCTCTCGACGGCACCGGCTGGCACCCCGCCTCCTGGCGGGAGCCGGTCGCCCGCCCCCGTGAGCTGCTCACCGCCGGATACTGGGCCGGTCTGGTCGCCGAGGCCGAGCGCGGTCTCCTCGACTTCGTCACCATCGAGGACGGCCTCGGCCCGCAGTCCTCCCGGCCCCTGGAGCCGGACGAGCGCACCGACCAGGTGCGCGGCCGTCTGGACGCCGTACTCATCGCCGCCCGGGTCGCGCCCCTCACCCACCACATAGGTCTCGTCCCGACGGTGGTGGCCACCCATACGGAGCCGTTCCACATCTCCAAGGCCATCGCCACCCTGGACTACGTCAGCACCGGCCGCGCCGGACTGCGGGTGCAGATCACCGCCCGGCCCAGCGAGGCCGCCCACTTCGGCCGCCGCACGATCCCGCCCGTCGAGCACTACGAGAGCCCGGTCGTGACCGAGCTCTTCGACGAGGCCGCCGACTACGTCGAGGTCGTGCGCCGCCTCTGGGACAGCTGGGAGGACGACGCCGAGATCCGGGACGCGGCCACCGGGCGCTTCATCGACCGCGAGAAGCTGCACTACATCGACTTCGAGGGCCGCCACTTCAGCGTGAAGGGCCCCTCCATCACCCCGCGCCCGCCGCAGGGCCAGCCCCTGGTCACCGCCCTGGGCCATGGCACCGTCCCCTACCGGCTGGTGGCCCGCCAGGCCGACCTCGGCTATGTCACCCCGCACGACACCGGCCAGACCCGCGCGATCGTCGCCGAGATCCGCGCCGAGCAGGTCGCGGCCGGCCGCTCCGCCGAGCCGCTGCACGTCTTCGGTGACCTCGTGGTCTTCCTCGACGACACCGAGGACCGGGCGGTGGCACGCCGGCAGCGGCTGGACGAGCTCGCGGGCGAGCCGTACACCAGCGACGCCCGGATCTTCGCCGGTACGGCCGACCGGCTCGCCGATCTCCTTGAGGAGTTCGCGGGGGAGGGGCTCACCGGGTTCCGGCTGCGGCCCGCCGTCCTCGGTCACGACCTGCCGCGCATCACCGATGACCTGGTGCCGGAGCTCCAGCGCCGCGGCCGCTTCCGGACCGCCTACGAGGCCGACACCCTGCGCGGACTGCTCGGGCTCGCCCGCCCCGCCAACCGCTACGCCGCCGCCTGAGCCGGACCGGAAGGGACCCACGACATGAGCAAGCCGCTGAAGCAGATCCATCTGGCCGCGCACTTCCCGGGCGTCAACAACACCACCGTGTGGAGCGACCCGGCGGCCGGCAGCCATATCGAGTTCAGCTCCTTCGCGCACTTCGCCAAGACCGCCGAGCGCGCCAAGTTCGACTTCCTGTTCCTCGCCGAGGGCCTGCGGCTGCGCGAACAGGGCGGAAAAATATACGACCTGGACGTCGTCGGCCGCCCCGACACCTTCACGGTGCTGGCCGCGCTCGCCGCCGTCACCGACCGCCTGGGACTGACCGGCACCATCAACTCCACGTTCAACGAGCCCTACGAGGTGGCCCGCCAGTTCGCCAGCCTCGACCACCTTTCCGGCGGCCGGGCCGCCTGGAACGTGGTCACCTCCTGGGACGCCTTCACCGGCGAGAACTTCCGGCGCGGCGGCTTCCTGCCGCAGGACGAGCGCTACTCCCGCGCCAAGGAGTTCCTCGCCACCGCGCACGAACTCTTCGACTCCTGGCAGGGCGACGAGATCCTCGCCGACCAGACCACCGGCACCTTCCTGCGCGACGCCAAGGCCGGCTCCTTCGTCCACCAGGGCCCGCAGTTCGACATCCACGGGCAGTTCAACGTGCCGCGCTCCCCGCAGGGCCGGCCGGTGATCTTCCAGGCCGGAGACTCCGACGAGGGTCGCGAGTTCGCCGCCGCCGGCGCCGACGCGATCTTCAGCCGGTACGCCACCCTCGAAGGCGGCCAGGCCTTCTACACGGACGTGAAGTCCCGCCTCGCCAAGTACGGCCGCCGCCCCGACCAGCTGCTGATCCTGCCCGCCGCCAGCTTCGTCCTCGGCGACACCGACGAGGAGGCTGCGGAGCTGGCCCGCGAGGTGCGCAGGCAGCAGGTCAGCGGGGCCACGGCCATCAAGCACCTGGAGTTCGTCTGGAACCGGGACCTGTCGTCGTACGACCCGGAGGGCCCGCTGCCCGAGATCGACCCGGACGTCAGCTCGGAGCACATCTCGCGGGGCCGGGCGCAGGTGCGGATGTACCGCGACCCGCTCGCCATCGCCCGGGAGTGGCGGGAGCTGGCCGCCGCCAACGGCTGGTCGATCCGTGACCTGGTGATCGAGACCGGCAACCGGCAGAACTTCATCGGCGCGCCGGCCACCGTCGCCCGCACCGTCAACGAGTACGTCCAGGCGGACGCCAGCGACGGGTTCATCCTCGTCCCGCACATCACCCCGGGCGGCCTCGACGTCTTCGCCGACAAGGTCGTCCCGCTGCTCCAGGAACAGGGCGTCTTCCGCACCGACTACGACGGTCCCACCCTGCGCGACCACCTCGGCCTCGCGCATCCGGACGAGCCGCGGAGAGAACAGGCGGCGTCGTGAGGTTCCTCGAGATCACCCTGATCGTGCACCGGCCGGATCCGGTCACGGGCGTCCGGAAGGCGACCCACGACCGGTTCCGGGAGGTCCTCGACAACGCCGTGCTCGCCGAGGAGCTGGGCTTCGACGGGTTCGGGGTGGGGAGCGGCACGAGCGCCCGTTCATCTCCTCCTCGCCGACGGTGGTGCTCAGCCATGTCGCCGCGCTCACCCGGCGCATCCGGCTCTTCACCGCCGTCACCACGCTCAGCCTGCTGGACCCGGTCCGCGCCTACGAGGACTACGCCACCTTGGACCACCTCTCCGGCGGCAGGCTGGACCTGATCATCGGCAAGGGCAACGGCGCCGCCCAGCGCGAGCTGTTCCATGTCACCCCCGAGGACCAGTGGGACCGCAACGCCGAGAGCTACGAGGTGTTCCGGCGGCTGTGGCGGCAGGACAAGGTGACGGCGAAGACCCGGTTCCGGCCGGAACTGACGGACGCCGAGGTCTGGCCGCGCCCCTACCAGCGGCCGGTCCGGGTCTGGCACGGAAGCGCCACCAGCAAGGAATCCGTCGACCTGGCCGCCCGCTACGGCGACCCGCTGTTCTCGGCGAACGTCACCAACCCCATCGAGCCCTATGCCGAGTTGATCCGGTACTACCGTGAGCGCTGGGAGTACCACGGCCACGACCCGGCGGACATCGCCGTCGGCGCGGGCACGGCAGGCGTCCTGGTGGCGCCCACCACCCAGGAGGCGCTGTCCGCCTACCGCCCGGTGTTCGAGGCGAACCTGGCCTTCCACCGGCAGGCCGGACTGCCGGTGGTCTTCGAGACCCTGGAGGACTTCGTCGAGCGCAGCTCGGCCCTGATCGGCAGTCCGCAGCAGGTCATCGACAAAGTGCACCGCTTTCACGAACAGTTCGGGCACACCGTCCTCCATGTGCACGCCGATGCCGGCGGGTTGACGGACACCCAGCACCGCGACTCACTGGAGCTCTTCCAGTCGGCGGTGGCCCCGGTGCTCCGTCAGGACATCCCCGACCCACCCTTCCCCTGGGCACCCGTCCTCCCCGCTGCCGAGGAGCCCGCGCATGTCTGAGATCCCGCCCGGGGAGTTCGGCTACACCCGGTAGCGGGCGGAGGAGAGGCGGCGGCCACGGCCGCGGACCGGGCGGCGGTGAAGGGGGGCACGGGTGTACGGGTATGGCCGCGGCACGTATCCCTCCCCCGAAGGCTACGTGCCGCGACCGCTTCCCCCGGTGCCGGACAGTGGTCCGGCCTCCGCGTCACGGCTGTGCCGGTGTCACCAGCACATGACCGCGGTCTCCCCCGACCCCCACGTGGAATGGAGACGGACGCGGACGAAGTAGCGTCGGCCCTTGACGAGCCGGACCCTGATCCCGGTGTTGTGCGGGGTGCCCCCGTCGTCGTGGCCGGCGAGGTAGCGCGGTTCCCCGTCGCGCTCCTCGAAGACCACGACGACGGAGTCGCTCTCTCCGAAGGTGCCCACGCTGTACACGCGGGTCTCCGACGGCTCCACGGCGAAGTCCGCCTGCTCGCCGGGGCCGAGGCCCAGCGGCGCCGAGCGGAACGGCACCAGCTCGACCGGGGCTTCGGCGGGCGGGTACCAGCGGAGCACGAACTCCTTGTCCGCCGGGGACAGCGAGCCCGGCGGGTACAGACCGTTGTGGTACTGCTCCGGCTCCAGGATCAGCCCCGGACCCAGGGGGAACTGCATCACGGACTGCGGGTCCCACACCGAGCCGTTGGCCTCGGCCGGGTCCAGCTTCCGCAAGATGTTGAAGTCCGTCTTGTCACGGCTCCAGTGGTTCGGCGGGCCGGCGAGGTCGGTGTAGACCGCCTCGTCGTCCCAGTGGACCCCGGCGAACGGGCTCTGGTGCTCGTGCCGCATCCCGAGCGCGTGCCCGATCTCGTGCAGGGCCGTCCAGCGTCCGCCGGGCTCGGTCAGATCCCAGCCGAGGTTCATGGTGCGCTCGCCCGCGCCCACCGAGAGCGCGTCCCGGCCGACCGCCGACCAGGAGCCGTCGCCCAGCTGGAAGCCGATCCGCAGCTCGGCCTCGCACCGGTCGAAGACCTCGGCGAACGTCACCCCGATGCCGAGGTCCCGCCACTCCCGGAAGCACTCGCGCACCACGTCCCGCTGCTCCTTGGCACCGGCCCACGGCACCCGGCGGGTCTCCCCGGTCCCCGGGACCGGGATCACCGAGGTGTCGGTGTCGGCGTCGAAGAAGTAGTAGTGCAGGGCTGTGCCGTTGACCCACATCCGCCGCCCGCCGACCAGCGCGCTCAGCCGCTCGGCGGCCAGCCCCGGAGCGAACGCCGGGACCGACTGCCGCGGAAGCGAGCAGTAGCGTCGGGTCATGCGCCCAGACTGCCGTTCTCCCCGGCCGGGCGCCTGAGTCGGGAGCTACTCAAGTCCCCCTGTATCAGAGCTGAGTAACGCAACTCATACTCGTGTGACGAGTTACGAACAGGACGCGCGAACCCTCGAACTGCCCTGGCCGTTCACCGGCCGGGAGGACGAACTGGAGCTGGTCAGGCGGTCGCTGGGCATCGGCAGGCAGGGTGTCGTGGTCACCGGACCGGCCGGCGGCGGCAAGACCCGGCTGATCACGGAGGCCGTGCGGGGCACCGACTGCGCCCGCGTGACCGGCACCCCCGAGACCTCCGCCCTCCCGTTCGCGGCGTTCGCGCACCTGTTCCCCGGCCAGACCTCGCTGCCCGGCGCGATCCAGCGCCTCTCCGGTGTACGGCTCCTCGTCGTCGACGACGCCCATCTCCTCGACGAGGCCTCGGCGGCCCTTGTCCACCAGCTCGCCGTGCACGGCCGCACCCGGCTCGTGGTGGCCGCCGCCGACCCGGCACCCCTGCCCGGCGCGGTCTCCCGGCTGTGGACCGGGGAACTCCTCACCCACCTCGCCCTGGAGCCGCTGCCGTACGACGAGACGGCCCACCTGCTCGCGGGCGGCGGACTGGAACCGCTCACCGTGCGCCGGCTGCACCGGGTGTGCCGGGGCGATCTGCGGTTGCTGCGGGACCTGCTGGGCGCGCTGCGCGAGTCGGGTGCGCTGACCCGGGTGCCGGACACCGGGGAGTGGGCCTGGCGCGGCCCGCTGCCGCTCACCGCGACCGTACTGGACCGGATCGCGCCCCTCCTCGACCGGCCGGACCCCGGTGAGCGCGACACTCTTGAACGCCTCGCCTTCGCCGAGCCCCTGCCGCCGCACCTCGACGACGGCCTCGACCTGGGGATCCTCGAACGGCTGGAGACGGACGGCCTGATCCATGTCGACGACCGGGGCGCCGTCCGCCTCGCACACCCGCTGCACGCACCCGCGCTGCGGGCCCGCGCGGGCCGGCTCCGGGCCCGCCGCCTGGCCCGCACCCCGAGTCAGTGCGAGCCCGCCCTGAAGGACGAGCAAGAGCAACTCGCCATCTGTGTCGACCAGTTGGACGTACGGGAGGTGCCGGCCCCGGTGGGGGAGTGGCTGGCGGCGGGAGGCCTGCCCGTACCGGCCGGGTACGCGGCCGTGCGTGCCCGGTACTCGCGGCTTCGGGGGGAGCTGCGAGAGGCGGCGGCGTGGGCGAGGGAGGGACTGCGGGCGGCGCCGGGCGACGCCTCCTGCCGTACCGAACTCGCCTGCGCCGTCGCCGAGTCGGGGAAAGCTGCCGTAGTGCGCGGGGACGGGGGTCTCGCGCACTACGGCGCAGTACGGCTGGGGGAGCCGGCGGGGGCCGCCGGGCGGCTGGACGGCGTCCTGGCCCAGCATGCGGAGGCCCTCGCCCGCGGCGACGGGCCCGCCCTGGACCGGGCCGCCGAGGTGCTGGCCGCACGCGGGCTGCTGCTGTTCGCGGCGGAGGCCCACGCCCAGGCCGTCCGCGCGCACCGGGACCCGCGCGCCGCCCGGTTGTCCCGCACCCGCGCCGTCGCCCTCGCCCGGCGCTGCCAGGGAGCCCGCACCCCGGCCCTGTCCGGCCTGGTCCTCGGTGAACTCACCGCCCGGCAGCGCCAGATCGTCACGCTGGCCGCGACAGGACTCAGCAACCGCCAGATCGCCGAACGGCTGACCCTGTCCGTACGGACGGTGGGCAACCACCTCTACAGCGCGTACACGCGACTGGGCGCCAGCGACCGGTCGGCGCTGCCGTGGCTGGTGGAGCAGCCCGAGGAGAAGTCGGCCTGAGCGGTGCGTCCAAGGGCGATCGCAGCTCCGGTCGCTGATGCTCAGGCCGCCCCGAAGGCCGCGAACGCCCATCCTGTGGCCTGGTGGACCGCGTCGCCCGGCAGGGCGGCCCGGGCGTCCCGCAGCGCCTCCGCCAGCGACAGGCCGGCGCCCAGGCCCTTGTGGAGGGCCAGCATCAGCGGGACCACGGCCGCGTCGTTGACGGGCGCGCTGCTCGCCACCACTCCGGCCGTCCCCAGCGGCAGCAACGCCGTGACGAGGCCGAGTAGTTCGTCGGCGCCGACCGAGGCGAGGCGGGCGGTGTCGCAGCTGGAGAGGATGATCCGGTAGGGGCTGCGGGCGAGGCGCTCGAAGTCATGGACGATCAGCGGGCCGTCGGCCATGCGCAGCGAGGAGAAGAGCGGACTGTCGGCGCGGAAGGTGCCGTGCGCCGCGATGTGCGCCAGCGCCGCCCCGTCCAACTCGTCCAGAACGCGAGGTACTTGGGCTTCCGCATGCTCAAGGATCCGCGCCGTCGCGTACTGGCCCGCCACCTCGGGCACCTCGGCGCCCCCGGTCGCCAGTCCCGGCCCGCGGACCAGCACATGGCGGCCGCCCGGCGGCGGCTCGGTCTCCCGGGCCCGCAGCCAGCTCACCGCCGACGGCGACACGCTGAGCACCCGCTCCCGCAGGGAGGGAAGCAGGGCCCACGGCACCCGGTGCAGCGCCCCCGGCGGGACGATCACCACCGGTCCGGAGCCGAGATGATCCGCCGCCGTGCCCAGCAAAAGCTCCTCCAGCCGCCGCCCGGCGGCCTCCACCACCGCGAGCCGTCCCTCCGCGCCCGGATGCGCGAGCCGCCGCAGCCCGGCCTGGACGTGCTCCGCCTCGGCGACCGCCTCCGCCAGCAGGCCGCCCTCGAAGCGCCGTACCCGGCCCTGTCCGCACAGCAGGATGTGCACCCGCCCGTCCATGACGGCGAGTTCGGCCAGGCGGGCGTCGCCGAGCCGGTCGAGGAGCCGGGCCGGGTCGAAGCGGTCGCCCTCGCCGGGGGCGTCGCCGCGGATGTGGTGGGTGCGGGAGCGGATCTCCCGTTCCAGGCGGCGCTGTTCGCGCTCCAGGGCGGGCACCGGGCGGCCCTGCCTGCGGGCGTCCTCCGCACGGGAGGCGATCTCACGGAACGCGGTGAGCGAGGTGAGCAGGGCCGGGTCGGCGGGCGGCCGGGTCGGGGGAGTGGAGAGGACCGTGGCCCGCCAGCGTTCGCTCCACTCCAGCAGCCGGCGCGGGCCGCCGTGCGCGAGGCTCGCCTGCTGGGCAAGCGCGGCCAGCTCCGCGCCCTGCGCGGTGGCCCGGGCCCGCAACTCCGAGGCGCCCAGGGTCATCCGGTGGTCGTCGAGGACGTCGAGGCCGCGCCGGCAGGCCTCAAGAACGCCCCGCCGTGAACCGGCCGCCCGGGCGCGCAGCGCCTGGGCCGCCCAGCCGGTCATCCGGGCCAGCGGCGGTCCGCCGTGTCTGCTGCGCGCGGCCACCGCGAGATGCCGTTCCGCGTCCGCCGTCCAGCCCAGCGCCAGCGCGATCCGCCCCGCGAGCAGCGAGGCCTCCGGCGCGGCCGGCGCCCCGAACGACGCCAGCTTCTCGGCGACCGCCGCCGTGTCCTGCACCAGCCGCCCCGACGCGGCCCCGCACGCCACCCGCGCCTCGATCAGCACGAGCCGCGCATGCGTCTCCCACCAGGTCCGCCTTTGCCCCGCGAAGAGCCGTACGGCGACGGCCGCGCGGGCGATGGCGGTCTGCGCGTCACCCGCCGAACGCGCGGCCCGGGCGGCGGCCAGAAGCAACTCGGCCTTCCGGGTGGACTGCCCGCCCAGCCGGTCCAGCGCCGCGATCGCCGCATCGGCCTCGGCCAGCGCCTCGGGGGCGAGACCGGCCGCCATCAGCACCTCGCAGCGCCGGATGTACAGCATGAACGTAGGCGTGCCCAGCTCGGCGTACCGCTCCTCGGCCTCCGCCAGCAGCCGCAGCGCCGCCGGAATGTCGCCCGACCGGAACGCGGCCAGGCCCCGGCTCTCCACGGCGTCCGCCTTGTCGTGCTCCTGGCCCGTCGTCTCCCACAGCCTCTCCGCCGCCGTGAAGTCCGCGTCCGCCCGGTCCACCGCGCCAAGGGCCAGATGCACCGTGGCCCGCAGCGTCAGCGCCCGGGCCGTCCAGATGACGTCATCGGCCTGCCGCAGCACCGGTATCGCCCGCCGTACGTCCTCCAGGGCTTCCCGGTGCCGACCCAGCACCCACCAGACGTACGCCCGCCGGTACAGCACCTGCGCCCGGTTGTGGCCGCTGCCCAGGGCGACTCCCCGCTCGAAGGCGGCCAGCCCCTGCCGGGTGCGTCCCGCGTGCACCAGGGCGACGCCCAAGGTGGCGAGGACGTCCGCCTCCCGCTCGGGGGAGGCCGCGCGTGCCGCGCAGTCCCGGGCGCGCCGCAGATGGTCCAGGGCGACGCCGAGGTCCCCGAAGTCCCGCTGCCAGATGCCGATGACCTGGTGGGCGACGGACGCGTCCAGCGGCGAGGGATCGGACTGGAGGACCCGCTCCGCCCGCGCCAGGGCCTCGCCGGGGGCGGCGAACACCATCGGCAGCAGTTCCGTTACCGATTCGCTTCGCGCAGTCACCCCTCGGATGGTAGTGGCCTGGGCATACATGCCCCACTGGTTTGGCGCTGTATCAGACGGCGGGCGCGAGACTCTGACTGAAGAACGCCGTTTCCGGGGGAGGACGACAGGCCATGGCACCTCGACGATTCCACGAGCAGTTCGACCAGATCCAGCGCTCCATGCCGGACGTTCCACTGGCGATGGGGCCGGACGACTCCGCCGAGTTCTTCTACGAGAAGGGGGTCGTCCTCGCCCGCGACGGCGAGGAGGCACGGGCTGTCGAGGACACCGTGCGCGCCCACTTCACCGCGACCACCGGCCTGGTCGCCGACCACGTGCGCCGGGCGGGCCCGGAGACCAACCGCACCGGGATCACCCGCATCCAGGTCGGCGACCCGAACCACGGCGACCGCACCGGCGACCGCGCCGTCGGCCACGCGCTGCGCGCCCTGCGGGAGGCGGAGGGCCGCACGGGCCGCCGCCTGGTCAGCCGTAACCACGTCGTGTCCACCACGGTCAACGCCTGCAACCCCTGTGAGCCGCTGCCCGCGCTGCTCACCCAGACACCCAACCCGCAGCCGGTGGAGGGCACTTACGACCCCGACACGGCCGTCGGCGTGCTTGTGGTCGACACCGGTCTGGTGCACGACTACCGCACCTACCCGCTCCTCGACCGTGTCCAGGGAGACCCGCAACTGGCTGAGACCGACGCCGACGGGATCCTCCAGCAGTACGTCGGCCACGGCACGTTCATCGCCGGACTCGTCGCCGCCCTCGCCCCCAACACCGACATCACCGTCACCAACACCCTCAACGACGCGGGCGCCGTCCTGGAGTCCGAGTTCGGCGCCAAGCTCTTCGAGGCAGTCGACCGGCACGGCTGGCCGGATGTCATCAGCCTCTCCGCCGGCACCCCGAACGGCAACACCGACGGACTGCTCGGCGTAGAAAACTTCATGCAGGCCCTGCGCGACCAGCCCGGCACCCTGCTCGTCGCCGCCGCCGGCAACAACGGCAGCGCCACCCCGTTCTGGCCCGCCGCCTACGCCGACCTGCCCGGCTACGAGAACGCCGTCCTCTCGGTCGGCGCGCTGCGCAGCGACGGCGAGTACGGCGCCTGCTTCACCAACCACGGCGGCTGGGTCAAGGTCTACGCCCCCGGCGAGCAACTCACCAGCTCCCTGGCCGGCTTCGACGCGCCCGTGCCGTACGTGTACCAGCACACCACCTACGAGGCCTGCCGGTTCGGCTTCACCTACGCCTGCACCTGCCAGTACCCGCGCCACACCGGCGCGTTGACCGACACCGGGACCACCGGCCCCGGCAAACCGGACCAAGTGATGTTCGAAGGGTTCGCACAGTGGAGCGGAACGTCGTTCGCCACCCCCATCGCCGCCGGCCTCGTCGCCGCCCGGATGACCGCGCACAAGGAGTCCGACGCGCGCGCCGCGCGCACCCGGCTCCTGGAGAGCATCACGGATTACGCCGAGGTGCGCGGGGCCCATGTAGCGGCGCTCCGCCCGGCGAGCTGGCAGCCGGTCCCGGTCGTACGGCTGGCTCCCGCGGCCTGAGTTCCGGAACACTCCCCTCCACGGCGTACGATGACTTGCCGTACACGAGGGGTGGGACCGTGGACCGAGCAGAGGTCGGCGCGCTGGTCCAGTCCGCCGTCGACGGCGACGCGGCGGCCTGGAAGGCGCTCGTGGAAGGGCTGAGCCCACTGGTGTGGTCCGTGGTGCGCGCGCATCGGCTCTCCGACGCCGACGGGCACGAGGTGTACCAGACCGTGTGGTTCCGCTTCGCCCAGCACCTGGGCCGCATCCGGGAGCCCGACAAGGCGGGCTCCTGGCTGGCCAGCACGGCACGCAACGAGTGCCTGAAGGTGATCCGCGGGCTGACCCGGCTGCTGCCGACCGACGATCTACAGGTCCTGGACCGGGTCAGCGATGACCGCACGCCCGAACAGTCCCTGATCGACGCGGAGGACCAGGCGGACCAGGCCGAGCGGATCCGTCTGCTGTGGCAGGAGTTCGAGGAACTCGGCGCCCGGTGCAGGCAGTTGCTGCGCGTCCTGATGGCCTCGCCGCCGCCCAGCTATGTCGAGGTGTCCGTGGCGCTGGGCATCGCGGTGGGCAGCATCGGCCCGCTGCGCCAGCGCTGTCTGCGCCGGCTGCGGGCCCGGCTCGACGCGAGGGGAGCGGTATGAGCGACGACGGGTTCCCGGTGGAGGAGGACCTCGACGGCACCGAGTTCGACGTGGACCTCCTGGAGGAGGAACTCCGCCAGGCGGCCGCCGTCCTCGACCCGCTCCCGGCCGGGCTGCTCCAACTGGCCATGGAAGCCTATGCGTTGCACGACCTGGACGCCCGGGTCGCCGAGCTGACCTTCGACTCCCTGGTCGACGCCATCCCCGTCAGGGGAGCGGAGGACCCGCCCCGGATGCTGACCTTCCAGGCGGGCGAGCTCACCGTGGACGTCGAGGTCACCGGCGACGGGCTGCTCGGCCAGGTGCTGCCCCCGCAGTCGGCGCGTATCGAGGTGCTCGGCGGTCCGGCGGCGGCGCGCTCGCTCACGGCCGACGGCATGGGCCGCTTCGCCAGTGACACCCCGCCCGCCGGACCGTTCGCGCTCCGGCTGCGGACCGGCGGGGACGTGATCGTCACGGAGTGGCTTCGGGCCTGAGTCCGGCTCCGTCTCACCAGGCGACGGGCAGGGTCAGCGGCCCCCGGATCATCGTCCTGCGGCGCCACTCCACGTCCTCGGCCGGTACCGCGAGCCGCAGCCCCGGCAGCCGGTCGAGGAGGGTGTCGACCAGCAGCTCGGTCTGCAGCCGGGCGAGGACCGCGCCGGTGCAGTAGTGCGGGCCGTTGCCGAAGCCGAGATGAGGGTTGGGCTCGCGGTCGGGGACGATACGGTCCGGGTCGGGGAAGACGTCCGGGTCGCGGTTGGCGGCGAGATAGGAGACGTACACCGGGTCGCCGGCCTCGATCCGGGTGCCGTCGCTCAGCTCGACGTCCTCCAGGGCGATCCGGGCGAGCCCGACCGTGCTGCGGTGCGGGATCCAGCGCAGCAGCTCGTCAAGGACCGGCCCGCGCTCCGCCGCCGGATCCCGCAGCCGCGCCGACAGCTCCGGCCGGGTGAGCATCAGGTACAGCATCTGCCCGCAGTTGTGGGTGACCGCCTCGCCGCCGATCTGCAGCGGACCGGCCAGCCCGACGGCCTCCTCCTCGCCGATCTCGCCCCGGGCCACCGCGCCCCCTAGCAGCGCGTAGACATCGTCGCCCGGGCTGCCGGCCCGCGCGCGAACCGTCTCGGTGATCCAGCCGTACAGTCCCTGCTTGGCCCGGTCGGCGGCCTCGGCGCCGCCGGAGGTGGAGATGATCTGCCGGGTCCAGGCGTGCACCCGCTCCCGGTCCGCGTCCGGCACCCCCATCACCTCGCTGACCACGGCGATCGGGAACGGCTCAAGGACCCGCCCGGTCAGATCGGCGGGCGGCCCGTCCCGTACGACGCCGTCGACCAGTTCGTCGAGGATCTCCTGCGCCCGGGGCCGCAGCCGCTTCATCGCGCCGCCCGTGAAGGCACCGGCGATCGGCTTGCGCAGCCGGTTGTGGTCGGGCTGGTCGGCCCAGGCCAGCGAGCCCGGACGGGGCTGGAAATGCGGGGCGAGCCGGGTCACCTGGCGCCGGGTGACCTCGGTACGGCTGAACCGCGGGTCGTTGGTGACGGTCCTGACGTCCTCGTACCGGGTGGCGAGCCACGCCCAGCCCTCGCCGAACGGCAACCGGATCCGCGTCACCGGGCCTTCCCGCATCAGGGCGGCGAGGACCGGGTCGAACTCCGTCCCCTCCAGTTCGAGCGCCGGCCAGTCCCGTACCGGCGGCGCCACCGGGCAGACGGGCTGGGGCGGCTCCGTAGTGGTGGGCGGCGCCAACTCCGTCGTCGTGAGCTCGGCCGGCTCCGTGGTCGTGGGCCCGGTCATCTCCGTGGTCATGCCTCCACGGTCGTACGGTCCTCACCACGTGTCCTGCGGGAATGCTCCAGCCGGAGGGTCAGCGGCCGACGGAGTCCACGAGCGCGGCGAGGGCGGCGGCGAGCCGGTCCGCTCCCGGCCCCGCCGGACCGCCCGGCTCCGTCATGTAGAGGTCCCGCCGGATCTCGATCATCAGAGCGCCGACCCGCGCGTCCCACCCGTAGAACTCCAGCGGCACATAGGCCCCGCCGAACGGGCTGTCCAGCCCCGTCTCCCCGCACCCCGCGAAGGCCTCGCGCGCCGCCTCCGTCAGCTCGGCCGGGGTGTGGAAGCCGTCCGTGCCCAGACACACCGGCGGCCGCGGACCCGCCCCGTGCAGCTCATAGGGCAGCGCCCGGCTCGGATAGGAGTGCACATCGATCACCACGGCCCGCCCGGTCGCGGCCAGCCGCCCGGCGACGGCCTCCGTCATCGCCCGGGCGTACGGCCGGAAGTACCGCTCGATCAACGGCCCGGGATCGAACGGCTCGTCCCGCAGCACGGCCCGATGCGTGGTCCGCGTGTACACGGCCCCCATCCCGACGGCGAGCATCTCCTCCCGCTCGTCCGGAAACCGCTCCGGATCCACCACCAGCCGCGACAGCCGGTTGACGAACCGCCAGGGGGTCACCCCGGCCAGCCCCGCGGCGGCTGCCGCGATGTCCGCCGTGTGCGCGTCCGTGATGTGGTCCAACTCCCGCTCCAGCGTGACATCGTCGAGCACGATGTCCGTGCGCACGCCGGCCGGGACCGCCCGCGCGGAGTGCGGCACATGCAGGATCACGGGCGACTCACCGGCGCCGGGCAGGAGTTCGTACGTCGGCTGGGACACGGGCGGCTCCCGGGGTTGTCAGTGGCAGGGTGCAGTATCAAGGTGCCACATCGAGGACCGACGAAGGTGGGGGCAACGGTATGCCGGTCAGCGATCCCCGGATCACCGGGCACGCGTTCCCGGAGGGGATGTACGAGGACGAGTACTTCCCCGACCACGTGGGACCGGACCCACGCGGCCACGGAGGAGTTCAACGCCCTGGAAGCGGAGTTCGAGGCGGCCGGCAGCGAGATCGAGACGGTGGCTCGCGAGGAGACAGGCGGCGACTTCTGGGTCATCGCCCAGGCCTACGGCTTCGAGGACGCGCATCCCGAGGAGCTGATCGCGACCCGCGAGTGGTGAGCCCTCGGTCCGGCACGAGCGGGGCCGCCCCAGGCGTCGCGCACCGACGCCCGTCGCGTTGCCGTTCCGCCCGGCTCCTGGACGCCACACTGCCCGACATGGCTCCGCCCCGGCGGGCGGGATGCCTGCCGGGGCGGAGACTTCAACCAGTAATGCTCAGCGGGTGCTCAGGGCCGGAGCTTCGGCTCAGAGGGACGCGAGCGCCGTGTTCCAGGTGGCCGACGGGCGCATGACCGCGTCCGCCTTGGCCTTGTCGGGCTGGTAGTAGCCGCCGATGTCGGCCGGGGAGCCCTGGACGGCGAGCAGCTCGTCGACGATCTTCTGCTCGTTGGCGGTCAGCGTCTCGGCGAGCGGCGCGAACGCCTTGGCCAGCTCGGCGTCGTCGGTCTGCCGGGCCAGCTCCTGCGCCCAGTACAGGGACAGGTAGAAGTGGCTGCCGCGGTTGTCGATGCCGCCGACGCGACGGGTCGGGGACTTGTCCTCGTTGAGGAAGGTCGCCGTCGCCCGGTCCAGGGTGTCGGCCAGCACCTTGGCGCGGGCGTTGCCGGTGAAGTCGGCGTACTGCTCGAAGGACGGCACCAGGGCGAAGAACTCGCCGAGCGAGTCCCAGCGCAGGTAGTTCTCCTTGACCAGCTGCTGGACGTGCTTCGGCGCGGAACCGCCGGCGCCCGTCTCGAACAGGCCGCCGCCCGCCATCAGCGGGACGACCGACAGCATCTTGGCGCTGGTGCCCAGCTCCAGGATGGGGAAGAGGTCGGTCAGGTAGTCACGGAGCACGTTGCCGGTGACGGAGATGGTGTTCTCGCCGCGGCGGATGCGCTCGACGGACAGCTTCGTGGCCTCGACCGGCGCCAGGATCCTGATGTCCAGGCCCTCGGTGTCGTGCTCCGGCAGGTACTGCTCGACCTTGGCGATCAGCTGCGCGTCGTGGGCGCGGCCCTCGTCCAGCCAGAAGACGGCCGGGTCGCCGGTCGCGCGGGCGCGGGTGACGGCCAGCTTCACCCAGTCCCTGATCGGCGCGTCCTTGGTCTGGCAGGCGCGGAAGATGTCACCGGCGGCGACCGGCTGCTCGATCACGACGTTGCCGGCCGCGTCGACCAGGCGGACCGTGCCGGCGGTGGCGATCTCGAACGTCTTGTCGTGGGAGCCGTACTCCTCGGCCTTCTGCGCCATCAGGCCCACGTTCGGGACCGAGCCCATGGTGGACGGGTCGTAGGCGCCGTTGGCCCGGCAGTCCTCGATCACGGCCTGGTAGACACCGGCGTAGGAGGAGTCCGGGATGACCGCGAGGGTGTCGGCCTCCTGGCCGTCCGGGCCCCACATGTGTCCCGAGGTGCGGATCATGGCCGGCATCGAGGCGTCGATGATGACGTCCGACGGCACGTGCAGGTTGGTGATGCCCTTGTCGGAGTCGACCATCGCCAGGGCCGGGCCCTCGGCGATCTCGGCGTCGAAGGAGGCCTTGATCTCGGCGCCCTCGGGCAGGTTCTCCAGGCCCTTGAGGATGCCGCCCAGACCGTCGTTCGGGCTGAGACCGGCCGCCTTGAGGGTCTGGCCGTACTTCGCGAACGTCTTCGGGAAGAAGACACGCACCACGTGACCGAAGATGATCGGGTCGGAGACCTTCATCATCGTGGCCTTCAGGTGCACGGAGAAGAGCACGCCCTCCTCCTTGGCGCGGGCGATCTGCGCGGCCAGGAAGTCGTTGAGCTGCGCGACGTGCAGCACGGAGGCGTCGACGACCTCGTCCGCCAGGACCGGCACGGAGTCCTTGAGGACGGTGGTGGTGCCGTCCTCGGCGACATGCTCGATCTTCAGGGAGCCGGCCTCGGAGATCACCACGGACTTCTCGGTGGAGCGGAAGTCGTTCTCGCCCATGGTGGTCACGTTGGTCTTGGAGTCGGAGCTCCAGGCGCCCATGCGGTGCGGGTGGGTCTTGGCGTAGTTCTTCACCGAGGCGGGGGCGCGGCGGTCCGAGTTGCCCTCACGCAGGACCGGGTTCACGGCGGAACCCTTGACCTTGTCGTAGCGGGCGCGGATCTCGCGCTCCTCGTCGGTCTTCGGGTCGTCCGGGTAGGCCGGCAGCGCGTAGCCCTTGCCCTGGAGCTCGGCGACGGCGGCCTTCAGCTGCGGGATCGACGCCGAGATGTTCGGCAGCTTGACGATGTTGGCCTCGGGCGTCTTGGCAAGATCGCCCAGTTCGGCCAGCGCGTCCGGGATGCGCTGGTCCTCGTTCAGGTACTCCGGGAAATGGGCGATGATACGCCCGGCCAGCGAGATGTCGCGGATGTCCACGGCGACACCGGCCTGCGAGGCATACGCCTGGATCACCGGCAGGAACGAGTGCGTCGCCAGGGCCGGGGCCTCGTCTGTGTAGGTGTAGATGATGGTCGAGTCAGTCACCGGGTGCTCCGCTCCACGTCTGCAACATTGCTCGACATCAAGATATCTCGTGAACGACCCGGGCTCGACAGGGGTCCGCGACTCGAGAGATCCGACTGTCATACGACAGGCGACCGGATCGGTCAAAAGGGTGGCCATGACAAGCGAGCTGACCTCGCTCGGGCGGCCCGACAGACCCCCCGCCGCCCGAGCGAAAGCGGACCATGAGACATCGCACCGGAGTGTCGGCCCCGACGGCCGCCCTGCTCGGTCCGGCGACCGCAGCGGCCACGGGCCCCCGGCCCTCGCGCGCCCCTTCTCCGCCGGCCACCCCGCACAGCCCGCGCGGCGGCCACCACCACGACAACTCGGCCACCCTGTGACCATCGGCGCCTAACCGGGGTCCCTGAGGCCCCGGGGGGAACTCGTTTCCGTCGGTGTCCGAGACGGTCGCGAACCAGGACGTCGCCCACAGGGTGAGACGGTCCTTCTCGTGGCTCGTCTCGAAGGGATGATCGTTCCAGGTCCCGTACGGGGTGACGCACACGGCCTCCCCAGGACGCAGCCAGTAGTCCTGCCCGAAGGGCTCCAGCCACAGCTGGGGTTCGGTGTCGCCGTCGTTGTGCACCAGCATCGGGACCGCGTTGCCCATCCGTGGGATCGCCTCGAAGCCGAAGTCGCCGGCCTCGGGCATATTGGTCTTCAGCGGGCCGACGAGCCGGTCGATCGC
Source organism: Streptomyces sp. NPDC111744 (assembly GCF_055634995.1). Classification (NCBI taxonomy): domain Bacteria; kingdom Bacillati; phylum Actinomycetota; class Actinomycetes; order Kitasatosporales; family Streptomycetaceae; genus Streptomyces; species Streptomyces sp. NPDC111744. The sequence continues at coordinate 123,594 of NZ_JBVKCG010000023.1, forward strand.
CGCCCGCCGCGCTCTGCCTTGATCGTCCACGGGTTCGCCCACGGGTCCACTGTGGGCCTTGGAAGGACCGGACTACTCGGTCAGTGCCTCCTCCCCGGTGCGCTGCTGCGGAATCACCACGGCCCCCTGCTGGAGCGCCACCGTGCGGGTCGGGGCCGGGATGCGGATGCCCTCCTTGCGGTAGCGGCGGTGCAGGCGCTTGATGAACTCGTGCTTGATCCGGAACTGGTCGCTGAACTCGCCGACGCCCAGGATCACCGTGAAGCCGATCCGCGAGTCGCCGAAGGTGTGGAAGCGGATGGCGGGCTCGTGCTCCGGAACCGCGCCGGTGATCTCGGTCATGATCTCGGCGATGACCTCGTGCGTGACCCGCTCGACGTGGTCCAGGTCGCTGTCGTAGCTCACGCCCACCTGCACCAGGATCGTCAACTGCTCCTCTGGGCGGGTGTAGTTGGTCATGTTCGTCTTCGCCAGCTGGCCGTTGGGGATCACCACCAGGTTGTTGGAGAGCTGACGGACGGTCGTCTGCCGCCAGTTGATGTCCACGACATAGCCCTCCTCCCCGCTGCTCAGCTGGATGTAGTCACCCGGCTGGACGGTCTTGGAGGCGAGGATGTGGATGCCCGCGAAGAGGTTGGCCAGGGTGTCCTGGAGCGCGAGCGCGACCGCGAGACCGCCGACTCCCAGGGCGGTGAGCAGGGGCGCTATGGAGATGCCCAGCGTCTGGAGCACCACCAGGAAGCCGATCGCCAGGACCAGCACCCGGGTGATGTTCACGAAGATCGTGGCCGAACCGGCGACCCCGGAGCGGGACTGGGTGACCGACTGCACCAGGCCGGCGATCACCCGCGCCGCCGAGACCGTCACCGCGAAGATGAGCAGCACCTTCAGGCACTGGTTGGTGTGGTGCTGGACCGTCCTGGTCAGCGGCAGCACCGCCGCGGCGGCCGCCGCGCCGCCCGAGAGCGCCGCCCACGGGACCACCGTGCGCAGCGCGTCCACGATGACGTCGTCACCGCTCCAACGGGTCCGCTTCGCGTGCTTGGCCAGCCAGCGCAACATGCCGCGCGACAGAAAGGCCAGCAACAGCCCCGCCGCCAGGGCGATGCCGGCCAGGACCAGGTCCTCGACGGTGAGCGCTCGGTTCACCGGTTACCTCCCATTCGGTTGTGCAACCGCTCATCCTGCCGTATTCGCAGGGCCGTATCCGCACGAAGGTTCGCACCGCCGAGCCCGTCCGCCGAGACCGGGCTGAATCCGTCGGCTTGAAGTTCCGCCACACCGCGCTTGGTTGACGCGGCCTGCCGCACGGCGGCAGGCTGTCGCGCAGTGATCGCCAGGGAGGCTCGATGACAGGTCCGGTGCTCGCCGTCGACCAGGGGACGTCCGGCACCAAGGCCCTGGTGATCTGCCCCGAACGGGGCGTCATCGGCACCGGCTTCGTCGCCATACGGCCCCGGCACCTGCCCGGCGGCCTGGTGGAGGCTGACCCCGAGGAGCTCTACGACTCGGTGCTCGTCGCCGGCCGCCGAGCGCTCGCCGAAGCCGGCGAACCGGTCACCGCGCTGGGCCTGGCCAACCAGGGCGAGACCGTCCTGGCCTGGGACCCCGGCACCGGGCGCCCGCTCACCACCGCGATCGTCTGGCAGGACCGCCGGGCCGAGACCGTCTGCGCCGAACTCACCGAACACGCCGATGAGTTGAGGGCACTCACCGGACTGCCCCTCGACCCCTATTTCGCCGCGCCCAAGATGGCCTGGATCCGCCGCCACCTCACCACCGAGGGAGTCGTCACCACCACCGACGCCTGGCTGGTCCACCGGCTCACCGGCGCCTATGTCACCGACGCCGCCACCGCCGGCCGCACCCAACTCCTCGATCTGGACCGGGTGCGGTGGTCGCCCCGCGCGCTCGACCTCTACGGGCTGGCCGCCGAACGCCTCCCCGAGATCGTCGACAACTGCCAACTCGTCGGTACCACGGACGAGTTCGGGCGTGAGATCCCGCTCACCGGACTCGCCGTGGACCAGCAGGCCGCCCTCCTCGCCCAGCGGATCACCGGTCCCGGTGGCGCCAAGTGCACCTACGGCACCGGGGCGTTCCTGCTCGCGCACACCGGCGACACCCCTCGGCACAGCACCTCCGGCCTGGTCAGCTGTGTCGCCTGGCGCCTCGCCGGAGAGACCGGTTACTGCCTGGAGGGCCAGGTGTACACGGCCGCCTCCGCAGTACGGTGGCTCACCGACCTCGGTGTGATCTCCGGTGCCGCCGACCTCGACCGGGTCGGCGGCACCGTCCCCGACACCGGCGGGGTCACCTTCGTCCCCGCGCTGGCCGGGCTCGCCGCTCCCTGGTGGCGCGGTGACCTGCGCGGCTCGCTCACCGGGCTCGGCCTCGACACCGGCCCCGGGCATCTGGTGCGCGCCCTGTGCGAGGGCCTCGCCGCTCAGGTGGTGGAGCTCGCCGAAGCCACCGAGACCGACCTCGGCGCACCGCTGACCGCGCTGCGCGTCGACGGCGGACTCACCCGCTCGGCCCTGCTCATGCAGACCCAGGCCGATCTGCTGCAACGCCCGGTCGAGGTGTCCACGCTGCCCGACGCCACCGCCCTCGGGGTGGGCGCCCTGGCCTACCTCGGCACCGACCCCACCGACTTCCTGCCGGACGGCAGACCGTCCGCCGTCTACGAGCCGCGCATCTCACCGGGCGAAGCCGCCGACCGCCGGGGCGCCTTCCGGGCGGCCGTCGCCGCGTTGCTCGGATGCGCCGGAGCCGGAGCGCCCGGGTGACGGTCACCGCCGAAGGCCCGCTGCCCTCCGTCCCCTACGACGTGACGGTCGTCGGCGCCGGAGTCGTCGGCAGCGCGATCGCCCGCGAACTGGCCCGGCACCCGCACCTCAAGGTCGCCCTGGCGGAGGCCCAGGACGACGTCGGTCAGGGCACCTCGAAGGCCAACACCGCCATCCTGCACACCGGTTTCGACACTCACCCCGGCACCCTGGAGTCCCGCCTGGTGCGTGCGGGCTCCCGGCTTCTCGCCGCGTACGCCGCCGAGTCCGGCATTCCGGTCGAACCGGTCGGCGCCCTGCTGGTGGCCTGGGACGAGGAGCAGCTGTCCGCCCTGCCGGGCCTCGCCCGGCAGGCCGTACGCAACGACCACCACGACACCCGCCTGTTGACCGCCGCCGAGCTGTACTCCCGCGAACCCCACCTCGGCCCCGGCGCGCTCGGCGCCCTGCACGTACCCGGCGAGAGCATCATCTGCCCCTGGAGCACGACCCTGGCCTACGCCACCCAGGCCGTGCGGGGCGGCGTCGACCTCCACCTCAACTCCCGCGTGGCACAGGTGAGCCGGCACGACGGCGTCCACACCCTGACCACCGCGCGCGGCCCCCTCCACACCCGCCACCTCGTCAACGCGGCCGGTCTGCACGCCGACACCCTCGACCGTCTCCTAGGTCACCGCGCCTTCACCGTCACCCCGCGCCGGGGCCAGCTGATCGTCTACGACAAGTTCGCCCGCGACCTCGTCCGGCACATCCTGCTGCCGGTCCCCACCGCCCTCGGCAAGGGCGTCCTGGTCGCCCCCACGGTCTACGGCAACGTCCTGCTGGGTCCCACCGCCGAGGACCTGGACGACAGGAGCGCCACCAAGTCGACCGCCGAGGGGCTGGCGGCGCTGCGCGAGAAGGGCCGCCGGATCCTGCCCGCGCTCCTCGACGAGGAGGTCACCGCCGTCTACGCCGGTCTGCGCGCGGCCACCGAGCACGACGACTACCGTATCTCCGCCCACCCGGAACAGGCCTGTGTCACCGTCGGCGGCATCCGTTCCACGGGCCTCACCGCCTCGCTCGCCATCGCCGCCCATGTCACCGGTCTGCTGCGGGACTCGGGTCTTGACCTGAAGGACCCCGTCGACCTGGAGCCGGTCCGGATGCCGAACCTCGGCGAGGCCTTCCCCCGCCCCTACCGGCAGGGCGGAGATGTCATCGTCTGCCACTGCGAGCGCGTGACCCTCGGCGAGATCCGTGACGCCCTCGCCAGCACGATCCCGCCGCGCGGCCTGGCGGGGCTGCGCCGCCGTACCCGGGCCGGGTCGGGCCGTTGCCAGGGCTTCCACTGCGGGGCCGCCGTACGCGACCTGTTCGAGAGGGCCGGGCGCACCCGATGACCGTCGAAACCCAGGTCGATGTCCTGGTCGTCGGTGCAGGTCCAGCCGGTCTCGCGGCCGCCGCCCGGCTCGCGGTCGCCGGGGCGGGTCGGGTGGCGGTGCTGGAGCGGGATCAGGAGGCCGGGGGAGCGGCACGGCACTGCGCCCACGGCGGATTCGGCACCTGGACCCGGCCGTTGACCGGCCCCGCGTACACCCGCCTGCTCGTCGAGGCGGCCGCGCGGGCGGGAGCGGTGGTCCGTACCGGAGTCACCGCCCTGGACTGGACCGGGCCGCTCTCCCTGGCCACCGTGAGCGAGCGGGGCGCCGAGACGGTCACCGCACGGGCCGTGGTGCTCGCCACCGGCGCCCGGGAACGGCCCCGCACAGCTCGGCTGATCCCGGGCACCCGGCCGGCCGGGGTCTACACCGGAGGAGAACTGCGGCAGGCGGTGCACCGCTACCGGCAGTCGATCGGCGGGCGGGCGGTGGTGGTGGGGGCCGAGGACGTGTCGTACGCGGCCGCCGGGACGGTACGGGCCGCCGGCGCCGCGGTCGTCGCGATGGTCACCGACCGGCCGAGCGCCGCTTCCGCCCGTGCCCTGGACACCCGGCTCCGCTCCCGGATCCCGCTGCTCACCGGTACGACGGTCACCGAGATCCTGGGCCATGGACGGCTGTCCGGCGTCCGTATCCGGCACCTCGACGGGCGTACGGGCGTCCTGTCCTGTGACACGGTCGTCTTCACCGGGGACTTCGTCGCCGAGAACGAACTCGCCCGCCGGGCCCGGATCACCCTCGCCGACGGGCCGTACACCGACCGCCCGGGTGTCTTCGCTGTCGGCGGCCTGCTCCATCCGGGCCAGGACGCCCGGTCTGCGGCCCGGGAGGGGGTCCAGGCCGGCAGTGCGGTGCTGGAGTGGCTGGTCAGTCGCCCGTGAAGGACCCGTGCCGGCCCGCTCCCGCCGCGAAGCGCGCCGCCCCTTGCAGACCTTCCGCCAACACGGCCAGGCCATGGCGGACCTCACCGAGCATCGCCGTCGGTTCGTCCAGCCCCTCCTGGTCCAGCACCGACGCCCGGTCGCTGCGGAGACACGCCTGCGGGAATGCGGCGATGGACGCGGCCAGTTCCTCCGCCGCCTCGCGGGAGCGGCCCGGCGGGACCAGGCGGTTGGCCAGGCCCATCCCGTAGGCCTCCGGGGCCGGGACCGGGCGGCCGGTCAGGATCAGGTCCATGGCCCGGGCGGTGCCGATCAGCCGGGGGAGCCTTACCGTGCCACCGTCGATCAGCGGTACGCCCCAGCGGCGGCAGAAGACGCCGAACACCGCGTCCTCCTCGGCGACGCGCAGATCGCACCACAGGGCCAGTTCCAGGCCCCCCGCCACCGCGTGCCCGGCGACCGCCGCGATCACCGGCTTGGACAGCCGCAGCCGGGTCGGGCCCATCGGGCCGTCGCCGTCCTCCGCCACCCGGTTGCCGCGCTCGCCGCCCATCGCCTTCAGGTCCGCGCCCGCGCAGAACGTGCCGCCCTCACCCCACAGCACCGCCACCCGGGCCGCGTCGTCCGCCTCGAACTCCAGGAAGGCGGCGACCAGTTCCGTCGCCGTCGGCCCGTCCACCGCGTTGCGCAGCTCGGGCCGGGAGAGGACGACCGTGGTGACAGGACCCTTGCGTTCCAGGCGGACCGGCATGCGTTTCCTTCCGTCGGGGGGCCATCCGGGTTGTGAACAGGTGGGGATCGACAGTACGTGAGCGCGTTCACGGGCGGTGGCGGGCGCACGTGCCGGGTTGAGAACGAAGGTTCTTGTCTCGAATGCGCGATCGTTACGGGCATCGGACCGTCCGGGCCCGACCGGGTACCCCGGGGCGTGAGGGACACCGCCCCCGCGTCCCCGGACCACGGACACGATCCGTCGGCGCCGGACGCGGAGCGAAGGCGGTCGACCAGAACGCCCAACACCGTCCGGGGCGCTCGGCTGAGCACGAATCCTGGCAACAGGACTCACTCCCACTCAGTCTCCAGGAACGGTCAGATGACCTTCAGTCGCACCAGCGCTCCCAGTGTCAGCGCTCCCGGCAGCAACGGCACCCACACGGTGATGATCCGGTACGCGAGGACGACGGCCGTGGCGACCGCCACCGGGCCGCCCGCGGCCACCAGCGCCACGATCAGCGCCGCCTCCACGGAACCCAGACCGCCCGGAGTGGGGATCAGGGCGACCGCGACCGTGGCCGCCAGGTACGCCAGCGCCATGTGCGCGGGCGGCACCGGAAGGCCAAGTGCCTGCCCCACCGCCACCAGACCGGCCGCCTGGAGTGCGGGGAAGGCGAGCGAGCCGCCCCACAGCGCCAGCGCCCGGGACGGACGTGTGTGCACCGAGCGGGCCTCGCTCAGGGCGGAGCGCACGAAGCGGAACAGGGGCTCGCGCACCCGTCGTACGAGGAACAGCGCGGTCAGCGCCACGGCCACCAGCCCGCCGGCGATGGCCAGGACAGGTCCGACCGTCCCGTCGGGGAGGAGGCTGCCCAGATGCAGCGCGTCCGGGAAGGCCACGAAGAACACGGCCATCAGGCCCACCCGGGCCACCGACTCGGCGAGCAGGTACAGGGCGAGCGCGGCCGAGGAGGTGGCGAGCGGCACCCCGCACACGGTCATGAACCGCAGGTTGACCGCGCCCGAGCCCAGACCCGTGGGCAGCAGGTGGTTGGCCGATCCGGCCGCGAGCTGGGTCGCCAGCAACCGCCAGCGGGGCAGCTGCTGGACCACGGCGCCCTGCCGGGTGAAGGCCGCGGCCACCCAGGTCAGACAGGTGGCGGCGCCCGCCGCCAGCAGCCAGGGCCAGGAGGCGTCACGGAGGTGGCCGAAACCCTCGACGAGGACCGACCAGTGCTGCACCGCGATGACCGCCACCAGCAGGAGCGGAATCAGGGTGAGGACGGGCCGCCAGGGGATACGGCGGGCCAGTCGGGGGAGACGGCCCTCACGGAAGCCGGGGAATCTTACCGCTGTCACACCGGGAGAGGTTCTCCGCGCCGCGCCAACTGCGGGTGGCGAAAGAGGAGACACCGGATGACGGACGGGAAGCGGCTGAGGGGGGAGGCTCATCTGGGCTTTCGCGGAGCCGGGCGGGGCCTTCGGGAGGCTCATCGGATCCTTCGTACGGGGGGTCGGCGGGCGGACATTGACCTCAACGAAGCTTGAGGTCCTACGTTCTCTCCCATGAGTATGGAGACCACCGCCTGGACGCAGCTGCACAGCGTGATGACCGCCCAGCAGGAGCGGCGCCCGTTCGACCGGGCCACGCTGCGTCGTATCGCCGTTTTCGCCCGCCCGCACCGGGGCGGCATAGTCCGTTTCGTCCTGCTCGGGGTGGTGACGGCCCTGCTCGCCGTCGCGACCCCCGTGCTGGCCGGCCATGTCGTCGACGCGATCGTGTCGGGGCACGACACCGGCACGATCGTAAGGCTGTCGCTGCTGATCGCGGGTGTCGCGGTCGCGGAGGCGGCGCTCGGGGTGTTCGGGCGGCGGCTCTCGGCGACGCTCGGGGAGGGACTCATCCTCGATCTGCGAACGGCTGTGTTCGATCATGTGCAGCGCATGCCCGTCGCGTTCTTCACGCGTACTCGTACGGGAGCGCTGGTCAGTCGTCTCAACAACGACGTGATCGGCGCCCAGCGTGCCTTCGCCAACACCCTCTCCGGCGTGGTCAGCAACCTGGTCACGCTGCTGCTCACGCTCGCGGTCATGCTCACCCTGTCCTGGCAGATCACCCTGCTCGCGCTGGTGCTGCTGCCGGTGTTCGTGGTGCCCGCCCGCCGGATGGGCGGCCGGATGGCCCGGATGCAGCGCGAGGCCGCCGCGCTCAACGCGGCCATGGGCACCCGCATGACCGAGCGCTTCTCCGCACCCGGCGCCACCCTGATCAAGCTGTTCGGCCGCCCCGAGGAGGAGTCCGCGGAGTTCACGGCACGTGCCGCCCGGGTCCGGGACATCGGGGTGCGCACCGCCACCGCCCAGTCGGTGTTCATGACCGCCCTCACCCTGGTCTCCTCGCTGGCCCTCGCCCTGGTCTACGGTCTCGGCGGCTGGTTCGCGCTGCGCGGCAGCCTGGAGCCCGGCGCCGTCGTCTCCCTCGCCCTGCTGCTGACCCGGCTGTACGCCCCGCTCACCTCCCTCGCCGGGGCCCGTGTCGAGGTGATGAGCGCGCTGGTCAGTTTCGAGCGGGTCTTCGAGGTCCTCGACCTGAAACCCCTGATCGAGGAGAAGCCGGACGCCCGCGAGGTGCCCGAGGGCCCGGTGGCCGTCGAGTTCGAGGACGTCCGCTTCGCCTACCCGGCCGCCGACCAGGTCTCCCTCGCGTCACTCGAAGAGGTCGCGACCCTGGACGGCCGCGGCGGCGCCGAGGTCCTGCACGGCATCTCCTTCCGCGCCGAACCCGGCCAGACCGTCGCCCTGGTCGGCTCCTCCGGCGCCGGCAAGTCCACCATCGCCCAGCTGCTCCCGCGCCTGTACGACGTCGACGGCGGCGCCGTGCGCATCGGCGGCGTCGACGTCCGCGACCTGACCGCCCGCTCCCTGCGCGCCACCCTCGGCATGGTCACCCAGGACGGCCACCTCTTCCACGACACCGTCCGCGCCAACCTGCTGCTCGCCCGGCCGGACGCCACCGACGAGGAGTTGTGGGACGCCCTCGGCCGGGATCTGGCACAAGTTCCGTGAGCCGGTCACGCGTTGTAGTTGTTGATCTTCTTGCGGTGGGTGCGGAAGTCGCCTTGAAATCGTTCCTCGTGT